>DCHE01000022.1 GCA_002314775.1 Lachnospiraceae bacterium UBA1760
TCGATTCCCATCACCCGCTTTTTTTGTTGCCATTTTTTGGTATATTAGCCAATTATTATGTTATAATGACAGTATAATTTTTGTGGAGGGCATATTGGTGAAGGACATTTCAGTTATTTTTGATTTTAATGGTACCATGATATTTGATAAAAAATATCATGACGAAGCCTGGAGAAGATGTATGCAGGATCTCGTGATGAAGGACATCTCAGATGTGGAGGCTGTTGAAACTATTTCAGGAAGAACTCCGTATGAAATTATTTCTCATTACATTGGCTGCGAGCCCACAGAGGGTATGGTGATTCAGTTTTCTGAAGAAAAAGAGAGAATATACAGAAGTCTTCTTTTGAAATCCGAAAAAAAGCCAAAGCTTGCTCCAGGTCTTGTGAGATTTTTGAATTATCTTAGGGAAGCGAAGATTGATATGGCAATTGCCACCACGGCTTCTCTTCAGAATATGATGCTTTACCATGAAATGTTCAATCTCGAGCAGTGGTTCGACTGGGATTATATCTTTTTTGATGATGGAAATACAAGACTTAAACCGGACCCGGAGCTATATTTAAAGGCTATTAAGAAGCTTGATACTCCAGCTAATCATATTCTGGCCTTTGAGGATTCAATCTCAGGAATAAAAAGTGCATACTGTGCAGGAATAAAAAATATTATAAATGTACGTGGTGATTTGCTTGGGGAGGGCTATATGTCTGAGCCTGGTGTTATGGCTGTGATTAAAGATTTTACTGAGCTAAATGAAAATAATTTTAAGTAGAATAAAGTATGAAAATGTGGTATAATACCGTAGGAAAAAAGTTGATTATTAATATTGTAAGATGTTAAGTATATATTTTGAATGGAGGAAGCATGGGAGGAAAATGGAGTAAAGAAGACATAAGAAAGGTTGAGATTATCACAATCTCTCTTTGCATTGTTGTTCTTTTTTATGGATTACTTGGAAAAATTGGAATTATCTGGGGAGGAATTCGTAAATTTTTATCTGCACTCACACCTCTTGTCTGGGGCTGTGTTATTGCATTCCTGCTGACTCCCCTTCTAAATCTGTTTTTAGGACTTTACAATAAGCTCTTTGCTAAAATTCTTAAAAAAGCTGAAAAAGAAAAGATAAAAAAGGTTGCTAATATTTGTTCGGTAATAACAACAATTATTCTTTTTATTGCAATCATTGCATCGCTTTTAATCGTATTGATCCCTCAGCTTAGAGACAGTATTGTCAGTCTGTATGGCAAGGTTCCAGTATATGCAGAGAATGTTCAGGCATGGGCAAAAAAGGTTCTTTCAAGCAAGCCGGAATTATATCAGGCCGCTATGAACAACATAGATAACTTAGAGAAAACTCTTACTTCACTTTTTAGTGATAAGATTATGCCTAATATGGATACAATCGTTGTCAAGATTTCCAGTGGTATTATCGGTGGCATCAAGTTTGTATTTAATTTTGCGGTAGGTATTATCATTGCGGTATACATTCTCTATGCAAAGGATTCATTAGTTGCTCAGTGTAAGAAGATTATTTACAGCATTTTCGATAAAAAACGTGGTAATAAGGTTCTTGACGCACTGGATTTCACTAACAGTGTATTTGGTGGATTTATCAATGGAAAGATTATTGATTCTATAATAATTGGATTTTTGGCAGCGATTTTCCTCTGCGGAATTCATATGCCATATGCGGTGCTCATAAGCGTTGTCATTGGTGTTACAAACATCATTCCGTTTTTCGGTCCTTTTATCGGAGGAATTCCATGTGGTATCCTCGTCCTTGTAGAGGATCCTATGATGTGTGTCGTTTTCGTAATATTCATTCTTGTGCTTCAGCAGCTCGATGGTAATATTATCGGACCTCTTATCATTGGTGATTCGACAGGATTGTCTGGACTTTGGGTTATGGTTTCAATTCTGGTTGGAGGAGAGCTGTTTGGATTTGCTGGTATGCTCCTTGGCGTTCCGGTATTTGCCTGCTTATATACACTGTTCACAATACTCCTTAGATACAGACTTAAGAAGAAGGGACTTAGGAATGTTACAGAGGACTTTATGGAATTGAGACGCTTTGATGAAAAGACGGGCAAGCCGATATATGGTCCAAAGACTAAGCGCGTGAGTATGAAAAAGAGAAAGAAGCTTATGCAAAATGCTACCCTTCAGCATGGAAGAGATAATCTTATGAAGATTATTAGAAGAGATGAGGATAAGTCTTCGGATACAGACGAGAAGGATACTCAGAAGGATACTCTAAAGGAAGATACAAAGGATAATAATAGTGTGACAAAGGATGAGAATCTGAAGAACGAAAATCCTAAGACAAAAACAAATGAAAAAGACGATAAATAATTGAGATAATTACAGGAGGACTTAGATTATGGCAAATGTAGTTTTCAATAACAAAGAGATGCTCAGCTGGACTGCTTACTTTTCAGATTTCATGAAGGTTAGTCCTGAGAAGATTAAGATGATTAATATCTGTGGAAAAGAGAAGAATGTTATTACAACAATTGAGACTCATAAGAGAGTTATGATATTTGTTGACGATTCTCATTCGAACATTTTCTACGAGCTCTGGGAGAAGGGACTCGGAGAATATGATGCATGGTTCTCAGAGGGTCTTGTTCCTGGAAGTGAGGTTAAGTCAGGAAAGATTGTTGATATGGTTAACAAGAAGATTGAGAGACCTTCAGTAATCTTCATCGTAAATGAAAACACAAGAGAATCCTACAGAATTGGTATGAAGAATGAATTCTTCAGTAAGGGTACCGTAAAGTATGTAGGCAATGAGATAAGAGCCGTTATCATGAGTCTTCTTAATGTTGACAGTCATGATGTAATTGCGATTGTAAGTGGAGAGAGTATTGTAATTGAGTCTGCAATTATCGCAAGCGAGGGTACTATCATTGCGGTTGAGCCAAATGCTCAGGACTTAAAATCAATGGAAGATAATGTCAACAATTTTGGATTACACAATGTAAAGATTATTCCAGATTTGTCTGAGGAGTCACTTGCTGAGGTTCCAACACCAAGACTTGCATTTATTGTTGCAACCAAGTATCTTGAGGAGGATATCAGAAGATTACTCAACAAGAATCCAAAGCTTCAGATTGTAATCTACACCCTTGAGCTGGATATTCTCTCTGGAATTAAGGAGATATTCGAGAAGTATAATATTAAGAACAGAGAAGTGATGCAGATTTCAGTATCAAAGATTGATAAGAACAGTGTATTTGTATCACAGCCTTCACCATGGCTTATTTCTGGTGAGGTGTAAGATGAGATTTATTAATATACCAACAAATCCTATGATGCTCCTTAGCTTCACTAACACAAAGCTGAGAGATGAATATAAGGATCTTGATGAATTCTGCTATGATCTTATGCTTGAAAAATCTGAAATCATTGAGAAGCTTGAGATGATAGATTATCATTATGATGAGAAGCTTAACAGATTCATCTAGAAAGAAATAACATGAATAAAATTCTTGTAAGAAATTTAATTATTGCTACAATTCCATATTATTTGTTGCTGATTGTAGTATTCTTTACAGCATATACATTGTCAGGCATGGATAGCTATAAGGTTTATAATGCGGCAAGCTATGAGGATGCCTGCAACCAGTATCAGGATAATCATCTTAACTTTGAGCTTGAGATAAAGAGTGTTAAATACTCAGGGTTTGATTATGTACTTAATAACAAAAAGCTTGGAGGGTATTATTACAGATTTGATGGAAAAAACATCAAGCTGTTCGTTCTTTCAGACAGCTCTTATGAGAAGATAAAAAAGCAGGGAAAGTCAGTAGTTCTATGCTCTGCGGTATATGATGAATCGGCAGCAAACTATTTTGTGAAGGAGTATTCATCAAGTCTTGGAGTGTCAGCTGATGAGCTTGACGAAATGATAAGTCCGCTTATATTCAGTGAACCAGCATATCCGCTTTTGAAGGTCAGGGTGCTCGAGATTACAAAAAAGGTTGTAATAGGAACGGTAATTATCATATCTCTGTATATCATTCTTGCAATTTTTGTTCCTTCACTCAATGTTATGACCAAGAGACTTGTAAGACAGACAGGAAGAAGAAATATTCTCAGAAAAATTACAAGAGAGATAAAGCTGCATCTTCTGTATCATGATAAGAACGTATATGTTACTGAGAAATATATGATAGTAACATTTGTTAATAAGATAGACGTGATTGTACTTGATGATATAAAGTATCTCTCAAAACATTCAGAGGTAAAAAAGAAGAGTCATGGCACAGATGAGGTGGTGTACAGACTGTCAGCCTCTAATGCGGATGATTTCTATTACGAATACATATTTGAGGATGAGGAGTCAATCGATGAGGTTGTAAGATATATCAGAGGAGTAGAAGCTGATGAGGAGGTCGAGGAGAAGCATGCTGCCTACGAGCTTCCAAAGGATATTGAGGATATAGTTAATGACGTGGTAAGTGAGACCGAGAAAAAAGCATAAAATAAAGCATTAAAAAATCGAGTAGGAATAATCCTGCTCGATTTTTTGGATTGTACAGAAATAAGAATTAAATCTCTATTGTCTCAGCCTCGTTAACTGTAGCAGCTGCTTCTTCAACAGCGTCTGTAACTTTTTCTGTAACTTCTTCAACAGCTTCATTAACAGCTTCCTTAACCTCTTCCTCAGGTATAAGCTCCTCGTCTGCAGCAACTTCCTCTGTCTTTGTCTCTTCACCGTCAAGTGAAACGTAGTCTCTCTCCTTTGGTGCATTTGAGTCGAGAATGATCTCGTCGTCCTCGATGATATCCTGCTCAGTATTAGCCCAAGGTGCCTTCTCCTTTATCTGGTTTTTTGTATCCTTGATTGCAGTCTTTGCCTTTGAAATCTTCTCCTCAACATCAAGCTGCTGATAAGCCTTTGAGCCTTTGATTTCATCCTTGAAAAGATAGCAGATACCTGAAACAGCAGCAGCTGCTGCTGCAATTTTTACTACATTTCCTAATAAACTGTGTTTTGCCATAATTAAATACCTCTCTTTTTTCAATGTTTTATCTGTTATTTTGTATATATATGAGGTTATTTTAATACTTTATTGGGTAAAAATCAACAATATATTATATGATGTCTGCAAACTTGATGAAAAGTGATGGTTGTGGTAATATTTATCTAATCTAAATCGAATGAAAATATTTAATAAAACATATAGAAAAAAGGAGACTATTATGAGTAAATTTTCAGAACCAGAAAAAAACTTTTTTAGATGTGCGGCTTTAGTGGCAGCAGTACTTGTTTATTTTATTTGGCAAAGGAAGCTTATACCAAGCATTATCTGCGGAATTCTTGTAGTGGTCTTTGTGGTAGCTCCGATTATTATTCATGTAAAAGGAATTGACTTAGAAAACCTAGATGGAAAAAAGGAATCAATTAGCGATAAACTAAATAAGGCTGGTAAGAAACATGATTGAGGAATACTATGATAAACTAAAAAAACAAAGAGAAAAAAATGAAGCACTCGAGAAAAAATACGGTCAGCTTTCCTTTTTTAGACTTGCGGTCTTTGTACTAGCGGTTGTTCTTTTTGCCATAGGATCTCAAAATGGAAGCATAGCCTTTATTTTGTTCGGAATAGCCTCGGTGTTTTTGTTTCTGTATCTTGTGGGATATCATGCGAGAATTAATGATCAGCTTTTGTTTGGAAGGGCCAATTACCTTGTTATAGAGAAGTATATAAAGAGAATTGATGGAACCTGGAGAGAGTTTAAAGAGGATGGAAGTGAATATGCAGATTCAAAGGATCACATTTCTCAGGACATTGATTTGTTAGGAAGAGCGTCTCTCTATCAGTTTTTGTGTGCGGCTCATACAGAGGAAGGAAAAAAACTTTTTGCTGAGACGGTATCTTTGAAAAATGTGGACTTTGAAAAAATAGAAGAGAAAAACTGTGCAGTGACAGAGCTCGGGTCTATGAAGGATTTTGCGATTTCATTTGAAGGCTATTCCCTGAATGCTTCTGAAAAGAAAAAGAAAAAAAGGCCTGAATATATTGATACGGCTGGTAGAAGAGTGCCGTTCTATGTTAAGGCTCTTATGGTGCTTGTTCCAATAGTGAATATAGTGCTTCTTGTGCTTTTTCTTCTTGATTACTGCAGCATTGGATTATTGGGCTTGTCCTTTGTTTTCTCTCTTGCTGTGACCTTTTTTAGCTCTGGTGTGACAGGGAAAGTGATGTATCCATTTCTTGCCTACATGGACAAATCAGAGGATTATTATAATATGCTAAAGCTATTTGCAGAAAATGATTACACCTCTTCGGTTCTTCTTGATATTAAGGAAAAACTATGCAGTGATACTGGTTCGCTGACAGGCTTTAAGTCACTTAAAAGAAAGGGCGAATTTTTCAATCTCACAAACAATGCAATTGTTCATTTTCTGTTAAATGGATTCCTTGGATGGGATTTTATGCTTACAGTCATTGCCGCTTCCTGGAGTAAAAAGTACGAGGAGGGATTTCTTCTTGGACTTAGCTATGTTGCAAGGATAGAGGAGCTTATTAGCCTTTCAGTGCTTGACAATGTCAGAGCAGTATCCAAGCCGGAAATATTAAGGGAAGGAATGGTCGATATATGTACAGAGGATATTGTTCATCCTCTGCTTGACGTTAATAAGGCCGTGAGTAACACAGTTACATTTACTGATAATACAGTGATTGTGACAGGTTCTAATATGAGTGGAAAGACGACCTTTCTCAGAACCCTTGCGATTAATCTTGCCCTCTCTTACATGGGTGCAAATGTTACTGCAAGCAGGTTTTCAGCAGGATATATGAGGCTTTTCTCTTCGATGAGAGTGAATGATGACGTGGCAAATGGAATCTCCACCTTCTATGCAGAGATACTAAGAATTAAAGAGATGTCAGAGTATTTAAAGAATGAGGATAATAAGATTCCGGCAATATGCTTTATTGATGAAATCTTTAAAGGAACTAATTCTTCAGACAGAATTGTTGGTGCTAAAAAGGCAATTAGAAAGTTATCAGACATGAAATGCAAGGTCTTTGTCTCGACTCATGATTTTGAACTTTGCCAGATGAAGCTAAAGGATGATACCGAGGTTAGAAACTATCATTTTGAAGAGCACTACGAGGATGATAAGCTTTTGTTCGATTACAAGATAAAGGATGGCGTGTGTACCACCAGAAATGCATTACACATACTAAAAATGGCAGGATTATCGGATGATTAGATAAAAATATACAAAAATGACAAATCCGATTGTAATAAAATGTTTGTGCAATTTGCACAACTGATTTTATTATATTTCGCTAAAATGCCGTTGACTTTGACAATGTAAAATTGTAAAATTACTTTAAACGGTTAAAAATAACGAATGTAAAATAATGAATGTAAAGAATGTAATGTAAGATATCTATAAGGAGGAAAAAGACATGGCATTACCAGCTAATATTACAGGAAGTGATAATAATGTATTATCCATTGCTGCCTCTAACAATAAGGGTCTTCTTATCAGATTCCTTAATGAGCAGGTAGAGGATGGTTTCTACGCATTAGTTATCGATTATTTAAAAGACAATAATTTTGACCTTGCATCAATGATCGTAGATGATGATGTAAAGGCACAGTGTACAAAGCTTTATGAGCTCGGAGAGTTCGTTGATGAGAATATCAAGGCTCAGGACAGATATGAGATTGCTGAGTGGATTGAGCCACTTTTCAACTTTGTTTATGGTAATATTTCACCTACAGACATAGATGCTCCAATCAGCACAACAGGTATTTACAGATACAGCATCTGGCTTATCTATCTCTACCAGTGCGAGAAGTTCGGTGAGGCTATGAGACTTATCGGTGAGAGAATTGCACCACTTCTTATCAATGTCAGCTACCAGATTTTAGAGGATGATGACAGACCTAAGAACTTTGATAAGGCAGTTATGGGTTACCTTGATCTTATCAATGTTGTAATGGAGATGGGACTTCCAACATCACTTGCTAATTCAGAGGCTTATCTTTCAAACCTCGAGGTATTATTTGACTATGTTGTTGAAGACCCACATGTTGGACTTGATTACAAGACACAGTTCTCTATCGGTCTCTTCAACACCTTTATTGCAAACAAGGATTACAACAAGGCATTTGAGTTCTACGGACTTAACGCAGAGTTTATTCCAATTGACAATATGGCTGTTTATGAGAGCTTCAAGGAACTCATCAGGAACGTCAACAGCACAGCTGATACAGGAATCTTAAGCAGAAATATCATCACAGCTATTTCTAAGCAGGAGATTTACAACAAGAGAATTGATACACTTATCTCAGAGGTTTCAGCATTTGTTAAGAAGGTATACCTCTACATTGAGAATGAGCCAGACATGAAGAAGAACCTTCAGATTCTTGGTGCAGGTGCACAGCTTTCAGGAAAGTCCAACATTTTCGAGGGACTTTATGAGTACAATCTTGTATTCTATGAGTGTGGAATTAAGGATCTTGTTAACCAGGATGTTTCAGGACGTTCATGGGAAGAGAAGTATGAGATTCTTGAGATGTTATATACAACTCTTAACGTTGTATTTGATGGCTACAATGTATATGAACTTTCAAACAAGATTGAGCATCAGTACGTTGAGCTTACATGGGTAAACAACTATGTAAATGCTAACCCAGCTCTTCTTAAGCTGTTCTTCAGTGTAAAGGAGAAGATTAAGGCATTTAAGGTTCGTAAGAACACAATTCTTGAGAAGTCAAAGACAAACTACGAGATTAAGCAGATGATTGATGATCGTCAGAAGACTCTTGTATTTATGGCTGCTGAAGATATGGTTGTAAATGGATTAAATGGCGGCAAGGTTGCAATTATCAACGGCAGCTATGATCCTTCAAAGGCTGAGAAGTCACTTATCAAGACATATGCAGAGACAGTAGTGCCTCCTAAGTATAAGAAGGCAGAGGTTCAGCACAGCAACAAGCTCTTTGGTAAGAGCTCAGCTCCAGCTATGGATCCAGACCTTAAGAGACTCCTTGAGGATTCTAAGATTGAGGAGATGCTCCTTAAGTCAGAGTGGCTCTGGTATCAGTATGAGGATAAGGGTGCAACAAGCCAGACTCCTGTTGAGGCTACCTACAGTGTTGTTTGTGTAGTTAAGGCAGTTGAGAAGCTTCTTGATAAGAAGGCTACTGGAACAGCTAAGGTTGATCCAACTCCTAACAAGAAGGTTATCATCACAAAGACTGGTAAGGTTATTGAGCTTTCAGATGAGGGTTCACCATCACCTTCAGCTACAAAGGCTGGTACATCAACAGTTGTTGAGAGCATCAACAATATTCAGGCATCATTAAAGGATAAGTCTGATGAGAACGTTGATTACGTTAGAGCTTACGTAAATGACTGGATTGAGGCAGTTATGAAGGCTAAGTTTGACAGAGATACAATGCTTCCATTATTCGAGGCAGAAGAACTTAGAAACAAGAGCTTACAGGTATTAAAGAAGTTAAGAGCAGACTTACTTTAATTAATAAAAAGCAAAGCACGAATTGTTTTTAGGGCTTTGTATAGACATTGTATAGACATTGTATTGACATTGTATTGACAATAGAAGATAAAAACAAGGTCCGTGATAAACCGTAAGGTTGAACACGGGCCTTGTTTTTTAGTGCTTTGATAAAAGTGTTATCTGAGTCTTTTAATTATTAATGAAAGAAATTGTATATTGATTGAGCGAGGTCGGTGGTAATTCCCGGAACCTCGCAAAGCTCGGAAACCTCAGCCTCTCTGATTTTACTGATATCTTTGAAATGCTGCATGAGAGCCTTCCTTTTGGCAGGACCAATACCCTTTATGTCATCTAGTATAGAGTGAACCTGGTCCTTTGCTCTAAGCAGCTTGTGGTACTCAATAGCAAATCGGTGGGCCTCATCCTGAAGAGTAGTAATCATGTTGAGAGCCTCGCTTTTTGGCTTGAATTTAACCTCAACATTATTGTAATAAAGACCTCTGGTTCTGTGGTGGTCATCCTTGACCATACCGCAAACAGGGATATCTATTCCCAGGCTGTCTAAGACCATGAGGGCAATGTTGACCTGGCCCTTTCCACCATCCATCATTAATACATCAGGAAATGGACCAAGCTTTTCGTCTGTAAATCGTCTTGATAATACCTCAAGCATTGAAGAGTAATCATCGGGACCTTCAATTGTTTTAAGCTTGAACTTTCTGTAGGCGTTTTTCTTAGGCATTCCATTTTCAAATACAACCATTGATGCAACGGAATGATAGCCTGAGATATGGGAGATATCAAAGGCCTCCATTCGGGCGGCAGACTTGATTCCGAGAAGCTCAGCAATCTCCTCGGTGGCGCCAACTGTACGCCTTTCGGTCTTTTTGATACGCTCGATATCCTGGGCAAGAACAAGACTGGCATTCTCCTTGGCGAGACTTATAAGCTTGTGCTTCTCACCCTTTTTAGGTGTGTGAATTGTAATCTTATGTCCTTCCTTCTGGGAAAGATATTCTGTCAGAATATCAAGCTCAAGCAGAGGAAGCTCGGTTAAAATCTCCTTTGGAATATACGGCGTATGTGTGTAATACTGCTTTGCAAATTCTGTGAGAAGAAGCTCGCCAGTGTCTGATTCGTCACAGGTCATATGGTGATTTTCTCTTCCCAGAAGCTGTCCGTTTCTTATAAAAAATATTGAGATTACAGCATCCTTGTCATTTCTCTCGTAGGCAATTATATCTCTGTCCTCACCGTTTGTGTCTGTGATTCTCTGACGGTCCATAATGTGATAGATGCTCTGGATTAAATCCCTTATCTCAGCAGCCTTCTCAAACTCCATCTGGCTTGCGTATTCCTGCATTTTTTTCTGGAGATCATTTGCAGTAGCCTTAAAGTTGCCATTCAAAAATGAAATGGCACTGTTTATTCTTTCTCTGTAATCCTCCATACTTATATAATCATTACAGGGTGCACTGCACTGGTGAAGCTGATGATACAGACAGGGCCTTTCAGGCTTGTCCTTTGGAAGCTTCAGGTTGCAGCTTCTAATTAGGTACAGCCTTTTTAATAGAAGGATTATATCCTTGATCGCACGAACATTGGTGTAGGGACCGAAGTACTTAGCGTGATCCTGCTTCATATTATGGCTCATCATTATTCTTGGATAGGGTTCATTTACAGTAATTCGTATGTAGGGATAGCCCTTGTCGTCGGTCATGAGAGTGTTGTACTTAGGCCTGTGTTCCTTGATAAGATTACATTCAAGAACCAGAGCCTCGAGCTCCGAGCCGGTTATTATGTACTCAAAATATGAAATCTGGGATACCATTTTCGATATCTTTGGAGAGTTATTATGTCCGTGGCCAGACTGAAAATACTGTCTTACCCTGCTGTGTAAATCCACGGCCTTTCCAACATAGAGAATGGCATTCAGGCTGTTGTGCATGATATAAACGCCAGGCTTATGTGGCAGCTTTTTAAGTTCTTCTTCTATAATAAATTCTGACATATCTAAATCTCCGTAAATTCTTATACATTTCAAAATATCATACTAAGTATTTAAAGTAAACCGCTTTTTATTATAGCAAAAAACTTGAATTTATGGTAAAATAAAGCATATTTTACCGAGATAAAAAAGGAGGAGATTATGGAGGACGTATTATATAGTGTTACGGTTACCGAATACATAAAAAAACTTAATCTTGTCAATCATATTCCTGAGATAAACACAGATATGATTCTCATCACAGACCCAGATGTCAACAGACCGGCGCTTCAGCTTGCAGGTTTCTTCGAACACTTCGATTCAGCAAGAGTGCAGATTTGTGGTAATGTTGAGTATGCATATCTTGCAGATGTACACACAAGAGAAGAGAATACTGAGATTTTTGACAGATTTTTCAGCTACAACATTCCATGCTTTGTATTCTGCCGTGATATTGAGCCGTATGATTTCATTATAGAGGCAGGAAGAAAGCACGGTATTCCAGTTCTTACCAGCCATTCAACAACCTCAGAGTTTGTGCATGAAACTGTTAGATGGCTTCACGAGGAGCTTGCTCAGAGAATCTCTGTACATGCAGTTCTTGTAGATGTTTATGGTGAGGGACTTCTCATTATGGGCGATAGTGGAATTGGTAAGTCGGAGGCTGCTCTTGAGCTTATTAAGAGAGGTCATCGTCTTGTTGCGGATGATGTTGTTGAGATAAAGAAAATTAGTGATGATATACTTATCGGACAGTCTCCTGAGATAACGAGACATTTTATTGAGCTTCGAGGAATAGGAATTATTGATGTAAAGGCCATGTTTGGTGTTGAGTGCGTTAAGCTGTCTCAGCAGATTGACCTTGTCATAAATCTTGAGGAGTGGGATAAGGAAGCAAATTACGACCGTATGGGTCTTGAGGATCACTATATGGAATTCCTTGGCAATAAGGTTACCTGTCATTCAATTCCAGTTAGACCTGGACGAAATCTTGCAATCATAGTTGAGTCAGCAGCCGTAAACCACAGACAGAAGAAGATGGGCTACAATGCAGCTCAGGAGTTCTGTAACAGAGTGACTCAGAATATTCTCAATAATTCAAACAAATAATTTAGTTGAATAATAGAGAAATAATCAGGCAATAAAAAATGAATCTCCAATTGGAGAATTAATAGAGAAAATTACAAGGAGGATATATTTAAGATGGCAAAGTATGTATTTGGTGTAGATATCGGAGGTACAACTGTTAAGATTGGTCTTTTCAGTGTTGAGGGAGAGCTTCTTTCAAAGTGGGAGATTACAACAAGAACAGATGAAGGCGGAAGATATATATTAGAGGATATTGCCAAATCAGTAACTGAGAAGATGGAAGCTGAGAATATTGCAAAGGAAGATGTTAAGGGCGTTGGAATGGGCGTTCCTGGTCCAGTTAGAGAGGATGGAACTGTAATTAAGTGTGTAAACCTTGGCTGGGGAATCTTCAATGCAGCAGAGGAATTATCAAAGCTTCTTGGCGGACTTCCTGTTAAGGCTGGAAATGATGCGAATATGGCAGCTCTCGGCGAGTTCTGGATGGGTGGTGGAAAAGGCTACTTAAATCAGGTTATGGTAACTCTTGGAACAGGTGTAGGCGGCGGAATCATTTTAAATGGAAAGATGCTTGCTGGTGTTAATGGAGCTGGCGGTGAGATTGGTCATATGCAGATTGATGACGATGAGACAGAGGTTTGTGGCTGTGGTAAGACAGGCTGTCTTGAGCAGTATGCTTCAGCAACAGGTATCGTTAGAATTACTAAGAGAGAGCTTAATAACACAGATAAGCCATCAAAGCTTAGAAATATTCCATACATCTCAGCTAAGGAGATATTTGATGCAGCTAAGGAAGGCGATGAGCTTGCAACAAAGATGGCTGAGGAGCACGGAAGAAGACTTGGATACGCACTTGCACAGGTTGCATGCGTTGTAGACCCAGAGGTATTTGTTATCGGTGGAGGAGTGTCAAGAGCAGGAGATATCCTTATCGAGAATACAAAGAAGTACTTTACACAGTATGCTTTCCATGCATGCAGAAAGACAGAATTCAAGCTTGCAACTCTTGGAAATGATGCTGGTATGTACGGCGGAGCCTGCAGCGTTTTATCTTAGTAATTAGACAAAAAGGCAGAATTTGCTTATAACATACTAAATTTAATCCTAAATTTAATATTGAATAAATAAATTCTTTAATGTATGATATATCATGCGTTGAAGAATTTATTTTTTTGGAGAAAAAAATGGAAATACTATATATGGAGCCTATGAGAAAGCATACAACCTTTCGAACAGGCGGTAATGCAAAGAGACTTTGTCTGGTTAAATCAGAGGAAGAGATTAATACAATTGTTGAAGAATGCACATTGAATAATGAGAAGTATATAATTATCGGAAATGGCAGCAATCTTCTTGTTTCTGACAAGGGCTATGATGGCACAATCATTAAGTTTTCTGACGATATGGCAGAAATAAGAGTTGAGGGAGAAAATGTATACGTGGGAGCCGGAGCACTTCTTTCAAAGATTGCAGCTACTGCAAGAGATAACTCGTTAAAGGGCTTTGAGTTTGCATCTGGAATTCCAGGAAGCCTGGGCGGAGCGATATATATGAACGCTGGAGCTTACGGCGGTGAGATGAAGGACGTTGTTGTTTATGTGGATGTGCTTAAGGACGGACATAAGGTAAGAGTAGCTGGTGAGGATATGGAATTCTCATATAGACACAGCCTTGCCGAAAAAGAAAATCTGATAATAATTGGAGCGATGCTTAAGCTTGAATCAGGCGATAAGGAAGAAATAATTGAGAATATGAAGGAGCTTGCAGCAAAGAGACTCTCAAAACAGCCGCTTGAGTATCCTTCTGCTGGTTCAACCTTTAAAAGACCTGAGGGATATTTTGCGGGAAAGCTTATTATGGATGCAGGACTTGCAGGATATACAGTAGGCGGTGCCAGAGTATCCGAGAAGCATTGCGGCTTTGTTATTAATTATGACAATGCAACCTCTCAGGATATTTACAGACTTATGGCAGAGGTCACGGAAAAAGTAAAAGCAGAGTTTGGCGTTTTGCTTGAGCCTGAGGTACAGCTTGTAGGAGAGTTCTAGACAATAATTTTCGGGGGAATTATATATGAGATTCGTTATAGTTACAGGAATGAGTGGTGCAGGAAAGTCAACTGCACTTAGAACACTTGAGGATATTGGATATTTTTGCGTTGACAATCTTCCAGTTCAGCTTATCGAGAACTTTGTTGATATTGCTAAGGATAGTGAGAATAAGCTTGATAATATTGCAGTGGGAATAGATATAAGAAATGGTGATGCCTTAGGCGAGCTTGCAGATATTCTTGCTAATCTCAGGAAGGAATATTTTTCCTATGAGATTTTATTCCTTGATGCATCTGAGAAGGAGCTTGTGAAGAGGTATAAGGAAACAAGACGTGACCATCCTCTTGCTCACGGACAGAGAATAAACGTTGGAATTGTGAAGGAAAGAGAGAAGATTTCCTTCCTTAGAGATATTGCAGATTATCTCATTGACACTTCAAGCCTTCTTGCGAGAGAACTTAAGAATGAGATTGATAAAATCTTTCTTGTTGACAAGGAATATAAGAATATAATTGTTACGCTTATGAGCTTCGGCTATAAGTATGGTATTCCAAGAGATACTGATATGGCATTTGATGTAAGATTTTTACCAAATCCATATTATGTTCCAGAACTAAGACCATGTACAGGTAATGAGACCGAGGTGCAGGATTATGTTATGAACTGTGACGAGGCTGAGGTATTTCTTAATAAGGCCGAGGAAATGCTGGAGTTTCTTATACCTCTTTATGAGGAGAAGGAAGGAAAGCATCAGCTTGTTGTTTCAATAGGCTGTACCGGTGGAAAGCACAGGTCTGTAACAATTACAAACAAGCTTTATGAACGACTTAAGGATTCTCCTTATTCTGTGAGAGTGGTTCATAGAGATATCACAAAGGATAAAGAAAGAGGCAAGTAAGGCATGTCATTTTCATCGGATGTAAAGGATGAATTAAAAAATCATACCAGTCATGCAACGCATTGCAGGATAGCTGAATTATCTGCTATGGTTATGCTTTCTGGCGATTTAAGAATAGATGAGGATAAAAAAAGCCTTGTAATCAAGACTGAGGCTTACAGTGCGGCAGTTAAGCTCAAGACTCTTTTAAAACAGCTTTTTAAGATAAATATAACTGAGAGAGTGACAGAGGGAACCACAAGAGAGGTTTACAGATTTGAGATTTCAAATGAAGAAGAGATAATTTCTATCCTGCAAAAGCTTAAGCTTAGCGGGAGTGGAAAGAATCTTTTGCCGGGGAATATTGTGTTTACTTCGGACTGCTGTAAGAGAGCATTTTTGAGAGGAGCATTCCTTTCTTCAGGCTCTGTAAATAACCCTGAAAAGGCATATCATTTGGAGATTGTGACAGATTCACTTGAAAAAGCAGAAAAGCTTTGTTATATTATGAAATGTTTCGACTTCGAGCCTAAGACTGTTACGAGGAAGAAGTACGAGGTTGTATATCTTAAGGAGGGGCAGCAAATTGTTGAGCTCCTTGGGATTATGGAGGCACATATCTCCCTTCTTAATATGGAAAATGTTCGTATTGTTAAGGATATTAGAAATCAGTGTAACAGACAGGTTAACTGCGAGGCGGCGAATATTAAAAAGACAGCTAAGGCAGCAGTGAAGCAGACTGAGGATATTATGTTTATAATTAATACGAAGGGGATTGCGTCCCTTCCTGAAGGCTTGAGGCAGATAGCACTGCTAAGAATGGAAGACAGCGAGCTTTCATTGAAGGAGCTGGGTGAGATGTTAGACCCGCCACTTGGCAAGTCTGGCGTTAATCATAGATTAAGAAAAATCAGTGAAATTGCTGAAAAATTGAGACAAAGTTAACTTTCTAGGAGGAATATAAGATGATTACAAAGTCAGTTGTTGTGAATTTACCTAACTATGCAGAGGCAAGACCGGTTGCAGAGATAGTTCAGACTGCAAGCCAGTTTGAGAGCAGAGTTCACATTCTCTATCAGAACAAGAAGATAAATGCAAAGAGTATTATGGGCATGATGAGCCTTGGACTTTGCAACGGTGAGGAGCTTGACATTATGGCTGAGGGAGCTGATGAAGAGGATGCTGCAACAGCTATTGTTAAGTATTTAGGACAGCTTGATTAACTTGCATTAATTCGAGTTAGATTTATTGCATATAGCTTGAAAATGTGTTATCATAACTTCTATATGTTATAAAGGTATTTATGACCAAGGAGGACTTCGAATATGGGCTTATTTAGCAGTTTAAAAGGTTTGATTTCTAATATTGGTGGGAAGAAGAAATCAACAAAGAGTAGCACTGAGCTACAATTTGACAAGGCTATGAACCTTATGGAGAATGCCAATGGAGAGGAAGCAGTTGAGATTCTTGAGAAGATCGCTGACATCGGCATTATGGATCCAACCTATGCACAGTTTGGAACAGACTCTCTCCTTATTTTGTGTGAATATTTTGAAAAGGGTGTATATAAGAATGCAAAGACTGAGGTAAACCTTGGTAAGGCTGCAAACTACCTTGAAAAATATACAAAGCAGGTTAATGATGGTGAGACAATCTACAAGGTTGCAAAGATGCACCTTGAGAACCAGAACTTCTCAAAGGCTATTACCTACTTTGAGAAGGCTACAGAGGTTGGTATCAAGCCAGCTTATATGAATCTTGGTTCTATCTATGAGAATGGTCTCTGCAGAATTGACCAGTATGGTAACAAGAGTGAATTTGTAATTCCTGTTGATTACGACAAGGCTATGATGTGGTATAAGAGACTTGCAGATTTGGGTGATACCAAGGCTATGACTGCATATGACAGAGTTGATTATGCCAGCAAGCATACAGACAGTCTTGAGTTTGAGGAGAAGGATAAGCTTTATACAGAGATTTCTGAGAGACGTAAGGCTAAGAACAAGGAGCCAAGATATAAGGCTATCGATCCATCAAGACTTCAGTATCAGTACACATATGCACATAATCAGGTAGATGGATATATTCATAAGCTTCCAAAGGATTGGGTTAAGACAATCAACGAGGAGACTGATGAAGAGTATTACGCACCAAGTATTACATACAAGGATTTTGCTATTTACATCAGCTATGACAGTATTCCACGTGAGTCTAAGAAGACTCTTGAGAATTACTTAAGATATTGTAACGATGCATTTGATGAGGAGCTTCAGCTCAAGTCATACGTTACAGAGTATGCGGACGGTATCTGTACAACCTTCTATCATAAAGAGATGAATAAGGGTATTGTTACATTTGCCTTCTATCAGGGCCGTCGTCTTGCATGTATGAGATTCGTGTGTGCAACAATGGAGATTATTGAGCAGTACGAGGAGATTATCTTCGAGACAGCTAACTCATTTGCATTTGTTGATCCAACAATGGTTTCTGATCAGAGTCTTAACAGAAAAGACAATCAGTATTACAGCGAGGCTGTTTACTGCTATTACTTAGAGGATTACGAGGGAGCCATGACCGCTGCTAAGCAGGCACTTAAGCTTGGAAGCATCAAGGCCAGCTACCTTTTAATTGATTTATATTATGATGATGATTCTCCATACAAGGATATTGAGAAGACAATCAGCTATGCTAAGCAGCTCTTTGAGGCTACAAAGGATCCAGATCTTGCATTCCTTCTTGGTACAGTTTATGACCAGCAGCTTAAGGACTACATGAAGGCTCTTAACTGGTATGAGAATGCACACAGACTTGGTCACAAGAGAGTTGCGTTCTACCTTGGTAGATTCTACTACTATGGTGTGCTTAGAACAAAGCGTGATGGCCAGAAGGCTCTCACATATTTTGAGGAAGCTAAGAATAATGGTATCCGCGAGGCCGAGGCTTATATTAAGGATATCAAGGAGCTTAAGGGCGAGGACCTTCAGCAGTGTGTTGAGAAGTGGGAGCGTGCAGTACAGGCTGGTTCTGGTACTACAGCACTCAAGGTTGCTCTCAATAAGCAGGCTCAGGTATTCTACATCGCTAACTCATATGATATTGAGAAGGCATTCCTTGAGGCTCTTGGACTTGGAAGCTATCAGGCGGCTTATGAGCTTGGTAAGATTTACCAGAGAGAAGAAGCTGCACCAGATTTCAAGGGTGAGCCAAAGGCACTTAAGTATTTTGAGAAGGCCTACGACAAGGGCTATGATGGATTTGATAAGGATAACCTCTTTAAGGTTATTCAGTTTAAGGAAAGCAAGGGAGCTTCTACAGAGGATGTAATTAAGCTTTACCTTGAGAATGCAGCTATGGGTTATGTTCCAGCTGTTGATAAGATTGTAGAGCTTGTAAGATACCTTACACCAAGCGTTGTTTCGCTTTATGCAGAGCTTATGGACCTTGCAGAGACTGGAGAGGATGCAGCAATCATTTCCATGAATAAGCTTGAGAAGACTTATCCAGATCTTGTTATCAAGGAGTCTAATAGCGATCAGAAGGTTATTGAGAATAAGTTCTTCAGACTTATTGTTCCAAAGGAGTGTACTGCAGTTATCAATGATGATGGTGGTACAATTAAGTTTGCTGACTCAGTAGTTGAATTTGCGGTTGCAGAGCTTCCTGTAAATGTTTCTTCTGAGGATGACTACTTAAAGATTTACAAGCTGATTCTTTCTGAGTATCTTCCAGATGAGTCTGCTGAGATTATTATTGCCAACTCTAGAATGATTGGTTCTGGTATGAGAGATACAAAGAATAATGTTCATTCATACAGCATTCTTCTTATCAGCTCAAAGAACCAGTACTTATTCAAGCTTTCATCTAGAGACAGAAGAGAGATGATGCTCTTCAAGGATAAGGTTACTGAGATTGCTAAGTCACTTGTTGAGACTGGTGAGATTTATGTTGCGACAGAAGGTTCAAGAAGAAATATCGGTCTTGCTTCACTTCTTAGAGCAAATGAAGGTGGTTTCCTTTCAATCGGAAAGACAGAGTAATAGATATACATCAGTTACTTATAATTTTATACAATTAGGGGCAGGGTGAGAATCCCGACCGGCGGTACAGCCCGCGAGCATTTTTGCATGATTCGGTGTAATTCCGAAGCCGACAGTAAGTCATATGACGAGTCTGGATGGAATAGTTGATATTATTAATATTTTATATTTTATTTGAGAATACTAATAATGGGTTTAATCCGTCCCCCTGATTATTTCAGGGGGACTTTTATCTTATTCGGGATATTTTTACTGGAATTAGACAGAGGTGTTTTGGTTATGAGTTTTGAAGAAAGATATATGCTTAGAGCGATTGAGCTTGCAAAGAAGGGCGCTGGAGCAGTAAATCCTAATCCCTTAGTTGGGGCTGTGATTGTAAAGGATGGCAGAATTATCGGTGAGGGCTACCATGAAAGGTATGGTGAACTTCATGCAGAAAGAAATGCATTTAAAAATCTGACTGAGGATGCTGAGGGTGCAGAGATGTATGTTACCTTAGAACCCTGCAGCCACTACGGGAAACAGCCACCTTGCTGCATAGCGGTTGTTGAGCATAAGATCAAAACAATCTATGTGGGCTCAGATGATCCTAATGAACAGGTTTCTGGAAAAGGCTTTGAATACCTGAGAGAGCATGGAGTTGAGGTGCACACTCATATGATGAAGAAGGAATGTGATGCTTTGAATTATGTGTTCTTTCATTATATTACAACGAAAACTCCCTATGTTGTGATGAAGTATGCAATGACTATAGATGGTAAGATTGCAACTAAAACAGGTAAGAGTAAGTGGATTAGCGGTGAGGAATCGAGAAACAGAGTTCAGAGGATGCGAAATGAGCTTACTGGAATAATGGTGGGAATTAACACAGTTCTGTCTGATGATCCGATGCTTAACTGCAGAATACCAGAAACTGTTACTGATACTAACAGAAGGAATCCGGTGAGGATAGTTGTTGACAGCAGACTTAGAATTCCAATCGGGTCAAGGCTTGTTCAGTCGGCTATGGATATTCCTCTTATTGTTGCTACTAGCGAGAGAAATCTTAAAGATGCTTCTGAGAAGGAAAAGGAGCTTCTTAACCTGGGAGTGAAGGTTTTGCCAGTCCCTGAGAGAGAGGGTGGATTGCTCAACCTGTCAGTGCTTATGAAAGAGCTTGGAAATCTTAAGATAGACGGTATTCTTCTCGAAGGTGGCGGAACCCTCAACTACAGTATGCTAGAGGAAGGTCTGATTAATGAATTAAGAGTGTTTGTTTCACCTAAGATATTTGGTGGAAGAGATGCCAAAAGTCCGGTTATGGGATGCGGAATTGATGAGGTCAAGGATGCGTTTGAGTTTGTTGTGAGCGAATCAGAAACAGTTGGAGAGGATATAATGATTACTCTTCGAAAACGTATAGAATAGAAGGTGTGATAGGATGTTTACAGGGATTATTGAAGAGATTGGAGAGGTATCAAGCATAAAGCATGGTACTAAGTCTGCAGTCCTTAATATAAAGGCCAAAAAAGTTCTTGAGAATACAAAGCTCGGTGACAGTATTGCGGTAAATGGTGTCTGTCTTACTGTTACGGGAATGACAGCCGACACATTTTCTGCGGATGTCATGGCGGAGACAGTGAGAAGAACAGGACTGGCCGAGCTAAAAAAAGGAAGCGCGGTAAATCTTGAACGGGCGATGGCGGCCGATGGAAGATTTGGCGGACACATTGTTTCGGGACATATCGACGGAACAGGAGTTATCACCTCCTATGTGAAGGAGGATAATGCAATATGGGTTACAATATCTGCGGATGAAAGCATTCTGAGATTGATTGTGATGAAGGGCTCAATAACAATAGATGGAATTAGCCTTACAGTTGCGTATATTGATGATAAGGTGTTTAAGGTTTCTATTATTCCACATACCGCAGATGAGACGACTTTATTGAAAAAAGGCGTTGGAAGTGTGGTAAATCTGGAAAATGATGTGGTTGGAAAGTATGTTGAAAAGCTTCTTTCAGCATACCAGCCAGAGGGTAAAAATGATACTAAAAGGAGTTCTATTTCTGCAAGCTTTCTTGCTGAAAATGGATTTCTGTAGAATGTGAATATATAGTGCGAGCATTGCGCGGAGCGTTTTTGTGAGCTTAAAAGGAGGAACAATTGTGGTAGAACTTAATTCAATCGAAGAAATACTCGAGGATTTAAGAAATGGTAAAAATGTTGTCATTATGGACGATGAGAACAGAGAAAATGAGGGCGATGTAATCTGCGCCTGCGAATTTGCAACAACAGAGAATGTGAATTTCATGGCTAAGTATGCAAGGGGATTAATCTGTATGCCAATGGATGAGAGCATTGCGGACAAGCTTAATCTTCCTCAGATGTGCATAACAAATACTGACAATCACTGTACTGCATTTTCGGTTTCAATAGACCACGTGAGTACAACAACAGGTATTTCAGCACTTGAGAGAGGTATAACAGCAAGATTTTTTGTTGATGAAAACTCAAAGCCAGCTGATTTTAGAAGACCGGGACATATGTTTCCGCTTCAGGCAAAAAAAGGTGGAGTAATTGAGAGACCTGGACATACAGAGGCTACGGTTGATCTTATGAGACTTGCCGGACTTAAGCCTGCAGGACTCTGCTGTGAGATTATGAAGGACGATGGAACCATGGCAAGACTTGAGGACCTTGTTCAGTTTGCAAAGGACCATGGCTTAAAGATTGCAACCATCGAGCAGCTCATAAGATACAGAAAGGAGCATGAAGTATTTGTTGAGTGTGTGGCAAAGGCCAAGATGCCAACAAGATACGGCGAATTTACTATCTATGGATATATCAATAAGCTGAATGGTGAGCACCATGTTGCTCTTGTAAAGGGCGATATAACAGATGGAAAGCCAGTTCTTTGCAGAGTTCACTCTGAGTGTCTTACCGGAGATGCTCTTGGTTCAGCAAGATGCGACTGTGGACAGCAGTATGATGCAGCTATGAAGATGATTGCAAAGGAAGGAAGAGGAGTTCTTCTTTACATGAGACAGGAGGGAAGAGGCATAGGTCTTATCAATAAGATTCGTGCTTATGAGCTTCAGGACAGGGGAAGGGATACAGTTGAGGCAAATCTCGAGCTTGGCTTCCCTGAGGATGCAAGAGATTATACTATTGGAACTCAGATTCTTGTAGATCTTGGAATCAGAGAGCTAAGACTTCTTACAAATAATCCACAGAAGATTTACGGACTTAAGGGCTTCAATCTTGATATAATTGAGCGAGTTCCAATTCAGATAGATCCAAATCCAAGTGACATTTTCTATCTTAAGACAAAGAAGGATAAGATGGGTCATATCTTAGATAATTTAGAGTAAATATTTTGATAAATATTTTGATAAATATTTTGATAAATATATTAGTAAATGTATTAATAAAGACATTAACAAAGACATTAACAAGTTAATTAGCAAATTCTTAAGGAGGATAAAAGATGCAGAAGTTAGAAGGAAAGTTAGTAGCAGAAGGAATGAAGGTTGGTATTGTTGCAGCCAGATTCAATGAGTTTATTGTAAATAAATTAGTAGGCGGAGCAATCGATGGCCTCACAAGACATGATGTAAAGGATGAGGATATTACAGTTGCCTGGGTACCAGGAGCATTTGAAATTCCTCTCATTGCAAAGAAGATGGCAAAGTCAGGAAAGTACGATGCAGTTATCTGTCTTGGTGCAGTAATAAGAGGAGCAACAAGCCATTATGACTATGTGTGTAACGAGGTATCAAAGGGCGTTGCATCGGTAGGACTTGAGTCTGAAATTCCTGTATTATTCGGTGTTGTTACAACAGAGAACATCGAGCAGGCAATAGAGAGAGCAGGCACAAAGGCTGGTAACAAGGGCTATGACTGTGCACTCTCAGCTATTGAGATGGTGAATTTACTTAAGACAATGTAATAGGGGAACTATGGAAAGTAATAACAGGAAGATACTATTTTTTGATATTGACGGAACACTCATTACAAATGATGGAAAAAGAACATTTCCCGAGGACGCAAAGGAAGCGTTGAGAAATGCCAGAAAAAATGGACACTTGATGTTTATTAATACTGGCAGAGTCAGAGCTAATGTTGAGGATTTTATATTTAATGATTGCTTCGACGGCATAGTATGTGGCTGTGGAACTCATATCATCTATAATGATGAGGAGCTTTTTCATCATACCTTAGAGCAGGATTACTGTAAGGAAATTGCTAGAAAATGCAGAAGGTACGGCTTTGCTGCACTTTTTGAGCATGCAGAGCAGAATGGCTATGATGGAACAATGAGGCTAAATGATGATAATCCGATTCTTGAGTATTTTAAAAAGATGAACAGAAAGATGGTTTCGGACATTGAGGATAGTGACTTTATTTTTGATAAATTTGCTGCATGGTATGATGAAAACAGTGATATCGATGGGTTCAGGAAGGATATTGGCAAGGATTTCATGATAATTGACCGTGAAGGAAACTTTGTCGAGGTTGTTCCGCATGGCTTTTCAAAGGCGACAGGAATAAAATATCTGCTTGACTATTTTGATATTCCGCTTGAAAATGCTTATGTATTTGGTGACAGCAACAATGATCTTGAGATGATTGAGTATGTGCCAAACAGTATTGCGATGAAGGTCTGCAGTGATGAGGTTAGAAAAAAAGCCTCCTACATAACCGAGGATGTTATGGATGGCGGAATATATAAGGCAATGAAACACTTTGGACTTTTTTAAAATCTGTATTAAAGATTGTATTAAGTATTGTATTTTGGAGAGTAACTATGAAATACCAGGATAATGATAACAATCAATTAAATAACAGAAGTGAAGAGGCAGAGCCTCTCAAAAATGATGATGAGGTTAAAAATCCCTTCTGCGAAAGAAGACTCAGATTTATTGATCAGCTTGTAAATTCGATAACAAAACCTAAAACACTTATCGATATGACAGAGGCAAGGCAGACATCCTTTGTAAAATACTATATTGTACTTATCCTTATAACTGTCATTTTGGTGTTTGTGATACCGACAGCTGCAACGGTGGCTGGATTTGGCGGTTTTCAGAATTTGTTTAGAAATAAAATACCGAGCTTTCGTGTGACAGATGGGAAGCTGATTGCTGAGAAACAATTCCAGATAACAACCACTGGCGCGACATTTTATATTGACCCTGCAGTAGATAACGTGGAGGATATGAAGCTTTCTGACAATATGACCTACGTTGCATTTACAAGAAGTTCATATGCTATTTTTTACAGAGACAATGGGAAGAATGTGACTTTTATGGCTGGGAAGATAAGTAATATTTTCTCGGAGGGTACGGACAATGAGACTTTGGTAGGGATAGTACCGTATATTTATGGATTTTTCTTTGCGTATTTTATTGTTACATTTATCCAAATGACGATGAGATATCTGATTCTTGCTCTATTTTATATGATATTTGCATCGAATTTTAACAGGCAGTCAGGACTCAGACTTTCAAGTGGAGCCTTGATAAAAATATGTATATATGCGCAGACAATAGGAATACTTGCTGTTAATCTTAACATTGGTCTAGGACAAATGTTGCCAGCTACACTTGTTAGCATAGCTGGCGTAGTGACTTCAATTTTGATTGTAAAAGCAAGCTTTAAGGAATATTTGCCTCAAGGGTCAAATTTTGATTAGCTTATTCTAAGCTTTCAACAAAATAAACTGCCTCAGCCTTGGAAAGTCTGCTAAGGTTTGAGTTGTGAAAATTAGAATCATATGTAACCTCTTTTCCAAACCAGGAAGGGAGGTTATATTTTTTTGAGGCTTCCTCTGACGGAAATTCAATCTCGGCCATGATAAAGCCCTCGAAAAGATCATGGAACACGTCGAGTTCAATGGTTAATCCGTCGTCGAAGGGAATTTTATATCTTGTCTTTGAAATGATATTGCCCTCGACCTTTTTTTCTAAATTATCAAACTGTTCCTTTGTGAGTGGGAGCTCGAACTCCTCCCTTGCAAGTAAGCCGGCAGACTTGACTGTGAGTATCATTGAATCATCCTTTTGTCTGACTCTTATTACTGGAAGGGTTGAGATGTAGCCCTGTTTTATCAAATGATGCTCGTACGAGTCTAAATTATCAGGTAATTCTTTTATGAGATATTTTCTTTCGATTTCCAATATTTTGTCCTCCTTTAATTGACTAAGACTGATATCTAGTATACTATTATTTTAGCGATAATTCTATAAAAAAAGAAAGGCGAAAGAGATGAAAAAAGCATATATTTTTCTTGCAAATGGATTTGAGGAGGTCGAGGCATTAACTGTGGTCGACATTTTAAGAAGAGCTGGAGTAGATATTGAGACAGTATCAATCACAGGTGAGGAGTGTGTCACAAGCTCACATAAGGTGAGAGTGCTTGCGGACTCTAAATTAGACGGAAACTATGAGGATGCAGATATGCTTGTACTTCCTGGTGGAATGCCTGGTACAAATTATCTGAAGGAGAGCGTTAAGCTTGATGAGATTTTAAAATATCACTGCAAAAAGGGAACATACCTTGCAGCTATATGTGCAGCTCCGACAGTGTACGGTGGAAAGGGAATGCTTGAGGGCAAGAAGGCCTGCTGCTATCCTGGAATGGAGGATGGACTTCTGGGCGCAGAGAAGAGCTTTGAGCCAGTTGTAGTTAGCGAAAATTTCATTACTAGCAGAGGCCTTGGTACAGCGATAGATTTTGGACTTAAGCTTGCTGAAATACTTGTAGGTAAGGATACTTCAGATAAGGTAGGCAGGGCTATCGTATATCTTGATTAATTAATTCAAATAAGTGAGAAATGCACGAAGTATTTTTCTCACTTTAGGATGATAAAGAAAGCTGTGAAATGGTAAAAAGATGAAGAATGTTAAAATAGAAGAAATTGTAAATGCAACAGGTGGAAGACTTCTTTGTGGAAATCCATTTGATGAAGTTAGAGATCTTAATATTGACTCGAGAAAAATAGAGGAAGGAGTTCTCTTTGTCCCTATTATTGGTGCGAGAGTGGATTCGCATAAGTATATACCAGATGCAATGAAGGTTACAAATGCAACTCTGACCGACAGAGAGTTAGACGAATATGAAGAGGGAAAATCCTATATTCTTGTAGATAATACAGAGCTTGCACTAAGAAGAATAGGAAGATATATCAGAACAAAGTACAAAAGACCTGTTGTCGGCGTGACTGGAAGTGTTGGAAAAACTACAACCAGGGAGATGATTACAACAGCGCTTTTGGCAAATGTTCCGGTTTACCACACTGAGGGCAATCTTAATTCTCAGATAGGAGTTCCTATTACTCTGTCTAGAATGTGCGACAGGGACAGTGAGGTTGCAGTGCTTGAGCTTGGAATCAGTGAAGAGGGACATATGGAGTCGCTCACAGATATGGCAAAGCCTGATATTGCAGTTGTCACAATGATTGGTGTGGCTCATATTGAGTTTATGAAAACCAGGGAGAATATCTGCAGACAAAAGCTTTTGATTGCAGGAGATATGGATGAAAATGGAGTCATTTTCCTTAATGGTGACGATGAGCTTTTGAAAAATGCAAAGGTAAATGACAAGGTGAAGACCTTCTATTATGGTACTAGCGAGGGCTGTGACTACAGGGCGGAAAATATTCATCTTGAGGATGGCTTCAATACCTATGATTATGTCCATGGAGAAGACAGAATTAAGGTTAAGCTTTCTGCTATGGGAAGACACAATGTACTAAATTCGCTTGTTGGAATAGCTATAGCTGATTATATGGGCTACGATATCAGAAAATCAGCGGAGGCATTTTCAAGCTTCAAGGGATTAAGACAGAAGGTCTTTGAGTCTAAGAAGGGGTATATTATTATCGATGATACCTACAATGCAAGTCCTGATTCCATGAAGGCGAGTCTTAATGTTCTTTCAGATATCGAGTGTTCTGGTAAGAGGTATGCGGTACTCGGTGATATGTATGAGCTTGGTGATAATAGTGTTAAATACCATAGAGAGGTTGGCGAGTATGTAAAGGATACTAAGACAGATATTCTTGTTGCGGTTGGTGAACTCGCAGAGGATATTGCAGATGCCTGTGATAAGGAGAAGGTTTCGGTGCTTTTCTTCAAGGATAAGGAGGCAGCAGCTGAGTATCTTAACGAGAATCTTAAACCAGAGGATGTCATTTTGGTGAAGGCCTCAAATGGTATGAAATTATCCGAATTAGTTGAGAAGCTGAATTAGGAAAGCTAATGATATAATGATTCTTATGAGGATGTTTCTTATTCCTTTTTTGCTACAATTTCATTGCTTTTTTATTGAAAATTATCAAATAAAATTGTATAATATGTATGGCAGACTGAAGAATAATCGAGTACTAATCATAAGGTTGTTTGGATGAGATATAATGACAGTGGATTGTCAATTATTATAATTAAGGAGGTATTTATAAGATGAAATTTGTATGTACAGTTTGTGGTTATGTTTATGAAGGAGATGCAGCACCAGAGAAGTGTCCACAGTGTGGAGTTCCTGCTTCAAAGTTTAATGAGGTTAAGGACACAGAGCTTAACTGGGCAGCAGAGCATGTAGTAGGAGTTGCTCAGGGTGTTGACCCAGAGATTCTTCAGGGACTTCGTGACAACTTCAACGGCGAGTGCTCAGAGGTTGGTATGTACCTTGCTATGGCAAGAGTAGCTTTCCGTGAGGGCTATCCTGAAATCGGCCTTTACTGGGAGAAGGCAGCTTACGAAGAGGCAGAGCATGCAGCTAAGTTTGCAGAGCTTCTCGGAGAAGTAATCACAGACAGCACAAAGAAGAATCTCGAGATGAGAGTAGAAGCAGAGTGCGGCGCAACAGCCGGCAAGATGGCAATCGCAAAGAAAGCCAAGGAGTTAGGCCTAGATGCAATCCATGATACAGTTCACGAGATGGCACGTGACGAAGCTCGACACGGAAAAGCTTTCAAAGGACTTCTTGAGAGATACTTTGCTTAAGAAAAACGCCGAAATCAAGGCTTTCCAAGAGGAGAAGGAGAAATCCTTCTCCTCTTATTTTTTTGCTTGTGTCCTTCGGGTGTCC
>DCHE01000039.1 GCA_002314775.1 Lachnospiraceae bacterium UBA1760
ATTTGATTCAATCATTACAGCAGTTCAGTCAGGTAAGGCTACATGTGGTGCTGCAGGTATGACAGTTACTGAAGACAGACTTAAGAATATTGACTTCACAGACCCATACACAACAGCTACTCAGGTTATTATTGTAAGAAAATAATAAGCAAAATTTGTAATGAGTATGTATATAAAATGTCTTATTTTGCATAAATAAACAATTTGTATGCATGAAATAGTGTGATATAATGAGTGGGTCCTTGTGTTTTCAGGGACCTGCTTTTATTTATATTATTTTTTCTGGAAGGGTAAAATCATGAGCTTTGCTGAGAGATTTACACAAAACTTTATTGATGAACAGAGATATCTGTATCTTGTAAGAGGATTGGGAAATACTCTTGTAATAACAATTTTTGCTGTTTTGCTTGGTATACTCCTTGGATTCCTTGTTGCAGTAGTACGTACTACTCATGAGAGAAATGGAAACCTTAAGATACTTGATGCTATCTGTAATGTATATCTGACTGTAATAAGAGGAACACCTGTAATGGTACAGCTCCTTATTATGTTCTACGTTATTTTTGCATCATCAACAAATAAGATAATGGTGGCAATACTTACTTTCGGTATTAACTCCGGTGCCTATGTTGCAGAAATCGTAAGAGGTGGAATTCAGTCTATCGACAGAGGCCAGTTTGAGGCAGGAAGAAGCCTTGGATTTACATATGGACAGACAATGAGATATATCATAATTCCCCAGGCTATTAAAAATGTTCTTCCAGCTCTAATGAACGAACTTATTGTTCTTATCAAGGAAACATCAGTATGTGGATATATTGGACTTATGGATCTTACAAAGGGTGGCGATATTATCAGAAGCCGTACATATGAGGCATTCCTTCCGCTGATTGCAGTTGCACTTATTTATCTTGTAATTGTATGTGGACTTCAGGCAGTTGCAAAGAAGATAGAATGGAGGTTACGTGCAAGTGAACGATAATAATACAGAGAATAAAGTTTTATTTGAGGTCAGAGGTCTTAAAAAAGACTTCGGTGACAATAAGGTGCTAAAGGGCGTTGATGTGGATATCCATGAGGGCGAGGTATTAGTAGTACTTGGACCTTCGGGCGGTGGAAAGTCAACATTTATCAGATGTCTGAATCTGCTTGAAAAGCCTACTGACGGAGATATTATCTTTGAAGGTAGCAAAATAAATGAAAAAGGTGTAAATGTTGATAAACTTCGCCAGAAGATAGGAATGGTATTCCAGCATTTTAACCTCTTCCCACATAAGACTGTTCTTGAAAATTTAACAATAGCTCCTGTGAAACTGGGACTTGTTTCCAAAGTAGAGGCTGATAAGACAGGAAAGGATCTCCTTTCAAAGGTTGGGCTTGTTGATAAGGCAGATGCTTATCCCAGTCAGCTTTCAGGCGGACAGAAGCAGAGGGTGGCAATAGCAAGAAGCCTTGCAATGAATCCGGATGTTATTCTTTTCGATGAACCAACATCAGCACTTGATCCAGAAATGGTTGGAGAGGTTCTTGAAATTATGAAGGAACTTGCCAAGGCAGGAATGACAATGGTTGTTGTAACACATGAAATCGGATTTGCAAGAGAAGTTGCTACAAGAGTAGTGTTTATAGATGAAGGAGTCATTGCAGAATGCGCTCCACCTGACGAATTCTTTGACAATCCTAAGAATCCTAGACTTAAAGAATTCCTGTCTAAAGTCCTATAGATGAGGACTGATGTTAAGAAACGAGGTTATGTGGGTATCAGCCATAATAGTAATACCTGAATGTTTATCTTGTATATATAAGAAAAAATAGTTGACAAAAGGTGCTAGGAATTGTATTATATTGCAAGTGACGTCTGTTGGCGTCTATAAATGATGATTGTTTGATGGCATATGCCATTTAAATATCGAAACTTATTCGATAAGGAGGTGTGTATACATGTCAATTTGTCCAAAGAACAAATCTTCTAAGGGAAGAAGAGATAAGAGAAGAGCAAACTGGAAGATGACTGCTCCAAATCTTGTTAAGTGTTCAAAGTGCGGCGAGCTTATGATGCCACACAGAGTTTGCAAGGCTTGCGGCTCATACAACAAGAAAGAAATCATCCCTCAGGATTAATTTAAGAGAGATTAGGCTTTTGGGTTTCCCAGAAGCCTATTTTTTTTCATCTTTAATATTATCAGTATAGCGACTGATAAAAGATTATGATATAATAACTGTTTGTTATGAGTGATGTAAATTGCGAATCATGTGGAAACTTCATATATGATGAGGAGTTCGAGGAGTATTACTGCCAGATGGAACTTGATGAGGACGAGTATGGCCGTTTGATTCAGAACTCTAATTATAAGTGCCCCTATTTTGTGTTCAATGACGAGTACAAGGTAGTTCGCCATCAGATGTGATATGCATTTGCATATTCGTCGTATTATTAAATACGGCTTATTTTTCTATCAATGGAGATAGATAAAAATAAGGAGATAGTAAAATGAAAGGTATTTATATTCCTGAGGGATACAAAAGCCCAAGATCAATCAGGGAAACAGAAATTCAGATTAAAGAAGTAAAGGACTTTTTTGAGGTTGCTCTTGCAAAAGCACTTAATCTTACAAGAGTATCTGCACCATTATTTGTAGCACCAGAGTCAGGACTTAATGACAATCTTAACGGTGTAGAAAGACCAGTAAAGTTTGGAATAAAAGAGCATGATGATAAGGAAGTTGAAATAGTACATTCCCTTGCTAAGTGGAAAAGAATGGCTCTTAAGAAGTATGGATTTTCACATGGTGAAGGTCTGTATACTGATATGACAGCAATCAGACGTGATGAGGATACAGATAATTTCCACTCAATCTATGTTGATCAGTGGGATTGGGAAAGAATAATTGACAAGTCTGAGAGAAATATTGACACATTAAAAGCAATAGTTAAAAAAATATATGGAGCTATTGAGGAGACGGAGGATTATCTCTGCAATAAGTATCCTGAGATTGACAGAATACTGCCAGAGGATATTACTTTTGTTACAACTCAGGAGCTTGAGGATAGATGGCCTGATAAGACTTCTAAGGAAAGAGAAGATCTTATTGCTAAAGAACATGGTGCTGTGTTCATTATGAAGATAGGCGGAGCACTCCTTTCAGGTGAAAGACATGATGGAAGAGCACCTGACTATGATGACTGGGATCTTAATGGGGATATTATAGTATATTTCCCTGTTCTTGATAGAAGCATTGAACTTTCATCAATGGGTATCAGAGTTGATGAGGATTCCCTTAAGAAGCAGCTTGAGATCGCAGGATGTCCAGAAAGAGCTGAGCTTCCTTTCCAGAAGGCTATTCTTGATAAGGAACTTCCATATACAATTGGAGGTGGAATTGGTCAGAGCCGTATCTGCATGTTCTTCTTAAGAAGAGCTCATGTTGGAGAAGTACAGAGTTCAATATGGAATGATGGTGTTGTGGAATACGCAGCATCAA
>DCHE01000026.1:0-26447 GCA_002314775.1 Lachnospiraceae bacterium UBA1760
GTGTCCTTAGAGTTCTCATCCATAACGATATACTTATCTTTAGGTGAACGTCCTGTGAAAACACCTGTCATAACGTTAACTGTGTTAAGCTCTGTATTCTGTCCTACTTCATATCCCTCGAGACCAGCCTTTGTCTCTTCCTCGAATAATAATTCAAATGATGGGTTGTAAACAACTTCTGTAGTACCAGTAATACCGTACTTGCTTAAATCGATCTTTGACATTTAATTAAACCTCTTTTCTTTATTAGTAATCACATCTTTTTTCGATGTCGATTCTTCGTATTTTTCAGTAATTCAAAAATTACTCGATACTATTATATACTAAAAACCAAAAAATACAATATAATCATTTTACTTTTTTCATTATATTTTGTTTATATTTGAAAATTAATAACTGTTTTTTCAATAAAAATTAAGGGGACCGTACTAATACAGTCCCCTTATACTCTGTTTTTTCCTTACATATAGGATATGCAAATGAATTTTTATGCTTTAGTTAATCGTCTGTATAGACTCTTGCTTTACGCCTTTTTAATCAAGAATAATACACTTGTCATTTGCGTTATTGAGCTTACCCTTCTCAATAAGGCTAACTGCCTCCTCAAGGCTAATGAGTGACTGCTCTCCAGTTACCATATCCTTGACCTTAACCTTGTTCTCAGCTATCTCGTCCTCACCGAGGAAGATAACGTATGGAATTGAAAGCTTGTCTGCATAGCCAATCTTATGCTTGAATTTCTTCTTTTCAAAGTATATCTGTGTATTGATCTTGGCGTCACGAAGTACATTTGAAATCTCAACTGCCTTTGTGAAATCCTCAGTCATAGGAATTACTAGCACATCTACAGGTGCGCTAATATTCTTATTTAAGTACTCCTTCTCACAAAGAATATAGAAGAGTCTTGTGAGACCAATCGACATACCAACTCCAGGAAGCTTCTTGTTTGTGTAGTAGCCTGCAAGGTCATCGTATCTTCCGCCACTGCAAATGCTTCCTATCTCAGGATGTCTGTTGAAGGTTGTCTCATATACCGTTCCTGTGTAGTAGTCAAGTCCTCTTGCGATAGTAAGGTCAATCTTAAAGGCCTCCTTAGCTACACCGAACTTTTCCATATAATATACTACATCTGAAAGCTCTGAGATTCCGAGATCAAGCTTCTCGCTCTTTCCCTCATACTCCTTAAGCTTTGCAATTATTTCCTCATTTGAGCCTGTAAATGAAAGAAGTGATAAAAGCATATCTGCAGACTCAGCTGAAACACCGATGTCAGCTAATTCCTTCTTAACATTCTCCTCGCCAATCTTGTCAAGCTTGTCGATTACTCTCATGATGTCTGTTGCGTCATTTGAGAAGCCCATAAGTTCGAAGATTCCACCGAGTACCTTACGGTTGTTTAATCTGATTGTGAAATCCACAAGTCCAAGCGATGTGAATACCTTATACATAATGCTTGGAACCTCAGCGTCGTTCATAATGCTGATTGATTCATCACCGATGATATCGATATCTGCCTGATAGAACTCTCTGAATCTTCCCTTCTGTGCTCTCTCTCCTCTGTATACCTTACCTATCTGGTAACGCTTAAATGGAAATGTAAGCTCTGAATAGTTCTTTGCAACATACTTTGCAAGAGGAACTGTAAGGTCAAATCTCATAGAGAGGTCTGTGTCTCCCTTCTGGAATCTGTAAATCTGCTTCTCAGTCTCTCCGCCACCCTTTGCAAGAAGAACCTCACTGGATTCAAGTATCGGGGTGTCAATTGGATAGAAACCAAATGATCTGTATGTGGTTTCAAGTGTCTGTTTAATCTTCTCAAACACCATCTGATCCTTAGGAGCAAGCTCCATAAAACCTGAGAGTGTTCTTGGTGTTACTATATTTGCCATTTTTATTCTCCTAGTATAAATATATATCAGCGAGGCATTCCGTATCATGACTTTGTCATGCAGGTTCCTCAGCTAATAGGTACGTCATTATTATATGCATTTGCAAAATTACATTCTCTCTGGTTCCTTGAAGCCAAGAAGGTTTATGCAATCCGCAAGAATTTCATGAGTAAGGGTTATGAGCTTGATGTAGCCCTTCTTTTTAGCTTCATCTGGCTCATTCATGATGTTTACATCATGGTAGAAGCTAGAAAAGCTGTCTGCAATTGAATAAATGTACTGACAGATCTTGTGTGGTGCATTTTCAACTGCGGCTGCCTCGATAGTATCGCTCATTGTAGATAAGGTTCTCTGAAGCTTCTTCTCTGCATCAGTTCCTGCAGGATTAATCACGTAAGACTTAATATCCTCATCAGTTGCTCCTGAGGCTGCCTTGTATTTTCTCAAAATTGAAGTGATACGAACCATCATGTAAAGGTTGTAAGGTCCTGTATTTCCCTCAAACTCTGTGAATCTTTCTACATCAAAAACATAATCCTTTGCTGCCTGATTTGAAAGGTCACCATACTTGAGTGCAGCGAGTCCGACGATGTCCGCGATTTCTCTTCTTTCCTCGTCAGACATTCCCTCCTGCTTGCTCATCTTGTTATATACTGCATCATTGATATCCCCGATAAGGTTCTCAAGACGCATAACTCCGCCGTCTCTTGTCTTAAATGGCTTTCCGTCCGGACCGTTCATTGTTCCAAAGCCGATGTAAGTAAGCTCAGTCTCAGGTCTTACAATTCCGGTCTTTCTTGCGCATCTGAATACCTGTGTGAAATGCATCTCCTGACGCTTGTCTACTACATAGATAACCTGTACTGGCTTATATTTTTCTTCTCTCTCAACAAGTGTTGCAAGGTCTGTGGTTGAGTAAAGGCTTGCTCCATCGCTCTTTGTGATGATACATGGAGGTATCTCCTTCTTATCATCCTCCTTAGATACATCAACAACAAGAGCTCCCTGGCTCTCAACTGCAAAGCCGCCCTCCTTCATCATCTTAACCATATCTGGAATGTATGGCTGAGCGTCTGACTCACCATTCCAAAGCTCGAAGTCTACATCAAGCTTCTTATAGTTTTGCTTAAGATCATTTACTGAGATATCAATAATCTTCTTCCAGAGCGCATAATGTCCCTTATCATACTCCTGAAGCTTCTTTGTTGCCTCGTGTGCAGCCTCCTTGAAGGCCTCATCCTCCTTAGAACGCTTTGATGCATTTGGATAGATAACCTCAAGGTCAGATACTGTAAATGGGACCTCACTCACTTCCTCTCCATTGTAATCTGGAGCGAAGAAAGGCATATCCGGGTAAAGCTCCTTCATTGATGCTATAATGAGACCCATCTGAAGTCCCCAGTCACCAAGATGAACATCACCAATTACATTGTATCCTGCATATTTCTTAATTCTCTTAATGCTCTCACCGATAATTGCAGGTCTTAAATGTCCAACATGAAGTGGTTTTGCAACATTTGGTCCACCGTAATCGATAACGATAGTTTTGCCTTCTCCAAGATCAAGACATCCAAATTTTGATGCACCTGCCATCTCCATAAGATAATCTGACAAAAACTTCTGGTTAAGGCTGAAGTTGATAAAGCCTGGCATAACTGCATCTACATTTATAAATGCCTCATCATTTTTAAGAACCTCAGTAACCTTTGTCGCGATATCAATTGGCTTACACTTATACTGCTTTGCAGCCATAAGTGCTCCATTACTCTGATACTCGCAGAGGTCAGGTCTGTTTGATACTGAAACACGGCCAAACTTCTCTTCATAGCCTGCCTCAGCAAATGCTTTCTGCATCTTCTCTTCGATAATTGTGATTAATTTCTTCATTATCATTTCCACCTTCTATAGTTATATATATTTAAATTAATGACTTAATTTACAATCAATTTTCGTAGTAATATCAACTATTGTTTATACTAACCCGCTTATTTTATGTATTTAAACAATATTACATATTTTCTTCATTTTTTCTTAATTTAAACTCCACACAAAATACACAATTATGCTGTAGTATAAGTACATAAGATAAATAAAGAACTTGAAAACATATTAATTAGCTTTTTACATTTTTTTGTTTTTCATACATGTCACCCTTGGGTGACAAATCCTTCCCCCCCTCCGGCCGGCGCTTCCTCGCCGGCCTTTTGTGCGCCTATTCACCAATCTCCCTTTTAGAATAAAGCTCTATCCACTCATCTAAGGTTAATGGTTCATAATCTGAATACTTGCAAAAGCAATTTATCATATTTGAGGGGATTCCTCTCTCGACTCCATCCATATGGACTCTTTTATAATTTCTGATTTGTTCCTGAAAACTAAGTATCAGCTTCTGATCATCCGTGTCATGTACATGACCATAAAGCATATATGTCAGAGGCACATCATTTTTTGACAGCCTGTACTGACCGTTATAAAATAACATAGGATAATGGCAGAGTACAACCTTTCTGCCATTATCTGATAATTCTGCGTAGGATTTAACCCAGCCGAATCTCTCCTTAAGTTTTTCGCTTTTCATAATCGTTTTATCGTGATTACCTGTCACAAGATATAATTTCCCCTTCAATCTGTCAAGTATCTGACAGGTTTCGTACTCACTTCCCCAGGAGAAATCGCCGATTATTACAACCTCATCCTTCTTTTTGACCTTTTTATTCCACTTTTCAATCATATATTCATTCATCTCTTCAACTGTGTCGAAGCCCCTCTTATCCATACTGGTATTGAGGATTGCATGATAAAAATGATTGTCAGCAATATAGAATCTCATATAAGTAAAACCCTTATTCGTTGAAGTTGGCTTTCGCCTCATCCCACTCTTCTTTTCTCTCTAAATATTGTTCATTTAGCCACTCAATGAGTGCCTTTTTACCTTCCTTGTCGAAGGAAAATAACTTTGTGGTTTTTTTGTCATCTGCGGTATTTGCAAATGATTTTGGTTCAGGCCATATTATTCCTTCAAAAAAAGCCTCTCCTCTTTTATCCTTCGGCGTGAAGAATACATTTTCAAGAGGATTTCTTGCTATTCTGTAGCGCATTCCCCTGAAGCTTCCATAAAACGCCTGTCCATATTCATAATAAACTACATCAAAGGAATCTCTGTAATTGATTTTGTTTGGATCATAAGTTTCCTCTTCTTCCTCGGGCTCAGCCTGATTATTTACTGTATCCTTTTCTTCCTCGCTCAAAAAAGTCACCCCTTATTAAAGCTCGCAAAATGCCTCGCACCCTGCGAGCAATTATTTAAATATTCTGGAAGCCGTAAACTACCTCATCTATTATATTGTAGTTTGCGTCATAAACCCTGAATAGTGTCCAGTAGTATCCATACTTTGGCTGCCATACTGTCCACATTCCATCCTGATAAAATTCTCCGTAGCCTGAGCTGTGAACCCATGCTGGCTTTCCCTGGGCATAAAGTGTGCAGTCAAGAATTAATAGCTGACTATATACTGCCTCAGGTGTGTTGGAATACTTTCTAAGTCCTATCAAATATCCGCCGTCGGAATTCGGCATCTGACAGGTTCCCTCTATATATGGATGGTAGCTGTAGGTTTCCTCAACACCAACCATTGTACTGTTATCTTCTCCAACTCTTGCCCTTGCGATCACCTTGTACTCTCCATACTTAGGTGGCACAAAGCCTACCCACTGGTTTCCTGTTCCCCAGTTTGTAAGATAATACTCCTGATTTGGATTATTTAAATCAACGTAGGACCAGCAGAACTGAACCTGTGATTCATCCTGGTACTTAATACATAAGCCTGCGTTAAAGCCTGTTCTGTCCTTCTTTGCTATGTACATTCCTGTAGTAGTAAGCTTAGAATTCTGATTATCATCACTATAGTAATTAGGATCGATAGTTGATGAGTTGAGTGACTTGGCAGAACAGAGTGCTGCTGCTGCCGCAACTAAGGTTGCATTGTAATCAATTGCGACTTCATTGTACTGATAGTTGCTGGCTGTATCCTGATATCCGTTGCTTGTGCTTGGACCTCCTACTGCAGCTCCTATAAGAACGTGAGCCTGGGCCTTTGTTCCCTGTACCGAGCCTGTATATCCGCTGGCTGCTCTGTGATGTGGGTACTTCGCACTGTTTGAGGCAAAGCCTGTGACAAAGCAGATATTCTTTGTATTATCTCCAAGAATATAATTCATGTTCGAAGTAGCCATTGAAAGGTAACTGCTACTCTTGTTAAGCTTATCAATCAGTAAAAGTGTGTACTGCATTGATGTGTTGTATCTTACTGAGCCCCAGTCATTGTAGCATCTGTACACTCCGTCTAAGGTTTTATAGCTTACATTGTTAAGGTTCTTCATGCTATTTGCATCATTGTTGAAATATGCAATAGCTGGTGCAACATTGTCCCAGCCAAGTGGCCAGTAAACATTTTTTGCCTTTTCCTGACTCTTATAGCTGTTGTACTCACTGAGATATGATGAATCTCCTGTAGCCTTGTACAAAAGGAGTGCTGCAAGACAGTAATCATCTGCCCATCCCGATGAAGCGTAGAAGGAACCAGCGAACTTGTCTGTTGCCTTACTATTCTTCTTCGCAAATGCAAATATCTTTTTAGCTGCTGTAAGATCTGATGCATCCTTGAAATTCATGTAGTTCATAGTAAGTGCTGCAGCTGAAAGAGCTACTATATCTGTAGATGGAGCTGAGCTTGTTGCAAAGCTTATTGGTCTGCTTGTAGTCTGCTTCTCTGGTGATCCCCAGTAGTTGTGATCGGTATTTCCGTCACCAACCTGAACCACGTAAGCCTGAACATTTCCGCTTCCATCGTATACAGCACATCTCTTTAAATAATCCGCAAATCTGTTTGTGATAGTTTTAAGGTGTCCCTCCTGCTTAGTGCTCTGGTATGCGCTCTTATCTGTGTAGTAGCTCATTCCAAGAACAAAGGCAGAATATGCCTCAGGAAGACCAAACTTCACATGGTCTCCTGCATCATGAAAACCACCTGTGACATCAACACTTACACCGTTGTAGGTTGTCTTGTCAGATTTGTGGCAGTCGCCTCTCCAGTCAAGGAGAGAGTTCTCATCCACATCTGTACCACACATATTTGCATCGTACAGATAGAGCGAATACTGGAGAAGCTTGGCATAGCTGTAATTGCCATAAACTGTCTCCTCCTCAGTCTCAATTTCCTCAACTGCATATTCCGCATCTGTTGCAGTCGCACTATCATCAGTATACTCCTCAGCATTTACATTCATGTATGAAATCTGAGGAAGTGCCATAGCAACGCAAAGTGAAAATGCTGCTATCTTTTTACTAAGCTTAAACTTTTTCATAGTTACCCCCATAGTTTAGTTACTTTTCCAACTGCTGTGTAATCTGACTGTATATATCAGATGAACCCTCACACATAACCATTACAATAATACCATTTGAAAGCTGACCGATCTTCGCATCTGCAGCAATCTCATACTGCTCCTCCATATAGTACTGCATATTATCCATAGTTATTTGCTTATATGATAACAATGCATCAGCTATCACTGCATCCTTTCCATCCTTAGGAGCAAATACGGCAATTCCATATGCCTTGGAGTTTATCAGACTGATGCTGAAGGCTCCAAACTCTATATCCTCATCAGAGAATCCAAGAAATGAAATAATCTGCTTTGACTCACTAGAAATCATCTCCTCTGTCCATTCTGAAGATGCTGAGCCACAGGAAATAGCTGAAGTCTTATCCTTGTTTAATGCAAATATTTCATAGATTTCATTGTCCTCTGCTCCTCTTTGATCCTCGATGGCCTTTGCTAAGGTGACACCGTCCATATCCTGAGGAAGTGATGTCTTTTCTCCCTTATACAAAACCTCAGAGGCCCCCTCAGAAACATCATTAGAATTCTCCGAGCTGCTCTCCTCACTCGAGGCTTCTTCAGTAGATGCCTCTGTCTCAGAATTTTTCTCTTCACTTGTAGAAGTCACCGCTTCGGTTTTTGCACTAGTAGTCTCTTCCTTCTTGTTATCTGACTTTCCACAGCCCATAATACCGAGTACCATAGCAGCTACAATCACACTACTTATTATTTTCTTTTTTATCATCTTTATTCCTTTCTATTCGAGTAGAGTAATAGCCTAAAGTAATAGTCTTCCTAAAATATCCTTCACATCAGCCTCTTCCACTGCGTAAGGAACATTTGCTATTGCCTCATTCTCCATAACATCCTTGCTCAGCTCATCGATAAGCTCACTATCTGTGTCTGAGACAATATCTGTATCAATCTTTATCTCACTCATAAGCTCATTAATCTCAAGTACAAGTATCTCTGTCCTGAAATCTTCTTTTTTCATAGATGTGCCAAACAGCCTTCTGTATATCTCATAATATTTTCCCTTGTCACAAACACTGTTTAAGCTAAGGATTTCCTCTAGTAAAAGAGCATTTGCTCTTGCAAAGGAAATGTCAAAATTGGCATTCACAGCGCCTGCCATAGCATGTGCGAGACCAAAACTTGTCCAGGATACTGCAAGTCCTGCAAGAAGTGAGCCCGCAAGCATCTCCTCCGCAGCAGCTATATCGTCTCTTCTTCCAACATAAGCCCTGATACTATTGCCAAGAAGTTCAAGAGCCTTCTCACACATTGAATCTGTTAGTATGTTGGCATTTGTAGAAATATACGCTTCTATCGCATTGGTAATTGCCTCCATACCAAGCTCTGCTGCATTCACCCTGTCCATGTCAAGAATCAATTCAGGGTCAAGAATCGAAAACTCAGGCAGAAGATTAAAGCTGAATACTGAAAATCTGTAATGATTCTCCTCATCAATAATCTCTGCATAGCCGGTAGTCTCAGAACCCGAACCAGCTGTTGTCGGAACAAATATCAGTCCCTCAGCAGGTCCCTTAACAACATTTCTTCCCTCGTAATCCTCAATGATTCCACCATATCTTGCAACCGTAGCAACAGCCTTTGAAATATCCATAACACTTCCGCCACCGATTGCAATGATTGTATCAGCGCCCGAAGCCTTGTAGGCTGCCTCAGCCTTCTCAACGTTCTTTATTGTTGGTCCACCAATAATATCTGTAAAAACTGAAACCTCAATTCCTGCATCCTGAAGGAGCTTCCTTGCTCTGTCTACAATTCCCTTAGAAAGGACATTTGGTCCAGAAATAATAAATGCCTTATTTCCACCCATTTTGCCAAATACTTTAGGTAATTTTTCTAGTGAACCACTACCAAACACGATGTCCTGTGGAACTGAAAAATGAAAATTTTTCATACCTCAAATTCTCCTCGATTTTTTATCTTATAAAAATAAATCCAATTACCATGCATTGACAAATCCATAGCATTGCTCTTCTAATAAATCTCCGTCATTGTCATATACTCTGAATAAGGTCCAGTAATATCCATATATTGGTTGCCACAAAGCCCAAAATGAATTAGTTCCTGTCTCACATATTCCAGTAGACCATACCCAGGTCTGAAGATTACAGTCGTAGATGAGAAGCTCAAATTTTAAATCTGTTCCCGCATAATCCTTAGTCTTAAGGCCTATGAGATAGCCCCCTCCCTGACCGGTGTAAGGCATCTGGCAGGTAGCCTCGATTACGCCAATAAAATATGTATCTGTTGCATAGCTCTCATACGCAGGCATCTCCTTTAGTCGCACCTTTCCAACCAGGGTTAAATCTCCCTGCAAATTCGGATTCCAGTCAAATATTGGATTAGTGCTCCAGTCCTGAATTTTATGATAGGTTTTACCTTTATCATTTGTTACCCAGAAGCTGTATTCCATTGTGTATCCATAGGTTCCATATGCCTGAAGATATCCGGATATAAGATTTCCTCCATCATCATCTATCCACAATGCTCTTGCCGCACAGGTTACACCAACACCCGGCTCATACTCAAAGTCAACATCAGTATGATTAGGAATACCGTCAATCAATCCGTCATCACTGAACTGCCAGATATCATATCTTCCTGTGTAGCTTGTCTCTGCGCCCTCAAGAATAGCCTGAGCATGACTTGTATAGTTCTTTGGATACTGGGCAACCCACATCTTATACATATTCTCCATCTTAGATGCTTCCCAGTTATTATTGTATCTGAAACCACCCTTACTAGCGTACATCATCGGAGTATAACCATATGCTCTGATTGCATCCAGAAAGGCGTAGGCGCAGTCATTTCTCTGTCGGTAGGTAATATTATGATTTCTGTAGGTTTCATTTTCCCATGCCTCATAATCATAAGCAATCGGATAAGTAACTGGAATATCATACTTCTTTATCATGCTGATTACATAAGCAGCCTCTTCTCTTGCCTCATCCTCGTTCAATGCAGTTGCAGAGAAATAAAGTCCAATATGAACACCTGCCGCTTTTGCATTTTTTACATTATTCTCGAACTGTCCATCCATTACGATCTTTCCAGTTCCGCTTCCACGGTAACCAACACGGATAATTGCAAAATAAACTCCTGCATTCTTGGCCTTTACCCAGTCGATAGTACCCTGTCCTCTGTAAACATCTACACCCCAGGCTCTGATCTTCTTTGAGGCACCCCTATTAATCTCGCTGGTAATTGATCCCATATCGAGAGTATCCTTATGGTTATCTGTATCTCCATCCTTAACTGGATTTTCTCCGCTCTCGGCAACCTGGCCCATCGAGCCTGGATCCTCTGAGGCATCGTCAATCTCAGTTATCTCGCTTGTAAACTGATAATTATCTATCATATCTATCAGTTCCTTGTCTCTTGCACTAGCCTTGTCCTCCATCGAAGTCTCTGATACTTCATTTCCCTTTGCCAAGGCAGCTCCCATTGGTGAAAGACCTGCTATAGCCATGGAAACAGACATAACAATCGCAGTTAGTATCCTTTTTGTTTTTTTCATTCGAACAACTCCTTTTTTCTTTCTGTCATTATAAGTGGCAAAAATGTTCCCTTTTACGACAAATCATATACCTTTACTTCACAGTTTTTAATACCGAAGGCCGCAAATTCTTCATTTGTCATATCGTTAAAATATGACTCAATCACTCTTGAAATACCATTGTGAGCTACAAGAAGATAGGTTTTATCCTCTTCCTTTTTCAAATCATCCAGCAAATTGTAGATTCTCTGACAAAGATGCAGCATGGTTTCCCCGTTTCCATAGTGATTAATAAAATTCGACTTGTCCTTCTTAAATATCTCGCCATTTCTGGCAGTTCCCTCATATTTTCCGAAGCTTTGTTCCTTGAGCCTATCCTCTACCCTCATCGGGATACCGGTCACCTCGGCAATATGCTCTGCAGTATCTTTTGCTCTTACGAGTGGTGAGCAAAGAATCTCATCAATTCCATAATCACCGTCTCTTATAATCTCTCCAAGCTCTATTGCCTGCCTGTGACCAAGCTCTGTAAGCTCTATATCTGTAGCTCCACATATTTTGTTCTCGACATTCCAGACTGTTTGTCCATGCCTGGTAAAATATAACTTTCCCATTGCTTTTCCTTTTTTCGTAATAAATAAGCTATTCTAACTCTTATTACTCCTCTGTAGTATCGGAAGCTTCGGTTTTCTCTCCGGCTGCAGCATTTTTATCAGCAACGAAAAGCTTAACCTTATCCTTTGCCATCTTCTCAAGACTCTCTCTAACCTGCGCAACAAGTGCAAATGACACTCCGCCCGGGTTAATAACTCCGCCTGAAATCTTCTCCATCTCTGGAAGAAGTTCATCGTAGGTGACAATTGCAACTCTCGCATTCTCACCAAACATACTTCTCATAGAAGCTACATCTGTGTAAAGAGGCACAAACTCTTTGTCTCCATTTCTGACTGTTCTAAAGGTCATCTTCTTATTGTCACTCAAAACCGTGAGTGGCTTATATTCCTCTCCTCCATAGAATGGTGGATAAGGCTTTTCAGAATCAAGCGCATTCTGATATATCTTCATAGCTCCCTCAGTAAAGTGGAAGCATCTGTCCTTTCTTACATGCTTTTCCTGCTCACCCTGATACATCATTGGCACCACAAATAAGGTCTCCTTAATTGTGTGGCTTGCAGCACTCCAGTAGGTAAGCGCCATAGCTCTATACTCATCCCTTGGAATAGGAGCAACCTGGCTGTATCTTATGAGTGTGTTAACAAGACTGCTTCCTGAATATCCTGTTCCTTTAACCTTTGAATCCTCGAAGTAGTCATCTCTTGTAGCATTGATTCGTCCGTTAATGAGAATCCTTACTATACCAAGAGGATACCAGGTTCTCATCACAGCAATAAACTCATCCTTTGAGTATTCCTTTACAAATAAATTCAGTTCCTTATTGGTCTCAACCATATTGTCTGCATCAACCCTATTTGTATATAGGAAGGTATTGCCCTTTGCATCCACAGCCGGATAAAGTCCGCCGTAAACATTTGACATGATAAGGAAGAACTTATCATGCTTGTCGATGATAGACTTGAAGCTTTCAGGTCTGAAATAGGTGTCCATCATAAGCCTTGTGATAGACAGTCCCTCTCGTCCTGGATTTACTGCAATACCTGCAATATCCGTTGAGTTCTTGATAGTTGCAAGATAACAATTCTCAAGACTCTCCTCCAGATAATCAGTATGATCCTTGAAGAAGCTTGCTGCTGCATCTCTGTCCGTAAACAGAACAGCCCACTTGTTTCCATTGCTGTCCTTTATGCACCTTGCTCTAAATGGACCCTCGCCCTTTTTCTCCTCATCTACCCATGAAATAGGCACAAAATTGCTCTTTCCTGTATTTGCAAGGTCGATAATCATTGTATAGTTACACTTTGCTCTGTCCTCGTCCCCGAGAATTGGCATTCTCTGCATGAAATACTGCATCTTTGTCACAGCATTTGCATTGCGAGGCATCTCTATATCTTCCTCAATAAGAGTTCTTGTCTCTATCTTTAATCTTGAGCCCTCAACTGCAATATACTTTGCGCCCTGATTATACATCTTCTTAAGCTCATCCGAATTCTTCTTAGCTGGAACAATGTAAAATGGTCCCTGCTCCGAATTGTTCTCCTCAAGATACTTCTTTACTTCCTTCGCTCTGATATCATCTATATATGCCAGAATTGTATCAACCTCAAGTCTGAAAGGAGTATGTGTCTTCTCTGTACAGATGAAATTAAGAGTTGCATCATTTACTCTCTCGGCTGCAATCTCTAATACCTTGTCTCTTTTTTCCTCAAACTTTGGTACATTCTCATCAGACTCATCAGCCTTCTCAAGAATTGCATTGATGCTGTTGTAGACAATAGAAAGCTCAGCATAGTCAAGTCCTTCTACCTCATCAGTAAATACACTGTCGTTAAGAACAAATCTCTCCACGATATCATTTACTCTTATCTGAGGTGGTGCCTCAAAAATGTTTCTTGCCTGAATGTACTCCTTCTCCTCTTTTTTGTCTGAAAGAACATCATCAAACAAATCGTCCTTTGGCTTTTCAATCTCCGGCTTTATATTCTTTCTGCTATCTCTTGCTTTTCCGAATAATCCCATTATTATGTAAATTCCTTTCCTAGGTAATTAGTTTTTCTTTGTAGCGCATATCTAATACTCGTCAGATATAGGTAAACCTATGCTAGTATATAGTATCGCTTAATTTTATATTGTACCAAAAACATTTATTTTGTACAAGAAAAAGATAGGCTCACTTGCCTATCTTAATAACTAATGCTATTATACTGTATATCGAAGCTAACCACGTCAGTGAGTTATCATTATTTCATTAACCGTTGGAGGAAATACCTATGAAAATTTCGACACGCGGCAGATATGCATTAAGAATAATGCTAGAGCTTGCAAAGGAAAATGCAGACTCCTACATTTCTCTTAAGGATCTTTCCGAAAAACAAAGCATTTCAAAAAAATACCTAGAGCAGATAATTCCTTCTTTAAATAAAAGCGGACTCCTTGTCACCACTCGTGGCAACCAGGGTGGCTACAGATTATCTAAAAGTCCTAAGGACATCACAGTGTACGATATCATAGTCAGTGCAGAGGGTTGCCTCTCTCCTGTAGAATGCATCAAGGATGACGGAATCGACTGTGAAAGAAAGGACTGCTGTCTGACACTCCCTGTTTGGAAGGGACTGTATGATGTAATCTCAAACTACCTGAAAAAAATAACTCTTCAGGATGTGCTTGACAATAAAGCGAACGACCTTAATATGTAATTAAAAAAGCATGCCGTTAATTCAAAATTCAACGGCATGCTTTCTCATCCATATTGGGAACATGTTCCTCTGGCACTCATAATTCTCTCTCTCTTTAATTCCGATGACATTAAAGAAATCCTTCCACATATCAGTAAACCTGTCCCCCATCTCCTCTATCTCCTTAAGAGTCTTAAACTCCGAGTCACTCAGATACCTGATATAATTATCCTGGTTCATAGGATGAACCACGGCAAATCTCCTCACATCATCAATTATCATCCAGTGTTCAGAGGGCATTCTGTCTGCAAAATGATTGGCAACAAGCATAATGACATTGCTTTTCGGTTCAAGATGGCACACATATACCCTGTTATCGACTGACGTAAACCTCGCAAATTCCCTGAAAAAATGAGCCTCTCCTCCAACTCGCTTTCTGATTTTCATTATCCTTTCCACTGCTGGAATAGTGAGCATCCTTGTAACCTCACTGCCCTTAGCAAAGCCCACTCTGAGAAAATCATAGATTGCCTGAATTGAATCCTCCTCCACGGAAAGTGCTGCATAGTATACGCAAATGTATGCTTCCCTGGATATACTTCCCTGAATTGACCTTACAACCTTTCTCACCTTCTCGTAATCAGCATCAACATGTACATACTCATCGAAAAGTCTTGGCTCAAGAATCGGCTCCTTCAAAAAGCCCACATTCTCGTGACCGTTCTCTAGTGCCCATGCCCAGCCATCATAAATTGCAGTCATGATATCTTCAAATCTATCTCTAAATGTATAATATCGCATGGTTCACCATCCTTTAACTATCATTGATTAACTTTCATTGATTAGCTTGCATTGATTAACTCACATTAAAATCAAAAAGTGTAAGCTGCTTATACTCCTCATTCTTATGACTAACCTCCCAGTTTTCCTTAGATGATATACCAGTTAGCTGATCCGTAATATACTTCTCCTCAATAGGAGTCTTGTACATCATCCTTCCTCCACAGGTAATAAAGTAATGCGCTCTCTTAAGAACCACTCCCATCTTCTTCAGATTATCAAAGCTTAAGCTTCCGTATCTTCTGGCTGAGACAATTCTCCCTGCAGACTTCGGTCCAATTCCCGGAACCCTGAGCAGCTTATCATAGCTTGCCGTTGATACCTCAACCGGAAAGTCTCCAAGATGTCTCAGAGCCCAGTCACACTTCGGATCAACCAGTTCGCTGAAATTCGGTTTATCCTCAGAGAGAAGCTCCCTGGTCTGAAAGCCATAATACCTAAGCAGAAAATCTGCCTGGTAAAGTCTGTGTTCTCTAAGCAGAGGCGGCGGGGTTCCAAGTGCCGGAAGCGCACTGTCCTCATTAATCGGAATATATGCAGAGTAAAACACTCTCTTTAAATCCATATTCTGATAAAGCATCTGACTTGTCTCAATAAGCGTCAGGTCACTCTCACCGCTGGCACCCACAATCATCTGAGTACTCTGTCCCGCAGGGGCAAATGCCTTCCTAAGCTTAGTATTCCCAACTGCTGCCGGCAGCATAAGCGAAGCATCGCTCTCCTTGCCAATCAGCTTATCCCTATGGAAGATACTGCTTTCCAGATAAAGATTTCCCTTGCTTCTCTCCATCCTCGGATCCTTGCCAATAGCAATTCTATGTGAAGCAATGGTATCACTCACCTTAGTCATAGGATTAAGAATGGTCTTCATAGTTTTGTTAGGGGCAAGCTTCTTAAGCCCCTCCTCAGTCGGCAGTTCAAGATTAATACTGATTCTGTCTGCCAGATATCCTATGGTTCCAAGCAGCTCATCCGAAGCTCCGGGTATAGTCTTCACATGAATATACCCATTAAACTTATACTTGTTCCTAAGCAGCAATAAAGTCTCGCACATTCTCTCCATAGTAAAATCCGGATTCTTCAGTACCCCCGAGCTCAGAAATAAACCCTCAATATAATTCCTCTTATAAAACTCAACAGTAAGCTCACATATCTCCTCTGGTGTAAAGGTTGCACGCTTCACATCATTGGACTTTCTGTTAACACAATACTTGCAATCATAAATGCAATGATTCGTCATAAGAATCTTGAGGAGTGAAATGCATCTTCCGTCAGAAGCAAAGCTATGGCATATTCCGCACGAAACTGCATTCCCAAGGAATCCTTCCTTTCCCTTTCTGCTCGAACCGCTTGACGTACAAGCCACATCATACTTTGCTGCATCAGCCAGGATGACTAACTTTTCTTCAGTTGTTAATGTATTAGCTATTTCATTCATATCTCTATTATACAAACGTACGTTCTAATTTGCAAGCATTTTCGTACATTTGTTCGGCGTAGTATTCCATATGTCTTCGTAAACTAGAACCTGCTTCTATACATAAAAGCAGGTTCTAGTTTACGAAGACATCACATAATAGAAACGAAGAATGGCGAAAAAATGCCAGACACATGATAGTGCCTGGCATTTTTAGCAGGTTTCTTATTCAAAATCGAAAACGTCAGCGATGTTCTTGCTAAGAATGTCAAAGAGGATGTCAGCTAAAGCATCATCTGTTACCTCGTAGTAGTTCTCCTCATCCTCGCTTCCCTCAACTGGAACTGCCTCGTAGAAGAATACTTCCTCTCCATCTGGCTCAACTAAGGCTACGTAATTCTTGCCCTCGTAGCTAATCATATCGATGAGCTCAAGCTCAATAGTTTCTCCATTTTCGTCAGTGAATTCGATGATAGTGTCTTCTTCTTCACTGTTTATGTTCTTCTCGTCTGCCATCTTTATTCTCCTTTTTTATTGTTTTAGGTTTAAGACCTTATTTAGCTATTTTATCAGTGATTTAAGCTTCTTGCAATCGTAATATTTTAAAGCTTTTTTATGCTTTTTTTAATATACATATTGAGGGTTTTGATTTATATTTTATAAAGTAAGGTGCGAAGCACCGACTTTATATGAGCAAGTAGCGTAAGCGGATTGCGAATATTGACGTAACTAAGGTAATTATTATACATTTTTGTAAATTATTAGATTTTGGAGGTTAATTTTATGGATAACGAATTTATTACGCTTACAATTCCTGAGAAAAAGAGTATTGCTCTTATAGCTCACGACGGTAAAAAGGAGGAGCTTATCAAATGGTGCCTTGCCAACAAGGACATTCTTTCTAAGCATTCTCTTATCGGAACTGGTACTACAGCCAGAATGATTACTGACAGAACTGGACTTACTGTCAAGGGCTACAACAGTGGTCCTCTCGGTGGTGACCAGCAGATTGGTGCAAGAATTGTCGAAGGAAGAGTTGACTTTGTTATTTTCTTCTCTGATCCTCTCACCGCTGCCCCACATGACCCTGACGTCAAGGCTCTTCTTAGAATCGCCCAGGTTTATGACATTCCTATGGCCAGCAACAAGGCTACTGCAGACTTTATGATTACCTCTTCACTGATGGATAAAACCTATGATCATAATGTTATTAATTTCAAGGAGAACATCAGACAGAGAGCCAGCACACTTTAATCGCCAGACAAAGCATCAGTAAGAGAACAAAAACGCCCTGTAGGAAGCACCGAGATTATATCTCTTATGCTCCCTTCGGGGCGTTTTTATTTTATATTCCTATTTGAATATTCCTATGAGTTAGAAATTATTGTTGTTGTCAACCTTCTCACCATTCAGTGTGTATCCGCCGCTACTCTCAGTGTTACTTATGTCTCCGGTAAGATTATAGCCTGAAGTGCTAATCATATCAGAATTCTGCGCCTTATCACCAGTCTCCTCAGCTTGTGCGCTTGCATTATATGGGTTGAAATCACTGTTCATATATGGATTAGTATTATCCACATATGGATTCACATTGGTATCACCTTGGTTTGAAGCATTTGCATATGGATTAGGACCATTGATATATGGGTTAGCTCCATCTGCCATAGCCTGAACAAGCTGATTCTTTTTATTCTTTGCCTTAATTGTTGAGATTATAACTCCAACACCTATTGCAATTAACAGAAGCATTATACAAATATCAAAGATAGCTGTTCCCTTTGTTACAGTAGTATCAATGGTAAAATATCTGCAATACTGTTCCATATCACTCTCGTCGGCTCCCATATCTGACATCCATGACTTGAAATAGGACTTCTCCTGACTCTCCATCTCCTTGAGCACACCCTCAAAGATAACAGGGTTTGCAAGCTTCTGAGATGTACCATTCAAATATTCAAAGGTAGCATCACAAATACTATCAAGAGTTTCCTTATCAGCCTTCTTCTTAACCTTGAGGCTCATATAGACATCTGACATCTCAGGGTCATTTTCATCATAAAGACATACCAGATAATATGCATCCTCGCCAGTCTTTATTCCGTTTGTTCTATGCTCGAGTGTAGCAAAGCAACCAAAGTCTGCATCCACACTAACCGATACTCTTGTTCCAACTTTGGTATCATTTCTCAGATTGGAGTTTAAATCGATTGTCTTTCCAAATGCACCCATATCTGTAATATGTGTTATCATCCACACTATTCCAATCAGAATTAAAAATGCTCCACCGAGTATCGAGCCGACTGTACTCTCACTTTTTCTTTTCATTTTTCCTCCTTTCACACAGAATGCTTTTTATGCCTTCTTAGTCGAGGTCTTTTTAGTCGAGGTCTTTTTAGTCGAGGCCTTCTTTTCTGCAGTCTTCTTTTCTGTAGTCTTCTTTTCTGCAGTCTTATTCTCTGAGGTTTTCTTAGCAGAAGCCTTCTTGTCAGCTGCCTTTTTCTCCTCGGCCTTCTTTGCCTTCTTTTCCTCAGCCTCAAGTGCCTTTTGGGCCTCCTCCTTCTTTGCCTCTTCTGTATCCTTGTAATCATACTCGAGTACTACAACAGAAAGTGGTGGAATATCAAGAGTGATTGAATTCTCCATCTTATCACACTGCTCATTTACACCCTTAATCTTCTTGCCCTTGTTAGTTCTGCCAAGTCCACCGTACTTAGTATCATCAGAGTTAAGAACCTCCTTGTACTCTGTCATACATGGAGCACCAATCTTGTAGTCCTTTCTCTCAACTGGAACAAAGTTACAGATAAACATAAGCTGCTTCTTAGCTGTGCTTCCTCTTCTTACAAATGCAACTATTCCCGAATCCGGATCATCACACTTTGTCCACTCAAAGCCCATCGGATCTACATCATTGTAATACATACTGTCATTTGCTGTGTAGAGCTTATTGAGGTCTGCAACGTAGGTCTGAATCTCCTTATGAAGTGGCTTATCAAGCGCAAACCAGTCAAGGCTTCTCGCCTCGCTCCACTCTCTCTCCTGAGCAAACTCCTGACCCATGAAAAGAAGCTTCTTTCCAGGGTGTCCATACATGAATCCGTAGGCTGTACGAAGGTTTGCAAACTTATCGAATTCATTTCCAGGCATCTTGTTAATCATTGAACACTTAAGGTGAACAACCTCATCGTGAGAGATAACTAAGATGTAATTCTCTGAATATGTGTATGATAAGCTGAAGGTAAGTCTATTGTGATTAAATGATCTGAAATATGGATCAAGCTTCATATACTCGAGGAAGTCGTTCATCCAGCCCATATTCCACTTGAATAGAAATCCAAGTCCGTCCATCTGAGCAGGTGCTGTAACTCCTGGCCATGCTGTTGATTCCTCAGCAATAAGATATGCTCCAGGATTTCTCTCCTCCATTATTCTATTGACATTCTGGAGAAGCTTAACTGCATCTAAGTTCTCCTTGCCACCCTTCTCGTTAGGAAGCCACTCTCCATCCTTCTTGCCATAATCAAGGTAAAGCATAGAAGCAACTGCATCTACACGAAGTCCATCAATATGGAACTTCTCAACCCAGAATAAAGCATTTGCAGTAAGGAAGTTTGCAACCTCATTTCTAGCATAATCGAAGATATAGGTTCCCCAGTCCGGATGCTCTCCGCGGCGTGGGTCTGGATGCTCATAAAGAGGCATTCCGTCAAATCTTCCAAGTCCATGTGCATCTCTTGGGAAATGTGCTGGTACCCAGTCAAGGATAACTCCAATTCCAAGCTTATGCATATAATCAATGAAATACATAAAATCTGCAGGTGTTCCATATCTTGAGGTTGGAGCATAGTAGTTTGTTACCTGATAACCCCACGAACCATCAAATGGATACTCTGCAATACCAAGAAGCTCGATATGTGTATATCCCATCTTCTTGACGTAGTCTCCTAACATCTTGGCCAGTTCTCTATAGTTATAGAAATCGAAGTCAGAGTCCTCAACCTTCTTCTTCCATGAAGCGAGCTGACACTCATATATTGCCATAGGCTTTCTGAGTCTTGCAACTCTGTCATTTTTCTTTCTCTCTTCAATCCACTTTTCGTCTGTCCACTTGAAATTCTGAATATCAAATACCACACTGGCATTGTCCGGACGAACCTGATTGTAGTTTCCATATGGGTCTGCCTTATAAAGAATATCCCCATATCTTGTCATAATCTGATACTTGTATACTGCGCCTGGCATTACATCTGGAATAAAGATTTCATATACGCCTGACTTAGAAAGAATCTGCATAGGATGAAGGTTTCCATCCCACATATTGAAATCGCCAACAACAGATACTCTTCTTGCATCAGGTGCCCAGACTGCAAAATATGTACCCTTAACTCCATCAATCTCCATAGGGTGTGCACCAAGCTTCTCATAGATATCATAGTGCTTGCCCTCTGCAAAAATATATGCATCAAAATCTGAAAATACCCCGTCAAAGGCATAGCAGTCTGCAGATGTAACTGTTGTTCCGTCCATATACTCAGTCACAAGTCTGTACTTTGTTCCCTCAAACTTCTTTGTTGGAAAATAAATACCGTAGAAGCCCTCTTCTCCAACCTTCTCAAGTGGATAAAGTGTCTTACCCTGTGGTGTCTTTACTGATACTGAAACTGAATGTGGCTTATAGCAGGTGATAACCTGGCCATCGCCGAAATCATGAATTCCAAGCAGATGCTTTGGTGCGTTAATCTTTCCATCGATAAGCTCATCATATAATATCCAGTTTATCCAGTTATTAAGTCTATCGTTCATAAACATCCTCCATACATAATATTAAAGCTCGCAAAATGCTTCGCGCCTTGCTAACCATTATTTATACACATAATATGTTAACATTTTATCATTTATTAGTTTTTATGTAAAGAATAAAACGTTTCCACACTGCATAATTGACAAGAAAAAATCTCGAATAAAATGAATATTATTTTGAATGTTATTTACTTGCGTATATAAATCAAATAAGTTAAAATCAAACATATAAAAACGTTTTCTAAAGATGTGTCATGCATATGAAGAAGCACTCTTTATTTGGAGGATAGTTATGTCAAATATTCAGGTTTCAAAGCCTGTTTCTATAATCATAGAGGCAGACATGCCATATAAAATTATAAATTATGATCAGACTCTTTGTCAGATGCTTGGTTATTCAGTTTCCGAATTTGCAAGAACCAAGAGGAGTCTCTATGACCTTATGAGCGGTCATAGCTTTAGACAGCTTATGGATGACATTGACAATGGGCTTTCAGTTTCAAACTATGTTGACACAAAGATTAATCTTACCTGCAAGGGCGGTTCAGAAAAGATTGTTCTTTTCAACGGTCAGGCTTTTATTACCAGGGAGGACAGGATTGTTCTTCAGTGCTCAATCAGTGATGTCACTGCCTTAGAGGCTTCTGCCGCTGAAACCACCAAAGCCAAGTCAGACCTTGATAATTTTGCCAACTCACTCCCATCAGGTGTAAGCAAGCATCTTTTGGACAATAATCTTTCTGTATTTTGGGCAAACAAGGCCTTTTATTCACTTACAGGCTACACCGCCTATGACTTTGAGGCACGCTTCGGAAGAAATACCTTCTCTGTCATTTATCCGCCTGATCTCGCATTTTTGATTGATGCCTTAGCAGACCTCTCAGAGGAGCATGATTCAGAGGCAAATCTTAGAATTACCTGCCAGAATGGCGACTTAAAGTGGGTCAACATAACCCTTGCCCATGCTGGAGAAAACTCAGAAGGCTTCCCTGTCATCAATATGGTTATGACAGACATCACCAACCTGAAGTATATCGAGCAGATTGCCTTCCTTGAAAAGCAGAAATTTGAGATTCTCTCAGATATCACAGAGGAGCTTCCATTTGAGTACGATATGACTGATCATATTCTGACCTTTGCTGAGAAGTTTACAAAAACCTTCACTCAAAAGCCTGTATTTTACAAGCCTAGCACCTCACTTATCAAATATGGTCTTGTGTGCAGCGAATCGGTTGACAGCCTTGCAAGAATCCTTATAAATACCAGAAACGGTGCTGATTACTTCTCTTCAGAAGTGCTTCTCAATACAAGAACTGGAAAGCAGTGGTTCCTATGCTCCTGCTCTACAGTAAGAGATTCCGAGGGACATCCTGCAAGAATTGTAGGTCTCCTCAGAAACATTAATAAACAGAAAATCGAGCAGAAGTCTCTCGTTAAAAAGGCTGAGTCAGATCTTATGACCGGACTTTTAAACAAGACAACCACCGAGGGCCGAATCAGAGATAAGCTTCGTTTCTTTGACGGTTCTGGTACTGACTGCCTTCTTATATTTGATATTGATAATTTTAAAAGTGTAAATGATACCTACGGTCACCTCGTTGGTGATGAGGTTATCATCTGTATCGCTGACACCTTCCGTGAGGTTATTGACAGTCATCATATTGCCGGACGAACCGGTGGTGACGAGTTCACAATCTATATGTCCGACCTAAGCAGTGAGGAGGTTGCAACTGCTGCTGCCGCCGAGATAGCTAGAAAGCTTAAGGAGAACTTTGCGAAAAAGAATTTAGGCTTCGTCCCTACTCTCAGTATTGGTATTGCAGCTGCAAAGAGAGATATTACCTACCATGAACTCTGTGAACACGCAGATACTGCAGTTTACGAGGCAAAGCTTAACGGCAAGGACTGCTACGCTCTCTACCACGAAAACCTTGAGAGAAGACGATATGTCAATAACAGAGCCGGCGATATTATTGCATCAGTTGACGATGCTTCCTCTGCTGCAGACAACATCAAGTTCCTTCAGGATCTTGTCAATATGCTTGCCATGAGACAGAACACCTATCAGACTATCGAAAATGCCTTTAAGCTCATCGGTAATCACTACAATATCGACAGACTTATGCTCTTCGAATACGATAATAATTTACTTGATACCTCGAACCTTATCGCAACTCACGTTTGGAATAAGGATCCGAACGCTGAAGCTCAGCTGATGGAGAAGATTCCGTCAATTCTATTTGATGAGGTTGCAAAGCTTTCCACAAATGGAATTTTCTATGTGGAAAACCAGCAGAATTCTGGTCTCAGCTATCCTGATACCTCTGTTAATTTTAGAAATATTACTGGATTTATGCAGTACAGTATCACACACAAGAAGCGCCCAATAGGATTTATTTCCTTTGCTTCAACCTCTGAGGACACAGTGTGGACCATCGAGGAGCAGGAACAGTTTGACCTTATCTTTAAGATGCTTGCAGAGCCAATAATTGCGAGATTTATGTCCAGCAGCATTCAGGCAATCAAGGAAGATCTTCTGTCATCACTTGAGTTTATACCTAGTCCGGTTATGGTTGTAGATATGACAAGCCATGATATTGTATACGTCAACCCAAGTCTCAAGGAGATTATTCCTTCGCTAATGGTTGGCAGCAAATGCTTTACAAACCTTAAGCTTGAGCATTCCGAGTGTGAGGACTGCCCACTACTCAGATTAAATGGCAATAATCGTTCTGTAACCTCAACAGTTTATTCAAATGCGGCAAAGATCTATTTCCGCATGACCGCAGTTCCTATCAAGTGGGAGCTAAATAGACGTGCTGCAATAATTACGCTTACTCCTGAAAAAATTGGAGAGATAGTAGCAAATCAAGCACCTGAAACAAACGAAAATGTTGCCGGGGAGAATGAATAATGGCAAAGAAAGATACCGATGATAATAAAAAACCTGCAATGACCGTCATCAAGGAGCACATTGCAGATGGAACCTTCAAAACCTTATATCTTTTTACTGGAAATGAACCCTATTTAAGAAAGCAGTTTTTGGGAAACCTTCTTTCGGCTCTGGGTGCTGAGGATGGCAGTATGAATTTCACAAGCTATAGTAATTCAAAGCCTGACGTAAAAAGCATCATTGCAGATGCGGATACTATGCCCTTCTTTGCGGATAAGAGAGTCATTTTGGTTGAAGAGTCTGGCTTCTTTAATTCCGGAGAGAATGATGAGCTGATTGATTACCTTCCGAACCTTCCAGAATCCTCTGTACTTATCTTTCATGAGACTGAGGTTGATAAGAGAACCAAGCTTTATAAGGCAGTAGTCAAATACGGCTGTGCTCTTAGCTTCGACACTCCTGATGATAATATGCTCTCTGCCTGGATAAAGAGCAACGTAAAGAATGCAGGTCTCACCATTACAAACGGTGCCTGCTACGCTATCTTAAACAACTCTGAGCACGACATGATAAGCATTTTAAATGAGCTCGAAAAGCTTATCGGTTACTGCTACGACAAAAAGATAATAGATATACCCGATGTAAATTTGCTATGTGCAAAGAAGGTTGAGGATAAAATATTTGAACTTCTGGATGCGATTTCCAACCAGGATAAGAAGTCTGCGGTTGTACTTTATAATGACCTTTTGCTTCTCAGAGACGACCCTATGCATATACTTGCCCTTATCCAGAGAAATTATAATCTTCTCTCTCAGGTTAAGCTGATGCAAAAGAATAATTCTGATTTCAATGAGATTGTGTCTACTCTGAAGCTGCACCCATATCCGGCAAAGAAGTACGTAAACCAGGCAAAGGCCTACGATTACAAGGTACTTCTCAGGTGCTACGATATGTGCATTGATTTAAACACCAGAATCAGAAGCGGACTTGCGGGCGATACTGCGAAGGCAAGAGAGAGCTCGCTCGAGACTCTTATTCTTAATCTCATCAATATGCCTACAAAAGAATAGCATAAATATGCATATAATGGCACAAAAAAAGAACCATACGAAATGGTTCTTTTTTTATGCTAAATATTAATTAAGCCATCTTGTTTACAGCGATTGCAAGTCTTGAAACCTTACGAGAAGCTGTATTCTTGTGGAAAACACCCTTTGAAGCTGCCTTGCTGATCTCAGAAGTAGCTACCTTAAGTGCTGCTGTTGCTGCAGCCTTATCACCTGCTTCGATTGCTGCACGAACCTTCTTTACAAGAGTCTTAACCTTGCTCTTAATCATCTTATTTCTCATTGTCTTGCTGTTGATAACAAGAATTCTCTTCTTAGCTGACTTGATATTTGCCATCTTAAATTTCCTCCATACAATAATATAAACTATATATTCTGAATGTTATCACAAAGACCAAGACACGATTAGTTTGCAGCAGCCGTACATGCAAACCCGGTCAGTGAAAACACTTTCTACGTAAACACGCAAGGTATATATTAGCAGAATCATTTTATATAGTCAAGAATAAAATATATTATTTTTTCACTTTACTTTACTAAAGTGTTAAAGTAAAATAAGACTAAAATACTACGATTGAAGGTTATACTATGGCTATAAAAACTATTGGATTTATAGGTCTTGGCCTCATTGGTGGCTCAATTGCCAAAAAGGCGAGACTGAATGATCCTGAAATTAAAATATTTGCGTCTGCCAGACGTAAGGAGACAATCACTACTGCGTATAAGCTCGGCATTATTGATAATGAGGAGCCATTTTCCATCTCCGATTTCAAGGTTTGTGATTATATCTTCCTTTGCGCACCAGTAAAGAAGAATATTGAGTACCTTGAAGCGCTGAAGGATGTAATCTCAGCTGACTGCATCATCACAGATGTTGGCAGCACCAAAACCGAGATTCACAAGGAAGTAATCAGGCTTGGTCTGGAGAGTAATTTTATCGGTGGTCACCCTATGACTGGTTCAGAAAAGACCGGTATAGAGAATTCCGACGAATATCTCCTTGAAAATGCCTACTATATTATCACTCCTACAAAAGCATCTGACAGTGAAAAGATAGATGAATTTGAGAGCTTTGTCAAGTCACTTGGCTCAATACCATTAATTCTTGACTACAATTCTCACGATTATGCTACTGCTTCCATAAGTCATCTTCCTCATATGATATCCTTTGCCCTTACAAACCTGGTGAAGAATATCGATGATGATAATGAAACCATGAAGACGATAGCTGCAGGAAGCTTCAGAGATATGACAAGAGTGGCTGCTTCCTCCCCTATTATGTGGCAGAATATCTGTGAGTCAAACAAGGACCAGCTGCTCAGACTTATGGATTTATACAT
>DCHE01000026.1:26552-36358 GCA_002314775.1 Lachnospiraceae bacterium UBA1760
AGGGATTCACTCTTTATTCCTAAGAAAAAATCCTTCACTACCTGCTATGAGATATTTGTTGATCTTATTGATGAGGCTGGAGGAATTGCAGTAATTGCAAGCATCCTTGCTTTTCAGGGTATTAACATTAAGAATATTGGAATTATCAATAACAGAGAGTTTGAGGAGGGCGTACTCCGAATCGAGTTTAACGATGAGGAAGCCTTAATCAAGGCTACCAAAACTCTCAAGGATAAAAATTATAAGGTGTACCAGAGGTAATCTGGTACACCTTATTTTTTTAATACTCTATTCCTTCTCTTGCAACTATCCCCTTCTCATAGGGATGTCTCTCGCATCTCATCTCAGTAATATAATCGGCCATATCAAGAAGCCATTTCTTGGGATTTCTTCCCGTAACAACCATCTCATAATCTTCACCTGAGAATTCAAGCAGTTTATATACTAAATCTTTATCCACAAGACCATAGTTAATTGGATATACAAGTTCATCCAAAATGATAAGATATTTTTCTCCCTGTTTCTTATCCTTGCAAATCTCAATAAGTGAGCCTAGTAATAAATTATGCTCTACTGTCTGCTCAGCCTTCTCCTCCTCAGTCATATTCCTGAAGAAGGGATAGTCCTTACTGCATCTCGATATACTGATACCATCAATTTTACTAAGGGTTTTAAGTTCTCCCGTTTTTCCACCCTTCATAAACTGAGTAAAGAATACCTTATATCCACTGCCTGCGGCTCTCACTGAAAGCCCTATGGCTGCTGTTGTTTTTCCTTTTCCATCACCGTGATAAATGTGTATCATTCAAGTTCCTGCCTTTCATTGTAGCAAGCACTATTAACACCTGCTACTGTCTTGGTGAACCACAGAACTCGCAGAATTTTCCTTCATTTGTTGCTCCACAGGCACAGGTCCAAGTGCCTGACTGCACTGCATTGCTTGCAGGAGCTGCTGTATTTGCTGACATATTCATCTGCTGTGCTGCTCCGTTATTCATCATCTGCTGGTTCATGCCATTGTTCATCTGCTGGCCATATCCATTTCCCATCTGCTGCTGGTTCATACCGTTATTGCCAACCATACTCATCTGAGCTGCAGCATTACTGATCATACCAGTTAAGCCCTGCTGATTCATACCATTATTCATCTGCTGCTGGCCATATCCATTTCCCATCATCTGCTGGTTCATGCCATTATTCATCTGCTGCTGGCCATATCCATTACCCATCATCTGCTGGTTCATGCCATTATTCATCTGCTGCTGGCCATATCCATTTCCCATCTGCTGGTTCATGCCCATACCATTGCCGCCACTTGTAAGCATCATTGAAACCTGATTACCCATGTTGAAGAAATAATCAACCTGTGAACCTGCTCCATTTGACTGGCCTGCAAGGGCATTAGCAACTGCATTAAATGCACCATTCATAAGACCTGAGTTGGTTGTATTTACACCCTCTATTCTCTGGTTATTAAGCTTAATCTTAACCTCATCAATGTAAGGATGATTAACGTTAACCGCACAGTAAACATCGTATGAATACTTGTAGCGAGGAGGTGTGTAGCTGCACAGCTGACCCTGCGCATTCTTAAATTTAACCTCTTCCTTATGCTCAGTCTTTGTTGTATTAACACTCATAACATCCGAGCAGTCAATAATGTCAGGATTTGCATTGTCAAAGTCTCTCTGTGCACAGATTGCAAACTTTCTCTGATTTTCATCCACGAAAATCTTAGTTGTGCACTCACCAAAGCTCTTAGTAGCGTGGAAGCTCTGTACAGCGCTCTTATTCTGCTCACGATAATCGAGCTGAGCCTTTATCGAATCTACTGTGCTGTGTCTTCTCTCACTAAACCATGGTGAAAGCTTAGCCGCACAATCCTTACAAAGATTTCCATCCTCGAGCTTTCTATTACCAAGTAATCCTATCTTCTCCCCGCAAATGTCACAATACTTCTTATCAAATAATCCCATTTTAAACCTCCTGTGTATATCCTTAGTGATAAGCTTTCTTTCAAGTCTCTTTTATAAGTACTCCCTTATTCTAAGCCTATACGAGGCAAAAAAAATCATCCTTTTGAATGATATTTGAGTGACATTTCAGTTTTTTCAGATTCCAAGCTCCGCTCTTCTTATCTCCTCCGGCACCAGACCACCGCCTGTTGCCCAGATTATATGTGAGATATTATTCTCATTTACATCATTTTCGGATATATATTCCTTATATTCCTCACTACCAAGAAGCCTTCTCATAGCGCAGGCTCCTGCTACTGCAGAAGGTTCAAGATAAATATCCTCAAAATCATAAAATACCTTCTGATACCTGCTAAGCTCCTCGTCATTTACAGTAATTACTCCAGAGAGAATGTACCTCATCATCCTGAGAGAAAACTCTGAGGCTTTGCCACAGGCAAGACCGTCAGCGATTGTTTCTCCTCCAAGTCCAAGCTCTGAAACTGAGGCCGCTCTTCCCTTAATCATACCAAGCATAAAGCTTGGCATCTCCACTGGCTCTGCAAAGAAGCAGTGAACATAGTCACCGAACATCTGCTTCAGTCCGTAGGTTATACCGGATGGAGCACCGCCTACGCCGCAGGGGATGTACACAAAGAGAGGGTGCTCTCTGTCTACTACTATTTTCTGCTTCATAAGCTGCATTTTTAATCTGAGAGCTGCGGTTGCATAGCCATAGAACAGCTGCTCAGAATTCTCATCATCAACAAAATAGCTAAATGGGTCTAAAGAAGACCTCTCTCTTCCACTTTTTACTGCCAGTGAATAATCTCCCTCATAGGTTATTACTTCAACCTTATTTTTTCTAAGTAACCCCTTCTTCCACTCCTTGGCATCCATCGACATATGAACAATTACCTTAAAACCAAGCTTAGCACTGATAATTCCAATGCTAAGTCCCAGATTTCCTGTGGAACCAACCTGAACTGTGTATCTGCCAAGGTAATTCCTACACTCCTCGGAGTCGATTAACGAATAGTTATCCGTAGGCTTTATAAGCTTTGCCTTTCTAAGCAAATCCTCTGCAAGCTTTAGCACCTCATGAATGCCACCTCTTGCCTTCACAGAACCGGCAATAGGAAGGTGGGCATCGTCCTTCAGAAATACTCTTCTGGCAAGGTCAAGTCCCTCAGACTTAAGAAAGCCGCCAAATCCATCAAGCTTAATAAGCTCAGACTCAATAAGTCCCTTCTTCTCAGCCGTCTCTGGAAATGCCTTCTCAATGTACGGAAAAAACCTCATAAGTCTGCTCTGTGCAGCTCTCACATTAAGAAACTTTCCTCCGCTTATAACTGACATAGGCTCTGTATGCTCAAGGTTTTGGTTTATCCAAATTGTCTCTTTTCTATCTATTAACGAATCTAAGCTGTTCACCCAAATCATCTCCTCTTTTTTTATGAAATGAGTATCTCCGGAGTTTTGGCTCCTTATATTCATGTTTTTCTTCAAAGTCAAAGCCCCAAAGAACACCTGATACTCACTTAACTAAGTATATCAAACCCTGACCCGGTAAGCAAGAGAGCCGCCTTTGTGGCGGCTCATAATAGATATGTTAATCAGCCACCCAAAGGCGGCTCATAGTACTTATGCCAAGGCTAATCACCCCAGAGCAAATGCTCGGGGGGATAAGCTGTTTTATTTTATAAATAACCCTCGAGAAGTCTGATAAACTTTGGATTCTGAAGTCTCCTAATTGCCTTCGCCTCAATCTGTCTTACTCTCTCTCTTGTCACTCCGTAGAGTCTTCCGATTTCCTCTAAGGTTTTTGTCTCTCCACCGATACCGTAACGGTAGCAGAGGACCTCTGCCTCTCTCTTTGGAAGACCAGAAACGAGCTCTCTCACTGTCTTTTTCATATCATCTTCCATATAGTCATCCTCGATATTAACCTTCTTGTCTGCGATGAAATCAGAGAAGCTGGTCTCCTCATCCTCACCAACTGTCATATCAATAGACTTGATTGAAAGAGAGTATGCTCTGAGCTCTGAAAGTGCCTCAAGGCTAATACCCATCTCTAACGCAAGCTCCTTCTCTGTCGGAGCCCTGTCAAGCTTAACTGTGAGACTGTTTTCAATTCTCTTAAGCTTATTAATCTTCTCAATCTTGTGCACCGGAATACGGATTCCTCTGCCAGTCTCCGCAATAGCTCTCTGAAATGACTGCTTAATCCACCAGCTTGCGTAGGTTGAAAACTTATAGCCCTTTCTGTAGTCGAACTTTTCAGCTGCTCTTGAAAGTCCCATACAGCCCTCCTGAATAAGGTCAAGATATGGAAGTCCTGCTCCCTTATACCTCTTTGCAAGCTTAGCAACAAGTCTTAGATTCGCATTTACCATCTTATTTCTCGCCTCGAGCCCTGCCTCTCCACCGGCCTCAATAAGCTTTGCAAGCTCTACCTCCTCCTCGGCGGAGATACGTCTTACACTTCCCATATCCTTGAAGAATAACTGAGTAATATCGAGATAATAGGTATCATCGCTCTCACTCTTCATATCCTCCATCGCCTCGGCCATAATAGACTCTGCGATTTCAAGCTCGATATCCTCTACTGAGTCACTGTCCTCGTAAGACTCCTCGTCTAAGACATCCTCGGAAATCTCCTCAGTCTCACAGCTACAATTCTTATTGGAATACTCAAAATACTCAAGCTCATTAAACTCTTCACTACTAATAAAATCTCTCATACCTTTTCTCCTTATTAAATACACACTTTTACTTTACATTGTAAGCCGCAGCCAGCTCCCACTTGCGTGGAAGCTCCTCCTACATCCTGACAGTTCTCCCCCAGGGAGCGTCCTCCTCTCCTTCTGTCAGAATCCATAATACTGGTACATCCATCGCCTCAGACTCCTTCGGATAGAAACCGTATCCGTCAGTGAGTACGACAATACCGGTTGGCATATCATACATCATTTCCTTCTGCATATACTTAAAAATGCAGTCAAAATGAGTTCCACCATTGCCATTTACAGTAAGCCTATCCAAGTCCTTTGCGCTGTCAAAGCTCATAGGCTCGGATATATCAGTGTCAAAGAATGAAAGCTTCGCCTGAAAGCTCTCAAAGGATGAAGCAGCCGACTTAATCTCAGAAATAATCTCAGATACAATCTCGTCGGACATGCTTCCCGAAACATCTACCACAAACCACAGGCCACTTACTTTTTCATCCATCTCATCCGTGAAGGCCGGAAGGATCATGCCCGTATCCTGAAATCTTTTGTCATAGGGGTTAAAGGAAAAATCCTTTTTATCACAAACCACCTGAATAAACTCATGAAGAACGGTTCTCCAGTCAATCCTTCTCCCTGAGATTACACTGTCGATAATTCTTTTCATATGGGAAGGCATATCTCCTGGGCAGGCTGAGGCTGCTGCCTTAATTCGCTCCCGCCACTCGTTCTCACTGATTGCTTTATTATCTCCAGAGATATTCCAGGTACCATGATTATCAATAGTACCGTCACCTTCTCCTGCATCCTTAGACCTTGCCATCTTCATCAGAAGCTCGTACACCTCCTCAGTGGTGTGAAGCCTTCCCTCGTCACCCAGTGGGGTTATGTGCATAGCATTTACGCCATCCACCGAAAATTCATCAAGCTGTATCTCATGTAGAATAATGCTGTTCACCACAATGTCTGCAGCAATGTTATGCACTCTCTTACTAAGATTGCTGTTTCTTGTGCAGTGTGAGAGAACGCAGTGCATTACCTCATGCAGCATGACAAACTCAATCTCCTCATCACTGAGTCTTTCCACGAAATTCGGGTCCCAGATTATTCTTGTCATATCGGTTGCTGCAGTTCCGCAGTTTGCAAGGGACATCTTGAGACTCATCAGAAGATTCCCGTAAAATGGATACTTTATCAGTATCCCTGTCCTGATATCAGAAAGTCTCTTTGAGATTTCCTGCTTATCCATATAAATCACTCCCTTCTGCCTAAAGTAGAAAAAGCATTACACACTCAGCCTTGACTTAAGAACATTGCTCTTAAGTCCCTTAAAATAGCTCTTAAAGCCCTCTGTATTTCTAAGCTTCTTCTTAAGCCCCTCATCTCTTGACAGATTAAGATAAAATGCCACCTGGTAATCTGCAGGAAATTTCGAGGCATAGCTCACGGCATTTTCGAGCATAAACTGCTTGATACCATTTACTGTATCCTCCTTCTCGAGCTTCTCGATACTAGAAGAAAGGTTCATAACCAGCATATAGAGTGCATCCATGGACTTAGGGTAATCCTTAACAGTTCCCTTAAGTATATCCTGGCAGTTCTTAAGCTCCTTCACTGACTTGCAGTATCCAATGAACTCCGATGCGGTTCCAACTCCGACAAGACCTGCTATTCTGGAGAACTGGCCTTTGATACCCTCTCCGCTTATGTCATCTCCAAGCATGAGCCATAGATAATTAGATACGAACTCCCAGGTTCTCGGTGTCGGAAATGCCACCTCATCCATATCCGGATTTATCCTGTGGAGATTGGCCGGGTTGTAGGTTAAAAATGAGACAACAAGCGGATGAATTCTGTTTTGAACAGCCCAGCTTCTCCAGGAATCGAAATCACTCTCAACCTCGATGTGTCTAAGTCTATTGGCAAGTGCATTTGGCATTCTAAATGCTACTGAACGGTCTGTAACCCTGTTTCCAGCTGCAATTACTATGCAGTTTTCTGGAAGAGAATGCTCTCCTATCATTCTGTCCAAGGTTATCTGGAAGGCTGCTGCCTGCACCGACTGAGGTGCTGCGGAAAGCTCGTCCAAAAACAGGATGTTTATTACATCCTCAGAGGAATCCATGTTGAAGATTTGTGGCTTGAGCCAGACTGCAAGAGTCTTTTCGTCATTTGCAACAGGTATTCCTCTCAAATCTATAGGGTTGAAGAGATTGAGTCTCACGTCCACCGTGCTTACTCTCTTTTTAGTCTCAGCCCTTAAGATTTCGGCAATCTCGGATATTGCCTCCGACTTTCCTACTCCAGGTGCGCCCCAGAGCATTATTGATGGAAGCTCCTTAAAAGGTACCTTCCTATTTACTGCTGCTGTATACAGCATTGCGATATCATCTACTGTACTTTGTACAGACATACTAATAATACTATTCATAATACCCTCCTTTATTCTGTAAGTAAGTCGCAGAAAACTCACACAGCATACGCCTTCTGCGACAGACCGGAGGACAAGAAGAAGCCATTACATCTCGTACTGGCTTCTCTTGTCAAGTTCCTCGAGCTTCTGGTGTAGCTCTATAACTACGTTATCGTATGGATTGCCCTGGGCCAGGACAGTTTTCGCGTGCTCAAGCTCCGCGTAGAGTCTCGCTATATCCGACTCAATCTCGCCTGGCAGGTCGCTCAGGCTGTTAAGAAGGTTGTCGATTCTCATACAGACTCCCATAGGCTTGTCCCAGACATCCTTCATGTCCACGTTGTAAATTGAACCTGCATGAGAATTTACTATAAGATAAGGTGCCTCCACCCTCATACTGATTGGGATAAAAATGCGAAAGCCCATATATATCATAACATACTTGTTATATTCAAGGTGATCTGACTCCCTCATCATTCTTATTGCTTCAGCTCCAAGTCTGTATCTGGTAAGCTTGTCAAGCTGCCTTCTGTTCCTTCTGTAGAAGTTTCCGTCAGATACTGCTCTATTCTTCCTGAATCTAAGCTTGTTTATCTTATCAGGAATTTCTTCCACTTCCTCGGAGAGCTTAAGGAGCTCCTCAGCCTTCTTAATCTGGTTTGTTCTCGCCTTGCTAAGAAGAATCTCTGTCTCGATTCTCTCCTTAACTGAGCCATTTCCAAGGGCAAGTGCCTTAATCTCAGCATAATTAAGCACTGCATCCCCAATCTCAGCCTCGCTTCTTCCCACCTCGCCTACATGTCCCATGAGGAACTGCGAGATAAAGCGCTGCTTAACCTGAAGAATCTGGTAGGAATAGGCATCAAAGGATTTCTCGGTGATATATCTGTAGATAAATACCTTCTCATTCATATTGCCCTGTCTGATGATTCTTCCCTCTCTCTGAACCATGTCCGCTGGCTTCCAGGGAACGTCCAGATGGTGAATTGCTATAAGCCTGTCCTGTACATTGGTTCCAGTTCCAAGCTTCATTGTGCTGCCAATAAGTATCCTGAGCTTTCCCTTGTTGAAGTCAGCCTCGATTTTGGCTCTCTTCGCCTCGGTATCTGCCTCGTGAATATACTTCACATCCTCTTCCTTAACCCCTCTCTTTATGAGCTCCTTCTTAAGCTCATCATAGACGTTGAAGTCCTCCTTAGGAGTTCCGATGTCAGAAAATGCAATCTGTGTAGTACCCGGATACTTGTAATAAACCTCTGCCATCTCCTTTGCACAGGCCTGGATTTTCCTGCCTCCAAGCTTGTCCTCAGAGGAAATATCACGAAGGTCATTCTGAAGAAGCCTCGTGTCAACTGCTGCCATCCTTCCCTGAATAGTAATAAGAAGAAGGTTGTCCTCGTCCCTAGTTACCTTTCTCAGTCTGATGGCCTCAGTTCTCTTAACTATATTGTCCATGTAGGCTGTCTGTGACTTCGTCTTCTTAATCAGAATGTCAGAGTAGCCCTCAAACCTAGGCAATGTAATATCCTCATCATCACCGACCTTGGTCTGATGAAAATCGATTATCTCAGAGCCTATCGCCATAAGCTCAGGTAAATTGTGAAATCTCGAAAATCTTGTCTGGAACTTGCCATGGACAGAGTCCACATCAACAGCAAATTCCGTCACAGGCTCTGCAAATGCATTCACCCAGTCATTAAAGTGAAAAATCTTACTAAGCTTCATATCGTCGCTCTGAAGATATCTTTGAAATACATATAAATCCGACAGGGAATTGGTAAGCGGAGTACCTGTAGCCATGACAATCCTTCCACCGCGCTCTCTTACGAAGAGGACCTTATCCATAAGATCATCCGCCTTCTTGCTTCCCTTCTTGTTAAGTCCAACAATGTTGTCGTAGTTAAAATTAATGCTAATGTTCTTGTAGTTATGCGCTTCATCCACACATATAAAATCAACCCCGAGAGAATCAAAGCAGATATCAGTATCATCCTCGTACTTCTCTTCTAGCTTCTCAAGCTTCTTCTCGACCTTGTCAAGCTGTGTTTGCAGCATCCTTGTAAGTGTCCTGCTCTTACTTTCAGCAATCTCATGACGAAGCACTGTAATCTCATCGTCAAGCTTTTTTAGCTGATACAATTTACTCATCTTCAGCATATCGAAGGATGAGTAGGCCATAAATATGAAGCTTGCCTCACCCTCTGATATTCTCTTAAGAGTATCCTGTCTGACTGCCTTTGCGAACTCCTTCTTAGGAGTAATAAGAAATGTATCCTCCCTTGCCCCAGGATATAAGGTAAGAAATGCCTCATACGCCTGTTCAAGGGTATTATTTGGAACAACGAAAAGAACTCTCTTTGAAAGTCCAAGCCTTACACACTCGTAGGCTATTGCTGAATACACCCAGGTTTTTCCTGAGCCAACGCTGTGGCTGAGAAGAAGATTCTTCTTGGAAAGACCGTGAGCGATTGCATTTCTCTGGTAGGAATAAAGCTCAATGTCCTCGTTCATACCTGGAAGCTCAAGGTAGCTGCCATCAAAATGGCATACATTGTAGCCAAATGTATCACTGAATGCCTCCCAGATTGCCTTTGACACCTCCTCATCATTTCTGATAAAGCTCTGCCACTCTTCTTTTATTCTGTTAGCCTTCTCATTCAGATACAGGGTTCTCTCCTTGTTTACTATCGCTTCCTTGCCGCTTCCATC
>DCHE01000026.1:36504-78734 GCA_002314775.1 Lachnospiraceae bacterium UBA1760
ACTGTGAGTTTCCTCTTGCCAAGCACCTCAGCAGTTACCACCGTCGGATTAAAGTTAAGGTCGAGAAGCTTTCTAACGAACTTCTCATAAATCCAGTCTGGAATCCAGGCTGCACCAAGGCTTGCCCTGATTTCATCTGTTCCCGGCTTCACTGGAAGATTCTCCTTTAGAAGGGAAATGTTATCCTCAAACAGCCCGGATAATTCGTTAGCCTTAACCGCAAGCTTGAGTTTTCTCTCAAGATTGCCAGTGAGATACTGGTCTCTTGTGAGCCATCCTCTCGTAATGTCCTTGGTTTCAAGATACTGCTCAGGGTCAAGCCAGATTCTTCTTCCACTGTATTCCTCGATTATCTCGTCGATTGAAAGTCCGGTAATCTCTGACCAGTAATATAAATCCGGGAAGATATTGTTGTTGATGGTGAGAATGAAGCCATCCTCTCCGCTGACCCTCTCCCCAGGGGCCACCTTCTCTTCCTCACCCTGATACACAATATCAAGGTCCTCGAAATCAAATGTTTCGTCTTCAAACTTTAATAATGCATTGCTCTCATATTTAGCCATAATAGAAATCCTCCCAAAATACATTCTAGCAACAATTCATAATAAAAAAAATGAACCGCTAGTTTAATTTACGTAAAAAAAGGGCCACCCCTTCGGGTAGCCCTAATTATCATTAAACGATTAAGCTTTTAATCTATTACTCTTTAATTCATTAGCTCTTAAAGAAGGTTCCAAGAAGATTTCTTGTAAATGTTGCTCCAACATTTCCTCCAAGCTTCTTTCCGAAGGTTCCGCCAACGCTCTTTCCAATGCTGTTACCAATCTCACGTCCAACAGTACCACCTGCAGACTGAGCAGTCTTCTTGATAACATTGGTCATCTGCTTCTCCTTTTGAGCCTTTGCTCTGGCAGCAGCCTTCTCCTCAAGCTCCTTCTTACGCTCTAAGGCCTTTGCCTCACGCTCCTTAGCCTTAAGCTCGTCAGCCCTTGCCTTCTCCTCAGCCTTTTCCTGACGAATCTTCTCTCTCTCCTCTTCCTTCTCCTGGCGAATCTTCTCTCTCTCTTCTTCCTTCTCCTGGCGAATCTTCTCTCTTTCCTCTTCCTTTTCCTTCTGAATTCTCTCCTTCTCAGCAGCCTTCTCCTCAAGAACTCTCTGCTTTTCCTCCTCAGCAAGGCGCTGCTCCTCGGCAAGCTTTGCCTGGTACTCCTCATACATGCTCTGAGTCTGTCTCTTTAAGAACTCATAGGCAGAATCTCTGTCGTACATATCCTTATACTTTAAGTAGTAATTATTTCTTAAAATCTCCTGATTTCTAACCTCCTCTGTAATTCCGCCGAAGGCACTCTGTGGAGGAAGAATATTAACCTTCTTAACGATTCCTGGCACACCATCAAGACCAAGGGTTGAAACGAGAGCCTCACCAGTACCAAGCTGTGAGAGAACCTCCTTAGTATCAAACTCCGGATTAATTCTGAAGGATGCTGCAACCGACTTGATTGCCTTCTCCTCCTTTGGAGTGTAGGCTCTGAGTGCGTGCTGGATTTTATTGCCAAGCTGAGCAAGAACCTCGTCTGGAATGTCTGAAGGATTCTGGGTAATGAAGAAAATACCAACACCCTTCGATCTGATAAGCTTAACAACCTGCTCAATCTTTGCCTGAAGAGCCTTGCTGATATCCTTGAAAAGTAAATGTGCCTCGTCGAAGAAGAATACCATTCTTGGCTTATCCATATCACCAACCTCAGGGAGCACCTCGAAAAGCTCTGAGAGCATCCAAAGAAGGAAGGTTGAATAAAGTGTGCCATTTAACATAAGCTCACGGCAGTCTAAAATATTAATCATTCCAAGACCAAATGCATTCTGGAACCAGTCAGCAATATTCAGTGCTGGCTCAGCGAAGAAATCCTCACCGCCCTGGGATTCAAGTGCCACAATGCCTCTCATAATAACACCGATACTTCTTGAATCAATGTTTCCATAGCATGCAGCATAGTTTGCAGCATTGTCTGCTACATAGTTGAGCATTGCCTTAAGATCCTTTGTGTCAATTAAAAGAAGCTGCTCATCATCAGCAATCTTAAATATTACTGTGAGAAGGTCTGTCTGTGTTTCATTTAAGCCCATAAGCTTTGCAAGAAGAAGCGGACCCATCTCTGAAATTGTTGTTCTTACAGGGATTCCTCCCTTTGCAAATATATCCCAAAAGGTTGATGGGAACTGCTGAAGATTAAATCCAGCCTTATCTAATCCAAATCTTGTGATTCTTGCCTGCATATCCTCGGTCATTGTGCCGGCATTTATCATACCAGATAAATCTCCCTTAACATCTGCAAGAAAAACCGGAACTCCCGCAGCTGAAAATGACTCAGCTAAAACCTTAAGTGTAACTGTCTTTCCCGTACCAGTTGCACCAGCAATAATTCCATGTCTGTTCGCCATCTTAGGCTCAATATAGACTGGCTCATCCCCCGAATTACCAACCCAGATTTTGTTCTCATAATACATTTATTCATACCTCCTTAATAATCCCAATATTAATTCCCATTAATACGTAACACATACAGAAATTATATCATATTTACTTCGAGATTTACACTAAAAATACTGATTACATTAGTAAAAAAATCTGTTATAATATTCATTAGCATAAGTAGTTCTAGTTCAGAATCAGTGAAGAATTTGGAGGGAATAAAATGAGTGTTGAAAGAGTACATTTGAAGAAGGGCCTTAAGGTTATCGTCCAGGGCTACGTTGATATAGAGGGTGAAGAAAAGCACGTAGATGCAAAGGCTGTTGTGACAGAGGGACCAACACACAAAAACGACTCCTATGTAGAGGTTGAGATTGTTAGCGGAAAATTTAAGGGTCACAAGGTTCAGGTAAGCCCTGAGAAGCTCAACTGGAGAAAGCAGTAGTCAAAGGGTCGATTGCTTCAACATAATTATCAAACAAAAAATGATGCCACCTTAGAAATACAGGATGGCATCATTTTTTTGTCTAACTCTTATTGTGTCCAGTATAACCCGCACAAATCAGATTAATAATTTACTTCTTCTCAATAAATACTTCGTAGATAGCCTTGATAGCTGTGTCGAAGTCCTTGTTATTAACACCAACAATGATGTTAAGCTCTGAAGAACCCTGGTCAATCATCTTGATATTGATATCCTTCTTGGCAAGAGCTGTACAAAGCTTTCCAGCTGTACCACTTGCTGACTTCATACCTCTTCCTACTACTGCGATAAGCGCAAGACCTGATTCAATCTCAACTGAGTCTGGCTCAGCAAGACGATGAATAGCTGAGATAACGCTCTGCTCCTTGTGAATGAACTCATCTGCGTGAACAACGATAGTCATTGTATCAATACCTGATGGCATATGCTCGAAGGAAATACTATTCTCCTCAAATGCCTGGAGAACCTTTCTCCCAAAACCGATTTCTGAGTTCATCATAGCCTTTGTGATGAATACTGTACAGAAATCCTTCTTTCCAGCGATTCCTGTTACAACGTAATCCTGCTTCTGGCATGTACTCTCAACAATCCATGTTCCCTCATCCTCTGGCTTGTTGGTATTTCTGATGTTGATTGGAATACCTGCTCTACGAACTGGGAAGATAGCATCCTCATGAAGAACTGAAGCACCCATGTATGAAAGCTCACGAAGCTCTCTGTAGGTGATGAACTTGATTGCCTTAGGGCTGTCAACTATACGAGGATCAGCTACCAAAAATCCTGAAACGTCTGTCCAGTTCTCATAAACATCAGCCTTGCTTGCTCTTGCTACGATAGAACCTGTAACGTCCGAACCACCTCTTGAAAATGTCTTAACCTTTCCGTTCTTGCCCATTCCATAGAAGCCTGGAACCACTGCACGGTCATACTGCTTAAGCTTTGCTGAAAGTGTCTTCTCTGTCTTGTAATCGTTAAGATTGCCCTCTTCATTGAAGAAGATTACCTCTGCTGCATCAATAAACTGAATACCAAGGTATGCAGCCATAATCTTACCATTTAAATACTCTCCTCTTGAAGCTGCATAATCAACCTCTGGCTCCTCCTTAAGGTTCTTCTTGATAATCTCGAAATCCTCATCAAGACTGAAATCCTTAAGCTCAAGGCCTGTGATAATCTCATCATATCTTGCCTTGATAGCCTTTATCTCTTCATCTATATCCTTACCCTCGCTTGCTGTCTTATAAACGTGAAGTAACATATCAGTTACCTTTGTATCATCTGAAAATCTCTTACCTGGAGCAGATGGTACTACATAAACACGACTCTCATCAGCATCGATGATGTTTTTAACCTTCTTAAACTGCTCTGCACTTGCCAGTGAACTACCGCCGAATTTTACTACTTTCTTCATAACTTATTCCTTTGCAAATATATTTATAGTTTAAAAGTGAACCTGAGCTTTTCTTATATAATTTACATATTAATAAGAAGAGTCTCAATACATAGCTATATATATAATACATTTGATGTAAATTTGTCAATTGTAGCTTTAAACAAATTTAAATTAATAAATTGACAATTCCATAAAATTTGGTATTATTTTGTATAGGTGTGGAATCACACCACAAAACCTATGGTTTTATACAGATGAAACTACTAATATAATGCTACTATAATCTAATAAAGGGGAAGATTTTAATAATGGATTACAGTAATTTAAGCGTCGAAGAGATTCGAGCGCTGCGTGAAAAGAGAAAACGCGAGGCTGCAGAGAAAGCCAGACTGCAGCGCGAAAAGCAGAAGCAGTTTCGAAAGAAGATGGCAATAACAGTTTGTGTTGCCCTTGCCGTTGGTCTGGGAGGAAAGCTTGCAATCTCCGCGATAAAGAATAAGGCTGAGGATAGTAAAAAGACAGAAGCCACCACCCAGAAGGCTATGTATATTGCAGATGCGGGAATTATCGATACCATCTATTCCGATGTGACTCATATTGAATACTCTGAGGATGGTACATATGCTACTTCAACAGATGCAAATCAGTATGCCGAGCAGGATATTGAAGAAACAATTTCTGGTTCTGAAAATTCTGACACTGCTACAGAGACTGAAATTACAGATGATGGCTCATCAACAATCAAAATAACCATAGTCGGCGACTGTATGATAGCATCTCCTAAGGGTCAGATTTCACAGGGCAATTTTGCCTGGTATGCAGACAACAAGCCTGCAACCTATTTCCTTGACCAGGTATCAGAATACTTCCTGAATGATGACCTTACGATTGCAAACTGCGAGAATGTATTCTCAGATCAGAAGCTCGCTATGCGTCAGAAGAATTCAACACCTGCCTACTGGTACATTTCCAAGGCTAAGAATGCCAATATACTAAGCCAGAGCGGAGTTGATGTTGTCAGCCTTTCCAACAATCATATCTTAGACTACGGTACAACCGGTAAGGAGGATACCAAGAAGGCCTGTGAGGCTGCTAACCTTGCCTGGGCGAAGGATGATAAGATTTACTACTATGAGAAGGACGGATTTACAATCGCTGTAGTTTGTATTCAGGCATATGCTTACTATGAGGTTAATAATATCGTCAAGTATATTCAGGAAGCCTCAATAAACAGTGATTTCCAGATAGTTTACTTCCACGGCGGAACTATGAATGTTCACGAGCCAGATAGCTGGAAGGTTAAGGCCTGTCACGATTTCGTTGACTACGGTGCAGACCTTGTAGTTGGTTCACATCCACATGTGCTTCAGAAGATTGAGAATTACAACGGAGTTGACATTGTATATTCACTTGGTAATTTCTGCTACGGTGGAAATTCAAAGAGCGAAAACAGAACCATCATTTACCAGTACAATCTCACTGTAAATGAAGGCTTTCTGGTTGATAAGTCCTCTAATATGATTCCATGCTACCTCTACACAGGAAATCCTGTAAACTGGAAGCCATCAGTTATCACTGACGAAACCCAGAAAAAGAAGGTTATCGATTATATGAACGGACTTACAAGTTCACCAAAATAAAAAAAGTTCCAGGGCTTTGCTCCCTGGAACTTTTTTCTTTTGAATCCTCTTTATTCATATACTGCTCATAACAGTCGCGCATAAAATTACTATACTCTTCTCCTGTTTTGGCTTCGCCATTTATAGAAAAGTAATTAATCTTATAGGAATCTGAACCCTGCAGGGTAAACTGTATTATAACCTCTGCCTTTTCACCCTTATAGTAGGTTTCTCCATTAAACTCAACTATATCCCTGTCATCCTCTGAGGTGAACGCCTTCCAGCTTGTGGAAAGGAAATAATATTCAAAGGCCTCGCCATATCCTACCCCATTCTTTTTATACATCGGCTGTTCCTTGATAAAATCAACTCTTTCATCTGCCAGCTCCTTGACATTCCTGCCAAAACCCGCCTCGCCAATACCAGCGATACTGAGTACAATTGCTATAATAACTGCCAGAATGGCTTCGAATTTCTCATTCTTCTTCTTTGCCAGCGCTCCGGTGCTGAACCCAAAAACCAGTATTCCACCAAGGATTGCGCCTCCAACATGTCCATAAGTATCAACACCGCTGGAGTTTGTTAAAAGAGCGAACAGTACAATTATTGCAATTGTTTTAATTATGGTCTTTTTATCTGCTCTGTTTCTACCCTTAATCTGCAAAAATGCTGCTGCCGTAAGTACACCATACACTGCCGCAGAAGCACCCACTGCATACCTCATCCTGTCCGGATTAATCATATGAGATGCAAAAATCGATATTAATCCTGCACCAATACCCGATCCAAAATACACACCGGCAAATCTGAGCGATCCAAGCCTTCCCTCAAGACTGATACCATATAGAAAAAGCGCCGTCATATTGAAGAAAAGATGCTCAAAATCCTTATGCAGGAACATGTAAGAGATAAGTCTACCAAATTCATGGTTCCTTATAACATGCTCAAAATTAATACCGCCCTGCTCAAACTGATTTCCGCCAATTTTAATGCACATAATATATGCGATAACATTTGCCAGAATTATTATTATCATAACAGGTCGGTTCTTTACGAACTGAGGAAGGTTTTCCTTTTCCCGGTATCCCTTTAACTCCATCTCGTCATAGGGCTTAAGCTCAGGCTTTTCAATATACTTTATCGAATCGTTGACCCTTACATAGTCCTCCTCGTTGTCGATTTCCTCAACGAAGCAGCCGCTGTAGGAAATTGCTTTAATACTTAAAGTATCGGCTATGTCATTTAAGGCATTCTCTGCGTAGCAGTTAATATCTCCCGCCTCTATGTACTGAGCAACCCTGTCAAGCCAGGCTCCCACATCCTCATAGGAAAGCTTGTAGAGTGGCTGAAAGGCATAGCAGTCCTTGTCAAATATATCAACCGACACCTGCCTTAAGGTCCCCTCAATAATTCTTCCCTTAAAGTCCTTCTCCGGAAGAAGCTTCTCAGGATTGTAAATGCAAACCGACCTCTCTGGAGCATTTAAGAGCTTCCAGACTATGCTTCCCTCAAAAACCAAATCTCCGTGCAGCATGAGTATATCAGAGTCAATCACATCCCGCGCATTGTAAAAGGACAGAATATAATTGCTGCTTTCGTACATTTCGTTAGGTACAAAGGTAAAGCTCACACCCTCGAACCTTTCTGCCGCCTCCATTATCATCTCTTTATACGGCCCGACTGTGACGATAAACTCCTTAATTCCAAGGCTTTTTAGAATTCTAACCTGCCTCTCAAAAATCGTCTCTCCATTATATAGCTTAGTCAGGCACTTGGGCTTATCTGCAGTGAGTGAGCCCATTCTTTTTCCAATTCCCGAATTGAAAATAAGTGCTTTCATTTTCTCTCCTATCAAAGCCTTATCAGCTTTTGAAATGCCTCCTTATTCATAAGAGGTGTAGTTGTTGGTCTTCCAAGTGTTTCACTTGACTCAGCGTTAGTATAGATAATAAGTGCAGCCTTCCCATCCTTCATAAGAGCAAGGCTCTCCTCAATATCCTTCACATCATAAGCCTCAAACACCTGTCTAAATCCAAAGGAATTCAGTATCCCTTTTATATCAATTTTACAAGCAACCGTCGGCTGACCACCAACTGATTCGTGACAGCCGTTATTTATAAGAATATACTTGAAGTTGTCACCTGCATTTTGTGCGCATACAGCAAGTCCGCCCATGTGCATAATAAATGAACCATCACCGTCAATACAGTAGATATTCTTATTAGTACCAAGGCTCATACCAAGAGCAATTGAGGAGGTGTGACCCATAGAGCCAACAGTAAGGAAATCCCTTCCATGTAAATTCTCTTGCCCCTGACCAAATTCTTCTCTGGCAAAGAAAAGCTCTCTCGAGGCCTTTCCGGTAGTTGACACTATGAAATCATCATTCCCTAGCCCCTTCACTATGGTTTTAATCGCATCATCCCTGGTTAAATTGTACTCATTTTCCTTCTCTGGCTCTTCAATTAAGTACTTCTCAAAGGTCCCTTTTCGCACAACCAATGCAAAAGGCTTACTGTTTTTATCTAAGTATTCCCTGGCAAATAAAAGCTGTTCAGAATAATTATCATCTAATATCTTATACTCTATCCTCAGAGTTTCAAGCAAAGGAAGCGTCAGCTCTCCCTGAGTTATGTGCTGTGGCTCATCCTTTACCCCCGGCTCTCCTCTGTAGCCTATAATAAGCAGCATTGGAATTTTGTAAACCTTCTCATCCGCAAGTGAGAGGAGGGGATTCACTGTATTTCCGAGGCCGGAGTTCTGCATGTAGGTTACTCCGTATTTTCCCGTTGCAATGTTGTAGCCTGCGCAGGCTCCGATTGCATTTCCTTCATTTGCGGTTATAATGTGGCTCGTTCCTGCCTCTCTCTCAAGAAGAAGACAGAATTCCTTGAGAAGTGAATCCGGAACTCCCGCAAAAAAGCAAAATCCATTTTCATTTAGTTTTCTGTAAAAATCCTTTACATCAATCATCCGTCATACTCTCCCTCGAAACAACCAGGTTATTTATCTCCTGCATGGAAGCCATGTTAAGAATGCTCTCATCCGCCTTGCCATTTATGAGGATGCTTCTCGCTGCCTCTGTCATTGCAAGAAATGCACTCCTGAGTAGCTGGTTTGCATATATCAGAACATTTGCCCCAAACTCCTTTAACTCCTCCTCGCTATAAGAATTATAGCTTGTTGGAACCAGAACTACCGGCACATCCTTGTGGACTTTTCTAAATGCATTGAGAAATTCCTTTATCTCCTCCACACTCTTTTTCTTACTGTGAATCATAATGGCATCAGCCCCTGCTGATACATATTTATCGGCCCTTAAAAGCGCATCCTCTATGCCGCTCCCTGCAATAAAGCTCTCAATTCGGGCAATTATCAGAAAATCACAGGTTTCTCTGGCACTTATTCCTGCTCTTAGTTTTAAGGCAAACTCCTCCCTATCAATAAGAGTGTGCTTACACTCGTCACAGGTAATCGAGTTATGCTTGGCTCCGGTTTTATCCTCAATGATAATACCTGCTGCCCCCGCCTTCTCAAGCACCTTGACCCTCTCGGAAAACTGAGAAATGCTTCCGCCGGAATCACCGTCGACAATAAGTGGCTTTTTTGTAACCGCAACAATCTCTTTTACTGTTTCAAGCCTTTCCTCAAAGGTCACACTCTCATCGTCTAAACGACCTCTAAGCATAGAATCACAGAAGGAGGACAGCCACATTCCGTCAAATTCCCTGCCATCTACAATAGTACTCTCTACAACCAGACCCGAAAGACCATTTGACGCCTCGAGAATTCGAATCAGCTCTCCACTATTTAGTTTTTCTTTCAGACCCCATGACCTAGTCATGATGGCTCCTCCTCTTACCACTAGCAATTCTTCTTAAAAGCTTTAGATTAAGGGTTGCAAAATCAGTGACATTTTCTACTAACATTGTTTTGTCCATATATCCATCACTCTCTTCGTTCTCCCTGAAAAATTCCTTCTCCTCATAGAAGAAATCTGTGAGCAGATAATCCAGCTCCTCAATACTGTACTTGTAGTAAGGCCTGTTCATCTTAACACAGCCAGTCATCTTGACAATTCCCGCAACAAAGCTCATACAGTTTAAGGCCTTATCAATCTTAAGACCGTGAAGGAGGCTCATTGTGAGCATTGAATAAAAGTTGAAGGTATAGCTTGGATCCTCCTTGATTCTAAGAATCTCAGCGAGAATCAGTTTGTATCTCTTATTTGTTGTTGGAAGCCTGAATATCTTTAGCTTCACGCTCTCGTTGTTACCAAAGGCATAGTGAGAAAGCTTCTCCACCGTAAACCCTGCATCAAAGGGTTTGAAATGCTTCCTTCTTGAAAATGTAATAAATTCCTCAAATTTATCATCAAGGCAAATCGCAGTGTGAGTATACTCATAATCCGTCACAAGCCTCGCAACCTTCCCAAGTCCTGTATTGGCCTTTACAAGTACCACATAGATGTATTTTTCATTCTTAGTATCCTGCTTTATATCTTCCATAATTCCCCCACAAATCTGCTTCTGATAATACCAGCCTGCTTACTTGTCAGCCTCATCGTCATCCGCCTCTTCCTTCCTCTTAAGCCTCTTAAAGAGAAGTATCTGAAGCCTTATCATCTCATAATACATGCATAGTCCGCCTATGAAAAATGCAATATCATTTATATTTAATCCAAGTCCAAATACAGAAACCACTGCATCATTTCCAAATATCATACTGATTACGCACACTGCCATAAACGTTAGGTGTGTCTCAATCGGTCCTAATCTTGGAAATAAAAATTCATTCAAATACCTGATGTAATTCATCGCCGTAAACATGAGAAGTGCATACACCGGCACCAGAAAAATGGCAAGCTCAAAGCATATAATTCCCGAAAAGCTCATGGCTATTACCAGGTAGGTTATGTGAAGTATGTCTGTTAAAAGGTCAAAAAACGCTCCTGCATCGGAGGACATACCTCTCTTTCTTGCAATGTATCCATCTAAGTCATCACAGACAAGATGAAAAAATAATCCAACAATTGTTCCTATTAAAAAAAGCCTCGATATTCTTGAAAGAAATGCACATACAATTCCAAGTAACCCAAACAAAGCGCCTAGAGCTGTCATCTGATTTGGAGTCATGCTCTTAGGAACCAGCCTGCCAAAGGTGTTGTAAACAATAGGATAGAAGGCATTTTCAAGCTTGCTTGGAACAATCTTTTTTACCTTATCTTCTTTATTTGTCATCGTTCTTTCTCTTTCTTACCATATTTGCCAGAAATGACCTGATATAGTCACCGTAATCAATAAAATCATAAATTCCATCCCTCTTAGCGCGAAGGAAAAGCTTAATAAGAAGCACATAGTAATTAAAGTAATATCTTCTGACGCTCATATTAAAGGGCTCTGCAACCAAATGCAGATAATCGAAATGAGAAGGATTATTGGTTATAATCCTGTCACTGTACTCCTTATAGGTCGGAAGATTCATCTCAGGTGTAAAGATGGAAAGGGCAACATGTCTTAGCTTATTTACCTTGGCCCACTTGTAAATATTCCTGAAATCTTTCTTCTTAAAGTGCAAATCAAGAATAAACATTCCCATAATGTTTATCCCAAGCTCATTGCAAATTCTGACACTCTTCTCGTTAATTTTAACCCCGGACCTTTTGTCATAGGCCATGAGATAATCATCGCTCACCGCCTCAAGTCCTACTAAAACATAGTAAAGTCCTACGCTTTTCAGCTCAGCCATAATCTGCTCATTATTTGCAATAAAATCCGCTCTGCCGTAGCAGATATATTTCTTTTTAATCCTGCGTTTTCTAAGAAGCGCAACAAACTGCTTCAGCCTCTCACTGTCATAGAGAAAGTCATCGTCAACAATGTAGATATTATCGGACTTAATACTCTCTATCTCATCTACAACATCCTCAATGTCACGCTTAGAGTAGACTCCCTGATTCATCCTGTTTCTCTCGCAGAATTTACATCTGAAGGGACATGAAAATGCAGTTCGCACCCAGGCAGCATGCCTTAACTCTAAGTATCTGTAGTTGTCAGGTCTGTCATAGAAATACTCCCTGTCAGGCCTTGGCAGCTTTTTTATGTCAAATGGCACAGCTTTGTTATGTTTCGATTTATCGCCTAATCTGTAGTATAGTCCCTCTACCTTCTCAAGCTTCTTTTCGGTCTCAAGCCTTGCAATTCCCTGCTCTTTCAATAGTTCAATTTCCATAACAGAGACAATATTAAACACATTGTAGCTTGTAAATACATAGTCAACGCCCTCCAAAAAAAGTCGGTCAGGGCACAATGAAGCGTGAATACCGCCCACCATTGTGACTATCCTCTCATTTATAGACTTGGCTGCCCTGCAGTATTCAAGCATAAAGTTTTCCTGTCTTGTTCTTCCGCAAACATACAGAAAATCCGGTTCAAAGCTCTTTATCAGGCTTTTCACACTTTTCTTTTCTACCTGTCCGTCCCAGATTTTTGTCTCACAGCCAGCCTCCTTTAAAGCTGGTATAATGTACTCAAGCTCAAGACATTCATTTTCAATTACTCCAACGAAATTATATCTTGTTCTCGATATCTCCGGATGAACAAGAAGCACCTTCTTCCCTCTGCAAATATCTCCCATTACTTCTTCCTTTACCTATTTTCCCTGTAGGAATCCCCCTGTAAGGGTATTCCTTCTTGGTTTTTAACTCCTCAACTGACATATTCTTTTTTAGAAGCGCGGTTATATCCCCATATAACCTCTCATTCGCCTCCTCAACGGTAAGTCCTTCAGTATCTATGGGCTCGCCGAACTCAATCTTCAGGTTCTTACTTCTGAACCTGTAATCACCCGTTATCGAATATGGTACTATCTTCTTCCTTGTTTTCTTCGCCATGTAAGCTGCTCCATACTTAAATGGAAGCAGGAGCTCATCTGTAAAATTCCTCTTAGCCTCTGGTGAAAGATTGACTAGAACGTCATCATTTAGATACCCAATCGCTCTTTTTAAGGCTACACGATTTCTCTTCGCACTAAGCTTAACCGGTATTGATCCAATGAGCTTAAAAAAGAAGCCCATTCTTCCTACGAAAAGCTCCTTCTTTGCCAAGGTATGAATACTTCTTTTTGTACAAACATCAACAAAAATCGGATCAAGCGCATGCTTATGATTGCCAGCAATTATCACCGCTTCCTTTTTAGGTATATTATCTTTTCCTTCAATAATCGGATTATAGTACAATTTGAAAAGTACCGTGATGAATGGTCTCATTATCCGATATGCGTACATCTTATCACTCATCTATCTACTTTAACCTTAAATAAACTCTTACCTGGTTCTTTTCCACTCAGGCTTGTCACTTCTCTTCTTAATATCCTTGCAGATAATCTTAAGCTTTGACTCGTCCACCAGCTCTTTTTCTATGATGAGTTCTCCGATGGAATCAGCCTTTATCACTCCCGAAAGAGGATTCATAACACTGTCTACACTGCCCTCAATCTCAACATCACCGTGAACAAACTCAAAGGCTAGGTTTGTGTTATTTAGTCTGCAGTTTTTCATCACAAGGTTCTGGATATAGCACATTCCCTGGAGACTCTCAATCTCACAGTTTATGAGTGTCAGATTCTTTGAATTCCAGCCAAGATACTCACCGCAAATGTAGGAATCATAGACAGTTACATTCTCACTGTTCCAAAATGCATCCTTCGACATAAGTCTTGAGTTTCTGATTACAACATTCCTTGCTCCGTCAAAGGAGTAATTACCCTCAAGATTAAAGCCATCTATCTCCATATTGCTTGAGTTCATGCAGATATAATCGCCGTTCACCGCAGTAACATTGTTCATCTTAACATTATTGCAGCTCCACAGAGTTTCCTCTGCATCCTTAAAATCAACATTTGTAAGCTCAACATTATTGCATCTTCTGAAATTCTTAGGTGCATAGATATAAGAATCACTCACCTTAATATCGTCAACATACCATACACCTGCTCGTCCCATCTTATCCCAGGTAGTATTCTTAATACTAATATTCTTCGAATACCATATTGGATATTTCCACTTAAAAAGACAATTATCAAGTTCTAAATTTGCACATTCCTTAATTGGTGACTCACCATTCTGAAATACACAGCTCTTTACAACCAGCCCCTCTTCACCATATAACGCTCTTTCACCCTCAAGTATTTTTTCCTCGATCACGTTCATCTAAGCTTACGCCTCTTTCCTTAATAATCATGCTTTGATAATACCACATTACGCTATTTTCTACTAGTAAAAAAGCAGGGCATATATCTGCCCTGCTGGTAAATCAAATCCTATTATGGCCCGCAAAGTATGTTCACTTTACCTTTTGCCTTCTATATTTCAAAAATGTCCTTGTCATAAACACTGCAAAGACCCTGCAGCTTTCTAAAAATTCTTGTAGCACTCCTCTTATCCACTGCATCACTGGATTTAATGGAATTGGCAATAACCTGCAAATCCTCCCTGTCCAGAATCCTGCTGGAAATCCTGTAGTGATAATTATGCTCATACTGGCTGCACTCAATCTTAACGCCAAACTTCCTCAAGGTTTCCATATCTGTATATATACTCTTCCTCTCAGCCTTGATTCCGTAATCCTCAAGATGCTCCAGAATATCACTTAAGGTAAGCTCATGCTTATCATCAGTGTATTCCATTAGCACCTTGTACAGATAAAGAAGCTTAAGTTTCTGGTTTTTTCTCTCGATGTTAGTTTCCCCGTCTCCAATTCTGTCAATTCTATCACTATCATCCATTGTATACACCTTCCCTTCTACCATTCTTCATCTGAATAATCCTCACCCTCATAGCCTATCTCGTCGTCGACGAAATCATCGTCAAAAATCGTCATCGTCATCATCATCGTCAAACTCATCATCAAAAGAATCTGTCAGGCCTTCCCCAGTTACCGTCCTAAAGGACTCGAACTCAGCCATTCTCTCAAATCTGTCGATATGACCATCGCCATTAAAATCAAACATACTGTCCACGCCGTCAAATCCAAACCATCCGTCCATACCAAGCACTCCTTTCATAAATGACACTTCTTTGCTAAAAACCTTGAAAATATTGTCTTTCACAATTTTCAATAATTTATCTTTCAATAATTTATCTTTCAATAATTTATCTTACAGTAATCTTCTCATAAGAAATGTGATAAAAACCGTACTTGTAACAGAATGTTTGTTCTAAAATGACACTTTCTGACCAACGGAAGATATTTTATCACAAGTGCAAAATTAACTAGTCCCAAAAAATGTACTTAGTGTTATTTTTTTGCACCATTTTTTCACAAAAATATTCACATATAGCCAAATATAGCCACAAAAAGCCATAATAATAGCCGACATCCTGGTTTTTCAGTACCAGAATGTCGGCAATTATTATCCTTTTTTGTGGCGTCTATTGTAATCCTCACGGATTGGTGCACAGCAGGCCTCCATTGCGACATTCATATCCGCCTTAGTCTTACTTTTTCTAACTGCGGAAACCATGTTTGATAAGGCTCTGAAATTCACCTTGGTTCCTGCACTGTCGCACTCATAATTAAGTGCTCTGTCAGAGCTTATTCCAAACTGACCGGCAACTGAGATTGCGTCTATGTTAGCACCCAGGAAAAGAAACTCCCAATTATTCTCCTCCTTTTTACTTTCAACCATCTTCCTAACCTTCTCGATTGAATATTTTCGGCTTGCATTCTCCATTCCATCTGTTGTGATGATGAAAAGAGTCTTCTCAGGAACATCCTCTTTTCTTATGTATTTGTGAACATTTCCAATGTGATGAATTGCACCTCCAATGGAATCAAGTAAGGCTGTGCAGCCTCTCACATAATACTGAGCCTCTGTCATCGGTTCAATCTTACCTACTGGAACTCTGTCATAGATAACCTCCTGCTTGTCATCAAAGAGTACTGTCGAGATTAAAACCTCTCCCTCCTCCTTCTTCTGCCTTTCTATCATGCTGTTGAAGCCACCTATTGTGTCAGCCTCAAGGCCTCTCATAGAACCACTTCTGTCTAAGATAAATACTACCTCTGTTAATCCATTTTTCATAATTTTTGTCCTCCTTAATTGTTTTAAAAACACTGTTATCTCTATCTGATGGACTCATTATACAAAATGGAGAAAAAAAACAGGTCGCTTCAGATGCGACCTGTTAATCTTTTTTAGAATTTATTCATCGTAAATAACTCGATTCTTTCCTTCATTTTTGGCCTGTTCATTTCTTGCATCAGCCAGCTCGTAAAGAGCATCAAAATCCGGGCACTTGTAATAATCGTTCTTGGTTGCAACACCAATACTGATTGTGACACCCACATCCTTACCCTGATAATCCAGAGTCATGCTTCTAATCTTATCGCAAAGATTCTTTGAAAGCTTTATAAACTCTCCTGGAAGCATAGAAGCCGAGATGATTAGAAACTCATCTCCTCCATTTCTAAGTGCATAGGTATTCGGAAGATCAGTTGTAAGTGCCATCATCGTAACTGCAACACTCTTAAGAACCTCATCTCCAAAGGTGTGTCCATAGTTGGTATTGAACTGCTTAAAATCGTCAATATCAATAAATGCCACAGAGACAGAGGAGGTCTTCAAATGAGTGAACTTAAACAGATCGCCCTTGTACTCCTCGAGAAATCTTTTGTTCTTAAGCCCCGTAAGACTATCATTAAAGGCATCGTCACGAAGCTCAAAGATGATATTGTTCCTCTTAATCAGAAGATCACAGGACTGTACCACAAAGAGACCAGTAAGTATAATACATGCAATCTGAATCTCCCAGTAGGTCATCTGCCCCTTGAAGGTCTTAATAACATCAAAAAGCTCAAGCTTGCCAGAGCACTGTAATACAATGCTTATCAGATTAATTGCAACTGCATATATGTATAGCCCAGCAAGCGCTATCTTGTCACAATAAACAATGAGAAGACTAACCATCGGAAGAATATACACAAAGGTTACCGGAGTTTCAGCTGAAAACATAACAAATGTATACAGAAGTCCATAACCAAAGATAAATTCCATCTTAAGAGAAACCGATCCATTCGAAGCTTTGAACTTAGCTAGTGAATAGATAATCGGTCCCAGTAGTATTATGGAAAAAATTATAACATACGGCACTGATCTAAGGCCCTTTACAACCTCAATTACGTATGATAATAAAAGAATTCCACCGATTATTGACCAACCCCGAAGAATATTTCTATTAATCAGTCTCATATACTCTTTTTCGCTCATAAATCCCCCATTACACAAAAAAGAAATAATACCTTGTTTCCTATTATATTATAACACATATGAGTAATAATGTAATCTTAATTTAATATTTAGATTGTGTTTTTTGGGTTATTTTTGGGGTTATTTTTATAGTTATTTTTATGCATTGTATTCTTCTTATATTGTTTTTTCTTCATTGAGTTCCTTATGTGTTGTATCCTTATGTATCATAGTATTATATAATTTCCCTTCATTAGAACTATTCAACAAATTTACTAGCAAAATTTCACACTTTTTCCACTTGTTAAACCCCCTAATATATGGTAGATTATCATTGTAGAGCTTTTCATATATTTGAAAATCCTCTCTCCCCTCATAGCCTATGTGTGACTCCTCCCCGGTTCATACATAGGCTTCTTTTATGGCCAAATATAAAAGACGTAGCGACTAGAAATCTTAGTCGCTACGGCTTTTACTAATATCTATTTACTGTTAAATATTTAATTCCACTTATCTACAAGCTCGACAAATTCCTTCGCATATTCATTAGTCTCATAAAGCTTAGAGCCTGTTGCAAGCTGCTTAATCATATTCTTATCGACGGTTCCCTTGTATTCACTGTCCTTAACAAGCATTCCAAAGCCAGCTACAGCTGCTGCAAATCTAAGATTGTCTGAGCCTTCCTTAGAGTAATTCTTGTCTGTACATACAAAGCTCTTTAATTCACTCCTTTCGCCCTCTGGCTCCTTATATCTGATATTAACTGTGAAAAGCTCTGTCTTGTCATCACAGATAGTTGTCTCTGTCTGATACTTTAAGTCTGAGGTTCCAATCTCCATCTTTGAATCAGCTGGTACAATCTCATAGATTGCAGTTACTGTGTGACCTGCTCCCATCTCACCGCCATCCTTTGTGTCGTCATTAAAATCCTCTGCTGCCATCTGTCTGTTTTCATAACCGATGAGTCTGTAGCCCTTTACAAGTGCAGGATTGAATTCAACCTGAAGCTTTACATCCTTTGCAACGGTTACAAGATTTGCACCCATATTGTCCACTAAGGCTCTCTTTGCCTCGAAGGTAGAATCGATGTAGGAGTAGTTTCCATTTCCCTTGTCAGCAAGAGTCTCAAGCTTGTTGTCCTTGTAATTACCATATCCAAAGCCAAGAACGCTAAGGAATACTCCTGTTTCCTTCTTCTCAGTTATAAGCTCCTCCAAAGCACTCTCACTGGTAACTCCAACATTTAAATCTCCGTCTGTTGCGAGGATTACTCTGTTATTTCCGCCCTGGATATAGTACTTCTCAGCAAGCTTGTAGGCTGTGTTGATTCCTGCGGCTCCATTTGTTGAGCCTCCTGCCTCTAAGGCCTCTACAGCAGAACATATTTCAGTATAATGGTCTCCTGTCACACCCTCTAAAACCACTGCATCCTCACCAGCGTAGGTTACAATAGAGATTTTATCCTTCTCTGTAAGGTTTTCTGCAAGCATGCAAAGTGATTTCTGAACTAACGGAAGCTTATCTGAGTTAAACATCGAGCCGGATACATCTACTAAAAATACAAGATTACTTGCTGGGCTCTCAGAAAAATCAATCGCCTCAGTGTTCATGGCAACGAGCGCAAGCTTAGTATCCTCATTCCAAGGACAGTCAGCATACTCCGTTACAACTGCAAATTTTTCACCATTCTTTGGTGTCTCATAATCGTACTTGAAATAATTAATCATCTCCTCAATTCTGATTGCAGACTTATCAATTCTCTCGAAGCTTCCAGATGTAATCTGTTTTCTTAGGGTTGTGTAGCTGGCTGTGTCAACATCAGCTGCAAAGGTTGAGAGTGGCGATGTCTTAACAGAAACAAATGGATTCTCTGTTATACTGCTGAATTCATTCATGTTCCATTTAGTGTCATCCGGATAATCCGGATTGTTTGTAGTAGTATAATAGGCTTCCTCGCAGCCTTCATCCGATGTGTAACAGTCTGCAGAATTAATAACCGCACCCGCTGCTGTTATATCTTCCTCCTTCACATTCCCTGCTAAAATTGGCTTACCACTGTCACTAACTGATGTATAATCCTTCTCTCCCTCATACTCCTTTAACCCTTCACCCTTCTCTCCGCAGGCTGCCATGCTAAGGGACATTGCAGCTGCAAGTCCAAGTGCCATTAATCTTTTTCCATATCTTTTTTCATATCTTCTTCTCATAATCGTTCCTCCAAATTTTATGCTATTATCAGTCACTTTTTTTGATATTTTAAGAATTCTTATTGTCCAGATGATGCATAATAAAAACCTCATCCGTTTTATCTATACTGATAATACGAATGAGGTTATTTTTTTATTGGAAAAATTTATTTTTATTTTAGATTATTTATAGCACATTTTGGAAGCCATAGCACACTTCATCCACTAAGTTACCCTGGTTGTCATAAATTCTAAATAGTGTCCAGTAGTATCCATACGGAATATTAAATACTGTCCATAAACAGCTATCAGGGAAACCACATAAGCCAGTGGTGTAAATCCACGCATCCTTATTCTGAGCAAGAAGAGTACAGTCAAGAATTAGTATCTCAACCGAATAAATTCCCTGGTCCGGAGCAGTAGTCTCAAGTCCGATAAGAGCGCCCTGACCAAATGGATCAGGAATCTGACACACTCCCTTTAGCTTTGGCTCTTTAATATTCTGAAGCGTCCAAACATTTTCAAGTACTGCCTGATACCTTGAACTATAAGCCTTTCCAGAATTTCCTGTCATAGTCTTTCCATCAAAGCAGCCTACTGTATTACTGTCTACTCTGTAGCCATCAAGCATTACGTAAACTGAAAGCTTATACTCATATCCAGCTGCAAATTTCTCGCTTGCTGAAAGCTCCTCCCAGCTTGTCTTACCAATCTCACGCTTTGTCCACTCAGCCTCATAATCAACAAAAACACTAGAGTATTTACTGTCTCCATTTTTACCACTTATATCAAAATAAGTTTTAGGGTCCGCACCCACAGCTGGAGCTACACCGTCAATGTCTACCTCGTCAAGAAGTATTGTCTCATCCTTAGTTACTGTATATGTCAGGTAAACAATTTCAATATCATCACTATTTGCATCACCAACTATACTGCCATTATATGCATATGACAGGCTTGCTGTAAGTCCCTGATATGTGACTGTAAGCGGATTAGCAAATACAATTCCGCTATTCTTTGGTGTACCCATACTTATCTGAAGTCTGTATTTTTCTCCCTCCTTAAAGGTCTCATCCTCCTCAAGTCCATATCCAGTATTTGCGTTTCTCCAGGTTGTATAATTTATTGATACATTTGAGTTATTTAGCTTTATTCCCTCTGTAGATGGTTTTTCTCCTGCATAAGGCTGAGGAATATCATAGATAAATATATTATTTATTGTTTTAGTAATCTCGGTCCACTTTGCATAAAGATTAGTATCCTTAGTGTAAACAGTAGTATTATCCACCTTCTTATCATTCTCGTCATACCAGCCGTCAAATAAATAACCGTCACGCTTTGGATTCGCTAATCCACCAAGAATAGTTCCATCATATTCTGTTTCATAGCTTGTCTTAGAGACAGTTCCTCCACAAGGATCAAGTGTAACCTTGTACTTCGCATTTGTTTCAGTTAGCGGAGCTGTGAAATACAGATAGACAATCTCTAAATCATCATAGGCACTGCCAGCTATAACAGATGAACTATATAAGGTTGTAATATCATTTGGATTCTGATTAGAATATACTGTTAATGGATTACTGAAGGTGTAACCACTACCCGCTGCCGTTCTTAAATTAACCTGAGCCTTGTAGGTTTGTCCTCCGACAAAGGTATCATTCTTGCCAAGTCCAGAATCATCCATCTTTCTCCAGGTCATATATCCCACATAACAATTTTCATCTGAAACTGTCGCCCCAGTTTCAACTGGCTTCTCACCATCCTTAGGTGTGACAATGCCCGATATCGTGACATTGTTAATAACCTTGCTTTCTGCTTTAGCCGGAATACTAGGTATCAGTGTTAGTATTAGCGCTACCGTGAGCAGATAACCCATCATTCTTTTCAAACGTGTTTTCATCCTTTTTCTCCTCCTTAATTTAAGTAATTTCCCTAAATTTCTAATTTCTATCTTCTTGTTTTCTACTGTTAATATTACAGTATTTTTTATAACTGTGAAATCATTATTTTTAATGAAAACTTATTATATATAAAGCCGGTCCATGACTGGACCGGCTCAGATTCTTTGTCATTATATATTTGTATAGAAAATTCCAGTTGCAAGCTGAACAATGATTGAGACTATACTAATCATCACCCAGCAGGTAAAGCCCATAATAATTGGCTTTCCACCTTTTTTAATAAGATCAACCAGATTTGTATTAAGTCCGATTGCACACATTGCCATGGCAATAAAGAACTTTGCAAGCCACTTCATAGCCTTTACAAAGGTGTCATTGTAGAAGGCTGTAAATCCATTTGCATCCATTGTTCCTACAATTGTTGTGATGATTGCTGCCCCGATGAAGTAAAGGATAAACATTGGAAATACACTCTTTAATGAGTATGAGCCACCCTCACCGTTTGTCTTCTTAGCCTTTCTTGCTCTGTAAAGTGCAAGGAAAAGTGTGATAGGAATGATTGCAAGTGTACGTGTCAGCTTTACTGTAACTGCCGCAGAAAGAATACCCTCTACTCCGTAGATTGCCTCGCCTGTGGATGCAGCCGCGGTAACTGAAGAGGTATCATTTACAGCTGTTCCTGCAAATATCGCATAACCCTCTGAGCCAAAGCCAATCGCATGACCAAGAGTTGGGAAGATAAGTGCAGCAAGCACGTTGAAAAGGAAGATAACTGAGATTGACTGTGCAACCTCCTTATCGTCAGCTTCGATTACTGGAGAGGTTGCTGCGATAGCTGAACCGCCACAGATTGATGAACCAACACCGATGAGGCAGGATACCTTCGGATCCATGTGAAGAACCTTCATCATTATATATGCAACAATGAGTGATGTCGAAATTGTGGCAACGATAACCGGCAGACTCTTAGAGCCTACTGATACTATCATTCCAAGGTTAAGTGAAAAACCAAGGATTACAACCGCCCACTGAAGAATCTTCTTCGAGGTGAATTTGATACCATTCTTCAATCTGTTATCTGTTGCAAGGTTTGGCAAAATAAGAGTGATTATCATACCGATAAGTATTGCAAATACTGGTGCTCCGATTACCTCAAGTGAGAAGCTGCCTACCTTTAGTCCTCCTAGAAATGTTGCAAGGCCCGCGATAGCTGCACAAATCACTATTCCAAGTGTATTTTCCTTAAAAAACTTCATATTCTTTCTCTCCTTAAAATACATAAACTGCATATAAAAATAGCCCTTCATATGCTTTAATGCTTATATTCTCTATTCCCATCTCTTCATCTATGTCATCATACATGCCAGCTATGTCTTGTTCTGGTTTTAAACCTTAGCATTTTCAGCATATCCATGCCTGACCAGAAGAACATAACTAGTATCGCAATACACGCAATCAGCCAGAACCAGTAGTAGAAGTCCAAACTCTGAGTATTGTACTGATGCATCCATCCTGTATCATCAACAATGATTGGATACTCTGTTCCTAGTGGTGTGTCCTTAGAAACATTAAGGACTCTGCCCTTCCTTGTCTCGCCCTTATACTCGTAGCTCACTATTGCGTTATATTTATACTTACCCCTGCCCTGATAGTCCGTCTCAATCTGGATTGTAACACCATTTTGAACCATGTCAGGATTCTTCTTGCTCTCCTTGATAAACTGGTTCTCCTTGTAATTACTGATAAATCCAGAAAGAAATATCAAAAACAATCCAAGTGCAACCAGAAGCGTCACTATATTGGCAATTATCCTCTTTACACTGTCCGACATACTTACTCCCCCTCGAATAATATGAAGTCGCATCCTACTCCGACTGACGTAGGTTCTACTTAAACTCATTGCTTCTATTCTATTCCTATGGAAGTTCTTTTTCAAGAATAATTTAAGCCCGCAAAGTGCATATCACCTTGCGAGCTCTTATTATTGTCTGAAAACAGACTAATTATTGACGAATATGTATTATCTATCGAGCTTACCAAGTACCTCGTTAATTGCTGTCTTAAGTGATTCCTTGGTAATCTCAAGCTCTCCCCTTAAGTTATGACTCTCAACTACAACTGGACCATAGCCTGGGGTTGCAAATTTCTCAACAATGCTGTTCCACTTGCCGAGCTTTGAAACCTTGTGAGGCACTGCACCGAGAATAATTGCTGCATATCTGTCAGCATGCTGAAGTCTTCCGGCATCATTTGTAATCTTCTTATAGTCTGTCTGGCAATCAATATCCTTCTTCTCGAAGCCGTAGTTCTTCGCAATTCCCTGAATATCCTTCAAGGTTACCTTTGAATCACCCAGAATGAGAAGCTTTCTTCCAGCAAGTACGTTATGACCAATCTTTGTCTCGTCATATCTCGCAAGCTCGCGTTTTTCTATCTCCTCCTTCTCTCTTTCATTAAACACTCTTATACCAGTGATTGCACTCTTTAGCGCCTTCTCTCTCTCGTGAAGCTCTTCGATATACTCCTTATCCTTCTTGCAATCCTCGATAATTCCAACAAGTCTGTCTATCTCACTGTGGAGACTGTCAATGTAATCCATAAGGATTCCAACTGTAATATCATCCTCATAAGATGCAGCCTTGTCGATTTTCTCGATTTTATTGATGTTTATTACAGCCTCATTATTAATCTCCTCTTTCTTAGGAAATGCTTCTGAAGCAGTCTCATTAAAATCCTCTGTGTAAACAAGCTCCTCTGAAATCTTCATAAGATTCTTCATGAAATCCGAATCCTCAGGCTTACCAGCGTCTCTGTTACTGCTCATGAGGTAGTACTCCTGAATATCATCGATATGATGAATATCTCTCTCGCTTGTCTTTCTTGTAAGCTTGTTCATAAATCTTGATGCATTTGTATTGATATACTTAAGATTCCTTCTGTATCTTTCCTTCATGCTCTTAATAAGCATATTGCCAGTAGCTGTGATATGCCCCTCAAAACCATCACCACTTCTGTGAAGGGAGATAAGAATTGTTCTTCCAGCTCTGTCTACAAAGCCTGAATCAAGCCATACATAAACCGCATCGCCTGTGGGCTCCATATAGCTGTTAAGCTTATCATCGATGTAATACTTGGTAGAATTTTCCTCGGTAATAAACTTTTTGATTACTTCGTAATCATCAATTTTCATTCCATTAAGATGTTCTATAGCCATTACAACGTTCTCAACTGCATCAATAGTAATTCCATTCTCAATCTTCATTCTACACATAGTAACCACCTTTTACCTTTCTTTAAATAATAGTTTAATTTTTGTTTCTCCAGGGGAAATGCTTAAAGAATCCCCTCCCTTATACACAGCTTATCAAATCACAAGTACTAAATTCAGTACTCGCCTTAGAACGACCGTTCTTTTTTTGAGGAGATTCGAAAGCAAGCTGATTACAAGCCAGTTTTCATTCCTCCCTACCACTAGTTTAGCACGCTTTTATCTGTCCGCCACTGAACCCGTAGTTTAATAGTGACGAGAATCCCCCGAACAATATTCAAATTAAAAAAGTGGTGTCCACCGTTCTCACGGCAGACACCACATTTACTTATTCACAAACTATTTAATTATCTCCTCAACCGTAGATACAATACTGAAGGAGCCCTGGCACCTTGCAATTATATCTCTTAACTTCTGCAGCTCGAAGTAGTTTACATAACATATCAATGTCTTATTGTTACCAGCAATTGCTCCCTTTGAATCAATGATGGTACAGGTTTTATTTAGCTCGGATTTTAGAAGCTTAACAAGCTCCTCCTCGCTCTTTGTTATGATTGTCACCTGCTTAATCGCCTCAAACCTGTCAGTAAAGTGATCAATCACTGCTGTTGCAACGATGTAAACAAGTAAGCTGAGAAGTGCTGAATTCGCATCAATCAGTATATAAACCGCAGTGTAGACAAGAGCATTGAACACGATAAGAATTGTAGTCATGCTGTAGCTCTTTCCAGTTTTGTCTGAGATTTTCTTGAGGAGAACATTTGCAAATATCTCCGAACCATCAATACAGCCACCATTTCTAAGAATAAGTGAAAGCCCAAATCCAAGCAGAGCACCGCCAAAGGCAACCGCGATAAAGTGCTCAGTATCAACCTCAAATGGTATCTTTTCGAAAATCTCAAGTCCGATTGTGTAAAAAAGTGCTCCTACAACTGCCTTGACCGTAAACTTTTTTCCCAAAAAGAATGCGCCACAGACAACAAAGGGTACGAGTACAATAAATACAATGAGTGATAGATTCGCTCCTGTGAGCTTACTGATGATGATTCCAATTCCAGCTGTACCATAGTCTATGGCATCATTTGGAAGCAGTATGCAGGCTACTGAAAAGCTTGCAATCAGTGCGCCTAGAATAATCATTATATATGACATTATTTGTGATATTATCTTCTTCATAATAATACTCTCCTTATTTTACCTGAACTGCCGCATAATCAGCAAATTTATTAATTAATGCGACTCACAATCTGTTCATTCTGTTCATTCTATTCCTACTGTTCATTCTGTTCCTACTGTTCCTACTTGGCCAGCATGCATCTCACAGTAACTCTCTGCTTTCCACCGTAGGTACAGGTGTACAGGGTTAGATCAAACGGGCTTTCCACCATCTCCCTTATATCTGTCGGTTCAAGTATCTCAACAAGCTCCACATCATACTTGTAGGTTTCATTCTTCACGTCAGTAAAATACACCGTATCACCCTTCTTAAGCCTCTTCAGTTTTCCGAATACACTTCTGTAGTTGTGACCGGCAATTACCAGATCCCTTGTGTACACTGAGCCGTAGTACCTGCAAGGTGCCACTTTAAGCTTCTTGTAGTCCCAGTTGTCAAGGATTGGATATTCAATATCTATGGCAGGTATCGAGAGATAGCCTATACAGTCGTAGCCGCTTACATTTACCGATGGCATGTAGCCACCTGCTGTCTCTTCGGTCTCAGTACTGCCGGAATTCTCTCCATTTCCAGCGGATGTCTCCTCAGTACCTGCATACTCAATCTTCTCCTTGGCGCTGGCTAAAACCTCGTTATTCGATTTTACAGCCCTACTATCCTCCACATTATTGTAGATAATAAGACTAATTGCCGAACATATTGATAGTATGCCGGCAATTATTAGTATTCTTGATATTATCTTTCTAGTCTTCATTCTTTTTTCGTCCCAAATACAAGCCAAGTAAAATCAGGAAAACTCCCAAAGCTGCAAGAAATGGAACCGGCCACTTGAGCTGTCCCGACTGAATAAGCGTTGGCGTATTCTCTATGATGAATATATATCCATCATTTTTGTAGGTTGCTATGTACCCAACAGGCACCTCAATCTCCTCAATTGTCCACTCGTCTGTAGCAGCAAGTCTTGTCCATACATAATTCCAGTTATTCTTCTCGCTAAGTGTCACTTCATCATACTCATTGCCATTTCTAAGAAGCGCAACCTTAATAAATGAAGGTCTGGAACTAGGTCCATCGTCATTCCAGATTTTCTTAACTGTAATACTTGTAGCATTCACAATGCTAACCTTTGGAGTTGCATTGATGTCGTAGATATATGTATCTCCCTCCTTAGATGGAACGGAGATGAAAAATGCCTCTGTAATCGTATACTTTTCAGGCTGATCTGTCTGCATCACAAGGTAGAGTCCAAGTGGAAGCTCCTCGAATTTCACTGTACCATCTGCGCCAGTAGTTTTAACAGTTCCCTTGATTTGTCTCTCCTTAATATACTCACCTGCCGCATAGGCCTGTTGTGGGTCATTTGCCTTATCAATGTCGACTCCAAAGTCTGAAAACTCAGGCATAACCTCAACCTCACGGCACACATTCTCCTCAAAAACACTGTACTCAGCGACCTTGTAAACGGTAACCTCAATTCCTGAAACAGGAGTTTTTCCCTCATCAACTGTAAAGGTCATAGCTATAGAGCCCTTTTTAGTCTCGGCACATTCGCCACTGATTCTCGATGCGAAAACGCAGCAAACAATTAAGACAAACGCTATTAAACTGTTAAGTATCGCTGCTCTCTTCTTCATTTGGAAGGACTCCTTTCTCCTTTAATAATTTCTTGTGGCGTCTGTTCTTAACTCTGATAAAGGTAAGAATCAGCCAAATAATAAGTAACGGTGTAGCAACAACCGGCATTACAATGATTGGATCAATAATATGATAATCATTTGAAATGTATCCTAGAGTTGCTTCCTTTTCATTCTCAATTCTCACACCTCTTACAAGAAGTCTGTGGGTGTTCACTCCGTAAGGAGTACAGGTCATCAGTGTCACATAATCATTTCCTGGAACTGGCTGAAGGTACTCAACCTCGTAGGGAAGAACAATTCTAATCTGGTCCACCTGATAGGTAAGTGTCTGGTTAAGAATACTTATGTAAAATGTATCTCCAACCTCAAGCTCATCCAAATCAGTGAAAAGTCTTGCACTTGGAAGACCTCTGTGTCCGGATAAAACTGCATGAGTGCCCTCACCACCAACTGGAAATGAAGTGCCCTCTAAGTGTCCTGCTGCGAACTGCAAAACCTCATCGGCAACACCATGATAGATAGGAAGCTCCACCTTGATTCTTGGTATAGACACATATCCCATAATTCCAGTTCCTGTGATATCTAAGACTTCCTCGTAGCCTGACACAAGACTGGGCTTGTAAAATGAATCCGGCGTATTTTTCAGCCTGACATTATAATCCTTTGCCTCGGCAATCTTTTCCTCGTACTCATCATTTGTGAGGTTCTTTGTCGCATCATTGTACTGACTAATCGCCCTGGACTGATGCTTTGAGTTAATATACTCACTGAGCGTTGGATATAACACTAAGCCGACACCAACTAACAGAATAATTACCAATATAATATCTGTAATTTTTCGTTTCATTAGTATCTCCTTACTGGCATATCCAATATGCCATCTATTATTCCTGCGCAGTAAAAACTGCGCAGGATAATAAAAAGTTAATTATTTGTCTGACATTCTTCTTCTAGTGATAAGTAAGATGAGTGCTCCCACTGCAAGTACTCCACCAATAATGTAGAAGAGTGTTGTACCCATACCACCTGTTGAAGGAAGCACGATACCCTTGTTATTTATAATCTCAATAGAGTAAGTACCCTCACTAACACTGAAGTTTTCATTTGTACCTGTTCCCTTTGTCCATGTACATCCTGAAAGTGTAGCCGCAGCATCAATTTTAAGCTTGAACTCTGTAGTAATCTTGTTGTAGCCCTCTGGTGCCTCAAGCTCTGTAAGAGTATATTCACCAGCCTTTAAGCCTGTAAATGTAATAGTTCCATCCGCTTTTGTATATCCAACAACTGATGTCTTGTTAGATGCAGTTGCAGGTAAAACTACTGAAGTTAAGGCATACTTTGTAGTTGTGCTGTCATACTTCTTCTCTGTCTCTGTAGTAGCAGCAGTCTCAGTGTAGGTACCATCCTTTAACATGTAATATGTACCTGTAGCAGATTCTACAAATACTTCCTTATTAACAAGAGTTACATCAAGTGTATCACCTGTAAGCTGGAACTTAGCTCCTGAGAGTACTTTTGTTCCGTCTGTCTTATTAACAACGAGCTCTGTTGTGTAAGTAACAACCTTATCATCTGGAGTTTTTCCTACTGGATCTCCTGAACCAGGCTCAGATGGATGATCAGTACCGCCGCCTGTTGAAGTTACGTTAGGATCTGTTGAGTATGTTAAGTTAACCTCATTTGGGTTACCAGCTCCAGCGATAACTGCGTTATGATTAAGAGTAGCCTTATACTCAACTAAGACTGCCTTTCCCTTCTCGTAGTTTACGAAATCATTGAATGCAATTTTAATTGTAGTAGCTGCTGTAGGTGTAACAGCTTCGGTTGAAGTAGTAGCAAGCACGCCATTAATGAAAAGCATATAATCCTCAGTAGCAGTACCACCAACTGAAACAACTAATGAGCTTGGATCAAAGGTTAATCCTGGTGATAATGTATCTGTTACTACGAAGAAATACTTGTCATATCCTGTCATATCAGGAACAACAGACTCAATGTTGTAAGTGATCTCCTCACCGATTGAAGCTGTGTTAGCCTTAGTCTTTTCACCATTCTCGATGATGTTCTTCACGATGGTTGGCTTCTCGCTCTTAATCTGAACCTCAACTGGAGAAACAACCTGAAGAATATAAGCAGTCTTCACATCCCCAGCAGGTACATCACCGTCCATAACAATGTAATAACCCTCTGCTGGAACGTTGATGATATGTGTAGCTTCATCTGATGTCTCCTGAATTTTTCCAGAAGCTTTAATGTTGGCACCAACAATCTTTGCAAATGCCATAGCATCATCTGACTTGTCATCATAGGTAGCAACAAGCTTTGCAACATCCTCAGCTGTCGAATCTGCATCAAGTCCAAGTGCAGCTATAATAGCAGCGCCATCAACTCCATTACCCCATGTAATGTTAGTTAATACCTTCTTGGTACCGTCCATTGTTACGTCACCCTTGAATACCTGATATGCTTCGTAGTTATGACCTGTCTCGCCATCAGTAATTGTGATAGCAAATGTTCCTTCTGCAGCTTCTGCAATACTTGGTACTAGTAAACATGCAAATGAAAGTACAAATGCAAGTGCAAAAGCGAAAAATCTCTTTAAATTTTTCATTTTCTCTCCTCCTTGTAATAAATAAATTTATGTACCTAATTATTTTTTACCCGCTTAACCTCCTCTTTCTCTTATTTCTATATAAGATACTGAAGGTGGCGGCTGCAGTCAGGATAATTCCTAAAGCCTGCATCTTCCTTACGCCATTTCCTCCGGTATTAGGAAGCGTATAAGCTGAATATGTATTGATAATCTCCATCGGTTCATCGGCAGTATTCTCCGCCACACCGGTATTGTTATAGCTTGTCTTAAATAGTTCGAGATAGGTTGTCTCTGTAACATCATACAGATAAACCCTCGTCGGATCCTCCGCCAGCACTTCACTGCTGAAGGTGTACTTCCAGCTATTGCCTGAATTTAGCGAGGCTGTCTTTGACCATTTTTCAAGAGGTCCATCCCCCGTTGCCGGAAGTGTTTCGTCGGTCCAGTCTGTTACTGTACTAGAGCTCACTGCGTTGTAGACATTACTAAATGATGAATCTACAAGCTTTCTAATCTCGCCCTCAGCATTTATCGCGTAGTCGACACCACTATCTGTAATGTACACATCATCGAAATATAGGTCTGTGTATCTTCCAGAGGTTCCGCCTTCACTCTGTCCGCTCTCACCGTTGGTTGTAATAACAAGATATGCTTTTTCTGCAGTTGCCGGTATCGTGAATTCAGAGGACAGATGCTGCCACTCATTAACCCGAACCTTCTCAGCTGTAATCTGCGTCCAGGTTCCAATGCCTTTTTCTTTTCCATCTTCATCTATCGAACTGGCATCCCACCAGATAAGCTTTAAGGCAAGCTCGTAATTATCTCCTGCAAGAGCCTCCTCACCAGTATTTGGAGCCGATGAATATATGTTAGTTGCCCTTACATAGGCTCCTATTGTATAGGTCTGACCAGGAATAATATCAGTTAATTTTAGCTCATATCTAGGCATGTTATAGTCTGCTTTTCTATTGTAAGCCTGCATGGTGTTTCTATCACCAGCCACATAGGAATGACAGGTTGACCAGCAGCCGTTGAGCGAAACATTGCCCCAGTCATTAAAATCTGCTCCTGTAGTCTGATGTAAAAGGAATACCGATTCGTCCAGCTTAGGATACTCAAGCACTACGTTTGCTCCACCCTGAATATCTGTCACATCAAGCCTTGTTGAATACTTCATCTCAGCAGTACAATTGTTTGAATCAGCGATTGTAACTGCAATATTGTTGCCCTTCTCATCATTGATGAAGCTTGAAGTTATTGAATTCTGGTATACGTCAAAGGTAAATATCTTATCAAGTCCGCCACCATTTGCGTTCTCCGGATATTCCTCCGGATCATAACCGCTTATTGTATGTCCCTTTGGATACTCCGGATCCTTCAGGAGCACTGCAATCGGAAATGCTACATCCTTAAATTTTCTAGTAATCTTACCCTCTATTGAGGTGTTTGGAATCTTGCTTTCGTCTAGCGGAGTAACTCCGTCCGAATCCATCCATTTCTTCTGAATACTTATTGTGGAAGTATTAGTAGGAGTATTGGTTACGTTGAAGGTTAATACTCCACCTATGTTTTCTGAGGTGATTGTAGGTGTATATCCGAGTACCGGAATCTCCTCTACCTCGTATGTGTAAATTCCTGTGCTTGTCTTTTGCGGTAAATCATTAATGGTTAATGACCAGCCTCCATTGACCGGAAGACTGAATATGTTAGAATCATGGTTCGGAAGCTTAACCTCCGTGCCGTCCTTCTTACAGATAACTCTGAAGAACAGGGTGTCATCCCCATGGTTCTGATTGCCATCCGCCCAGGTTTTATTGATCTTTAAGCTAATATTTTCATAATCTGCTGAAACATTGTTGAACTCCAGCGTATCATTTGTCACTGCCATGGCACCGTTCAGATATTCATACTTGGTATCCGTAATGACAAGACCCATGTCAGCGTTAATTATATTGTCGTAGGTGGAATAAAGATTGCCCAAATCTCCATCCAGCTCAACGGTGTAGGTTATCTTAATTGTTCGTGCATCGTAGACGACTCCGTCCTTGTAGTACTGGTCCACACCAATATACTGTGCACCCGCCGGAACCTTCTCCTTGATTGAGTAGGTGTACTTACCTGGTGTACAGATTGCACTCTCACTCTCAAGTACATAGGTGAGTAACTGATTGCCTGGGAACTCTCCAGGACTGGTCTGAATGGTTGTGAGAAGCTTTGCAGGAGAATCATTCTCATCATAAATCTCAAACTCAAAAACCTTATCAGTTGTTGCATCATAGCCCTTCTTAACCTTAAATTCAGGTGTGAGAGGAGGGTTGATGTTGATGTTAATCTGCTTTGATACTACATTAAAGTCAAAACCAGTATTATTCGGACACTTGTTAAGAGCATCTATGATACTCTGTCTGTCAAGCTTGAATATTGCGTTGTTAATTACCACCAGATCCTCTTCATCAACTCTGTACGGCTCGGTGTCACCAACCTGACTGCCTGTACCATTTACTCCCGAATAGGTGGTTTTTGTAGCTGATATCGGATAAAGGTTCATATCAACATCGAAGACCGCACACTTAACATTCTCAGGATCCATACGGTCATCCCAGTGATCCTTGGCTCCCTCATCTCTTGAAGTAACCTCGTACTGAGTGCTCTGGCCATCAATCTTGGCCTGAACATAATAATTGTCTGTGTAAATCTTTATTGGTTCTCCCGATGCAGCTGAATTGTCATAAATCTTACAGCTGTGAACATCTGATACAAAGGATTCATACTGAGTTACTATCTTCTCGCTGTATGCAGGCTTTGTTGATGTTCCAGGATAGTTAATAATTGTTGTAATCTCGTAGGTACCACCATCGGTAACCTCGATATCTGCGTGGGTAAGCTTCTTGCCAAAGTAGTATCCGGAATAATTCTCACCCTCGTCGTTTGTACGGCCTGAGGTTGTGAGCTGTGTGTACATATAAAATGTATCACTTCCAAATGTAAGTGCAGCCCTTCCTGCTTCAGTAACCCTTCCAAGGCTTGGGTCCTCTTCGCCAGAACTGTTACGCTTATACTCTGCGCATCTTATCTCGGCAGTTACTCTCTTTACTCCATTTGCAAGAGATTCTGTCTGAACATTGCTGACCTTCAGATAATTGTTTGTGTTAACCGTCAGCTGGAAGTCACTCTCGTTAAAGTCTGTCCTGTCAGAAACAGTATATATTGCTACAACTATCTCGTAGCCTGGATAAAGGAAATACTGTCTTGATCCACCATAACTTGCATCAACATAGAAGTTTTTAACGTAGCCATCACTGACATAGGTATCAAAAAGTTCAGACCTTATGGCTGTTGCTCTTGCGAGATACTCATGAATTCTATCCTTATGTCTGTCACCAAGCTTGGTAACAACATAAAACTGATCGTAAATCAGATTGCTGTCAACTGGAAGTGCCGTTCCGTGAGATGGATAGCTGAAGGAATTATTCTCTCCTACAACCTCGCTTATCTCCTCTAGCTCCTCCGATGTTTCCTCGGAAATAATCTCCTCGGTTACTTCCTCGCCCTCGGCGGGAATTATCTCAACACTTGCTATCTCGCCACCCTCAGAAATCTGGTTTTCACCCGCCTCAGTTTTTGACTCAGTGGTTGTCTCAGTCGCACCTGACTCCGCAGAATTCACAAGTCCCTCTTCCTTTGCAGTGACATTTAAAGCTTCTGTTACGGTCTCTGTGTCAATCTTAACGCAGGCAACTGTATGCCTGTGTTCCTCAATCGGACATATCAGTTTTTGGGTAAAGCAGCTGTCGCTGTGAGTGTGGTAATCCGTTTTACCATCAGCTGTAACAATATCCCCCTCACTCAATCCACAGGTGAGGTTCCTCTCATAGCAGCTGCTACCATGAACATGCTCGTCCCTGCCACAGTCAACCTCGTTCGCCATGGAAATTCCTATACCGTGAAGTCCCCAAACAACACCAAAAGTAACCATCAGTGATAACATAATCACGATGGTTGCAAATCTTCGCTGGTTAAGCTTTCTTCTATTAAGTTCATTTACCAGTTTTTTAATGCTGCTTTTCAAATTTTTCTCACACCTGCTACTTAATAAATCTAAAACAATGGCCAGGCCTTAAAAAGCTTGTGACCATAAATCTGTTCCTTCTCAACACACCCTATTGCCGAGCTTCTGCTGTCAATCGATGTTGTTCTGTGATCTCCCAAAACAAATACCCTTCCTTCTGGTACCTGTAATGGAAACTCCACATCACACTCTCCAAGACTCTTGCCAGTCACGTATGGCTCGTCCAAAAGTTCATCATTGACATAGACATTGCCCTCATCATCTATAAATATTGTATCTCCTGGAAGACCGATAACTCTCTTGATAAGCTTCTTATTCTGCCACTCGATACAACAAATATCTCCCCTTTTATATGAGTCGCTCTTTACAAGAACTAAAATGTTGCCATCCTTTAAGGTAGGTTCCATACTGGTTCCTGAAACCTGAATAACCGGAAAGAACAGCGTTGACACAAGAACTGCTATTGCAGCCACTACCAAAAGTGCCGAAATGGTGCTCCACAGTGTCTTAAGATAGCGTGACTTGTATTCATTTCTCTTCTTCTCGGCTTTAACCTGCTCTTCGGTTGGCAGCTTCACCTTTCTCGATGCTCTACTCATATATATATCCTTAAAACCACTAAAGACCTAATCCTTAGCCTTCTTTTTTGCATCCGCAATTATCTTCTCGGCCTTCTTCTCAGCCTCGGCAAGCAGTGCTTTTGCCTCGTCCTCCGTCTTTCGGGCCTTGTCGTAAACATACTGAAGATAAGAATCTGCTGTTCTCTGAGCATTCTCAAATACTTCATTGAGACTTACCACCGCTTCAGCAATTGAACCGACATTCTCAATCTTTAGGTCTCTGTCCTCCAGCTTCTTCTTAAGCTCCTTAATTTCAGACTTCATCTTAGCTTCCTGCTTCTGATACTCGAAAATGATATCAATCAGCTCGCTTCGACTCAGCCTGCGAAATTCTTTATCTGTCATCACTCACACCTCAAAATGCGCAATGTGTCCTTAATAATGTATTATTATATCACTATTTAATAATTATGTTTATAATATTTTGTATTATTATTTTGACATTTATACTAAATTTCTGACATAATACCAGTTTTAGACTTTCTCAAACACATCCACCAATACTCTTCTTAACTCAAGCATATTAAGTGGCTTTGAGATATGACCATTCATTCCTGCATCAAGAGCATTCTTTTTGTCCTGCTCAAAGGCATTTGCAGTAACGGCAACTATTGGAATATCGGCCTTCTTTTTGTCAGACAGATTTCTTATCAGCTTTGTAGCCTCATAGCCATCCATATTTGGCATCTGAACATCCATAAGTATCATGTCGTAGTAGCCAGCTTCCTTTTCATTTATAATGGCAACACACTTTTCTCCATCCTCGGCATGTTCAACCAGAAATCCTGCTTCCTCAAGAATAGTAATTGCAATCTCTGCATTAAGCAGATTGTCCTCTGCGACAAGTATTCGTCTTCCTGCCAGCTTCATAAACCTGTTCTTATAATCAGTGTCACTAACATTTGTCTCGTCGCTGTTTGTGTATTCCTCGTAAACAATATTTTCGTTCTCAGCTAGTCTGTGATAAAGTGTAACAACAAAACGGCTGCCCTCACCTACTTTGCTGTAAACTTCAATTGTTCCGCCAAGGAAATCAACAAGCTTCTTAACAATCGCCATTCCAAGGCCAGTTCCAACCTGTCCACTCTCTGTTGAATTACGTTCTCTTGAAAATTCCTCAAAAATATTTTCAAGATACTTCTCTGACATACCTATTCCATTGTCCTCGATGGTGGATACAACCTTAACTAATCCCTCTCTGTCAGAAGGAACCTCCTCGCTGATGAAGCGTACTGTTCCTCCCGGCTCCGTATACTTAAGAGCATTGCCCAGGATGTTAACAAATATCTCTCTCATCTTTAGACTGTCACAGTAAAGCTTTCTATGCTTAACTCTTGATTCTCTGATGAATTTAATATTCTTTGCAGCCATCTGGTTCTCGAAGATATTGCAGATGCCATCCATAATCTCTCCTGTATACCTTGGCAATTCATTTAATTCCACCTTACCACTCTCAATTCTTGACATTTCAAGAATATTGTTGATAAGCGAGAGAAGATACTTACTTGAGCTCTTAATCTTTCTGATGTAATCCTTTATTTTATCTGTGTCATCAAGGTGCTTGTCCAATAAATCTGAAAAGCCTATAATTGCGTTCATTGGTGTTCTGATATCATGTGACATATTAAACAAGAACTCCGTCTTTGCTTTATTTGCCTTCTCAGCTATATCAAGAGCAGCATTTAAAGCATTTTTCTGCTCAAGCTCCTTTTTCATCTCATTTAAGATAACTGTATCAACATTTAAAAAGCCTGCAATTACTGATTTTGTTCCTAGTATTGGAATATATTTGTACTGATAGTAATGCAGCCCATCTTCAATAAGAACTCGGTAGGTTCCAATAAGCTCAGATCTTTTTTCAACAATTTCTCTCATCGTACTGATATCCATAACCTCATACATCATGGATATATCTTCCTTAAAAACTCTGCTCTCTATGTAATTGCTGCAAATACTTGCATATGGATATCTCTTTGCTTCTCCGCCAGGTTTGTCGAGTCCATTTGTAATGTAACCATCCAGCTTAATTATCTCAATTTCCTCTTTTTCAGTGTCAATCAGGTAAACATTGAGATAATCCTTACTCAGGGCACTTACTATCTCCATCTGTTTTCCGATGAGGGAGTTCATATTGTCGCGGAACTTCTCAAGCTTTTCGTCGCTCTCCTCCTCACGCTTCTTAATCATTGATACATCTCTTGCTATTACAAGCACAATAATATGACCTGTCATACTGTCCTTTGTCATTACATAGGTCATCTTATAGATTAGTCCATTGTTCTTAAAATGGATAAATGCCTCATAGATTCTCTCACCTTCCTCGTAGGCCTTTAAGAGTATCTCCCTGGTACACTCCTGAATTTCTCCATTGTGAAAGCACTCTGCTTCAGCAGATTTTGTTGCCTCAATTACACTTTCATAGGTAAATGGTGGGACAAGTCCCATAATTGTTGAAAAATTGATACCATCCTTGCCGATAATATCTTCAGCAATAATTCCTGTATTAAGATCAAATCTGTAGGAATATATCGCATCCATAGTAATCGTATCAATTAATGCCCTCTCAGTGTCATATTTATTACTTATCTCATCTATTTTATTTTCAATATCAACAGTAACTGTGTTTTCCATTCTATTCACCCCATATCCTGAATATAATAAACCATATATCTACTCGTCTCTAAGATTTCCCGTCTTAGCATTTTCCTTAATTATCCTGTCTATCACGTCGAATATCTGCTCAGAACCTTCTCTTGATTTAGTCTGTCTTTTGTAAACCTGTGACTTACACACCTCATGCGCTATCCAGTCTTTTCCGCCGTTACTGTCATTTAAAAGTATTGGCTGAAAATTATCCATTGCATGGGCGAATTTTGCCTCAGGTGTTTTATTCTCCTCAAACTCATCAAAGATTTCCGTTAATACCTTTTTTTGATCTGCTGGCAGCAGGGAGTAAATTCTCTCCTTCGCCGCTTCCTCTCTTTCCTTTTGAGTTTTAAGTCCCTCTGTATCATATGCATAGGTATCCCCTGCATCAATCTCAACCACATCATGAATCAGACACATCATCATTACCCTTGCAACATCAATCTTCTCATTGGAGTACTCCGCGAGAAGAAATGCCATAATGGCCATATGCCAGGCGTGCTCTGCATCATTTTCATTCCTGCCATAACCCGTAATATGTGTCTGCCTAAATATATTCTTTTCCTTGTCAATCTCGAGAATGAAGTCAATCTGCTTTCTCATTCTCTCACTGAGACTATTCCTTAAATCCTCAGTCATTTTCATCTCTCCAATTATAAAAAGCTCAAAAAAACTTCGCGCATTGCTTTTTATTATATTATTTTATATTTATAAACAAAATACCCAGCTGAATTCACTGAATTTAGATATAATTATCATATCATAATCCAATACGATTATTCAACCGACTTAAGTGATTCTGCCATCTCTATTTTTGCAATTTTTCTTCTCATAATAATATCCGTGATAACTGCAAAGAGAATAACCGTCACAACCGTGTAAATGTAGCTATATTTGTTAATCTCAGTCATAAATGACACCATATCTACCTGAATCTGATCCATAACAAAGGCGTGAAACAGTATTCCAAGAGGCAGACCCACAATTATTCCCATGATAGAAAGAATGATATTTTCTCTGAATACGTAGGCTCCCGTCTCGCCTCTGTGGAAGCCAAGCACCTTTATGGTGGCAATCTCCCTCACTCTCTCGGAGATATTGATATTGCCCAGGTTGAAAAGGACAATAAATGCAAGGGCACCTGCCGAACCGATAACCAGAATAATTACATAGTTAAGTGACTGCATCATATTGCCGATTCTGTTCTTAATATCAGTAACCACAGTCACTGAACCCACCTCATCCAAATCTGCAATATTCGCACCGATTTTATACTCATCCATATCCGGCTTCAAGCTTACAACCAAAGTCTTTGGCTCATATTCCTTGCCAAATAAATAAGTGTAGGTATCTCCCGTCATATAAACATAGCTTTGAACATAATTCTCTGCTATTCCTGTAATCTTTACCTCTGCCTTCTCGGTGTCTGAAATGCCGATAACTGCTGTATCACCCACCTTAATACCTAGGATTTTTGCAGCCTTATCGGTAATAACAGCCTCATTTTGTCCCGGATAAGCAAGCACCTGCTTCTTATTATCAATATTTTTCAGAATAATTATATCCGATAATTCTGCGTCGTCGGAAATAACAAAGTATATATCCTTTGTAGTATCCTTAGTATTGATATTTGCGATATTGCCCGAGGTCATCATAGTTCTTGCCAGGTTCTCATCCGACTGGTCAAGAGTTTCTTCTATCTCACTAAGTACGGTATCATCTATCTTTTCCTTGCAAGTCACAAGTAAATCGTACTTCAGAATTTCATTGTACTGATACTCTGCAAGGTCCGCAACGCTGTCTCTTATTCCGAAGCCCGTAAGAACAAGCGCAGTACAGCCTGAAATACCGATAATCATCATAAACATTCGCTTCTTAAATCTAAAGATATTTCTAAGAGTAACCTTGTGTAAAAACTTAAGCCTGTTCCAGAAAAATGGAAGCCTCTCGAGAAATATTCGCTTACCCGCCTGAGGCGCTCTTGGCCTTACCAAATCAGCTGCCTCTCTCTTCATATCACTTCTCACAGCGAGGTAGGTTGTACCCACAGAGCAAAGAAGCGACACCAAAAGGGCAATAATAAGAAGCGGAATATTGTATATGGTTGTGTAGCCTGGGATATTGTAAAGCATCTGGTAAGCAATCCAGATAACCTTTGGGAACAAGAAACCTCCGCCGAAATATCCAACCAGGGCTCCAATAATCGCAGCACTTCCTGAGTAGATAAGGTATTTTGTCATAATCGCCCTGCTGCTGTAGCCAAGAGCTCGTAAAATACCTATCTGTCCTCTCTCGTCATCTATCATTCTTGTCATCGTTGTGGAGCAGATAAGTGCAGCTATCATAAAGAAGAACACTGGAAATACCTTTGCCACCTTGTCTACGATAAGCGAGTCGCTCTCAAATGAAGCAAAGCCTGCGTTGTAGCTCCTGCCAAAGGCATAAAGCTCAGGGTCCTCAAGCTCAGCTACCTCCTTCTTTGCGTCATCTATCTCCTTTTTTGCATCATTTATCTTATCCTCGTACTCCTTAAGGCCATCCTCGTACTCCCTGAGTCCATCCTCATACTCAAGCCTTCCATCCTCAAGCTCCTTAACTCCATCGTTATACTTCTTTAGTCCCTCATTATAGTCCTTGATTCCGGCCTCGAACTTATCAATCTGCTTATCAGCAGCATTAAGCTTCTTTGTGGCAGCAGCCACCTCGCTCTCCAGGGTTTTCACACCTTGATTATACTGCTCCCAGCCCTTATCTAGCTCCGAGCGGTAGGTATCAAGCCCCGCCTTTGCAGCAGCTATGCCACTTGCCTCCTCAGAGATAAGTCCAGCCTCCACCATAGAAACCGCCATCTGGTACTGCTTATACTTCTCCTCGTAATCCTTCTCAGATTTTTCGAGAGCCTCCTTGCTCTTGGCAAGCTTGGCCTCCCCCTCCTTCTTCTTTTCAGAAAGCTCATTTCTTCCCTTTTTTATCTCATTTCTTCCATAGGAAATGGCCCCGCTCCAGGACTTGAAATTTGACTGAAGCTTCTTTGCTCCCTTGTCTATCTCTGCCTTTGCATCATCGAGCTCTGCCTTTGCATCCTTTAATTCCGCTTCACCGTCTGCAAGCTCCTTTGCCGCATCGTCAAGCTTTTTCTTTGCATCATCAAGCTCTGCCTTAGCCTCACTACTCTCCTTCTCAAGAGTTTCCTCCGCATCGGCTATCTTATCATTTGCCTCAGAGACAATATCCTCATATCTTTTATTAACCGACGACTCCGCCACAAGCTTACTGCTGTCACAAAGATTCTCGTTATCAGTATCGGCCTCATCTGAGTATGGTATGTAGTCATTTACGGATTTCACATACAGCTCAGTGTAATACTCAAAGTTTAGACCGTCTCTTCTGAAATACATAAAATTGTCGATACTTCCCCTTCCAAGGGTCGTTGTTCCTCTCTCGACATTCATGTAAAGTGGAGAGGTACAGATTCCAACAATTGTGTACTCCTCGCATTTGAAATAATCCAGTGTATCCTCCTCGTTTTGCTCGGATATCTTGATTACACTTCCTATATCTGACTCCTTGAATTTCTTACCATCCGCAAGGATTTCCTCAGGCTTTTCAGGCATCCTTCCTGCTATGAGATTAACAAGATTAATCCTCTCCGGTATCATAAGTGCCTTGGTAATAATCTCAGCATCCCCCGAAAACCAGCAAAAATCAAATGAAACCGAGCCCTCTGCATCCCTTGCGCCCTCGGTTTTTTTGATATTCTCAACATCAGTATCGTCAAAGCCGTAGGTGGAAAGAAGCCTTACATCATAAAAGGAAAGTCTCTCGATATAGTCAGCCTGAACCTTCGCCATAACAGGCTGAGTAAGTCTAAGGCCGCAGAAAAAGCCTACTCCGAGAAGAATGATAAGCAAAATTGCAATATATCTTCCGAAGCTTCCCTTTATGGTCCTTATTATGTTTTTGAGTAACCCCTTAGTCATCTACCACTCAATCTCCTCAACTGGTACAATATTTTCATTCATATACATGGACTTAATTCGTCCGCTCTTAACTCTAAGCACTCTGTCAGCCATGGCAGCAAGCGCCGCATTGTGTGTGATAATTACAACCGTCATTCCGTCTCTTCTGCAGGTATCCTGGAGAAGCTTCAATATCTGCTTTCCAGTCTCGTAATCAAGGGCTCCTGTTGGCTCATCGCAGAGAAGAAGCTTAGGATTTTTCGCAAGCGCCCTTGCTATTGCAACCCTCTGCTGCTCACCGCCTGAAAGCTGAGCCGGGAAATTGTCCATTCTGTCACCCAGACCAACTGCCTTGAGAATTTCCTCGGCAGGAAGCGAATCCTTACAAAGCTGGGCCGCAATTTCAACATTTTCCTTTGCAGTCATATTAGGAATCAGGTTGTAGAACTGGAAGACAAAGCCAATATCATATCTTCTATAGTTCTCCTGCTTATATCTGTCTAATGCCGTAACATCCTGACCGTCGACGATGACTTTTCCGCTGCTTGCCCTGTCCATTCCACCTAAAATATTGAGCAGTGTGGTCTTTCCCGCTCCGGACTGGCCAACGATAACGCAGAACTCTCCCTTGTTTATCTCAAAGGAGGCCTCATCGAGAGCCTTCACCTCGATATCACCGGTTTTATATATCTTACTTACCTCTTCAAATTTTACATACATATCCATCACCCGTTTTAAAATAGTCTAAAAGTTGGCATATTTATTTGATTATATCATATATACTTTTACGTTGTAAAATATTGTAGTTAATTTTAGTCACACGACATTCTTGGAAATTCTATAGCGAACGCTAAAATTATTATTCATGTATTCTTTTATTGACTGCACACCTCAAGATATGTTTCTATGTTTTGTTTTTTATACTATAAATTTGACATGGCTATTTACCAACTTGTAGTTG
>DCHE01000048.1 GCA_002314775.1 Lachnospiraceae bacterium UBA1760
TTAGAGGCTATTCTTAAGGCTAAGCCAAGCGCAGTTAAGGGTCAGTACCTTAAGAGCGTTACACTTGCAACAACAATGGGACCTGGCGTTAAGATTTCAACAGCTAAGTACTAATTTGCAATTTTCAAAGAGTCGTCGTAAGACGGCTCTTTTTTGTTATGGTGACGAGCAGAGTGGCCGTCACGCTTGCGTGAACGGACATTGTGCGACCACTAATCATAGGTAGAACATGCGAAGTGTGTTCTACCTATGTTATACACGATGAGCCAAGTAGAGCCATAGGAATGGCCCTAATTACCTAAGAAAGCGACCCAGTGGTGAAAATTGACAAAAATTCGGATAAAACATCAAAAAAAAATGTAAAAATATTCACATTAGCACACAATATATGGTACATTATAATCAGGTAGAAGCAAGTCTGGAACATCGGATATTTTCAGTAAAAAAATAAACTAAATATGTTCTTGCGAGGAAGATAATGGTAAGTAAAAGATTAACAATATTATTTTGTATATCATTAGCCATAATTTCACTTACAGCATGCTCTAAAGACAAAGAGAGTGGATTGATAAACTCTATTTTTGTGGAAAAAAAAGAAGGAACTCCTGATTCGTCTAATGTATCAGGTAAGATGCCCGATATAACAATAGAGAGGAGCTGCTCAGATGAGACCTTTGAGGCATTATCTGATTCGTACACATCACTTTATGAAATAAATAAAGCCGTAATGGAATATTACTATAATGCAGAGGATATTCCACAGGATGAGGAACTTGAGTCTATATTGAATTCGGCACAGAAATATCTCGATATGGAAGATATGTTTAAGCAGAATCTTATATCAGAAGATGAAGTGAAAGAAATCGAAAGATCCATGTCAGAAGTTACGGATGCATTGACTACATATGCTATGAGTAATGGTATTGAAATTCATTAAGTTTTAGGGGGCTTACATGAAATTACATGTCTATAAGAATAGAATTCTAAAATGTGTGAGCATTATGCTGGCACTGTTTTTTATGTTTCCAATTTGTGTAAATGCGAAAGAGAATACAGAAGCATCTGAGAATAAGGCTTTGACACCTAAGGCAAAGCCAGTACTTAGCGTTACTGATGCGACTACATATCCTGGTGGAACAACAGCAGTTGTAATTAAACTTGCTAATAATCCGGGAATCTGGGGAATGCGTTTCAAAATTGAGTATGACAGGTCACTGTTAGAATTAGCAGATATCCAGTCTCCAGGCAATTGTGTTTTTGATTTTAACGAGGAATTAACTGGTCCCGTTGATATCGGGGAAAAGTACATTAAGGAAAAAGGTGTTGAGTTCGTTGTAGCATCAAATAAATATGATGAGAATAAGACAGAGGATGGAAATATAGTTAAGCTTGTCTTTAAGGTTAATGGTAATGCAGGTTACAGTGTTACTACTGTAAAGGCTAAGGTTGTCCAGACTATTAATGCTGAAGAGGTTGAAATAGATGTAAAAGAACAGCCTGGAAAAATAACAATTGAAGTACCATCGGATTACACTGAGAGCTCAAAGGGCATCCAGCCTATACTTGGTGAAGAAAAGAAACCTTTCTATTTCCTGTTCGGGGAACAGCAGCAGGAAGAAAAGAAACGTAAGAAAACCTCAGATGAAGCTGAAGAAGAAATCATAGCTCAAGACATAAGCCCTGTTGAACCGACTTATGAAGATGAGGACATAGTTCCTGAGAAAAATAATGAAGGTAAGATAGAAATTATAAGAGAGGAAAGGGGCACTAACAGGTTAAAGATTATTTTAAATATAATTTTAGTTGTGCTGCTTATTGGCGGTGGCGCTGCCGGGGTGTATTTTGGTGTAATTAAGAAAAGAAAGGGGGAAGGAATAAAACTATGAAGAAGTTTTTATGTTGGATTCTTGCCCTAATGATGACGGTCTCACTGTTTCCAGTGCAGGCTTTCGCAGTTGAAAATATCAATCCGGTCATAGCTAATCCGGTTAAGGGTGATGTGAATAAAGATGGTAAGGTGGATCTTAAGGATCTGCATACTTTTAACAAACTACCTGCAGGCGCAGATAGTCTTAATGGTGACTCTAAAATTGATATCGCAGATTTTAAGGCTTTGAAGCTGCTTATGGTTGGAGCGGAGCATGTTATTACCTTCTATGATGGCGATAGAGTAATTGATGTTTTACCCGAAAGAATTGATAAAGAGGATAACCAGCTTGGACAGATACCAGGTGTAGGTATGTCATCTAAGGAAAAAACAGTTTTAGAAGGTTACTATACTGATAAGGGACTTACAAACCGTTACTTTGCGGATGATAAGCTTGAAAATGGGGAAAATCCTATATTATACGCTAAATATGTGGATATTCCTGAAAAGGAGGAAGTGATTACTTTTTCTTCGTTTTCAAATATGGATGCAGATGCAAACATTTCATTTACTATAAAGAGAAGTGCATCTTCGCTACTTAAAGAGAGTGCCGGCAAGGCTGAGAATGACGGTAATGCAGCGAATGCCGGGGAAGCTGGAAATGCTGGAAATGCAGAAAGTGTAAGTGCGAATAATGCTGAATCTAGCGGCAACAATGAAGCTGGTATTGCAGGTGAAACAGCAAAGGGCGATGAGAATGCTGAGAATGTTGGTATAAGGGATGATGAAGAAGAACCAATCGCAGATATTGACCATGCATACTCACTTGAAATCAAGGATGGTTCGGACCCAATAATACTTGACCGTGTAGATAATGGAAACGGTACCTATACAATAAAGGCAAAGAATGGATTCAATCCAGGCTCGACATACGAATTAAGTCTGGCCAACGGATGGAATTTTGTTGTTGATGGAGCTGAAAAGGGTGACTCTGTTCGTTCGGCAACATTTTCTATTCATAAGGATGAGATTACAAATCTCCAAATGAATGACAAAATCAAGTATATTCAGGATACAGAAGCCATCAGCTACACACTGGGAGACAAAACAGTTGACGTATTAAAGGACTCAGATGTAGGCGAAAATGGCGGCTCATTTGTTTACTCTGCAGAGGGTATGAGCTTTGCTAATGGGGATATTATCTGTATTTATGTAGGAACACGTCCAGATTTAAGAGATATCAAGGATGGTCATTCTATTCTTGATCCTGCTGTTTATGTACAGGTTACAGGAGTAGAAGGAAGTACTATATCTTTTGGAAAAATAGATGATTCAAGTAAGAATTCTATCTATAACATCGTAGATAACTTCCCAATAGAAGTATTAAGATGTCCAGTTCTTGATAGAGGCGCATTAGGACATGATAATATTGAGAACCTGGATACAGATGCTTATTCACAGGCCTGGGGTTGGAAGAATGCTGACGAAGCATTATCCGAAGCCAAGAAAAGAATTGCAGTAGGTGATTTTGTAACCTTCTATGAGGATGTTGATAACTTCTATGAAGGATATGAGCCTTCTCTTTTCGTTGCAAGGATTACAGAATATAATCCTGAAAAGGGTGATTTTACATATGTTGAGTCAAGTATGAGTGAACTTGATAAGAGTATGGATACATATGTAAAGACTGTTATCAGTGGTGATGCAATTGTATCTGATCTTGAGCAGGCAAAGATTGAGGCTCAGCTTGAGGCTAAGGTAAATGACAGCAACTTCGTTCAGGAAGCCGCATACATGCTTATGGATGTTGTGGCTAATTCTGAGGAATTTCCAAGTGATGTCAATGTTCCTGACCTTTCAGTTACTGATGGTAATGGCAACAGATTATCAGGAGAAGAGCTTCAGCTTCTTGGTAAAGGAAGCGGATTTGAGCTTAAGAGTTCAAAAATCAATGCAACGCTTGTTAAGAGTGGATCAGATCTTCACTTTGATGGCGGATTACAGGTAAAGATTGAACTTGAGGCCCAGTTTGAAACAGAAGCCAAAGAAGGAACTTTATGTATTGATTTATCATCAACATTTATTCAGGAAGTTGTATTAAGACCAACTATTCAGGCATCTGCAATCAAGAAACTTAAAATACCTGTTGGTGTAAGAGTTTCTGCTGATATTGACCTGATGAGCTATACAAATCTTGGTTTTGAGGCAAATATTTATACTGTAGCACCTTCTGATATTTTATCATGGAATAACTATCAGGATATGCTTAAGGATGAGGCTAAGGATAAGTTTGGAGATCAGTTATTAGGAGAACTCTTCCCAGGAAAGACACCAGAGTTTATAAAGAACCTGACGGTGGGAGATGTAATTAATGCAGCTGAGCTTGTCGCTAATTCATCAGTCGGGGTGGAAACAGAAGAAGGACTTGTTAATGATGTCTGGGATGTCATTGGAAATAAGGAACTGATGAAGGGCAAGACCTTTACTAAGGATCAGATTGATCAGTTGAACTCTTCTGTAGTTAAGACATCTATAAAGGATGATTTTAAGGAAATCACTGAATCAGGTGAAAAGAATACAATTACATCCAAGTATACTATGTCGATCCGTCAGCTTATGCAGAAGTATGCTGATACAATTAACAGAGATACTGATTGGATAAAAATTGTTGAGCAGGAAATAGGTACAGTCCAGGCTAACATTTATGGTATTTCAATTGGTGTGGAATTCACATTCAACGTGAGAACTGATGTAAGCCTTGCACTTGGATCAAGTATAGAATATGAGGTAGGTAAGAGATTTACCTTCTGGTTTGAAATAGGTCTGTTCAAACCTCAGTCAGGAAGCTCGACTACTGACATTATTGATGAACGCTTTGCATTTGAGTTCTATGTAATGGGAAGACTCGGAGTAAAGGCTGGCGTTGAGGCCAGAGTTTTCGTGGCAATAGGAACTTCAGATCTGGCTTCTGTTGGTGTGTCGGCGGAAATAGGACCATATATTAAACTGTATGGATTCTTCATCTATGACTATGTGAATATCAGACCCGCTAATTCTAAAATAAAGACAAGTTCATCAAGAATGGCAGGAGCACTTTATGTTGATTTTGGCATGTACTTTATGGCTGACTTTGACGCTTCTGCATTAAAGGGCATGGTATCCTACGGAAAGAGTATTGCTGATAAAGAGTATTCTCTTTTGACAATGGGAGATGAACACTATTACTTTGGCTCTGCATACATTCCTAATAAGGATGAAAATTATTATATAATTGACAGTGATAAAGACTCTACTAATGGTATTTCAATGCCATTATCAGAGGATATGTTCGCTCTTGAATACATGGATCTTGTAAAAGGTATCTTTGGTTCAGAGGTATTAAGTCCTGACAAGTTTAATGTTTCACTGTCAAATCCTAACTTCAGTTATTCCTTAGGTGAAGATGGTAAGGGATATATTTCTGTTACTCCTCAGGATGGCGTGAGAGTAATGGATTGTGATATGACAATTTCATACCTTGGATCAAAGCTGGCCTTCAGTAAGTATGACATGACTACTACGATTCCAATAGTATGGACTAATCTGGCTAATTCAGAGCTTAATCAGCCATGTACAGTTAAGGTCAGAGTAGGAAACAAGCGTGATGGATATCAGACTGTATGGAGCAAGAGAGTGCTTAAGGGTCAGAAGTTCAACTTGCCTACTGATACTGAAATAAAGAGTCTGATTGAATACGATTCTTCAGTATATTCGGTAGCTGCTGGATATGGATCACAGCAGACGAAGGGACTTACTACTACCTGGGATAAGGTATACGATTACGATATAGAATTCAGGGAATATGCGCTGACTGTTGATGATATTCAGAATGCGGATGGAACTACTTATTCTAAGACCTTCTATGCAAGATATGGCAAGAAGTTCAATTTCTACAGCCTTGAGAGGACAGGTACTGATGATGATACCAATTCAGTATATACAAGATTTAATGGAGTTACTGCAGACAAGGTTATAGATATAAATGGTAAAGAAGAGGAGATTGACTTAAATAATCCTGTGACAGGTGCCCTCGCAGAGAAACTCTCAAAGGGCGTTCATGCAAAGGCTTGTTACGTGGATGATAGTGTAGAGGCAACCTTTGAACTTAAGGGTGTTTCGATCGCTACGATAGTTCAGAATTCGGTGAGTGTTCTTGCAATAAGTGAAGATTTAGGCGCTCAGGAGTATGAGCCGAGATTTGAGAAAGAGTCAGGAAATGGTGATAGTCAGGGTAAATCTTCAGAGTTATCTGCAAATGCTGTAGAAGTATCTGCAAATGCTGTAGAGGCATCTTCAAATTCTGTAGAAAAAACTACTGATGCCAGCGCGAATAATGTAAATGCTGGCGCACAGGGAAAACAGACTGGTAGTGAGGGAAATGTTTCTGATACAGGAAATGATGGTTTAACAAAGGAGACAGGAACAGTAGAACTACCTGAAAATAATGAGGAGCCAGAAAATAAGAATATCGAGGTCCAGCAACTAGAACAAACCGATGAAACAGATGATATCGCTGAGATTAGCATTAAGGTGAAAAAGGGTACAACACCTTCAGATGAATTCCTCTACACATACCAGACTAAAGATTTGAAAGTAAATGCAGTTACACCTTCTATTGGTATAATTGATAGGC
>DCHE01000061.1:0-3694 GCA_002314775.1 Lachnospiraceae bacterium UBA1760
TCCAGTCCCATACTCTTTCAAGGAATTTTTCACGTCCAAGATCTTCCTTGGAAATGCCTTCCTTCTTAAGCTGTTCTACTACCTTTGCTTCTGTAGCAATTGAAGCATGGTCAGTTCCTGGAAGCCAAAGAGCTGAATAGCCCTGCATTCTCTTATATCTTATAAGAATATCCTGCATTGTATTGTCTAAGGCATGTCCCATGTGGAGCTGTCCTGTTACATTTGGAGGTGGCATGACGATAGTGAAAGGTTTCTTACTTCTGTCAACCTCTGCATGAAAATACTTCTTCTCCATCCATTTCTCATATAACCTGTCCTCAATATCGGCAGGGTTATATGTTTTTTCTAATTCCTTAGCCATTTTTATTTCCTCCGTATTATATCTTATGCCAGTCCGAATATCACAGCCTGGCTGTATTGCATTTTACCTGTTCCAGCCCGAATATCACGGTCTGGCTGTATTGTATCATCTAGATTGCCTGCTCTCTGAATTCATCCTTAAGCTGTCCAAGGATAATGTCCATTCTCTTGTCGTAGTCTGTCATATCCTTATTCATCTTGTTGAATACAGCTCTTTGTAGCATGGCAAATATCGTCATCTCTCTTACATCGTCCTTCGAATCGCCAATCTCAAGCATAATATCCTCGAAGAAGTCGTCGTCGAGATCCATTCTTCTAATCTCCTGCTTAAGAGTAGCCGTGTCCTCTGTGACCGCAATCACAAAGAAATATCCTCTCAGTGACTCTTCATTATTGTTGAGCTGGTAGGCGCGAAGGAAGAACTCCTTTGCATCCTCTGTGTCCATGTTGCTTGCCGCTGCAACTGCACGGTTGTGGTAGACATTTCCAAGGAAGACAAGGTCCTTTACATCCTCACTGTGACTTATGATATCGTCATAGATAGATGCTGCCTTGATGTATCTTCTGTAGCCTAAATATCCGTCAGCCTTAAGCTTCATCTTCTGGAAGGTGCTGAGCTTTCTGTACTTCTGCCAGGCCTCTATGTACACCTTGACCTCTTCAGCATCGTAGTAATTACCTGCGTTAAGTATCTCTATCAGAAGATCCTGGGCAAATGCAGTCTTGTTGGAAAGTCCCATAAGCCTGTCTGCAAGCTCTGGCATACCAATCTCTGTCCTTATCCAGTCAAACAGTCTCTCCGAGAGTGCCGACTTACTGATAAGCACCGTATTGTTGTAAATATAAAAGCACAGCTCCTCGTAGGTGTAAATCTCTACCTTGGTATTTAAGAATGTGTATGGAGTTTGTGCCTCTTTTGTTGAACATACAATTATCTTTGACATTAAATATTAAACTCCTTACGATAAATCTTGTTGGTAGTAGGGAACATCTTTCCAAAGCCCAGGTCTCTTATTATGACCGCTCCCTGATTAGGGTTGTCAAACTCCACCTCCATAGAGAGCTTCGTTGTCTTGTTAGGTCTCTTTGGAATACCGTGAATCTTAACCGTCTCCTGGTTTTCAGTCTGGCTGTGCCTGCTCCTGTAAACTAAAGTTATCTTGTCTGTGTTATCAAGTATTACATTTATGCTTCCGCGAGTGTTATACCACTGTTTTCCGCCCTCTGCAATAGGAACAAAGGTCCCCTTCTCATCCCCGAGGGAAATTCCTACGTCGAAGAGTACATTCTCCTTGGTTTCCACAAAGAATCTGTCGTAAAACTCCTTGTACTCGCCTCCCACTGCTCTGTAGCAGGCGCCCTTTGTGTAGATATTCTGTCCCGCAAAGACTCGTCTTCCCTGGCAGAGAACATTGGTAGACTTCTTCATCCATTTGTTTCCAAAGCCTATACCTGTTAAAAATACTGCACTGATGTAAGCCTTCTTGCCCTCATAGTCAGCGATTCTTGCAAAATCGTTGTCCATAAGATGGGTGTCATTGCCATACTTGGCAAGGTTCATCTGCGAGCTGTAATCCTCGTGAGTAACTGTGACTATCTCAGGCTTTCTGTTCCTTGAGATATCAATTCTGTAATAGTTAAGTCCATCAGCATTGTAGTCGTAGAGTGCAACGCTGTTGACCCACAAATCCTGGTTCTGGTTGAAAATGTAGTAAAGGCCGCTGTCAAGATGGCTTGTAATCTCGATGCATTCCTTGTCCACATCCATAATCTTGTAAAGCTGCGAAAGAAGCTGATACAAATCTCTGTTATACTCAGTTATGGTTATAACTAGCTTCTTCACCACTGCAGTCTCATATCTGTATAAAAATGAGTCAATATGAAGCTTGACCATCATGAGGAAAAGCTCCTTGTAGGTGTACTCTTTTCCTGCGACGTGGACTGTCTCCGGATTCTTTAAATTCTGGAAAAGTCCGTCTATAATTATTCCGTCCTCATTGAAACGGGCTTCTGAAGCCTCGCCACCAACGTACCAGTGCTCAGTCTTTGTACTGTAGAACAGAATATTAGGCATCATATAGGTTTCTTTATTGTTAAGCTGGCTTATTGATTCCGGTTCTCTCTTTATATCATTGTAGTATGATAGCTGTGTGAAGTCCGAGCAAAGGTCCATTCCTATATAAAATATCTCTGCCATCTTTTCTCCTTTCCTGTGCCCATCCTATAATATAGTAAGATTCTCCTCGAATAAGTGCACAGTATTTATATAAATATCCAGGGATTCAAGTAAGTCTGAATCCTCTCTCATCTCCTGCTTAACAAGCATGCTGTTTATCATCTCAAATCGGTTCTTGTCCTTCTTATTAAATGACTTCGTCTTGAGAACCTCCGACTCGATTACAAGCATCTTGCCATTTACATCATCAAGTATCTCGTACACAAGTCTTTCACCGTGGAAAACAACGAACTCCTTAACGTAAAATCCTGGGAGAATCTCCTCGAGTCTCTCAATCTTTGTTGGAGTCTTGCTTCTTGTTCCAGTGTCAAAGCTGTACTTTACAAATACCTGTCTTAAATTCTCTGTCTTGTAGATAAGATATGTCTTAAGGAATACATCCTGTGGAAGCTTAACAAATGATGAGAAGCTCTTGTAATATGGAAGGATCTTTCCAGCATCCATAAACTTTTCAACATTCTCTGCAATCCACTTCTTCTGCTCCTCTGTGTATCTCTCAAGTCTTGAGAAGTACACAAGAAGTGCCATCTTTGAAATCTCATCATCAATATTGCCCTTCAAAATCTCCATATAGAGACTGTCGAAGATATAGTTAGGTGTCTGCTCATCTCTAATCAGGTAGTTGTGAGCTGCAAGTCTGAGGAAGGCCTTAACGACAAGTCCCCTGCTTCTTCCACTGTAGTAGGTTGAGAATATGTCAAATACATACTCAAAGTATCCATTTGCAAACATCATCTGTGCAAGGGTGTTCTCCGCAAGAAGCGCCACGTCTGACACCTTATCCTTAGCAAGCTTGAAGAGTCCTGAAAGCTCCTCTATACTACCGTTAAAATTGTTGATGATATATGTGAAAATATTGGCATTTACAGTACCTGTCTTGTAAAGGTTAAGACAGATTGCCATAAGGTTTTCATTGATAAATCCGTCCGAATCACGCACGCCGTAGTCTGCAAGTCTGAAAAGCTCATTGACATCCAGCTCGTTGAAGCCGTAAAGCTTAACGGCCTGGAAGGCCTTATCGAACATGTTCATATCGATAAGATATGTGATTATTGTTCTTGCATTTGCATGAGTCAGATACTCAATATCAAGCTTATC
>DCHE01000061.1:3768-16328 GCA_002314775.1 Lachnospiraceae bacterium UBA1760
TTAAGGCAGGCCTGCTGCTTAAAGTCGTAGGAAATCTCATCGCAGTTGATGATTTCTCTTGCAGCATTAACCTCTCTCGCATTCTTGTAAGTAAACTCACCGATTGACTCATAGTTGAAGAGGAGCACTCTGTAGTCCCTTGGACTGTACTCACGGCAGATTGGAATATATGCCTTCTCATCTACGATTCTCTCAAAGTGATATGGAATAGAACCCGCGTATCTGTTGCCATAGTTATCCTCAAAGATAATTGAGGCATTGTCGGACAGAATCTCCACGTAGGCCTCGCCGTTCACGAGTGGTACTCTCTGTACATTCTGGAGCTCCTCGTGAGTAACAATCACGGCTCTTACTCCCTGGTTGTAGCAGACAAGCTTTCTTCTGAAAATGATATTGACAAGCTTTCCTGCGAACATAGAGCTTACATTCTCCGGCTCAAGGAACTCATCAAATATTACAGTCAGGTCATCATTTACCTTGCCCTTCACAATCATGGTCTCCATGAAATCCTCCATAGTCGGAGCATATTCATGGTATATCTTCATCTGGGATGCCTTGTTATAGATAACATTTGCATATAAGTATGCAAGCTCATCCTCAGTGAGTGTATTCTTATAATTAAGATACATAAGAACCGAAGCTGGAATTCTCTCGTACTTTGAGTGGTTCATGCTTCTTATGTAGCACTCGTTAAGTCCGATAAACTTAAGTGACTTAAGTACTGCTGCCTTGTAGAATCTGTGGTACTTCTGATCGAGCATATTGGCACCGATAAGCATAGAGCAGATACTCTTAAGAACCGCCAAATTCTCCTGTTCCTTCTTGATGTATTTTTCTGTTTTCTGTACTCGAAGCTCAGTGTCATCCTTAGGCTTTTGAGTTATGAACTCTCTCTCTGCCATGAATTCTGAAGCATCGTCTGCAGGCTCACTGTCTATAGGAAGTGGCTCGAATTTTGCTCCCTGGTTTGAAAGACTAATCTCCTCAGTCTCCTCAGGAACTGCCGCTGGCTCTGTGAGTGCAAATGATACCTTGCTCTCATCGTCCGCCCCCTCCTCAGCCATCATAATATCTGGCTTTGAGGTCTCCTGCACCTTGTTGTTAGAAAGAAGCTTTAAGAGGTACTCCTCATCAAAGGATGTTCCATCAACCTCCTTCTGGGTAATACCGTCGGCAAGAATCTCTGCCTCAGGGCTTACTGCATTCTCCTCCTCCTCGTCATCAAGGATAAAGTCCTCAATAATGTCAGAGTTCTTTAGTCTTTCTGCCCTGAGCTCACTCTCATTCTTGTCATAAATCTGTCTTAAGATATCGAAAATCTTCTTGTTGAAGTCTCTGTTAGAGCCTGCGAGCTTGATAAACTCATTTAAAACATCATCTGAGACATAGTGATTCCTCATGCCCCACTTGATTGTGGTAATCTCAAATGGTGTGAGATTCTTTAATAGCATAGGATTGTTGTTTAATATCTCGCACATCTCAAAATAGATGATTGGGCTGTTCTCACCATCCTGGTAAAGCTCTCTCAGCTCTCTGTATAATGCTGACTTATCCTCCGCGTAGGTTGGATCCATAAAGAGAAGAAGCCAGAAATAGAACATCTTATCCTCTTCTGTCCTGAAGTTTCTCTTCAGCATATTGGTTGTCTGTGTAATAGTATCCGCATCCTTCTGAACCAGCGCTCTCAGATAATAATAATAGCACTTCTGAGCCTTGCTCATCTGGTTGCTGTCCACATCCGCCTCTATTCTAAGGAATTCCTGCTCAACTCTCTCAGGAGCGCCAGCTAGGATATTCATATGCATAATTCCAAGTCTGTAGAGCTCTTCCTCAGGCTCAATGGAATTAAGACTCTTGAAAGCATTCGTGGTTGTATTGATATATGAATTAAGACTTATCTTCTCCATACGGAAATCAAGATATGCTCTTGTAAGTCTTATCTTGTATTTTTTAATCTGCTGGTATTTGCTTGCGTTCTGAATACCGCTCTTTACCCTTGAAGGCTTGGTAAGGTGGATATCCACCTCAATCTTCTGGTAAATGTTATCGATGATAAGCTTTCCGGAATTCTCTCCGTCCGGAATATGCTCCGGCGAGATATAAACCTCGAGTGCGCAGACATTTCCCTTGAAATCCTGAGCAGAGATAGACTTCTTAGCCGGAATGATAAACTCCGAATTACTGCTAATCTCAGAGTAGGTATAACCCCAGGTGTTCTTGCTCACGTTGATAATAATCTTTGAGAGCTCCTCCGGCATCTCCATATCGAGCTTTGCCTTTGAAACCGAGAGTGTTACTGTTCTCTTCTTATGAACGAGAACAAGGAACTCCTCCATAACCTGATTGATTGACTTACTGTCAAGCAGACTGTAGTAAATCTGCTTAATCATAGGCTCCTTATTGATGAAGGTACGCTTGAAATCGTCACTTACGAACAGTCTTGCAGCCTCGTTCCAGTTATTCTCAGCAAAGGCTGCAAACTTGAACAAATCATCAATCTTCTGGTCCCCGCATCTTACACATGGTGTCACGATATCTATGTTGTATGGAATCTTGAATTCCCCACCGTCTGTAATTACATTGATATGTCCTGCATACTTCTGTCCAACATCAAGACAGGTTGCATCAAAGGAGTATCTCACCTCGAATTTTCTGCTGATAAATGTATGTGTCTCAAACTTTAAGAGATATCTTGAATCATACACCATTCCCTTGATTGGATATTTATTCTTGCTCGCAACAATGAAGCTGCCTTCATAGACAGTTCCAGCTTCGATATTCAGTTTAAATGCCTTTTCTGATATTGTAACCTCGGGTCTGTCAATTGCGAATTCACCCTTGGCATACTGCTCTACGATACCCTTCATTTGTTTCTCCGTTTTTCTAAAATTAACTTGTATTAATAAGCACCATGTTATAAAATATTACTAGTGTTTTTTCAAAAATAAACATTAGTTCAATATATTATAGCAAAAAACATTTTGAATTTAAAGTGTAAATATACGAATGATTTTTCATCTGTAAGGTAATGTTTCGGAGGTTTAAAAATGGCTAAGAAAACTCTTAGAATTGAGCAGTATGACACAGTGTTATTTAATGCCAATATCAATCCACTTGGAATTCCAGTCTCAGTCAAAAAGGCGATAGCAGACAGCATTGAGTCTATCGTTAAATATCCTGAGATTTACTATAATAATCTTAAAAGATCTGTTGCAACCTACACCAGTTCGCCTGAGGACACAGTAATCCTGGGCAATGGTTCTTCAGATTTAATAAGACTTTTCGCAGCACTTATGCTGCCTAAGAAGGCTCTTCTTCTTACACCATGCAGTACTGAGTACGAGAGCGTTCTCACCTCCTATGGATGCGAGCTTTGCTTCCATGAGCTTAAGGAGGAGGAGGAGTATGACCTTAACGTTATGGAGCTTATCGCTTCTCTCGACTCTTCAATTGATATGATAATAATCGGCAACCCAAACAATCCTACCTCGAGAAAGATTACCACTGATGATATGGAGACTCTTGCTGCTGCCTGTGAGGAGCTTGGAATCTTCCTTCTCATCGATGAGATGTATATTGAGTTTATGGATGACTGGAAGGATTATTCAAGTATCCCTCTCACAAAGGTATATAACAACATAGCTGTTATGCGCAGTGTATCAAAGTTCTTTGCTGTGCCTGGCATTCGTCTTGCATATGCCATAATGAATAATCCTGAGCAGATGGAAATCATCAATCTTACAACCACCAAGAACAATATTTCAACTCTTTCGGCAGTTGCTGGAACTGTTATGTTCAACGACAACGAGTATATCGAGAAATCCCAGGAGGTTATTCACACTGAGCGTAGTCTTGTTTATGCAGCGATGCAGACCTGCAAGACCATCAAGCTTATCAAGCCTGAGGCTAACTACATGCTTCTTAAAATCCTGAAACCGGACATTACCTCCGAGGATGTTTATGAGCATTGCAGACTCAAGGGTGTTATCATTAGAAAATGTGATGACATCAGAGGTCTTGGAGACAAGTACATTCGCTTCTGCTTCATGAATCCTAAACAGAACGATTTGATGGTTAATACCATTCTTGAAATTGTCTAAAACCAAATCTCCCTTTGCAGTTGGGATTTGATATGTGATTATAAAAAGGTAGCGTCAACCTTTGATGTGAAAGGTTGACGCTACCTTTTTAGTACACTGGTGGCAGCATACTTTTTATTAAATTGATATATGCGCTTATAATCTCTATTCCACAGATTGTAGATAGTGCCAGTCCGACACTTAAAAATGGTCCGAAGGCAAAGTGCTCCTTCTTGCCTTTCTTTCTTCTAATCAGAAGGATAACTCCATACAGTGCACCAAGTATCAGTCCGATGAAAAATCCGATCAGATTCTTCTTCCAGCCAAGAAGAAAGCCGGCCGCTGCCATAAGCTTTATATCTCCGCCGCCAAAGCCCTCTGGAATTACGAGGACTATCAGAAAGAGCGGAAGGCTTACTGAGAAGAAGCCTATTATTCTGTCTAGTATTGTTACATCCTTCATAGTGAAGATTGATATCACTCCCACTACAAATATTGCGATATTTAATACAAATGGTATCTCCATGGTGTCTGCATCGATGAAGGTCACTGCAGTGAGTAGTGCAAAGAATGCAAATACTGTCACGGCATAGACATTCATACCATAGAACCAGATGAGAAATACCATAGTAAGTCCACCAAGCAACTCGATAAGAGTGTATCTGATATTTATTTTTTCTTTGCAGTATCTGCATCTTCCACCAAGAAATATCCAGGAAAATATTGGTATTATGTCCCTTGCCGAAAGCTCATGAGAGCAGGAGGTACACATAGATTTCCCTTTCATTACCTGCAATTTCTTTGGAAGTCTGTATATAAGTACATTTACGAAGGAAAACACAGATGCTCCGATTAAAAACCAGAGCATCATAACTACTATCCTTCCTATCTGCATTCCAAGACTTGCGTCACCCATGTATTAATTACTCTTCCTCGTTCTTTGTATCAAGCTTAATGCAAAGCTCCTCAAGCTGTACATCATCTACTACGTCAGGTGCATTTGTCATAAGGCATGAAGCATCCTTAATCTTAGGGAAGGCGATTACGTCACGGATTGAATCCTGCTTAGCCATAAGCATTGCGAGTCTGTCAAGTCCGTAAGCAAGTCCAGCGTGAGGTGGAACACCATACTTGAAGGCATCAAGAAGGAAGCCAAATCTCTCGTATGCCTGCTCCTTTGTGAAGCCTAAGCACTCGAACATCTTCTCCTGAATGTCATCCTGGTGAATTCTCACTGAACCACCGCCGATTTCATTTCCATTTAATACGATATCGTAAGCCTTTGCACGAACCTTGCCTGGATCTGTATCGATGAACTGAAGGTCCTCCTCCATAGGCATTGTAAATGGATGGTGCATAGCTGTAAATCTATTCTGCTCCTCTGACCACTCGAGAAGTGGGAACTCTGTAATCCATACAAATCTGAATACATTCTTGTCAAGGAGTCCCATCATATCTGCAAGGTGGCATCTCAAGGCACCAAGTGTATCCCAAACCACCTTATTCTTATCTGCTGCGAAGAGAAGAAGGTCACCTGCCTTACCATCCATAGCTTCTATGATAGCTGCCATCTCTTCATCTGTCATAAACTTTGCAAAGGATGACTTAAATGTATTGTCCTCATTGATTGCGATATATGCAAGACCCTTTGCACCGTAGGTCTTAGCGAACTCAACAAGTGCATCAATCTTCTTACGTGGCATAGCTCCCTGACCAACTGCGTTGATACCGCGAACTGTTCCGCCATTTTCGATTGCATTCTTAAATACAACGAACTCAGAGTTCTTAACAACCTCTGTGATATCCTTAAGCTCGATATCGAATCTAAGGTCTGGCTTATCTGAACCGTATCTGTCCATAGCCTCCTGCCAGGTCATTCTCTGAATTGGAAGCTCGATGTCGATATCGAGTACATCCTTGAAAATCTTCTGGAGAAGTCTTTCATTTACATCAATTACATCGTCTACATCCACAAATGAAAGCTCCATATCCATCTGTGTGAACTCTGGCTGACGGTCTGCACGTAAGTCCTCATCTCTGAAGCATCTTGCAATCTGGAAATATCTGTCATATCCAGAGCACATAAGAAGCTGCTTGAAAATCTGTGGTGACTGTGGGAGTGCATAAAATGTTCCTGGGTGTACACGGCTTGGTACAAGATAATCTCTTGCTCCCTCTGGTGTTGACTTACAAAGCATAGGTGTCTCAATCTCAAGGAAGCCCTGCTCTGCCATGAAGCTTCTTGCAATTGTAGCTACCTGGCTCTTTAAGATGAGATTTCTCTGAAGGTCAGGACGTCTTAAGTCAAGATATCTGTACTTAAGTCTTATCTCTTCCTTAGTCTTTGAATTCTCCTCGATTGGGAATGGAGGAGTCTGTGCCTCAGATAAGATTCTGAGTGAGGTTGCGATAATCTCAATCTCACCTGTTGCAAGATTAGGATTTACAGCTCCCTCTCTTTTCTCAACTGTACCCTCTACAGCAATAACGAACTCTGAACGAAGCTTTGCTGCCTTCTCGAAGCACTCTGTTCCGCTCTTTGTATCCTCAAATATAATCTGAAGGATACCGCTTCTGTCTCGTAAATCGACAAACACGATACCACCTTTATTTCTCTGCTTTGCTACCCAGCCCATAACGGTAACCTTCTCACCTACCATAGCTGTAGTAACCTCTGTACATCTATGCGATCTCTTAAGACCCTGCATTGACTCAGCCATCTTTTGTTCCTCCTTGATTGTTATATAATTTCTTCCTACCTGTTCTTCGCTTAGAGAAGTGGAATATCCACTTCCAGTTTTTATCCTAATTTCGGTGGAAGAAGGTTAGTTTCCCTTTAATTCGAATAATTATTATAACATCATTGTATTAATAATTCTATATATTCTCAAATCCATAGCACTGTTCATCTACAATATTTCCATCGATATCATAGACTCTGAAGAGTGTCCAGTAATATCCATATTGTAAATCAACAATTGTCCAAAGACCAGCTTCTGTGAATCCGCACTTTCCTGTTGAATAAATCCAAGGGTATGGATCATTATTTGCAAGCTTTGTACAGTCAAGGATGAGAATCTCTGCTGAATAGTAATCCTCTCCTGCGCAGGTTGGCTCAAAGCCTATGAGTGCGCCGCCTCCATTTGGATTAGGCATCTGGCAAATACCCTTGATTTCTGACTCCTCCTCTGGCTTTTCAAGAACCTCGCCATACTCGAAGGTTTCCTCAGTGCTTGTCTCTCCACACTTACATACCTTGAAGTAAACTGCCTTTGTCTTGTAGGTCGCCTTTTCCTTTAAGTTACTGTCTCCATCAAGTACCTTCTCGATATCAAATACATGCTCGTGGATATGTGTTAATGTAATGTCATTTCCTGAAATAGTACTTGTATAACCATCAACATTATCAACTGCGAGTGTGTACTCAATTTCTTCTCCACTTGCATACTTATCATAATCAGAAAAGCTGTATGACCACTTATTACTCTCGAACAGTGTAGTATTCTCCTGTTCTTCTCCATTTGCATAAAATCTTACTGTTACGCTCTCTGGTCTAATGCCATCAACATTATCTTTATCATCCCAGATTATGCTTCCATCTATATCAACAGATTCTAGAAAATGAGTGCAGATAATTTGATTATTAGCCATTTGTACATCAATCTGGTAACCTTCAATAGCTTCTGCTTCAATTGTATATTTGTTTTCTTTTCCTTGGTCATACTTTAAGAACTCTCCGCAGTTAAATGACCATTTATCATCTGCTGAAATCATTCCATTCATCAATACATTACCATTATTATATAACGTAAATTTAAAGTTCTCTGGTCTTTTGCCGTCATTATCATTTGCATCTTTCCAGACTATGCTTCCTTTTATTTCAACACTTTCTCGTTCATGTGTGCAGACTAAAGTATAGCGTTTAACTTCTGATTTATAAGCATCGATTTCATCAGCTTCAATTGTATATTTGATTTCAACTCCCTTATCATATTTGTATACGTTGTTAAAGGAGTATAACCAGTTATCACTTGCTGTTACTGTCTTACTTTCCTTCAAAGTACCATCTGCGAGAAGCTTAACTGTTACGCTTTCTGGTCTCTTACCATCATTATTATTTGAATCAATCCAGGTTATATCTCCTCCGACATTAACAGTTTCTGGTTTATGTGTGAGTGTAGTGTCATAGCCAGTTATGCTTGATGTATAATTATCAACAGTACCTACACTAACTACATAAGCTATTTCCTCTCCAGCATAATACTTATTAAATGTACCAAGTTCATATTCCCAGTTATTTTGGGCGGTTATAAAACATATTGAAGCTTCTTTACCATTAACATAAAAATTAACTTGCACATTATCAGGTCTTACTTTGTCCCTGTCATCATCATCATCCCAGGTAATGCTTCCTTTTACAGTAACAGTTTCTAGTTCATGTGTACAGGTTATATCATAGACGTTATAATTTACCTCATAGTTATCAATTTTGTTTACTTCAACTGTATATTCGATTTCATTTCCTTGGTAATACTTATTCACGTCATCAAAAGAGTATTCCCAGCCATTTTTAGAATATACTGTCTGAATATCCGCATACACACCATCTTTATAAAGAAGAACTTCCACGCTTTCTGGTCTCTTACCATCATTATCATCTTCATCTTCCCAGTATATATCTCCTCCCACATCGATAGTTTCTACGTTATGTGTGAGGGTTACATCGCGGGTTGTATCATTGTCATGATATTCAACATCATATTCTTCTAATTCTTCTGTATTTACTTCAATTGTATATTCGATTTCATCTCCGTTATCGTTATACTTGTAGAGATCCTCGAAGCAGTATGCCCAGAAGTTATCTTCGCTACTCTCATCTTTGCCACTCACACTCTTACTATCCACATACTCACCATCTGCATAAAGAGTAACCTCCACGCTTTCTGGTCTCTTACCATCATTATTATCTTCATCATCCCAGGTAATGCATCCTAATATGTCGATTACTTCCTTAAATGTCACGCTAACTGTAACATCTGTCACTGGCATCACAAATGTGCCATCTGTAACTTCTACAGACTTGTTGTTCGCATCAGTTACTGTAATTGTATCAACCACATAACCAGTATCTGGAGTTGGATTAACTGTTAATGTAGTACCTACTCCTGCAGCTTCAGATATCTCCACGCCATCTGCTGTCACTGTGAAGCTACCATGAGTAGTGTCTGCCTTTGTAACCTGTGCTATAGTCCAAATATCAAAACATTTGATTATATACCCATCTATACCATTAGTAAGCTCAACCTTGTATTTGCCCGGTTCAGTTGGAGCTTTATCAATACCCTCCCAATCATCCTCGTCAGCATCATAACGGAAAAATTCATTGAAAATACCTCATCAAAATCAAAGCATTTATCAATTTCTTCTTTATTCGTGATTGTTACATTGACAGGTTTGCCATCATAAGCCTTAGATGAAACCTCAATGGTACCTTCAATTTTATCATCATATGATGAATGCCCTGTTGGACAATCGGAATCATTGCAAAACCAGTAAAATGTATCTCTACTTGTAATATCCGTAGCATCCACGTGATTGTGGTAAATTTTACCGCTTCCTCCGCATTCTTCACATTCCCTCATTTCACATCCTGTTCCACCACAACTTGCGCAAGGATAAGAGCCTGTACCACCGCAGAATTCACAATTTTCATCGTCACACAAGCACTCATAATAAGCCCATCCATCGCAAGAAGGACAACTATCCCCAGTCGAAATACGTCCTATACCATTACACATTCCACAATTGTACTTCCTATCGCTTGCATACGAATTAATACTATTAACATGAACAAGCGATATAACCATCGCAACTGCAATCAAAAAGCTTGTCAGCCTTTTTAGTTTACTCCTACTAAATACTTTTTCCTTCATTAGTTTTCCTCCCTTTATATTTTATTATAAGGCAGTGTCAAAAGACACCCCCCTTGTTTTCTTTAAAGCTCACAAAAAAGATCGTAAGCACTTTATCCTTCATAAATGTATCAACAAGAAATGCCCTTACTATCTTTATAACCTCAAGATAGTAGAAATTCACATTGCATATGCCCTACAGTGCCCAGGCCTTATGCTTTCTCTCTATCATCTCATCGATTCTCTCGATGTAGTCCTCAACACTCTTACAGTTCTCGCATCTCTCGATTCTTGTGCCTGATACAACATCACCCTTAATCGGATCAACTGTTCCATCCTGCATTACAATCTTGCTCGAACTTCCTGCTCCGATTCCAACGATATCTGTTATCTCCTCCATTATAAGAATGTTATAGAGACACTCAAGCCCCGGCTTTGAGTAGCCTGTGTTCTCAAGATTTCCTGCAATATTTTTCTGTCTGTACAGATAATATGGATGAAGTCCCATATTCTTCGCCGCAACGCCAGTAAGAGAAATCTGAGAGTTAAGCTCTCTCGCATCCCGATTTAAGCTGTCACGGTATTTTTCCATCTCGATATTTAGATTTGCCGCTCTTTTTATCGCAAGTGAATGGACAGTTAAACTTTCTGGTGATAATTCTTTAACCTTTTCTAAGGTTTTTTTGACCATATCAAGGTTCTCACCCGGAAGTCCAACGATGAGGTCCATATTGATGTTGTCAAAGCCCTCAGCCCTCGCCATCTTAAATGCATACTCAGCCTGTTCAGGAGTATGTGCCCTTCCTATAAGCTGAAGTGTTTTTTGATTCATGGTCTGAGGATTAATACTGATTCTTGTAACCTTGTGCTTCTTCATAGCACGAAGCTTCTCCTCAGTAATACTGTCCGGTCTTCCTGCCTCGATTGTGAATTCTCTGACATTTGACATATCAAAGTTCTCCTCAATCATAGTGCATAGCCTGTCTATATCCTCCGCTTCAATGGAAGAAGGTGTTCCTCCGCCGATATATATTGAAACCAGTCTCTTGTGTCTATAGGCAAATGCCGTAAACTGAAGCTCCTGCTCCACCGCCTTAAGATATGCTCCAACAAGTCCCTTGTACCTGTGAATCGGATAAGACGTAAATGAACAGTAGAGACATCTGCTAGGGCAAAATGGAATTCCAACGTAGAGGCAGTAGTCCTCTGTTGGACTAATCGAATCGATTATCCTTTTCTCTGTCACAGCAATATCATACGAAATCGCTGCCTTCTCATGGCTTGCCATATAAGTCTTATCATAATACTCTATCGTTTTATTCTTATCGTGGCCCTTCTTTACCTCCTCCATGGCAATCTTTGTCGGTCTCACTCCTGTTAGGGAGCCCCACGGAAGTATAAGTCCTGTATATTCAGATAGTATTCTGTAGCTTGCAAGCTTTAGTTTATTTCTGAATCGCTTTTTGTCATTATAATTGCCGCTTGCATAAGCACTGAATTTTACCTGGCCTTTTCGCTCAATCTTAAGTAAGGTCTGTTCCTCACTAAATAAAGCAGTGAATACAATGGTGAACTCCTCATGCATTTCCCTGCTATATTCGGTGACCTGTACTGGAGTCACTCCCTGTATCTTCTCTCCTGGATAGAATGCCATAAGCATAGCTCTAAGGTCATTATTATATTTTTCATCATTCTGAACTAGAAGTATCATATGGATTCCTCATTTTCGTATAATATGTAGTGCCCCCACCAGTTGCATCGTACACTTCGCATACGATATTCTTCGTCATAATAGCTCCACCTATTAAACAAAGAACATATTGCTGCTCTTTTCTCTCTTTATGGTTGTTCTGCTGTTATGTCCTGGATAAACTACTGTATCCTCAGGAAGGCTAAAGAGCTTCTCCTCAATCTTAGAAAGTAGAGTCTTCTCGTCTCCTGTTGGGAAGTCGGAACGTCCGATGCTTCCTGCAAAGAGTGTATCTCCGTCAAATACCATACTGTTCTCAGTAAAATAATAGCTGATTGAGCCGATTGTGTGACCTGGCACCCAGAGGCATCTAACCTTTGTGCCGAGAATTTCTATCTCCTCATCGTCATCCACATAAATGTCTGCCTTCACAAAGTATGGGTCAGAGAACATTGCTGAAAGGTTTGACGCACAGTTCGAAAGCAGTTCCTTTTCCTTCACGCCTGCGTAAATCTTCACCTCAGGAAGTGCCTCCTTGATAGCATTTACTGCTCCCACATGATCCCAGTGACCATGTGTGATAAATATTGCCTTGAGCTTATAGCTCTGGCTCTTTATCATCTTTAAAATGTACTCAGCATTTGCAGCCGGGTCAATTATCACTGCTTCTCTTGTATCTGTATTAACCACAGTGTAGCAGTTGGTCGCAAAGCTTCCAAGCTGATTGGTTACTACTATAATATTCGCCATATAATCTCCTTTTTCTCACAATCTACAACCCGCTAAAGCGGGCTACGTCGGTGGATTCACTTTTTCTCTCAATCTACAAACCCGCAGAGCGGGCTACGTCCTATCCACCCGCTAAGGCGGGTGGACAGG
>DCHE01000012.1 GCA_002314775.1 Lachnospiraceae bacterium UBA1760
TATGAGATTTGAGAAGACAAGCGATACAACATTTGTAAACAGAAACGGTGTTGAGTACACACTTGTTCAGACAGTTTACGGAAAGTAATTAAGCTCCCTAATTTAACAAGGTGCCAGGCAAAAAAGCTAAAGTAGTCTTAGCCTGGCACCAGAATAAATATGATATATAATCGAGTTGGCGGGAATTCATTCCCTACTACTCGCCCGCGAGCCTCATGTCCGTAAGAACAAAATTCATATTTGAGGCTATGAGATAATAAAAAAAGCGAATCACTTAACTTGTGATTCGCTTTTTTTGTTATGTATGCCTCATCAGCCAAAACCCTCGCCATCCTTGCCAAAGCACCATTTAATACCACTTTGTGTGGTCTTTTTTATTTGTAGGGATTGTTATTAATATGTAGATTTATGTGCTGATATATGCAGGGATGCATATTATGTGACTGTCCTTTTTGGGGAATAGTCATTTCTACGTAATTAAGATTTGCACTAATGTTGGACAGGACGATTTGTGTCAATCCCCCTAACCGGGGAATAGTCATTTCTACAGACCAGAAAATGTCATGCCAAATTCACACATTGTTGTGTGTCAATCCCCCTAACCGGGGAATAGTCATTTCTACCCTACCCCTCAAAAAACCTAGTAAAATCAAGGCTTCTAGAGGACGTTTTTGCAGGTAATTGTCTGACAATTTAAAATCTCGATATTTTTCATTACACAAATTTCCCCTTTGATAAAAATCCCCCTAACCGGGTAAAAAGCGAGGCTTATGTAATAATTTAGTATTTGCTCCGTTCTCGTAAAAACGACTATTACTTATACTATGTAATATACTATCATTTTTCCATTCAGTCAACCAATTGATCTCTCTCCCATTTTGTGTGACATTTCTGCAACACCTGATACGTTATCATTAACTCATCAAATAAAATCGACTTAAAGAGAGGTATACATATATGAAAACACTTAAAACCACAAAAGCAAATGCAATACTACTTTTACTCCTTCCATCTATAGTACTCACGTCACTTCTTCTGGGTGCACCATCTACTATTGTTACGATAATTGCACTCCTGTTAGGAGCGCTTTCCTGTGGCAGGATAAGACGAGTAAACACTTATGAAGTATATTGATAACTATTCATCGAATCACATCAACCTATCATCAAGAAATGGAGAAAAACTATGAACAATATTTCAACAACATCCTACACAATAGCATCTATAGCATTCTTTATTATAGCGTGTGCATTATATATGTCCGGAAACTTTTTTTGCGGCGCGATTATAATTTTCTGTGGCTTTATGGTTCATGCTAAAAAGCATGATATCAAGCATGCTAATAAATCAACCACCAATAGTGAATCCTAGAAGGGCTGCCCGATGGGCAGCCTTTTTCTTTTCCTATACCCAGAAAAAAGGCCGTCGCGACCAACCACAGTCGCAACGGCCTCTTAATTCATAGATTAAATTAAGACTTTATCACTAGCCTAAGCCCTAACCTCTAACCAAAGTATTAAACTCCAGCCTTAACCTTAGTATAAATACCCTCAGCATCAAGACCATACTTAGCAAGAAGCTTAACAGCTGGACCTGACTCTCCGAAGGTGTCATTAACACCGATTCTTGTAACCTTAACTGGGTAGTTCTCAGAAAGAACCTCCATAACAGCTGAACCAAGACCACCGATGATTGAGTGCTCTTCAACTGTAAATACCTTACCAGTCTTCTTAGCAGCCTCAACGATTAAGTCCGCATCGATTGGCTTGATTGTGTGGATATTGATAACTGTTGCCTCAATTCCATCAGCAGCGAGCTTATCAGCTGCAGCAAGTGACTCAGAAACACAAAGACCAGTTGCAAAAATTGTAACGTCCTTACCCTCTCTAAGAGTAACACCCTTGCCAATCTCAAACTTGTAAGTAGCTGGGTCGTTGATTACAGGAACTGCAAGACGACCGAATCTCATATAAACTGGGCCAACGTGCTCGTAAGCAGCCTTAACAGCAGCTCTGGCCTCAGTGTCATCAGAAGGGTTGATAACAACCATTCCTGGAATCTCTCTCATAAGAGCAAGATCCTCGTTACACTGATGTGTAGCACCGTCCTCACCTACTGAAATACCAGCGTGAGTAGCACCAATCTTAACATTTAAATGTGGGTAACCGATTGAGTTACGAACCTGCTCGAAAGCACGTCCTGCTGCGAACATTGCAAATGAACTCATAAATGGAACATATCCGCAGGTTGACATACCAGCAGCGATGCCAGCCATATTTGACTCAGCAATACCACAGTCGATGTGACGCTCTGGGAAGGCCTTCTTAAATATACCAGTCTTAGTAGCAGCTGCAAGGTCTGCATCTAAAACGATAAGATCATCATGCTCCTTACCTATCTCTACAAGAGCATTGCCGTAGCTGTCTCTTGTTGCAATCTTAACTACATCTGACATAATGACTCAGCCTCCTTCTCAAGTTCTGCCATAGCAATCTCAAACTCCTCTGCATTTGGAGCCTTTCCATGCCATCCAACGTTGTTCTCCATAAATGATACGCCCTTGCCCTTTACTGTATGAGCAATAATAGCTGTTGGCATACCCTTTGTTTCCTTAGCTTCCTTGAAAGCCTTGTCAATCTCATCGAAGTCATTGCCATTTATATTGATTACATGGAAATTAAATGCCTCAAACTTCTTATCGATTGGATATGGTGAACAAACCTCTTCAACTGTTCCGTCTATCTGAAGGTTGTTATTATCTACGATTACTACGAGGTTATCAAGATTCTTTGCGCCTGCGAACATAGCTGCTTCCCAAATCTGACCCTCCTGAATCTCGCCGTCTCCACAGAGACAGTAGGTTCTGTAGTCCTTATTCTGAAGCTTTGCTGAAAGTGCCATACCAACTGCTGTTGAAAGTCCCTGACCAAGTGAGCCTGAAGACATATCTACGCCTGGAATGTGCTTCATATCAGGATGACCCTGAAGGTAAGAACCAATGTGACGAAGTGTCTCAAGGTCCTCAACTGGGAAGAATCCCTTATTAGCAAGTGCTGCATAATAACCTGGTGCTGTGTGTCCCTTTGAGAGGACAAATCTATCTCTTTCTGGATTCTTTGGATTCTTTGGATCTACATTTAACTCCTCAAAGTAGAGATATGTGAAAATATCTGCTGCTGAGAGTGATCCGCCTGGATGTCCGGCTTTTGCGCTAAAAACTGATGAAACAATGCCTTTTCTGACATTTACTGCCATCTTCTGAAGTTCTAACTTATTCATGCTGTTCTCCTTTTTTTTATTTTCCGAACACAGCCTCGTAATCCTTCTTGAATTTCTCAATACCCTGATCTGTAAGTGGGTGCTTAGTCATCTGAACGATTACATTGTATGGTACAGTTGCAATGTGAGCACCTGCAAGAGCACAGTCAGTAACATGGATTGGGTTACGAACTGAAGCTGCGATGATCTCTGTATCAAGAGCGTAATTATCGAAAATATTAACGATATCCTCAATAAGCTGGATACCTGGCTGACTGATGTCATCAAGTCTTCCTAAGAATGGTGAAACGTAGGTTGCACCAGCTCTTGCTGCAAGAAGTGCCTGATTAGCTGAGAAGATAAGTGTTACATTGGTCTTGATGCCCTCAGCAGCAAGAACCTTAACTGCCTTGAGTCCCTCAACTGTCATAGGAATCTTAACTACCATGTTTGGATGGATAGCTGCAATCTCCCTGCCTTCAGCAATCATACCCTCAGCATCAACTGTTGTTGCCTTAACCTCTCCACTGATTGGTCCGTCAACTATTGATGTGATTTCCTTAATTACCTCTGTGAAATCTCTACCTTCCTTAGCAATGAGTGATGGGTTTGTGGTAACACCACAGATAACTCCCATGTCATTTGCCTTCTTAATGTCTTCTACATTTGCTGTGTCGATGAAAAACTTCATTATAATAGTACCTCCATTATTTTAGTTGAATTATTAGTAAATGTCAAAAGATTTGAACAATTTTAAGCATTTTTTGACATTCTTGATTATATTTCAAGGCCAAAATATTCACTACATCACTTATTTGACATAAATGCCTAGTAATCCTTGACATATTGAATTATACTCCAGCACTTTAGTTTGGTAAAGTGTCCGCCGTTTCATATTCTTATCAAATGAATTGAAATATTTACGCAATTATTCTGGTTGTACAAAAAGTCACAATCATCTTATATTCCCTTGAATAAATAACACGAATCCTATATAATTAATACATCCATGTGCTCTATATGGTTCTTTCTTCCATATAGGGCCTTTTTCATCCCTATGGCTATATGAAAAGCACCCTATAATACCAGAAAATATCAAGAAAACCACAGGTCCTAAAAAAAGATACTTTCTGCTGGCAGCTCATATTCCCCTAACGTTGGATGAAGAGTAAAATATTAACAAAGGAGAAAAATATGAGCGAAAAGAAGAAAGAATTTAAACCGTTTATACCTGCGGATAAGGTTATGCCTGAGTTTACACCAACAGCTGTAGTTCTCGGTATTATCCTTGCAGTGGTATTCGGTGCCGCAAATGCATACCTTGGACTTCGAGTTGGAATGACAGTATCTGCTTCAATTCCAGCAGCAGTTATTTCCATGGGTGTAATCCGAGTAATCCTGAAGAAGGATTCAATTCTTGAGAACAATATGGTTCAGACCATAGGTTCTGCCGGCGAATCACTGGCTGCCGGAGCTATTTTCACACTTCCTGCACTTTACATGTGGGCTAAGGAGGACCCATCTATCCAGATTCCATCCTTCCTTACAATTTCAGCCCTTGCAATTGCCGGTGGTGTAATCGGAGTATTATTTATGATTCCACTCCGTACAGCACTTATTGTTGAGGAACATGGTGTTCTTCCATTCCCAGAGGGTACAGCCTGTGCAGAGGTTCTTCTGGCTGGTGAGGAGGGCGGAAGCAAGTCAAAGCTTGTCTTCTCTGGCCTTGGTATTTCTGCACTTTACAAGTTTGTAACTGACGGACTTAAGCTTTTCCCATCAGAGATAAACTGGGATTTAAGCTTCTACAAGGGTTCAGCAATCGGCTTTGATGTACTTCCTGCACTTGTGGGTGTTGGATACATTTGCGGTGCGAGGGTTTCTTCCTTCATGCTCGGCGGTGCTGTTCTCGGCTGGTTTGTAATTATGCCTCTTATCCATATGCTTGGAGCATTGGGTGGTGCAGACATGATTCTCTTCCCAGCAACTAAAGCTATTGCAGACATGGCTCCAGGCGAGCTTTGGGGAAGCTATATCAGATATATCGGTGCTGGTGCTGTTGCCTGTGGCGGTATATTAAGCCTTATCAAGTCCCTTCCACTTATCATTAAGACCTTTAAAAAGGCTATGAAGGGCTTCGGTCACAAGGGTGGCGAGCTTCGTACAGAGAAGGACCTTCCACTCGTTTGGGCACTTGTTGCAGTTGCAGTTATTGCAATTATCCTTGTATTAATTCCATCTGTTCCAATCAGCATTATAGCTGCAATTATCATTGTTGTATTTGGTTTCTTCTTTGCAACAGTTTCATCGAGAATGGTTGGTGTTGTAGGTTCCTCAAACAACCCAGTTTCTGGTATGGCAATCGCAACTCTTCTCTTCTCAACTCTCATCCTTAAGGCTACCGGAAATGTAGGCACTCAGGGAATGATCACTGCAATTTCTATCGGTACTGTAATCTGTATCATCGCTGCCATGGCAGGTGATACTTCACAGGATTTAAAGACCGGCTACATCGTTGGTGCTACTCCTTACCGTCAGCAGGTCGGTGAGTTAATCGGTGCCGTTGCTTCTGGTCTTGCTATTGCCGGAGTTCTTATGCTCTTAAATAACGCATGGGGCTTTGGTTCTAAGGAGCTTGCTGCTCCTCAGGCAACTCTCATGAAGATGGTAACTGAGGGTGTTATGAACGGAAATCTTCCATGGAATCTTGTTTTCCTTGGAGTATTTATAGCACTGGTTGTTGAGATTATCGGTATCTCAGTTTTACCATTTGCAATCGGTCTTTACCTTCCAATTCACCTTTCAACACCTATCATGGTGGGTGGTCTTATCAAGCTTCTTGTTACAAAGCTCAGAAAGTCTAAGGAGGAGCAGAAGGAAGCAGAGAGCAACGGTATCTTATATGCTTCAGGCTTAATTGCAGGTGAGGGACTTGTAGGTATTGCCCTTGCAATCCTTGCAGTTATCGGTGTTGGAGATAAGATTGATCTTACTGCTCATGGCATTGATCTTGGACAGTGGGGAAGCGTTATCTTCTTCGTACTAATGTGTGCTACTCTTGTTATGGCTTCAACAAAGAAGCATAGTAAGGAAGATAATTCTGCAGCTAAAAAAGAGGAAAAGTAAGGTTCACATGAAGAAGAAAAAAACAAAGGTTATATCGACAAATTATATGGATAAAATTCCAGTCAGGGCACTTGATCATCCCTGGAAGGAGGATAAGGACGGAAAGGTAGTAATCGAGATGAAGCACGAGGGCTTCTATGCAAGAATAGCTACCAGGTACTTCAAAAAACCTTCTAAAAGTCAGATTTCGTTAGATAAATATGGCTCAGTTGTGTGGAAGGGCTGTGACGGAAAAAACACCATATATGATATTGTCCTCCTTATGGAGAATACCTTTCCAGATGAAAAGGATAAAATGTTAAATCGTGTGGTAACCTTTATGGCCACTCTTGAAAATAGTAAATTTATCTTCATGAAATAAATCTACTAAATGCGAAGCATTTTACGAACCTTTAAAAAAATAACTATAAATATTTAGCCTTGGGATTAGTTTTGTTTAACTATCTCCCAAGGCTATTTTCATCTGGAAATATCGAGTTTTTACTGTAATTTCGACATTATTTTTCATATTGACTATGGTATTTTTATTTTATATGTGGTAAATTAATGTTAGAGTGTGAGAGAAATTATTATGTAGCCGGGCTATGCCCTTGTGCTACGAAAGGAAGATTTATATGGAGCGAAAAAAATGTGGAAAGGTAAAACTAAACAATAAAGGTTTTTCGTTGGTTGAGCTTATAATTGTCATTGCAATTATGGCTGTTTTAGCTGCGTCTATTGCGCCAACTCTTATCAGGTATATTAATAAGGCGAGATACAGACAGTATATCAACCTTGCGAAGAATGTTGAGCTTGCGTCTAATGCAGTTTATGCGCAGGCGGCAGCCGATGGCTATAATATTGAGCTTATGCAGCTTAATGCTATGAAGGCTGATGGCACTCCTGATGCGACCATTAAGGTGTACATCGGAACTGGTAACAGAGTGAACGATCTAAAGACAGTCGATTCTGATGCATACGTCAAATACTGTAACCTGTTTTTTGAGATATTTACTGATGGTTCTAATAATCTTCACGCAACAACAAGAACTGGAAAGTCACTTCAGATTGCCTTCGACAGAGAAGGTAATATTATCGACAAATCTCCAGTAACCAATCAGCAGACCTACTGTACCTTATCAAAGAAGAAGGGTTCTTCAAATTTTGTTACAGTTAAGAGGAATGTCACTGATGGCACCTGGTATGTTGACGGCGTAGATGGACAATAAATAATAGTTTAATAATAGTTTAATAATGCTAGCAATATTGGGCTCATGTGATTCATATGAGTCCAATTTTTTCTAGATAAAAAATAATTAAGGAGGCAACTTATTGATGGAAAGCTTAAAGAAATTTGTTGCAGAGTTAATCGGTACTGCAGTCCTTGTTACACTTGGATGTGGTACTGCAGTTGCAGTTGGATGTGACAGTGCATCAGGCTCAGGTTACCTGCTCACAGCTCTTGCATTCGGTCTCACAATCGTAGCAATGGCTTACAGCATTGGTAACATTTCTGGATGTCATATCAATCCTGCAGTTTCTATTGCAATGCTTGTTTCAAAGAAGATGAGCCTAAAGGATTTCATCCTTTACGTAATTGCTCAGTGCTTAGGCGGCTTAGCTGGCTGTGCTGTGCTTTACGTAGTATTTGGAGCTAATTGTGGCTTTGGTGCAAATGCTATTCAGTCAGGCTGGGCAAATGGTTCTACCGTGGCAGCATTCATCGTTGAATTAGTTCTTACATTCATCTTTGTTCTTGCAATCTGCGGCGTTACAAGCAAGGCTGAGAACAGCTCTGTAGCTGGTATCGTAATCGGACTTACTCTTACACTTGTTCACATTCTTGGTATCAAGCTTACAGGAACTTCAGTTAATCCAGCAAGAAGCCTTGCACCAGCAATCCTTGCAGGTGGCGATGCTTTGAATCAGCTCTGGATTTTCATCCTGGCACCACTTGTTGGCGGTGTTCTCGCAGCTCTTGTATATATGTTCCTTGATTCTAAGAAGGAAAAATAAGCAAAAAATAATACTGGCCAGACATATCAATATCTGATATGCCTGGCCTTTTTTTCTACTCCCTGGCAAGATTCTTAACCCACTTCTCCTTCTTTAACCAGATATGTGCAATTAAAATTTTTGGATAATCTATAAGCTTCATAATTAAATACATCATAACCGGTCCGAGAGTTGTTAAAAATGCAAGCGCAAATATAAGTGGAATTGTAACAACAAGAGTGCACACGCCATCTACAATCACTCCCATCATTGTATCTCCACCTGCTCTTGATACCGCAAACTGAGCATTCACATATACCCAAGGCGGCATGAAAAGCGCCATCATAAATACCATTTCCCTGCATATAAGCTGCGCCTCAGGGCTTAGCTTGCCAAATACTACAGGAACAAGGAATACGGTCAGAATTCCTACTATCATCATTATAAATCCAAATACGATAGCTGCTGTTAATAACCAGTTTTTCTGCTTTCTAGCATCCTCTAATTCTCCTCTTCCAAGCGTCTGGCCAAGGATAACTCCCGTTGCAGTCGTGATACCACTGAAGGCTACGAAGAAGAGATTTGCTATCGCAAAGCTCGAGGACATTCCTGATACTACCTCAGAACCACCGCGTCCATTGTAGAGAGCCGTTGTTATAGTTTCTGAGATGACCCAGAGCATCTCTGAAAAGAGAATCATTCCTCCCTTTCTGAGTATCTCCATAAATAATCTCCAGTCTATATTGAACAGCTTGAATATCCTTACAGTAAACTCAGGCTTCTTTATCCTTATGTAGATAATGAACATTATCATCTCAATTACTCTTGCAATTATAGTTGCAAGAGCTGCTCCTCTAACCTCGAGTCTTGGCGCACCAAGGTTTCCGTAGATAAATACCCAGTTAAAAAATGTATTAATCAATGCCGCAATTACTGAAATCACAAGCGGTGGCTTTACATTTCCAGTTTCACGAAGTGAGGATGCGATTATTGTCGATACCATCATTGGAAAGCCAACGAAGCCCATAAGAAATATATACTTTACTGCCTCGTCAAGTATAAGCTCTGCCTGGCTGTTATTTATAACCATAAGTGACAGCACAGGTCTTGGAAATACCATGCATACCAGCATAAAAAGTACAATCGCACCGAGTGCAATTACAGTCTTAAATCTTAATGCCTGCTGCATTCCCTCCTTATCCTTTGCTCCGCAGAACTGAGTCATAAATATACCACCAGCTGTGCATATCGTGTTCAAAAATACCATAAATACGAAGAGCATCTGGCCTGAAATGTTTACACCAGACATCTTCACATCGCCGAGTCCTGATACCATAAAGTTGTCGATAAGCGAAACTAAATTCTGTATCAGCATCTGAAGCATTACTGGAAGCGCAATAAATGCTGCCCTCTTATAAAATTCGGCTGTTCCGAAATATTTTCTGTTTGTTGTCATACTACCCATACTATGTCACCTACTTCCATAAATAAAATAAAAAGTAAAATCTAGCGTGTAGGACTGATAATAGCAAACTATCAAAATAATTCAAGACCCTTTTGATGAAATGTATAAATTTACCGATAAAATACATCCTATAAAAAGGGGTAAAGGGCAACCTGCCGTAGCAAGCTGCCCTTCTTTATGGGTATTTTATATATGGATTAGCTTATTCAGTGATGTCCTCTATACGAACATTCTTGATTCGGATCTCTGCTGTAGATCCCTTGTGTCCCATGTTGAATTCCATACGACCGTTATTGTCATCCTTCTCAGTCATCTCGAACTCATACTCATAGGTCTGATACTCTGTTGTAAGATCAAGTGTTGTATCCTTGAAATATCTTATCCAGCCAGCGGTTGGAGCAGATACACACGCTATCATCTTTCTGTCCTCTGAAGCCTTTGCCTCAAATGATACCTTATACTTGTGACCCTTGTACATTGGAAGGTCTGGCTGAACGAGCTGTACTGAGTAGTCAACATCGCCCTCTGCCTCAGATGTGATTATCATCTCACCATTCTCAATCTTAGCTGAACCCTGGCCGTTCTCGAATAAGAGGAAGAACCAGTTCTCTTCATCATCAAGGCTCTCTGCCTCAGAGAAGTCACCGTTGTAAAGAAGATTTCCATCCTCAGTTGGCTCTCTGAATACCTTCTCAGGCTTCTTAACATTAGTATCATATTCTGGCTTCTGATATACTCTTACGTAATCAATAAGATATTCTGCATTATCAAAGTTTGTTGTTGAATCTGGATTTCCTGGCCATGTACCACCTACAGCAAGATTAAGCTGTACATAGAAATCCTGGTTAAATGGAGCTGGATAAGGCTTCTCATCCTCTCCTGAAACTGCTGTGAACCAGTCGTTACAGGTGTGATAAAGGTTTCCATCGATGTAGAATCTCATCTCGCCTGGCTCCCACTGTACCTCGAACTCATGGAAATCGTCTGAGAACTTTGCACCATTCTCAAGTGTATAGATTCCCTGCTGCTCTCCGTGTGGCTCACCGTAATGGATTGTTCCATATGCTATCTCTGTCTGGTTACCAAGTGTTTCCATGATATCAATCTCTCCACACTTTGGCCACTGACCATACTTGCTCTCCTCTGTTGGCATCATCCATGCTGCTGGCCAGAGTCCCTGTCCCTCAGGAACCTTTGCTCTTACAACAACCTTACCATAAGTGAAGTCCTGCTTCTTCCAGGTCTTAACCTTACCTGATGTATAGTAGTCATTACCATTCTCATCAACTGTCTTAATAGCCTTTAATGTAAGGTTACCATCCTTTACAAATACATTCTCTTCTGACTCTGTGTACTCCTGAAGCTCTGCATTTGTCCAGCCTGGAGCATGTGGATCATAGCTCCAGATATCAAAATCAAGCTTGTCACCATTGAACTCATCGTGCCATAAAAGATTGTATCCATCTATCTGTGGAACATCAGCATCCTCAACCTGGTTAACCAATGTTTTTTCAGCTTCTGTTGTTACCTCAGATGTTGCAACTGTCGTTGCTTCTGTAGTTTTTGTATCGTTGCTACCGCATCCAGTCATACCAAGTGTCATAATTCCGGCAAGACCAACTATAAGTTTTGCTCGCTTAGTCATGATGTTCCTCCTAAAAATCTTATTATTATAAGTCATACCTCATAAACGCGAGGTTCCTTAACTTATGGGCTAATAATATCATTACTCACTTCTTTTTTATTTGATTATTTTTACTTTTTTATTGTTTTTTTTACCTTTATGACATATGATTATATAAGGTCAAGAACATTTTGCATCATATTTTGCATCATATTTTGCATCATATTCACCAAACCTTCATGACCTGACTTAATTATGGGTTTTTGGGATTAATAAAGGGGATTAGATATGGAAAATAAAGAATTTTTGTACCAGGCGTACATCAAACGTGAGGAGAATATCCTTCGTGCGCCTTACAATCCAGAGCTTGAGTTTTACTCAGTAATCAAATCTGGAAATTTAGAGAAAACAAAAGAGCTTCTTCAGGGAATTACCTTCTGCGCAAAGGAAGGTCTTGGTACCCTGTCTGAAAATAAGCTTCAGAATTACAAGTATCATTTTTGTATCACAATAGCACTAATTGCAAGATACTGCATCGAGGGAGGTCTTGATATCTCTACCTCCTACGACGTCAGTGATTTCTATATTATGAAGGCCGACAAGGCAACCTCCCCTGAGGAGATCAATGCTATACATCACAATGCCTGTCTCGACTACGCAAAAAGAATGAAGAATCTAAGAAAGGCCAAGATTACCTCAAGGCCTGTCGCTAGATGTATTGATTATATAAATGATCACCTTCATGTCAAGATTACACTGACAGAGCTCGCAGAGTATGTCAATCTCAACCCTTCTTATCTCTCAAGACTGTTCAAGGGTGAGACCGGTCTTTCTGTCAGTGAATATATTCTTAGAACCAAGATTGAAACCGCAAAAAATATGCTTATCTACTCAGAGTACACTCCGGCTGAGATTGCAACCATACTTGCATTTTCTGACCAGAGCTACTTCACCGAGGTCTTTCACAGACATACTGGCCTGACTCCAAAAAAGTACCGGTCAGACCATCTTAGAGAAACCGAGATGGGTCGAATCTGACCATGAATACAGCTCATGAATACAGCTATAAAAGCTTAAGACATCTTCCGCTGCCGCAGTCTGCATAGACTGCGTAACGGGATTTGTCTCCCCTGTATTTTAGGTTACCCTCTAAGTCAAGCTCCTTCTCATATTCCTCCCTTGTGATTATTCTCACGTCATAGGTACTTAGGAATTCGCCGTCCACATAGGTTTTCGAAACGCCGTTATTCTCCTCATTTGTCGACCAGATTATCGGTCTTCCGTCCACGACATCAGCCAAATTCCCACAGATAACGGAGTCTTGGATAAACATCTCCTCCTTTGCTCCCTGAGAATTTGCAAATGTTGCCGAACCCATCCAATTCGCAACATCGACCTTACTGACTGCCGCACAGCGCTCATTTCTATGAGTGTGGCCTCTTGAAACAAGAAAGGCTGCAAGCCATTTCAAAAATCTGTCCTCAATATCTACCTTATTGCTCGTAGCATTCTGATTATGTCTCTCTGAAAATGAATAGTAATTAACAGACTTTTCCCCACCACCCTTGTTCTTGGTGACGGTGTAGTAGCATCTCTCCACTCCCTTGTCAAAGAGTGATTTGTCCATTGCCAGATAATACTCATTAAGCCTTCCTTTTTCTATGGCCTCAGCAATAATATTCTCAAAATTAGTCTGGTTAAACTTAACCCTGTCCTTTGTCAGCTCCATAAGGGGCTTGTTCCACTCATATTTCTTTAGTGAAGTAAGTCTTCCCCAGTCCACAGCGCTCTCAGAGTTCTTAAGCTTGGATTTCCTTACCCACTCGTCGAAAATATCTCCCTTGCAGTAGCTCTTAAACCAGCCCTCAAGGCCTAATTCCTTTAAATTCTCCTCGCTAAGACCTAAAAGTTCCTTTGCTTCACTGCTAAGAGTTCCCTCATTAAACCCAAGATAACTGTTTAATAGAAGCTTTACCGCCTCTCTTACCTTAGCTCTGTCCTTTGAATTTTCGTAGTCGAAAACCTCAAAGAGAAGCTTTCTTGCGATAATTCTCAGGGCTCTTACAACTCCTCCAAAGCCGTCGCCCTCGCCTACTATATACTTCTTGAGAAGTCGTCCCTCCGCTTTATTGCCCGGATTTTTAAGGTCGCACGTGTATTCATTATATTCAGCTAATTCATTTAACATATCCTACCTTACCTCCTCTAAAATGCAGCCTGGCCTTTTAGCTCCTCAAAGCTGAAATAATCCCAAATAAACTGGTCATTCTCCTTCTTTGCCTTGTAGATGATTCTGAACCAGTCATCCTCCTTATCGAAGTCCTCTACCTCAAAGAGGATATCTGCCTTTATTCTTGCAAGCTCCTCTCTTACACATCCAAGAAGCTCAGCCTGAATTACTGAATTTGTCTTGATTTCAGTGAGAGCCTCATAGTATATGTCAGAAAGTCTCCTTAAGCTTTCCTCATAAAGCCTTGAGCCTCTAATCCTCTTTGCACTCTTTATATTATTCCTGAATTCTGCTCCGCTCATCCTGCTGCTTTTAACCATGTCATTGTACCTTACGAAAAGCTCGTGAAGTATGTAGTAGAGAAGGAAATATCCCTTGTTACTGAAGTTGTAGATTAGGCTCATGCATTCTGCTTCCTCTAAAAGCTCAATTTTATCCTCTTTGATTTGAAGAAGCTCATAGAGAGTACTCTTCTTCTCGTTATCATTTATTAAATATGGCCACTCCGAATTCTCCAGCCTTTTAATCGCTGCGTCAATTTTTGCCACATCGACACCGCCCTCTTCCTCGTCCTTTAAAAAGCAGAGTGCTAGTGTGTCAAGAAGCTCGGCGTAGAGAACACTCTCAACCTCCTCATAGGAAACTGCACGACTCTTTTCGCCCGGCTCTTCATCTATTTTCTCCAGATATCTGCTGTACTGTGTCTTAAAGGTTGTGAGTATTCGACCAAGCATGTTATTCTCAGCACTCTCACGAAGCATAATACTTGAGTTTCTCATAATCCTTATCACATCGCCGTAGGCCATAATCAGAGCCTCGATTTCCTTGTAAAACGGAGCAATATCCTCACGCTTTATAATCTCATCCCAGCCCTCATCCTGTACTGCTCTGAACCTGAACTTCTTACCTTCACTATCATTCTTTATGTTATTTGTGTATTCTGAGAGGAAGAAATGAGTAAGAAGGTTCAAGGTTCCTGCCTTTTCATCCTTCTTGTAGGTGAAGCTGAAATCCTTTCTCCTGCACTTAAATTCCTTTGTCTCATCATAGTCAGCCATCAGTCTTGCCCTGTAAACCGGAAGGTTGTCAACCTTCTTTTCAAATTGGGTAACATAGTCAAAGCTCTTCCTGTCAGCTTCCTTGAAGTAGTCACTAACCTCCTTAAGCATTTCTGAAAGGTCCGGTCTAAAGCCTGACTTGGCTGCATCGATGTCAAGACCAGTTAGCACTGTGCATTCTGCGCAGGTGTGTCCATTTATTGACTCCTCCCTGCAGTCTGCACTGTATAGTCTCTGACCAATTTTTATTGCGAGGTTTGATATCCTTCCAATGTTATTGGCAAAAGTTTCTCTTATGGTCGTGTAGTGTATCTTGTCCACGTCAAGACTGATTGAAGAAAGTGTGCCGGAAATAGAAGGAATACTAACTATTGGCACCTTTCTTTCCTGCCTTTTGGTACCCTTTTTGTAAATCTCTCTTCGAACGGCATCATTTATTGTCTGGCTATAATAAAGCTTCACTATATCTCCGTCAAAGTCCGCTCCACCTAAGGCGTTCGGTGCGAAGGAGGTTCTTGAAACCATGAGAATACCCTTTAAACTACCAAAATATTTCTCGTAAATGTCCTCCCTTGAGGCATCCTTTTCTAAGAGCTCTGGTAGTCTAGGCTTAAGCGCACACTCCTCATTTCTTGAAAGATGAGGATTTCTAAAAAGTGCGTAGTAATTCTCCCTCTTAAGAAGCTCCTTCGCTCCAGTTTTTGGCATATAAAACTCACTTTTTTCGAGTGCTTCTTTACTTAGCTCTTTCGCCCTTTTTCTGTATTCCTCCCTGTCAAAAAGCCCAAACATACTGAGCATATATGAGAGCAGGTCTCTCGAGAGATACCTCACCTCTCCAGGAAGGATGATTCTACCCTTCGCCAGGTCCTTCAAAAGGGAATTGCTCTTCGCCTCAAGCTTTCTCTTAATTGATTTCTCAAATCTTACCTCACTGTTAACACTGAGTAGTCTCTGCCACTTCTCAAGACTGGTTGTCTCGTCATCTGTGTCGGCAAGTCCAGCGATGCTCCTCTCCGGATTTCTCACATATTTTAGGTGAGAATTTACTATACCACTAAGCTCTCTCTCGCTAAGTCCAACGGTATTTAAAAACTGATAATTGAGAGTAGTGAGAGTCTTTCCGATGTAAGGAACATTTGTGTTGGAAATGTAGAGCGAATGCTCATAATCCGCAAGCTTCTTAAAGTAATACCTCATCGGATCATTTCCGTACTCCTCAAATATCAGGTCTCGGAGTCTGTAATTATTATCCCTCAAATCTCTGTTACTTCTCACCATTCTAAGCTTAACAAACCATTTTGCGGCCTTGAACATACTGTTTGACAGGATGATTCTGGCCTTTTTCAGGTCTCTCTCGATTCCGAAGTAATCCTTAATCATATAGCTGTCTGTAATGCCGAACTCATCCCTTAAGAAGCCCAAGAAATCAACGGTGTGAAGCATTCCCTTGGCAAAAGGCATTCTTATCTGAAATGACGTTGCCTCTTTTGGGTTATCTCCCCTTCTCTTTAAGCCCAGCATATCATTGATACGCTCCTTGTACTCCTTGGATATAATGCCCTCTCCATCGAAAATGCTGCCAATCTCAAGCTCCCTTGGCTTTATGCCATTTTCCTGGCTCTCCATCTTAATTTTATTTGTCTCTCCATCCTTCTCGGCAGTGATATACTCAACTAATAAATTATTATTTACCTCTCCACTTCCCTTTCTTGCCTCGTACTTATCCTTTAAGATAATTACAGTCTCCTCGTTAAGCACGAGGGACTCCATATCCTTTCTGTCAAGTATCTCGTAGCAGGAGTTAATCCTTCTTGCAGAGGAAAGATACAGACCCTTATAAGCATAGAATCTGCTTATCTCATTTGCACCAATAATGCTCTTTTTCTCATCCCTTTTATCAATGCTAAAGTCAATATCAAGCAAAAGTCTTTTGTTCAAATTACTCAGATAGCCTGGAATTGTGTTATTCACAAAGCTCATCTTGCTCTCTCTGGACATACTTCCGCTCTTATCAAAAGGAATAAATGTCATATATCCATCACTCGTCTTCCCTAAAATGTCACCGAGTATAGCCGCATCCTCATCAGAAAACTTTATGTCAATTCCATGCTCAAACATCTGGTACAGTCTGTATTCATTTGAAATTGCTCTTGAATTTGGCCTAAGTTCATTGACTGTATATTCATTTTTATCTATTATCTCTCTATTTTTATTCTCAGACAGGCTAAGAAACAGGTTGCCAAAGTCCACAAAAATAAGAAGCCTCTTTAGTCTGAGGGCTTCATTTTTATCTGATATTAAGGCCTTAACCCTGTCACTCTCCTTGTCAAGCTGGCAGAGCATCTGATGGAAAAGCGCTGTATCATCATAGAAATCAGTATTCTCTACAAACCTTCCTGCAAACTCCTTCTTTGTGAAATCAACCTTGTATCTTATTCTGTTTTTGCTGTTTTTATCCTTTACGATATCGTAATCATGAATCAGCTTTTCTGCATCAAGCATCAAAAGCTCGTACTCTCTTCCCTTTGACATTATTAGCCCTCTCTGATTAAGTATGTATGCTTACGCCTTCTCCCGCCTCGCGAGAAATTTTTGGCCTATTTTTCCTTTATTCACAACAAATTTTATCACAACCCAATTGACTTTGCTATAATTATATGCTAAATAATAAGTAACGTCGCAGTTGTCACATTGCAATGTATGTTGATTTGGAGAGTTCTTAATTAAAGGGCATTTTGGATATATTTTTGTTACAATGCCTTTATGCAAAGCGTTGTTAAAGCGAGGACGTTTGGGAACGCAGGATGGCTCGCGTATTAGCTATAATACCTCGGGCCACTGTAAAAAAAACTGTTGCATCTACAACAGTTTTTTTTATGATTTAGAGGGGTCGCACGCTAGTTGTAGTTGGCTATGACCTTCATATGACAGGAGGAAAAAATGGGAAGAGAAAATGTACTTGCTGCTATCAAAAAGAGAGCAAAAATCAAGCTGATTGTCGGAATCTTATTTACTATTCTGGGAGCCTTTGGCACACTGGTAATGATTTTGGCTATAACCGGTGACAACTATGAGAGTGGTATGGCTACCGGTCTTATCTTTATGGTGACACTGTTAATCGCCGGTATAATCACATTAGTCCTTGGGATTAAGGATAAGGTAAATCCTGCGGGTGCTTCCGTGTTTAAGAAGAATCAAAAGCTTCTAGAGATGGCTGATGAGCTTTACGCAAACATACTTTATCAGGACAAGGACATCATTTTCTCAGACAAAATTGTTGCAAATGCAACTGATATCCTCTCTATGACCTACACAAACGAGGTTATTGTCGGATATATTAGAGAGCAGCGTACAAATGGTATCCTCACCCTTAAATGTCTCCACCTAGACACAATAAACGGTCAGATGGAGTTTAATCTTATGAAGAAGAAGCAGGAGGAAATCGACTATCTCGCAAGAACTGTCTGCTCAATCTGTCCCTTCATAAGGTTTGGATTTACTACGGAAAACAGTGCTTATCTTGAGCATATGAGAAATATGTATGACGAGGCTCATAAAAATGACAGATAATATTATTAAGAAAAAACGAAGTAATTTATAGTTTATAAATATTGAATTATAATGATATTTTTTGTATATTATATGTGTGATAATTATTAACTTAAGTTAATAATTATCATGCAAGGAATTATAGGAGGATTGTCATATCGCAGTCGTGATTTGGATGTTCCTCCGACCTGTCGCCGACGTAAGGCGGGGACACTACATATTATGAGAGGGAGGATTATGTTATGGGAGCAGAGATATGTCCACAGTGTAGCAAGATGGTACAGTCTGAGTACATAACCTGTCCATATTGTGGATGGATTTTGCAGCAGCGTCCTGTCAGCCGTATGAAATTCACTGATGCATCCTTTGAACAGGTAACTGCGTGGATACGTCAGTCAAACATACAGATACTTAGTGCAAATGGTAATATCCAGTTTGAAAAGGGAGGAATGATTGGTCCAAGAAGATGGAGATTTCAATTTCTTATTCTTGACTATTATGACAATTGCTATGATGTGAAGTATGATTGTGCATATGAATTCACAACCGACGGTATCCTTTCATCAGGTGACAAGAAGGTTAATGACCGTATCAACTCTATCGTTGCTGGAAGAAGAATTGCTTGTAACTTTATTAAGAGTGAGCAGAAAACTCCTGGCAAGCCTACGAGAGTTTGGGCACGCTTTACTATTTTCGAAGATAACAGCACATCTTATTTGTTATAAATATATTTTTTAAGGAGAGAGAGAAATGGATAACAACGGTAATAATTCATACTTTAATAATCCTGGCAGCTTAGATTCGAATATGAACCAGGGCTTTAACCAGGGTGGCTTTGACCCTAATATGAACCAGGGCTTTAACCAGGGCGGCTTTGATCCTAATATGAACCAGGGCTTTAACCAGGGCGGCTTTGATCCTAATATGAACCAGGGCTATAATCAGGGTGGCTTTAACCCTAACATGAATCAGGGCTTTAACCCTAACATGAACCAGGGCTTTAACCCACAGCCTATGTATAACAATAATATGAACGGCTATGCACAGCAGCCTACCTACGGTCAGATGAATTCTCAGCCACAGGGCTCAGGTGTCTGCTGTCCAAACTGTGGTTCAAACAACCTTCAGGTACTTCAGGATATTTCCACTAGCGGTAAGGATTTCAAGGGTGGTTCAGCTTGTTGTGGAGCATTATTATTTGGACCTATCGGTATTCTCTGCGGTTCCTGCGGAAAAGGAAAGCAGACAAAGACTACACATTACTGGTTATGTGCAAACTGCGGTAACAAGTTTAAGGTATAATGTATGAATACTTGGCTTAAACTTATGCATATTGGTGAGAAGCTGGGATGTCATCAGATGCCCGAAAGAAGCTTCTTTTATAAGGGCTATCAGTTTCCAGTTTGTGCCAGGTGCACAGGGGTTGTTATTGCTTCTATCATAGCCCTCATTGTATTTTTTAAGAAAAAGCTTCCAATCAGTATTTGCATTGCTATGTCTAGCGTAATGCTTTTTGACTGGACCCTGCAGTACTTAGATATCAAGCCATCAACCAATAAGAGACGACTTATCACCGGTCTTATAGGAGGCTTTGGTTTCTCTATGCTTCAGTACCATGTATATCGTGCAATCTTTAAAGTCCTTTACAAGGAAATCAAGGATTCTTATAATTAGCGAAGTCCTGGCAGGACTTCGCAAACCTCAAGGCCTCGCACTCTTGCATATTCTTCGCACCGCTTCATATAATCCACATCAGATAACCATGAAGGGTCATGGGCATCAAAGCCGATAATCACGGAATTACCCACTTCTTTGCAGAGCTCAAAGAATCTGTCATTTGGATAATGCCTTCCCTGAATCAGTCCAAGCATATTAATCTCGACTGGCATATTCTTCATCTTCATATACTCGCAAAGTCTAATATAATGCCTGTCATATATCTCAGTCGGACCAACAAAATTTAGCAAGTCAGGATGTGCCATATAGACATATCTCCCTGACTCAAGGCCCTCGATTGAGATATCAACATACTTTTCAAGAGCTGCCTCACTGGTTGTTTCAAATCCAGTATAGGTTGTATCATACTCAACCTCTGTAAAATGCTCCCCAAGTATCATGTAATCTAAGGGATAATCCTTAAGTAAAATATCCTGCTTAGGCATCATCTCCGGTATATACTCCGCCTCAAGCCCAATATAGATTTTAATATCCTTTTCATATTCCTTTTTTAGCTTCTGTAGATTATCCACATAGCCAGCTAGCATGCGTGGAAGCATTCTGGTTCCAGACTCGTACTCTCTGTCATAAATCCATGGACAATGATCAGAAAACCCAAGCACCTTGATTCCGCCCCTGATTGCATTTTCCACATATTCTCTATCCGAGCCAATTGCATGCTTGCACCTTGTTGTATGTGTATGGTAATTTGCTATCATTTCCTAACTCCTAATATATAAGCACTAAGGCTTCTCCATACTTCATGGTCATTCTTATGCCGGTTGTTTTGTCACTACTTACTCACACTCGTAAACCAGATACTCAACAAACTCTCTCACTGCTCCGTCTCCACCCTTTGCCTCGCAAAGGTAGGTCACCTCTTTTCTTACAGTCTTCATGGCATCCGCCGGACATCCCGTTATGCCACCTGCTTCATTTATTGCCCTGATGCATTCCATATCATTTTCATCATCCCCGATATAGGCTGCCTCAGAAAGTCTTAAGCCTCTTTCTAGAAGCACCCTGTCAAGCTCTGCTTTCTTGTCTGCAATGCCCTGTCTAAGCAGGGTGATACCAAGCTCTGTGCATCTATTTTCAACGATGCTTGATTTTCTGCCAGTTATTATCGCTGGTTCAATACCGTTTGGTCTTAAAATATTGTTGATTCCATATCCATCCTTTACGCTGAAGGCCTTCATTGCCTCCCCGCAAGGTCCCATATATATCTTTCCGTCGGTGAGTGTTCCATCAACGTCCATGATTAGTATCTTTATCATAATTCCTCCTAAATGCGCCATTTCAGGCTTCGCAAGTTCCTTCTAAAGTTCCTTCTAAAATTCCTTCTAAAATTCCTTCTATGGCAGTTCAACAAAGCTGCTACAGAATAATCACTCCTGTCACATCAGTTTCGAGTATACTATATTTTTAGTTTCGTGACAAATTATAGTCTTCACAATTATATTTTTCTTTTATTTTTCTTTAATTGGATATACCTGTGTGATATAATATTTAGGAATTATTTGACCTGGGGAGGACAATTATGAACGAAAATGAATTGCTTATTCAATTTGAAAATTTTTTAAATAGTGATTCAAAGGCTTTCGGTATTATTTTCAGTAAAACCTACAATAGAATATATTATTTTATTAACAAGGTTGAAGCTGACGAGATGGTCGCAAATCATCTTTTAGTAAATATCTATGCAAACCTGTATAACGCTATCCCATTCTTTAAATATACCGGTGTTGGCAGCCTTAACAGCTGGATTATTTCCTTTGTGGTAAAGGAGCTTTATAATCATTTCCTTAACAAGGGACTTGATATTGGAAGTGAAATCACTAATTCAGGAAGACTTATACTAAGCCAGAACCAGGATGATATTGATCTTCAGAATTTCGGTCAGCTATCCAAAAATGCTAACCTGATAAATGACACAAATGCTGTTGAAATTGCTGATTTTATCTACCAGAATCTTAGTATGCCAGAGCGAATCTGTCTCCTGCTTAGAATCTGCGGTATTGATAATCCAGCGGGAATTGCAAACCCTTTAGGTGTTTCGCCTAATCATATTACGATTATTACTAACAATATTTATCATAGAATCGAGAAATCTGGAATCCTTGCCTCACATGGCATCCTTTCCACAGGTAACGATGCATATTCTGACATAGACAGAGTACTTGTTGTTGACAGATCTGCGAAGCTTAAGAGCGGTATGGCTTATTACAACTCTAACTTTAAAAACCTTAAAACGAAGCTCCTCGCTGACAGCTCAACCATGACCAGTGCTAATTACACTGCTCAGACCGAGACTCTTACTACAGCTGAGACTGATGTTATTAAGTCTGATTTTGATTCCGAGGAAACTTCAGTACTAAGAGCTGATGAAGGTATGGAAGCTACTACTGTTCTTACGGCTGAGAATTACGGTGAGACTGAGCCGAAGCGTGCTGCCGAGGAAAATGGAGAGGCTACAACTGTTCTTACGGCTGAGAACTATGGTGAGACTACAACTGTTCTTACGGCTGAGAACTACGGTGAGACTACAACCGTTCTTACGGCTGAGAATTACGGTGAGACTACAGGAGCTCCGATGGGCAATCCAGCTATACCTAACATTCCTGGGCAGATGAGTCCTTTAGGTAATCAAACTATGCCTAACATTCCTGGACAGATGGGTCCTTTGGGCAGCTCACCTATAGGTAATCCTTCTACAGGAAATTATGTGGCACCTGGTGCTACAGGCTTTGCTGGTCCTACGGGGCCTGCACCAAATAGTCCATTTGGCAATAATCC
>DCHE01000021.1:0-155 GCA_002314775.1 Lachnospiraceae bacterium UBA1760
AGGTGAAGCACCTGGTAAAGGTTGAAGAAATCTAGGAGGTGCACAATGGATTTATCTAATTTAAGCCCTGCAGAGGGATCAAAGCATAGCAATAATTTTAGACGTGGACGTGGACATGGTTCAGGAAACGGCAAGACAGCTGGTAAGGGACATAA
>DCHE01000021.1:240-4582 GCA_002314775.1 Lachnospiraceae bacterium UBA1760
CTTCCTAAGAGAGGCTTCAAGAACAGAAATAGCAAGGAAATCGTTGCTATCAATGTTTCAGCACTTAACTCTTTCGAGGATGGCGCAGTTGTTACAATTGAGTCACTTCTTGAGAATAAGGTGATTAGTAAGGTAGCTGATGGCGTTAAGATCCTTGGCCAGGGCGAGATTACAAAGAAGCTTACTGTCCAGGTTAATGCTTTTAGCGAGACAGCTAAAGAAAAAATTGAGGCAGCAGGTGGGAAAGCTGAGGTGATCTAATGCTTCAGACTGTCCGCAACGCTTTCAAAATCAAAGATATCAGGAATAGGCTAGTATTTACAGCTCTTATGCTTATAGTAATAAGACTCGGCTGTCAGCTTCCTATTCCTGGTGTGGACAGAGAATTTTTCGCAGAGTGGTTTTCACAGATGACTGGAGATTCATTTGATTTCTTCAATGCATTTACTGGTGGATCATTCTTAAATATGTCTCTGTTTGCACTTAATATTACACCATACATTACATCATCAATCATCATTCAGCTGCTCACAATAGCTATTCCAAAGCTTGAGGAGATGCAGAAGGATGGTGAGGATGGAAGAAAGAAGCTTGCTTCTATCACAAGATATGTGACAATTGCACTTGCACTTATTGAGTCTACAGCAATGGCTATCGGATTTGGTAATCAGGGTATGCTCGAGGAGTACAATGCACTTAATGTGATCATGGTAATTGTTACACTTACAGCAGGTTCTGCATTCCTTATGTGGATCGGTGAGCAGATCACTGAGTACGGTGTAGGAAATGGTATCTCTATCGTATTGACAATCAATATTATTTCAAGAGTACCACAGGACATGACATCACTTTACGAGATGTTCGTAAAGGACAAGTCAGTTGCAATAGCTGCACTTTCGGCAGTTATTATTTTAGCAGTAATACTTGGAACAGTTCTTCTCACAATAGTTCTTTGTGATGCAGAGCGCAGAATTCCAGTTCAGTATTCAAAGAAGATGCAGGGACATAAAATGGTAGGCGGACAGAGTACATATATTCCGCTCAAGGTAAACACAGCTGGTGTTATTCCTATCATTTTTGCTTCTTCGTTAATGCAGTTCCCAATTGTTATCTGCCAGTTGCTCAGAGTAACAGGTGGTACATCAATCTGGGGCAAAATACTTAGAGGTCTTAATTCAGGTAACTGGTGCAAGCCTTCAGAGCCTGTATATTCAATTGGACTTCTTGTATATATTATACTTGTAATATTCTTCGCCTACTTCTATACTTCAATTACTTTCAATCCACTTGAGATTGCAAATAATATGAAGAAGAGTGGTGGATTTATCCCAGGTATCAGACCTGGAAAGCCAACATCAGATTACCTTACACAGATGCTTAACTATATCATTTTAATTGGTGCTGTTGGTCTTACGATCGTTGCAGTTATTCCAATTTTCTTCAATGGTATTTTTAGTGCTAATGTATCCTTTGGTGGTACATCACTTATCATCATCGTAGGTGTTATACTTGAGACTGTTAAGCAGATCGAGTCACAGATGCTGGTTCGTTATTACAAGGGATTCCTTAATTAATAAGGGTTTTAGAGGGGCAATTGTACTTGATAGATGCAATTGCCTCTTTTTGCACACATTGCTGCTTTATTACTGAGCAGTTAAACGTTTTATGTTTTTGAGAGGATAAAATAATGAAGATTATTATGCTTGGCGCTCCTGGCGCAGGAAAAGGTACACAGGCGAAGATGATTGCTGAGAAGTATTCTGTACCTCATGTTTCAACAGGTGATATTTTCCGTGCAAATATTAAGAACGGAACAGAGCTTGGTAAGCAGGCTAAGGAATATATGGATAAGGGACTTTTAGTTCCAGATGAGCTCACAGTCAAGATTCTCCTTGACAGAGTAGCTCAGGAGGATTGCAAGAACGGATATGTACTTGATGGTTTCCCACGTACTATTCCTCAGGCTGAGGTACTTGACAAGGCTCTTACAGAGCTTGGTGAGAAGGTTGATTATGCAATCGATGTAGATGTTCCAGATGAGAATATCGTAAACAGAATGGGTGGAAGAAGAGCATGCCTTAAGTGTGGTGCTACATATCATGTAGTTTACAATGCACCAAAGACAGAGGGTGTATGTGATGTTTGCGGCGAGAAGCTCGTGCTTCGTGAGGATGATAAGCCAGAGACAGTTCAGAAGAGACTTACAGTTTATCATGATCAGACACAGCCTCTTATCGAGTACTATGATAAGAAGGGCATCCTTAAGGAAGTCGATGGAACAGTAGACATGAATGATGTATTTGCTGCAATTTGCAGTATTTTAGGTTAATACAATGTCTATCATAATTAAAAATGATGAAGAAATAGCACTTATGCGCGAGGCGGGAGCAATTCTCGCCTGGGTGCATGAGGAACTTGGCAAACAGCTCAGAGTTGGAATGTCAACGATGGAAGTTGATAAAATAGGCGAGGAGCTGATAAGGTCAAAAGGATGTATACCTTCATTTTTGGGTTATGAAGGATATCCTGCATCAATATGTGTATCAGTCAATGAGGAGGTAGTACATGGTATACCTTCCGAGGACAGGATAATACAGGATGGAGACATAGTAAGTCTGGATGCGGGAGTTATCTGGAAGGGATATCAGTCAGATGCAGCCAGGTCATATATAGTAGGAACAGCAAGCGCGGAGGATCAGCGACTTGTGGATGCTACTAAAGCAAGTTTTTTTGCAGGAATAAAAATGGCCAGGGCAGGCAATCATCTGTATGATATTTCAAGGGCGATTGATGATTATATTAAACCTTATAAATATGGCATCGTGAAACAGCTGACAGGACATGGTATAGGCAAAGATATGCACGAGGATCCGTGCATACCGAATTTTAGAAAGCTGACTCGCGGACCACTGCTGAAGCCGGGTATGACTCTTGCAATAGAGCCGATGATAAATATGGGTACCTGGAAGGTAGGAGTGCTTGAGGACGAGTGGACAATAGTTACACTTGATCAGAAAAAGTCAGCACACTACGAGAACACAGTCCTCATAACAGACGGTGATCCTGAAATATTGTCGCTGACAGGCAGAGAGGTTTAAATATGGTAGGTTGTTTTGCTTTTGCGATGGCTGGTCATGATAAGGGGAAAATATATATCATAACCAAGCAGGAGGGCGATATTGTATATCTGTGTGATGGCGTTCACAAACTGCTTGAAAAACCAAAGAGAAAAAATATAAAGCATATACAGATAATAAAGAAGGAAAAGCCTCTCGGTTACAATGCTGATGAGGAGATAAAACAGAGCATAAAAATGTATTTAGCAAAAATGGAGGAATAATATGTCTAAGGCAGACGTTATTGAAATTGAAGGAACTGTAGTTGAGAAGCTTCCTAATGCAATGTTTCAGGTAGAGCTTGAGAATGGCCATCAGGTACTTGCTCATATAAGCGGTAAACTCAGAATGAATTTCATCAGAATACTTCCTGGTGATAAGGTGACAATTGAGCTTTCACCTTATGATCTTTCAAAGGGAAGAATAATCTGGCGAGATAAATAAAAAAGGTATTGCAATAGCCTTTTATTTGTGTTACTATTTTAAGCGGTCTGTTTCTAAAGGGCGTAGTACGCTCTACTTTTGTGCGTTTTGGGCAGAAGAGAAACAGCAGTACGTAGCGTGACAGCGACTGGTTTTAAAGAAGGAGGATTGTCATGAAAGTAAGATCTTCAGTAAAGCCAATCTGCGAGAAGTGCAAGGTTATCAAGAGAAAGGGTCGTATCAGAGTAATCTGTGAGAACCCAAAGCACAAGCAGAGACAGGGCTGAGAAGCAACAAATTAAAGAAAGGAGGAACATGTTCACATGGCTCGTATTTCTGGTGTAGATTTACCAAGAGACAAGCGTATTGAGATCGGACTTACTTATGTATATGGTATTGGACTTCCAAGTTCAGTTCGTATTCTTGCAGAAGCTAAGGTTGATCCTAATACACGTGTAAAGGATCTGACAGATGATGAGGTTAAGAACATCCAGGCTGTAATCGACGAGTCTCAGATCGTTGAGGGTGATCTTCGTCGTGAAATCGCGATGAATATCAAGAGATTACAGGAGATTGGGTGCTATCGCGGAATCCGTCATAGAAAGGGCCTTCCTGTTCGTGGTCAGAAGACAAAGACCAATGCAAGAACAAGAAAGGGACCTAAGAGAACTGTAGCTAACAAGAAGAAGTAATTCTGTTAGGTAAAAGGTTCTATTCACTATAGTATATTTAAAGAAAGTAGGTTAGTTTTATTATGGCTAAGAAAGTTACTAAAAAAGTGACAAAAAAGCGCGTAAAGAAAA
>DCHE01000049.1:0-26863 GCA_002314775.1 Lachnospiraceae bacterium UBA1760
GCGGCTACTACTTCAACAAGTACAGCATGAGATTTGAGAAGACAAGCGATACAACATTTGTAGATAGAAACGGTGTTGAGTACGAACTTGTTCAGACAGTTTACGGAAAGTAATTAAGCTCCCTAATTTAACAAGGTGCCAGGCAAAAAAGCTAAAGTAGTCTTAGCCTGGCACCAAAATAAATATGATATATAATCGAGCAAGTGGGAATTCATTCCCTCCTACTCGCCCGCGAGCCTCACGTCCGTAAGGACAAAATTCCTATGTGAGGCTCTGCGATAATAAAAAAAAAGCGAATCACTTAACTTGTGATTCGCTTTTTTGAATATACTTTTTTTACACCAAAAGCTCTATCGTTCCCTTATCCAGCTTAATAGCCTTATCCCACGGATTAAGGATAATTCCAGCAATTTGGTGTGATGACATAGCAGTCTCAAACAGCTTGCCAATCTCCGCAGTAAAGCCTGATACAATAGGATCGCTTTTCTTAAGCTCCTCATCAAAGCTTGTAAATGCAGCGAACCATTTTCTGCCGTCTGGAGTTGTAATGGTTCTGAGATCCATCTGGTTATTCTCACCTGGCTTAACTGCAATTACAAAATGACCTGCATCAAGCCTTCGGCTACGAATGGTTGACAGCACCTTAGCAAGATGCTCCTCAGTCTGAGCTTTGTAAAACAATGCAATGTCAGCTTCAATTAATTTGTTACCCTGAAGGTTGTCGGTCATATTGATACTCCTCTTCTTTTTTATATCTACAATTGAACAAGGCCTGTTCTCAAACTCTCTAAATACTTAAAAAATACTCCTTCGACAAGCTCATTATCCCGCTTAAATTCATAATATCCGTAACCATATCTCCAGTTTCCAAGGAATGATTTGCATGTTCTACAAGATGATAATTAATATTACTCGTCTTGACATAATTCAAAAACAACTCGTTATTGCACCACGGATCATTTGTTCCATGAAAGATAATACTACCTGTATTATCAAAGTTCAGCGTTTCTTCTATCGGAGTGTACAGGATATTTCTTGTTATCAATTTATGTTCTGAAGAATACTTGGCGGCAATGCATGTTCCTATACTTTTGGCTACGAACACGATGTCTGAATAATCCGAAAAATTAATTTCAGACAGTATCTCCTCTGCCTGTCCATATAGAGTGGAAATTGTTTGACGTATCTTTTCTTCATCCCCACGAAGATTTTCGACAAAACATGTATAAGGTACATTTTTTATTTCATATCCTATCTCTGCTGCCATCTTTCTGTTGTAATACAGCAGTGGCTTATCAACATTATATCCAATTCCTGGAAATACTATCATAATCTTTTTTTCAACTTTATTAGTGCCTATTGGCTGTGTTGTCATTCTTATCACCTACTATCAATCAAACTCCAAGACCCAACTCATTTTAACTTACAACGATTCAAGATATCAACCGTTTTTTCGCTGTACCCAACCTATTTTTTCACTGCTTTCTAATCACAGCAATCGCACAAGGCATCTTTCCCTCGACAATACTAAACTCGATATCCTCATAACCAGCTTTTCTGTAGAATTCCTTGTAGCCTTCATAATCAAACTGGCACTTGAAGCCTGCTGCCTTATCCCAAAACATAATTTGTCCTCCTTGTATAATATGTAAGTCGCATCCAACTCCCCGCTTACGCGGGTCCCCTCTGCGACAGGTCGGAGGAACATTCCGAATCATGACTTCGTCATGATGGTTCCTCCTATAACAACTTACTTCGTATACCTGACAATCACACTGTCACCATCAACAATGTTCTTCACAGAAACCTTCGAGAATCCAGCCTTTTTTCCAAGTCTTACAAGCTCCTCTGTCTCGAACTTTTTATAGTTTACCTCTGTATATTTGATTTTGTCCAAGTATTTTTTCGTGTAAACTACATTGTAAAATGACTGTCCTTCCTTCAAAACTCTTCTTATCTCCTTAAGGCCCTTAACTGTATCCTCCCAGAAGTAGATTGTATTAATTGAGGTAACCGCCGAAAATGTATCATCCTCGTAAGGTAAATCAACACACGAACCTACCTCAAGGTTAAGCTTTCCATCTCTTAAGGCCTTTTTGTTCCTCTTTTTTGCCAAGGCTTTTGCAGTATCTGAAATATCTATTCCATAAAGGCTCGAACCGGTCTTTTTGTATAAATACTTGAGCAAATGTCCATTTCCGTAGCCAATATCAAGAATACTGTCCTCTGCAGTGGCATTAACCACTGCCACTGTACTCTTATACATCTTAACATTTATGATATTCTGGCTAAAGGTGATAACATTTCCAATAAATCCTCTTGGATTCATAAACTGCGAACTTAAATATTCTCCGAATCTTGTCATTATATTCCTCCTTTTATATGTAAGTCTCAGCCAACTTCAATTCGTTGTTCCTCTTACATTTTTTATTTTATTTCTATATATGTTCATTTGTTCATATATTATAATGATAAAACTTATTTGTCAATTCTTTTTTCAAAAAAGTTTCAAATGACACAAAAATGACCACATTTTTTTATGAAATGTGGTCATTTTTGATTACACCGATTCGAAGCCTAAACCGCCCTTTCGCTGTCCCCTTACCGGACTTCTCTCTCAACCGACAGCGATTCAACAAACTAACCGCCCTTTCGCTGTTCCCTTACCGGTCTTCTCTCTCAACCGACAACGATTCGACAAACAAACCGCCTGCTCGCTGTCCCCTTACTGGACTTCTCTCTCAACCGACAGCGATTCGAGAAACAAACCGTCCGCTCGCTGTCACAAGTCCCGGCACCACCAGTGCCGCCTCGGTCTTCTTCAAAAAAGGTTGAATCCACCTATTAAAAAAGCCTGTCACTCCCTTCACTGCCTCTTCTTCGCCATCTTCATAGCAAGCATATAAAATACTATGGCAAGTATTAGATAAATTACCGTAAGCCCTACCGATACTGCTGCCACTCCAAGCTTCATTCCTGCATAAACCGAAACAACAAGAAGTAAGCTTGAAACAACCATATTAGGGAAGAGGTAGATTGCCACCGCTGCTCCCTGCTTAACAACCTCAATTTCATTTTCCCACTGAAGCTTTATGAACTTGATTCCGCACACCATGCCAAAGCTCGTCGAGTAGGCCACCATCACAAACACCTGAATCACAAAAAGAATTGTTAGTCCTACAGGTATTCTTGCTGAGCATGAAACAAGTATTGTTGAGATAACTGCAAATGGCTCCATCAGATACATATTAAATGCCATCTTGCCCTTATACAAATCAGTGTTTCTGATTGGAAGACTCTTAACTATCCAGTAATTTTTACCCTCAAGTGAAGGTGTCATGGTTGATGTAGAAACCATTCCAACGAATAAAAACATAAAAATTGGAATTGCCGGGTATAGCATTTCCTTTGTAATAGGTGCGCCCTTTAATACAATTCCTGCAATTTTATCAAAGCCTACAACAAGGCAGGCAATCGAAAGCACTGTAACGAGCACAAGTCCCATACACGCATTTATCATATAGGTGTTTGAGCCGAGCATTCTCTTTAATTCCTTGAAGGCTATTGAATTTATAACACTTCTCTTCTTCTGCTCGGTAACCCTGTAATCCTTCCTCGCTGCATGTGCTTTAAGACTTGAATTAATCTGTCTGTAGTATCTTCCAAATATCGAGAAAATAATCTCAAACAAAAGAATCGAAATGCCTGCCAAAAGAAGCATATCAGATACTCTAAGGTTAATAACTGAACCTACAAACCAGTTGATTGGAAGGTATAATCTTCCTACATTTTCAATCGAATCGGATATTCCAAGGAGCGCTTCCTCGCCCTTGCCACTCTCAGCTATTGCCTGAATTATGTACTGCGCTGAAAAAGCAATAAGTACAAAGACAAAGGTGAGAACAGTCTGGATTATATTCTTAACCTTAAATCCTGCACTAAGCTTCGCAATAAGAAGTCCAAGTAAAGCAGCAATAAGCATTGGAATTATCGGAAGTATCATTCCAAGAATAATCCATACCACATACACAGCCACTCCCGGCCTCTCATAATATGCATAGCCAATAAGAAATGCAATTATAAGACTCGAATACCACAATAGGCTGGAAATGTACATATAAAGGAATTTTGCACCAGCAACAGTTCTTGGTTTAAACGGAAGCGACATCAGCATGTCATACTCCTTAAAGCCGAAAAGATAGCCATTTACCTTAAGAAACGTGAATATTAATGCCAGCATTGTAAGTGTTGAGGCCATAATTCCAGGAATTGCAGCTGCCTGTCCAACCCTGCCATAGCCAACTGAGGCAAGAATGCAGTAGACCATTATTACAATAAAGCCTACAGTCTCACCGACCACTCCACCTATTGCCTTTCTTCTTACCTTAGGGTCCTTCGAATGCTTCACTCTGTTTACCTTACTTGTGGAAAGAAGGAGTGTTTTTAAAAGCAAAAAACCTGATTTACTCATTTACTACCTCCAAAAATACACTTTCAAGAGACTCGCCATGAGTAAGCTCCTCCATTGTTCCAGAGGCAATTATCTTACCCTGCTTGATTATTGCAACCTTGTTGCAGAGCTTTTCTGCAACGTCTAAGACGTGGGTTGAGAAGAATACTGCTGCCCCGTTTTGGCACATATCGTGCATTATCTCCTTAAGAGTAAATGTCGCCTTTGGATCAAGTCCAACAAATGGCTCATCCATAACAATTAGCTTAGGCTCATGAATAAGAGCTGATATTATTGCAAGCTTCTGCTTCATTCCATGTGAGTAGGACGAAATAAGATCTCCTAATGCCTCTGTAATTTCAAGCTTACCTGCATAATCCTTTATCCTCTGCTCTCTAACCTCGCTGCTAATTTCAAATACATCCGCAACAAAGTTTAGATACTGAATGCCAGTCAGATTCTCATATAAATCTGGATTATCGGGAATGTATGCAGTTATTTTCTTGCATTCCATTGAGTCATTTTTTACAGAATGTCCATCAATAAGTATCTCGCCCTCTGTAAAATCCAAAACTCCAACTATCGCACGTATTGTAGTTGACTTTCCAGCTCCATTGTGACCGATAAATCCATAGATATCACCGCTCTCAACTGTGAGCGTAACATTGTCTGCGGCCTTCCTCTCTCCGCCATAAATCTTTGAATAATTCTTAATCTCTAATAATCCCATATCTTTTTCCTTTCTCCTTGACCTTCAGCTTCTTCCGATTATAAAACAATCCCTCATTATATGCATCATCAATAATAATAAGATGCATATAATGAAGGATGAGTTGCTTAATCCTTATTCAATTTGCGCACAAATGCTGCTTAAGTTTCTCATAACTGACCATTCATTCTAATCTCAATAGAAGTTATACCTCTACTTCTCCATAGTAGCATTCTTCAGTCTGCAATAGGTATAGCCGTCCTCCTCGTAGGTCTCGAATTCTCCTGTAACTGTAATCGGATCATTGATACCTGGATAATCCTCTGGATATTTATGCTCCCCTGTCAAAAGGAACTCAATTCCCTGTGCACAGCAAGCGGTTGCATCACTAATGAAGCAGGCAAAGTATAGCTTACTCTCATCCTGCTCGTTCTGTAAGACTGTAAATGACCCCTTCATCCTTATTATCTTTCCATAATATTTTTCAGGATAAGCCATCATATTGTAAACCTCAGAGTAAACCATAGTACTGCTGAGTGCTGAAAGATCCACATCAACTCCTTCAGCAGCACTTGCTGATCCATTTTCAGTTGTTGATGACTCCGAGCTTACATCAGTTGTCTTTTCCTCTGTATCAGATTCAGTTGATATTGTTTCTGTAGTAGACTCAGTAAGCATTTCCGTTGTTACCGGCTCCGTATATGCCTCGGTAACCTTCTCCGTCGTAGTAGGTTCTGTAAACTTCTCTGTAGTCATCTCGGTCGTTACAGCAGTAGTCTCAGACTTATTATCGCTCTTTTCCATCTGGCTCTGCATAACTGCATCAACCTTTGAATTAGAATTTGCGCTGCCACAGCCAGACATAAGTAGTACCGCAATTCCCACACATAAAACCTTAATCTTATTTAATCTCATACTCTCATTCCTCCCTTTAGCTTTCCGACAATGAAGCATACAAAAAACACTGCGACATCAACTGCAACTATAGTTGAACCAACCGGTGTGCCCGCCATAATTGAAACAATAATTCCTGTAAATGCACACACTACCGAAATTATAGCTGAGCTTACTGTCACGCTCTTGAAGCTGTTAAATATTCTCATGGCCGATAATGCTGGGAATATAATTAATGCTGAGATAAGAAGTGATCCAACCAGATTCATCGCAAGCACAATGATTACTGCTATAATTATGGCTATTATCAGATTGTACATATCAACCTTAGTTCCTGCCGACCTGGCAAAATTCTCATCAAAGGTAACATTGAATATTCTCTGGTAAAACATGATGAAAAATATTACCACGAGCACTGAAAGCACTATGCATAGCCAAACCTCATTTTTACTAAGAGTAAGAATAGATGTTGAGCCAAAAAGTGTGGAACAGACATCCCCTGACAGGTTCGATGAGGTTGAGAATATATTCATAAGAAGATATCCAAAGGCAAGTGCACCAACCGATATCATAGCTATTGCCGCATCACCCTTTATCCTTGTATTCTGTCCAGTTTTAAGAAGCAGAATCGCACACACAATAGTTATCGGCAAAACAAGTAAGGTATCATTTGTAAGTCCTAACACTCCAGAAATTGCCATTGCACCAAATGCCACATGTGAGAGTCCGTCTCCGATGAAAGAAAACCTCTTAAGTACAAGCGTCACTCCAAGAAGTGAGGAGCAAAGAGCTATCAATACACCAACAATAAGAGCATATTGAACAAATGGGTACTTTAGATATAAAAACAGCTTATCCATCTACTCCACCTCCTCAGTAAGTAAAAATCTTCGACCAAGCGCACTCTTCATATACTCTTCCTTTGTACCGAAAAATGTCTTTTTATCTACATGAAGTATGTGACTTGCGTAATTTACAGCAACGCTTATATCATGAGATATCATGATTATTGTTATACCATTTTTGTTAAGCTCATCAATAAGGCTGTATAATTCTGTCATTACCTTTGGGTCAAGTCCCGCTACAGGCTCATCCAAAAGGAGAATTTTTTCAGTCGCACATAGAGCTCTTGCAAGAAGCACCCTTTGCTGCTGCCCTCCAGATAACTCTCTGTAGCATCTTTTTGAGAGTGACTGAACATTCATTCTCTCCATATTTTCCCTTGCCAGCTTCTTCAATTCTGCAGAGTAAAATGGCTTTTTCCCAAGCCTTCCCTGGCAGCCTGAAAGCACTATCTCCCATACAGAAGCAGGAAAATCTCTTTGGACTATAGTCTGCTGTGGAAGATATCCTATTTCATTTTTCTTCAAATCCTCTCCGAAGATAATCTCCCCATCAATAGGTGAAAGAAGCCCAAGAATAGTCTTCATAAGTGTGGACTTACCCGCACCATTTTCACCTACAATCAGTAGATAATCTCCCTTTTCGATATTAAAATTAATATCCTTTACAATCTCTCTACCCTCGTAACCGAGAGTGAGGTTCTTTCCTTCAAGTAACGACATATCTTCACCTTCTTTTACTTAACTGCCTTAACCAGTTCCTCGAGATTCTTTCTCATTATTCCGAGGTAGGTATCACCATTTGAAACATCCTTCTCTGTAACTGACTGCATGGAATCAAGGGTTAATACCTGCTGATTCTTTGCCTTTGTATTATTTACAATAGTATCTGCAATCCTGCCATCTGAGCTTTCAAGCATAAATATCGAGTCGAGTCCTAGCTCGTCTATCTTGCCAGACAAAAAGGTTATTGTCTCGAAGCTGGCCTCTGACTCAGCTGAACATCCGACAAATGCTGCATAGTATTTGATGTTATAATCATCAACAAGATACCTGAACGGAAATCTGTCACCGAATACTACGGTTTTAACCTCTGCTTTATCAATTGCAGCCTCATACTCCTTGTCGAGCTTATCTAATTCAGCAATATATGACTCAGTATTCTTTGTGTATAAATCCTTGTTATCTGGATCAGCCTTAATGATTGCATCACTGATAGCCTTAGTTAATACCTTTGCATTTTTTAATGAAAGCCAAACGTGCTCATCATACTCAGGTTCTTCTTCGCCCTCTTCTTCAGCTTCTTCCTCTTCTGCTTCCATTCCCTCAACAATCTCTTCCTCCTTGGCAGAGTCACCTAGTACCTCCATCAGGTCAATTACTATCGTATCATCCCTGCCATGTATTTTAATCTCATCCTTAATCCATTTGTCAGACTCTCCACCAACATATATAAGAATGTCGCAGCTTGATATCTTCACAATATCATCTGCAGATGGCTGAAAGCTGTGAAGGTCAACGCCCTTATCAAGCAGAAATGTCACCTCACAGTTGTCACTTCCCTTAATAATCTCCCTGACCCAGTCGTACTCTGGAAATATTGTTGTTACTATTGATATTTTCTTAGAATTTCCATTATTCTCCTTACCGCCACAGCCAAAAAGACATAGGGAAAATAAAACTGCAAGTGCCAATCCTAATACTATTCTTTTTGATATTGTTTTTTTTGATATTAAACTATTCATTTTTGATTTCTCCGTTTTGTGAGTCAATTACTTATTTTCTTGTACACAAATAAGACAGAATAATGATACGCAAAATAGCCCTGACACATATCAGAGCTTTATCATTAATTCTGTCCGGAAAATCAATTATTTAATCTAACCTTTTGGGATACCGGTGAATTAGTCAGGATATTGGAAAAGGCACTAAACCTCTCTTTAACCTGCTCATTAGAAATAAACATACTAATACTGGCTATTATAACAACAGTACTAATAGCCTTCAGATTGTTTTGACATTGCTCCATAAGCATACAGGTTGAACATTTATTTCCAGTACAATTATGGTCAATGTGCTCCACAAGAAATATCATGGAGAAAAGCATCACAAGAATGGTAGCAAAGCATACTACCCATGCAGTTATTCGATTTATATTCTTCTGCTGCTGCATATTCTCACCCTTCTTCCATAATACTACCTAGAATAAAACAAAATAATTTTATGCCTTCAATTCATGATTGTCAAGACATACACCCGGCATTAATTCTAATCAAGCCCGACAACTTCCATTAATACAAGGCTCCATCTTGGTAAAGTCACCAAACACTTCTGTGACACAGTCTTTGCTACACTAAGCCTGTTGATGGGATGTACAAAACCATTTACAAGTGATATAACTTGTAATTGAACTTGTAATCTAAATAATAATCCATCAATAATAAATATTAGGGAGATTTATAAAAATGAAAACATTAGAAAAAATTAGCGCAACACTTGGAAAACATATGGCAATTATTGTTCTTGCTGTCGCAGGACTGTCACTCTTCGTACCGAAGGCAACCATCTGGATTGATACAAAATGGATCAACTACCTTCTTATGGTAGTAATGTTCGGAATGGGACTCACTCTTAAGCTTGATGACTTTAAGGTTGTATTCACAAAGCCTAAGGATATCTTAATCGGATGCCTTGCACAGTTTACAATTATGCCTCTTCTTGCATATGGACTTGGTCATTTATTTGGACTTGAGACAGGCCTTCTCGCAGGCGTAATCTTAGTTGGAACCTGCCCTGGCGGTACCTCAAGCAACGTAATTACTTACCTTAGCAAGGGAGATGTTGCACTTTCAGTTGGAATGACAAGCATCAACACTCTTCTTGCACCAATACTTACACCTGCAATTACTTACCTTCTCTTAAGAGCAAATGTTGAGGTTGATGTATTTGCAATGTTCAAGTCAATCGTACTTGTTGTAATCCTTCCAATCGCACTTGGATTTATTGTAAACAGATTATTCTCAAAGCAGACTGAAAAGGCTGTAAAGGTTCTTCCTTCAGTTTCTGTTATTGCGATTACTCTTATCGTTGCAGCAGTTGTTTCTCACAACTCTGAGAGAATTCTCTCAACAAGCATGATTGTATTTGCAGTAGTTATCCTTCACAATATTCTTGGATACCTCTTCGGCTTCCTCCTTGGAATGCTCCTTAAGCTTTCAATGAAGAAGAAGAAAACTCTTTCAATCGAGATTGGTATGCAGAACTCAGGACTTGCAACCTCACTTGCAACTCTTGCATTTCCAACTCTTGCAATGGCAACTGTACCTGGTGCAATCTTCTCAGTTTGGCACAATATCTCAGGTGCAATACTTGCAAATATTTTCAGAAGGCTAGATGACAAATAACATTTTCATCTACCCTCCATATCCATATCCTTCACATATCTTGCATTGAATGACATGGTGCACTCACTAAGCTCCATCTTGCCATCAATGTAAGGCTGGTACATTTCAAGCACTCCTGAGGCGCAACCGTCGCAGGAGGCTTCTATGTTGCCAAGGGAATCTGCCACTATCTTTTCTCGCTGTTCACGAGTTGTGTTTTTAATTAAATATTCTTCCATTTCTTTTTTCAGCGAAAAATCACCTTATCCTCCTTACATTAACATTTCTGCAAGTTCACTTATATCCTTGCAGTCTGATGTTGCAAGAATCGGTTCTATGATAAAGCTGCCCTCTTCCTTAGTCAGCTCACAAACGATAAGAGTAACATCAGTAGAGCCCTCACAGCTAACATCAATTCTAACTAATTCCCCATTGCCTTTTGAATCAGAATCAGATACTCTGACAAAAATGTCCTCTAGCATTCCAAGGTTATGTCCTTTTTCCTCAGGACTGTCTACATTTACAACAAAAAGTATCTTATCCACATCCTCAGGAATCTTTTCCAGTAAAATACTTATATTTTCAGTATCCTCTGGGAGATATTTGTTCTCTCCTATATGAGTCACTGAACCGCCCTCGCTGACATTGTTCTCACTGTTAATGACACGGTTTGTGCCCATCAGTCTCCCCTTTGAAAGAAGGATGGCTGATGCATCAAGGTCTATGGTTGCTGCTTCATTTTTGTTAAATATCTTAAAGTTATTCTTCCTGTTATACCATCCGACGCTAACAAGAAGTGAAGCTGTCTCCGGCGATTCTTTAGTTATATTAAAGCTTTCTCCAAGCTGTAAATTCTTACTCATATTCTTCCTCCCTTTAATAACTACATACTAATTCTGTCCCCAATCTCGGCCATCTTAGCCTTGTTGAGTCTTGTTGTTCCGTGAACCCTTGTGTATGCGATGTAACCGCACATTCTCTCTATCATTGTCATCTCCGAGTCCTTGCATTCTGGGCATAGTGTTGGTCTTTCCTTGCCATCATTTCGCCACTCAAAGCCACAGTTATTACAGTAGGCAAGCGACATATTGATGCCCTCATAAAGTCCAAGCTCCATAGCATGTGTGACTATCGCCTCTAGTGCCTCAACATTGTGAGGAACAGTGAACCTTATGTACTGAATCTTTCCACCGTCCGCAAGATCCCAGAATCGAGACTCATACTCCTGCTTCTCAATAGGATCAATATCCTCCGAAACATGACAGTGAAATGAATTCGAAAAATACTCTCTGTCGCTGACATTTTCAATTATTCCAAATTTTTCCCTGAACTTCTCAAGTTGCCTTCCGCAAAGACTCTCTGCAGGAGTACCGTATACTGAATACTGAATATTATCCTCCTCCTGAAACTCTTTTACCTTGTCATTTATATGCTTTAGCGTATCAAGTGCAAACTGTCCGTCCTCAACCAGGGATTTACCATTCTTAAGCCTTTGCACCTCATTTAGTGCTGTAAATCCAAAGGATGCTGTTGCGCTCTCAAGAAGCGGCTCAATATCATCATCTCTTCCAAGTGTTCCGCCGTAAAGGCCACCCTGCATAAACATAAGAGGATTGGTGTGAGCCTTTTTCTTTGCTAAGAATTTATAGGTGGATATATGAATCTGTCTTGCTATCTCAAGGTAGTAGTCAAGCTCCTCGTAAAAGTCGGTCTTCTCCTCCATACTTTTAGCAAGAATCATAGGAATATTGAGGGAAATGACACCAAAATTAAATCTTCCGATAAATACCGGCTCATCATTTTCATCCTTAGGCTTAGTCTTGCCCTCCCTGAACCATTCCGTGAGGAAGGCTCTGCAGCACATCGGACTTATAACCTTTCCATATTTCTTGTAAACGTGGGATACAATTCCCTTCTCCCCAGTAAGACTCAGATACTCAGGATACATAACCTTGCTCGAGCACTCTATCGCACTCATAAAAAGGCTGTAAAGCTCCCCGCCCTTTTTGTGCAGCTTCTCATCAAAGAGAAATACAAGCTTTGGAAATAGTACCGGCTTTTTATGCCCTTCGGTTCCATGTCCTGTTTTTCTGACATTAAGTGCCGCCTTGGTTGCCATCTGGGCGTATTTGTCCCTGCCGATTCCAAAGGTTATTGTAATGAATGGATAATCACCTCTTGGAGAAATAATAGAGTTAAACTTCTCCTCAAGTGAGAAGAATCCATTCTTAAAATCCTCCTCAATCATATCATCGGCCATCTTATCCGCTACGCTATCATCTACGCCGTACTTCTTATAGTTCGAAATATAGAGCTCCCTGCTCTTTTTCGCATACTTTACCAATATCTCATCTATCTGAGGAATAGTGAAGCCGCCGTAAATCTGGGCAGCACCGTTTAATGCCACACTGCCGATAACGTCAAAGGCCTCAGCGAGAGTTTTGGGCTCCTCATACCACATCTCGCCCATCTCAAAACCACCATTTAATACGTTCTCCATATCGAAGAGGCAGCAGTTAATTGAATCCCTTCTGTGGCCCATATCATGTATGTAAATGTAACCCGCATTATATGCTTCCTTCTGCTCATCTGTAAGATGATAATTTCTGTAGATAACCTTCTCCACCGCATCAACAATAAGCGCTCTCTTGCTTGAGCAAAGACTGCTGTCAACACTTCCGTTGCTCTTATCTCCTGCTTTTTCTATCTTATTAAGCTCATCACATATCTCTTCAAAATAGTTTGCATTTTCTCCCTTGTGAGCAGATAAAAACGCACTTAGGACCTCTTTATAATCCTTCATGGCGAGAGAAAGCTCCGCCCTCCATTCTATGGAGGTGAACATATTCTTCCCCTTTGTCTTTAAGCCTTCAAAAAAGTCCTCATTTATTTTCTCGATTTCCTCATCTCTAATATCATACAACACTCGGTTTGCCGCAATTTTTATAAGCTTTTTCATCCAGGCTGAGGTTTTGGAATAGTAGTTTATCTTGCCCTCTCTTGTAAGAAGGAGGAACCTGCCCTTGTCCTTGTCCTTTCCAAGCTCCCTGGCATCACTGACCTCTCTATTAAATTCATCCACGAAGCTGTGCATAACCAAATCTCTTTTATTGGCCAGCTCCTTCGCATATTCAGTATTCATCATATCCTTAAGCAGAAATAGCTTTTCATAGAAATGATTCAGCGAGGTACCATCACCCTTGAGGTATTCCTTTCCACTCATATTCATATTGGGATTAATCGCCGGGTCGTAAATCTTATGTCCCTTACTTCCACCGTAGGCAAAGGTTCTTGCGATACCTATCGCACCTATGGCATCTAATCTGTCTGCATCCTGAGTAATGCAGCCCTCTATAGTTGTCGGTACTGTTGATTCATTTCCCTTGAAGGAAACCTGGCTGATAATGTCCACAATCTTCTGCTGTATATCCTTATCAACACCAAGAGTATTCATAATCCTTCTGGCATTTGCGTAGTCAGCTGTTTTAAACAGCTTCTCATCATCAACGTCGTGAAGAAGGGATGCAAGAGCAACCAATTCCTTGTCGCATTCCATATTGTCAGCAATTTTCATCGCATTGTTGTACACTCTTACTGTATGTCCAAAATCGTGGCCACTGGCATCTTCCTCAAATATCTTTTTCACTTCGCTCTTAAGAAGTTCAATATCCATACTTCCTCCTATGATTTCAAATACTCGCAAAACACTTCAAGCATTATGCTATTCTTTATTCAAAATAAACTCTCTTTATCCTGTTAATTGTATTAATGACCTGCCTCTTATTATACCACAGTGGTCTCTATCGGACAATAAATCTGGCATATATGTTTACTGCCACCTATGTTTACAATCATTTCATTTTGTGATATATTGCAGATGATTTAGTGAACGATTTTTATGCGGAGGTAATATAATGAAGAAGAAAATAATTACTCTTTTACTTGCCAGTGCCCTATCACTTGGTCTTTTTGCCTGTGGCAAGGAAAACACAAAGAGTAACATAGAGACCACAACACAGTCTACCACTGAAGAAAGGGATGACGGCACCTTTCAGGCGGAGCGTGGTTCTGTAGAGAATAACCTGTACAAAAATAACCAGTTTGATATTTCATTTTCAATTGATGAGGATTGTGAAATTCTTACAGACCAGAAAATTGCTGAAACCCTGGGTTATGCAGACAAAATCAGCACTGCAATGACTGGTAATTTAACCGCTGACACTCTTGAAAATGCCTTCTATGGCACCTTCTACGATGTCTGGTTCGTATATCCAGACCAACAAACCAATGTTTATATTGCATACGAAAACATGAAAAAAACCGGAACCTACGGAAGTCTTACTGCAGCTGACTATGCAAAGATGCTCAAGGAGAGTCTTTCAAAGAACACTTCAGTTTATTACACCTTTTCAGATGATACTCACGTTTCCTACTGCGGCTATGAATATATCTGCCTCAATTCGAAGCTTAACGATGGAGCAGGCCTTCAGAAAATGCTCATCAGACAGGTTGGCAATTACATGATGTGTATCACCGTTTCCTACAGTCCGTCAAACACTGAGATTTGTTCAGAATTCTTAGACAGCATTAAAAATGCCAACTAAATTTAGTCAAAGATTCATATTGTATAATCAAAAAAGTATCACCTGTCGATTTGATAATTTCGACAGGTGATACTTTTTGATTATATAAAATTATTTAATATCTCAAACAACTCATCAACCTTGATTGGCTTTGCAATATGACCATCCATTCCAGCCTCCATTGCAACCTTTCTGTCCTCTGCAAATGCATTTGCAGTAACAGCTATTATTGGAAGGGCTGCCTTCTTCTTGTCATCCAGCTTTCTAATCAGCTCAGTTGCCCTGTAGCCATTCATATTAGGCATCTGGACATCCATAAGAATAACGCTGTAATAATCAGGCTCTGCCTTGGAAATCTTATCAATACAGATAATTCCATCCTCTGCTCTCTCAACCTCAAAGCCAGCTTCACCGAGAATGGACATTGTAATCTCTGCATTTAGATCATTATCCTCAGCAAGAAGTATTCTCCTTCCCTTATATTTGGTTTTTGAAACCTCCTGCTTTTCTATGGTATTAGCTAAGTATTCATTTGAAATTCTATGTTCTATTGTTATCACAAAGGTTGTTCCCTTGCCCAGAGCGGTCTCTACCTCGATAGTACCACCCATTAGGTCAACCAGTTTTTTTACGATAGGCATTCCGAGTCCTGTTCCCTCAATCTTACTGTCAGTAACATTCTTCTCTCTTGTAAATTCATCATAGAGATGTGGAAGGTACTCTGAAGCCATTCCTATTCCTGTATCAGTAATTTTTGTTCGGATTACAATATACCCCTCCTTGTCAGAAGGGATTTCCTCAAGTAAGTAGGATACGCTACCACCCTTTGATGTATATTTAAATGCATTAGACAAAATGTTCAAATATATCTCACGAAGCTTTACTGGGTCACCGTAAATATAGTTATGCGTAACATCAATTCTGCTGGTAAATTCAATCTCCTTATGCTCCATAGGATACTCAAATATTGTTAAGAACGTCTTAACAAACTTGTTTACATCGATTGTAACCTCATCAAGAACAAGCTTTCCACTCTCAATCCTTGCCATCTCAAGAACATTATTAATAAGAGAAAGAAGTAAGTCGCTCGAATTACGTATCTTATCAAGATAATACTTAATCCTTTCCGGATCGTTAATACTCTTTTCCAAAAGATCCGTAAAGCCCATAATTGCATTCATAGGAGTTCTGATATCATGGGACATATTGAAAAGAAATGTCGACTTGGCTCTATTTGCAATTTGAGCCTCTTCAGTAGCCTTAATAAGCTCCTCCTGCTGTTCAAGTTCTCTTATTTTAGAATCGGTTATATTCATAGTTCCCCAGATAAGATGCTTACAGTTGCCCTCTTCATCTCTCTTTGCAGCAATGAAATATCCCTCTGACCAATGAGAAAGCCTACTCTCAAACTGCTGGCTTATCCACTCTCTATCCTTAAGTCTTTCATTTATGGTATCAAGATTAGTAAATTCCTTCATAACATCATAATGCTTAGGATATACTATCTTATTGCAGAATGTCTCTAGCTTTTCTGCAGCATTACCTGATTCTCCAATCAGTTCAAATACTCCATCTATCCTGTTCGAGAGTTCAACAAAGGATCCATCCTCCAAATCTATAAAGTAGGAAACGTTATATACCTTACCATAGGCCTGGATAACATCTAACTGTTCCTCAAGTTCAAGATTTATCTTCTGAGTTTCTGTGAGTGCTGATATATCCTGAAGTGAGCTGATAATAATACTATCTCCATTATCCATCTCAATTCTTCTTGTAACAGACCACACATGAACCGCTTTTCCGTCTCTGTGAGGAATTGTCATCGCAAATGAAATCTGACCTGCACTTTCTCCTAGCCTCTTAAGCTTTTCCTTTGTTTCCTCCTCATTGTCATAAACAACTCCCTTTAAGTGGTTTGCCGCCACATCGATAGTCACATCCTCATATTGATCAATATCATACAGCTTTCTTGCCGCATCATTCATAACAATAATCTCGTGTGAAGGAAGCTTGTAGGATAATATTCCACAGGTCTGAAGCTCCATAAGGTTCCTATATAGATTATAAGAATAAACCTGCTCAGATTTGAGTACCAGGTTTTCTTCAGCAAGCTGTGTTTCGTGAAGCTTGTCCTTCTCCATACGAATAGTATCAGTAATATCCTGATGAGTTCCATAAACAAGTATTTTATCCTTCACTGATGCGTCTCTGATACCACTGCATCTTACATATCTCTCACCCAATTCAGAATGCAAGTACCTGTACACGATTTCGGTTCTCTCAATAGCAAGCTTATCAGAGTACTCTTCAAACATCTGAAGGTCATCCTCATGGATACAGGTATGATGATATTTGAATCTCTCCTCCGGTGTCAGTTCATAGTAAACTCCAAGCAAATCATCCATAGTATCATCTGCATAGAATCTCGGATCACATCCCTGCTCAAACTCAACTGCCCAAAGTCCAATATTGGATTTTTTTAATATTTTATTTATTCCCTTACTGTCAAAATAGGCCATCTTTCTTCTCCCACATATAACAAGCTTTGTTAACCCTTCCTCATTAGAATACCACATTGCATATAATATAACAATGAAATTAGACTAAGTAATTTACATAAAATCCGTTCCACTGAGCTCCATTTTTTATATCCTGTACAATATAAAATTCGGTGCCACCTACTATGTAAATGACACCGAAATAATCTTTAATTATTAATCACATCAGCTACCAGTTGAGCTGTACAAGTCCTGAAACCTTGCCATATGCATTATCCCAGTCCTGGTTGCTTGCAAGTCCTGAAATGTATCCCTTGATTCTGATTGTTGAATAATCATTCTTGTCATAGTAACATTTAAGTGTCTTACAAGTTTCATAATATGTTGAAATACCAACTTTATTCTTGTGCTTAAGCTTAATGTTCTCGAATAAACAATCCACAGTATCTCCGTTCTTTCTTCCTGAGCCCTCAACTCTCAGATATACTGTCTTATTCTTTAGTCCGGAATTAGAATAGGTTCCAACAAGCTTGCCATCACAGTACATCTCTCCTGTTCCGTTCTGGTTATAGGTCAGGATAAGGTGTACCTTTTGACCCCTTTGAACCTCAATATTACCAGGACGATAGTACTTCTGACCACCTGCATTGTTGCTTAATATATTCTCCTCCATAATCATTGTCTTGTCAGTGTATGGTGCCACTGCACACTTATCATACTGAATACCAAATGAAATAGCTGAAGTAGCAGTACAGATTACAAGCTTTGCATGGCAGCCTGTTCCTGTACCATCAAGTGTTACATCAGCCTCGATACCTGCATAGCAATTAAGCTTCGAAAGGGTAACTCCTTCTGGCTCTGGTTCTGGTTCAGGCTCTGGTTCTGGTTCAGGATCTGGTGCCTTAGGAACATTCTCAAAGCCGTAGCATACCTCATCAATCATAGCTCCTGTAGCATCGTAAATTCTGAACAAGGTCCAATAATATCCATACTCTGGATTCCAGGTTGTCCACATACTATTATCAACAAGAGCTATCGGATAAGTTGTATATACCCAGGCATCCAGTCCCTGTACATACTTATTGCAATCAAGAATAAGCATCTCACAGGTTGCTGCTTCCTTGCAGCTCTCATAGGTCTGTAAACCGATAAGATATCCTCTTCCCTCTGGATCTGGCATCTGACATACAGCCTTAAGTGCTGGATGATATGTGAAGCCTGCATTTGCAGTTGCCTCAACCTCAGGCTCAGTAGTCGAACCATCACTTGCTGGTCTTGCCTGTGCCTGAAGGATATAGTCACCATAATGACCAGGCTTATACATAAGAGCATTCATACCTGCCTCTCTCCAGTCTGAAGCAACATCCCAGGTCTGATTGGTAACATCATATACCAGCCATCTGTACTCTGCATCTGCATATGCAAAGCCCTGCAAGCTCATAGCTGCAAGAATTCCTGTATCATCAACTGAAGCAACATAAACCCCAGCCTGAGCCTCCTTAAGTGAAGCTCCATCACCGATAATTTCCTCGCTGTCAATTATTACATCACTACTTAAGACAGCCTCCTCTGGCATATCACTAAGTATCTCTTCAACCTCTTCGTCAGTCATCACTCCTGAAGTTTCTTTCTCTGTTTCACAAGGTGCGTCAGTCTCTTCACTAGTAGCTTCTGTTTCCACAGTAACAGCCTCCTCTGGCACCTCTTCTTCAGTAACCTCTGATTCCTCAGTAAATTCTGACTCAATTACCGTTTCTTCGAAATTTACGTCATCTGCAGCGTAAGCCGGTGTAGTGAGGCATAATGATAAACAAAGAGCTGCTGAAATAATCTTTGCAATACCTTTTCTCATACATTCTCTCCTTTCATGACAAATGAATCATAATAAAAATACCCTATAGCCAAAAATGTTCTCAATTAATAATCATGTCAAAATAAAATATGTCACAGCATAATTAATGTAAACGTTTCTAGCACCTACTTTTATTATACTATGACACATTTTTTTGTCAATAATGTATTTATTTTTTGTCAAACAAAGATGTGCATTGTAAGTTATGCACAATTACTACTCCTTTACACTACCCCATCCTGTTTGTCCACTTCCGTCCTTCTTATATACGATACTTTTCACCTCACCCTTCTTGTCAGTGAGTGTGATTTTTATATTTAAAATGCCTTCTGAATCTATAGTTTCATCACAGGTTGCCACACTGAGTCCCGAAAGATTATATAAGTCAATTCCTATAAGCTCTTCATCATAGTATAAATAAATCTTTTTACTATAGCTTCTTCCAGAATCAGGATCCAGGGCCCCGGAAAGAGGATCTCCATCGTCCATTAATTCCTTTATTGTGAGTTTTCCTACCGAATACTTAGAATCCTCATTCATCTCTGTCTGTTGTTTTATTTCATCTTTGGCATTGTTAACAACGGGGTCAGAGGCTTGGACACTATTGGGTTCACTGCTTAGCACAGTAACCTTCTTAACAGACTTTGTCAAAGGATAATATATAATCTCAACCTGTGAAACACCATTTGCTATGGTATTCCAGGTTGCTCCATCTATTCCATTAACCTTGAACTCCTTTAGCTCAGTTCCCGAGTCCCCTTTAATCTTATAATTTGTATGTCTGTATTTTGCTCCTGTAGTAGTCTTAATTCCAACACAGCCAGTAAGAATTTCCTTATTCTCTCCATTCATAACATCCATTATTCCCAGGGAAATCATTGCTAATGAATAAATTGCCAGAATAAGAAAAGCAAGTAACCCAACAAATTGCGAGCCAGCTAATTCTTTATTTTCTATGCCTTTTTTTACATTTTTTACCCTCGGTACAATTGTGTACAGTATTAAAAGCATAGCAAGTAAAAACCATATTCCATATCTCACAAAGTGAAACAGCATTACATACTCTCCATATTTTGGAAGTATCAATAATCCTACGATTATGATTATGGCCATGACAATATATATTATCATTTTGTATTGCTGCTTCTTATAAGCGACGTTATCAGCTTTATCATTCTTAGCAGCTAAATCAGACTCTTTATTAGTATTTTTATTAGTATCTTTATTTTTATCTATAATCATACTATTTATCACTTTCTGCTTAATAAGTTAACCACTAGCCATCAGTTTTTTCTCAGCATAGTTGTGTTCTATCCTCTTGGAAATATCTCCGTCTCGACCTTCTCAAACCTATACTTTTGCTTTGCCTCAGGATACTTCTCCCTGTCAACCTCGCTTATAAACATATCGTATGGTCTTGCACAGGTTTTATAAGGTGGGTATAGTGCCTGGTAGATTACAAGCTTCTCCTTGTTCTCCGTGTGCTGGGCAAATGCAAGGATTTTGTAGAGGTACTCGGCCGAATCCGGGTTTACGTACTCTCTCTTAAAATGCCTTACTATGTCGCCTATATTAAATCTTTCGTTTTCCATTCAAAATCTCCTCTTGTAAAATACTCCAAACACTGTTCACTCAATAGCTTTAGTAAGCTGTCTCTCAGAACCCGTATTTCGTGAGGTCAACCTTACCATCAACCACTTCGATTCCATCAGCCCTAAGTAAATCCGCCTGTACATCTGCGCCTCCAAATGCAAATGCACCTGCCAGCTCGCCCTTCGAGTTAACCACCCTATAGCAGGGAATATTGTCCGGGTCGGGATTTTTGTGAAGTGCATTTCCAACTGCCCTTTGCATTTTAGGATTTCCTGCGAGTTCTGCCACTCTGCCGTAGGTCGCAACCCTGCCTCGTGGAATCTTTTTTACTGCCTCGTAAATTCTCTTTGTGGGACTGTCAGTAACCAGGTCATAGCTTTCAGCTATCATCCTCTTTATGTCAGCTGCAGGAATTGTACCATCGAGAATAATTGTGTTCCAATGCTCCTTGTCCTGATGATAACCGGGAACTACTGACTTGTAGATTTCCCGCCAAAAGTAAATTGCATCCCTCGATGCCTTAACGTTAAGATGGATTACGCCATCCACCTCATAGGTCCAGAGAAAGGCTTTTTTTGTTCCCTTCACTCTAATAAGCTGCCAGTTCGTGTCGCGAAAAGGAGTGTCATAATATGTATTTTCAAAGGAAAGCCCAAAGTCGAGAGCTTCTTTTCTTGTTGTAAATTCCATACTGTCTCCATTTTCCTTAAATCACAGTGATTTTCCATCCTTTACAGAGAAGCTGTAAGTATCTCCACTAAATCGGCCTCCGAAAGAGGTGCATACGCCCTGTCAAGGTGTTCATTTACAGCGATATGGTTAGCCATCTCAACGATACGACTTTCGTCGATTCCTACTTCCTTAAGGTGCATAGGAATATCGATTGACTCGAAGAATTTATAGGTCGCATCTATAGCCTTCTCGGCAATCTCCATTTCAGGAAGGCTTGCGTCGATTCCGAATACATTTACACCATATTTTACGAAACGAGGAAGTGTTTTCTCATTTAAAATGTGCTTCATCCAGCGTGGTGTAATTATGGCAAGACCAACGCCGTGAGTGATGTCATAGTATGCGCTAAGTGCATGTTCAATGCCGTGGCATGGCCATCCTGTTGGACTATTTCCAAGCGAAAAAATGCCGTTGCAGCCGTAGGTACAGGTCAGCATCATCTCTGCTCTTGCGGTGTAATCCTCTGGATTTTCGATACACTTAACTGTATTAATCATAAGGCTCTTAAGTCCGGCCTCCATAAATCCATCATTTAGAATTGTTGAATCCTCGCAGAAATACTGCTCCATTATGTGGTTCATAGCATCTGCACAGCCCGCTGCTGTCTGATTCTTTGGAACCGTAAATGTATATACTGGGTCAAGGAAGGATACTACTGGGAAATTGTGTGGGTCCATATAGCCAATCTTGTCATTGGTCTCTGTTCTTGAAATTACTCCCCCGCAGTCATACTCGCTTCCGGTTGCTGCAAGTGTAATTATGTCGACAATCGGTACTGAATCTGTTGCAAATGCCTTGTAGGATATTAAATCCCATGGGTCGCCATCATACTTTGCTCCTGTAGCAATAGCCTTCGAACAGTCAAGTACACTTCCGCCACCTACTGATAGGATGACATCTATATCATTTTCCTTGCACATACGAACTCCATCAAGAACGCTTGGATCGTACTTTGGATTTGGTTGTATATCAGCAAGCTCGTATATTTCAAAATCTGAAAGTAGCTCCTTAACCTTATCATAAAGGCCAATTCTCTTTATGCTGCCTCCGCCATAGGTCATAAGAATCTTCTTGCCAAATGGCTTCATCACCTCAGGAAGCTTGGCAATAACCCCCTCTCCAAATATCAGTCTTGTTGGTGTCATATAATCAAAATTTCTCATAATTGTCCTCCTTATAATTCTAAAACATCAAGTAATTACAGCTCAGCTCCTGCTGCAAGAAATGCTGTCGACCAGGCTATCTGAAGGTTAAAGCCTCCTGTAAGTGCGTCACAATCAATTACTTCACCTGCAAATCTAAGTCCCTTTACAAGCTTTGATTCCATAGTTTTAGGGTTAATCTCCTTTACTGGAATTCCTCCCTTTGTGATTATCGCTTCATCGAAATCCCTAAGCCCTGACACCTTGAAGGTCATACCCTTTAGTATTTCGATTAGTCTCATCCTTTCCTCGTGGGTTACAAGGTTTACCTGCTTATACTGGTCAATCCCTGACATTTCCACAACTATAGGTATGAGCTTCTTAGGAAGAAGCTCGTCTAAGGAGTTTCTGAACTGTTTATTATTATTCTTCTCGAAGTCTCTTAGCAGTCTTTCATTAAGCTGCTCCTTCGAAAGTGCTGGCTTATAGTCGAGCTTAAGATAGATATCCTGCTTCTTCTCCATCGCCTTATGAAGATATGAGGAGGCTGATAATATCACTGGTCCACTTACACCGAAATGTGTAAATATCATCTCACCGAAGGAATCGTATATTACCTTTTCCTTCTTCCTGCTCTCATCCTTATACGTCACGAATTTCGCATCGATATTTTTTAACGAAAGTCCCATAAGCTCCTTGCAGTATTTACCCTCGATACAAACTGGAACAAGTGATGGCTCTGGCTTAACTATTGTATGACCTAATTCCTCACTCATCCTGTATCCATCTCCTGAAGAGCCTGTTGTCGGATAAGAAACTCCTCCCGTTGCAACTACAACCACATCAGCATCAAAGCTTCCCCTGGCTGTCCTTACTGCGCTTACCCTAACGCATTCTTCCTTCTTATTGAAATCATCAGTACTATTATCTGCAGTCTCGATTCCTAAAACCTTAGTACCAAGAAGCACCCTGACGCCCTTCTCTCTTAGCGCCCTATCAAGCACTGCAATAACATCTGAGGAATGGTCTGATGCAGGAAATACTCTGTTACCGCGTTCAGTTTTAATTCTAAGTCCATTTGACTCAAAGAAATTCTTTACATCCTCTGTTGTAAAGCTACTTATTGCACTGTACAAAAACTTACTGTTAGTAACTACATTTTTCAGAAATGTGTCATTGTCACAGTCATTTGTAAGATTACATCTTCCCTTTCCAGTAATAAACAGCTTCTTACCCAGCTTGTCATTCTTCTCAAGCAGGGTAACCTCATATGAATCTGCAGCCATAATCGCAGTCATCATACCTGCAGCGCCGCCGCCTATTACAACCATCTTTTTCTTATGCATATTCTTCACTTCCGTATTAGCCCAGCTTATTAAGATTCTTCTTATCAATAGTTATAAGCATTGTGTTGTCCTTTACAAGTGGCTCATTTGGATCAAGCATATTTGTAAGAACGTTGTCCTTCTTAATTCCTATAACATTTATGTTGTATTTTTTTCTAAGTCCAAGCTCGATAAGTGTCTTTCCAACCCACTCATCCTTTGGAACAATTTCGACAAGATAGATATCTCCAGACAGGTCAAAGAATTCAAGTATACCGCTTGAAACAAGCTTTCTTGCGATACGTGAGCCTGTCTCCTTCTCAGGGTAAACAACCTTATCTGCTCCAACCTTCTTAAGGATATCACCCATTCTCTCATCTCTTGCCTTTGCAAGCACGTAAGGAACGCCAAGCTCCTTTGTACTCATTACACTCATAATACTTGCCTCAAGGTCATGTCCCATGGCAACTATTACAGCATCCATATTGGCAATACCAAGCGACTTAAGTGTTGCCATATCAGACACATCTGCTGCAACTGCGTAGGTAACCTCATCGGCAATATCCGCGATAATGCTCTCATCCCTGTCTATTGCCATGACATCGGCGCCAGTCTCCATAAGTGAAACTGCAACGCTTCTTCCAAATCTACCAAGTCCAAAAACTGCAAATGACTTAACCATTTTATTCCTCCATCTTATGCTTTATCCCAAATTAACCAACAATAAATCTTCCGTCAGCAAACTTAACACCCTTCTTAACACCTTCCTTGCCCTTAAACGCAACCGCCATGGAAATAGGACCTACTCGTCCAAGATACATAGAGAGTATAATTATGAATCTTCCTGCGGTGTTAAGATTAGCTGTCATATTTCTTGATAATCCAACCGTCGCGATAGCACTCGTAACCTCGTACAGTGCATCCTGAAGTGATACCTTGTTAGTAGCTAGTAAAAGTGTTGTAAGTATCAGTATTGCAAATATTGCAACCGCAATTACTGCCATAGCCTTACTTATAAGTGCCTTTGATATCTTTCTCTTAAATATTACCGTCTCATCTCTATCCTTTACATAGGACATAATATTGAAGAAGGCAACCGCAAAGGTTACTGTTTTAATACCGCCCGCTGTACCTACCGGAGAACCTCCAATAAGCATAAGCATTATAAACATCGGATAGCAGGCATCCGTAAATGCAGCCTGATCAATCGCTGCAAATCCTGCTGTTCTTAGTGTTACTGACTGGAAAAGTGAAGCTAAAGCTTTATCGCCAATACTCATATTTCCTATAGTATTTGGATTGTTATACTCAAGCACGAATATGATAAAGGCTCCGCCAAATATAAGTATAGCTGTTATCCAGAGAACAAGTCTTGTATGCTCATTTAATCTTCTGAATATTCCGCTTAAACTGCCATTTCTCTTCGCTACCTTTATTGAATTCACAAAATCAAACCATACAATAAATCCAATACCGCCTAGTATGATAAGTCCCATTGTGACGAACATTATCAGTGGATCTGTCGCATAATTCATAAGCGAATTATTGCCAATGATATCTATTCCCGCATTACAGAAGGCTGATATTGCTGTGAATACTGATATATATACTCCCCTTGCTCCAAACTGTGGGACAAATCTGAACATATATAAGAGAGCTCCGGTTCCCTCAATTGCAAAGGTACCGATAAGCACACTTTTTATAAAATTCACGAGACCCTCAAGAGTATCCAAATTAAATGCATCATGAATAAGCATTCTATTTTTTAGATTAACCTTTCTAAAAAGCATGAGGAGAATCATTGATGTGAGTGTTACTATTCCAAGTCCACCTAACTGAATAAGTATGAGTATTACTATCTGACCAAAAAGTGACCACTGGGCAAATGTATCCACTACTACAAGTCCAGTAACACAGGTTGACGTGGTGGCCGTAAATAATGCCTCTGTAAAGCCTGTACTCTTCCCTTCAGCAGTAGCTATTGGCAGCATAAGCAAAAATGTTCCCACCAGTATTGCGATAAGAAATCCAAGCAGGATAATGTGAGTTGAATCAAGTCCCTTCTTCTTTTTTATAATCTTGTCAATCTCACTCTCATAAATATCTCTATCCTCAAGGTTCTCCATTGCCTTCTTAATGTTGGCAATTCGTTCCTCGTTACTGATTCGCTTAACCTTTTCCTTCTCCTTTGGCTTAGGCTCCTCTTTTTTTATGTTTCTGTTTTTGTTGTATCTATTAATGCTGTTACTTCTGTTATTACCTCTTTTCTTCTTAGAGGCAGCATTATCCTTAAGCTCTGTTTCAGCGTTATTTTCTTCTTCTATTTCGATTTTTTTACTTTCTTCCTTTAGCTTTGCAGCTAATTCTTCTACAGATATTCTCATCCTATAACCTCAAATTTCAGGCTAATTCAGCTAATAGCCATTGCCTGACTATATTAAAAGGAGCCAGGTATCCAAAGAGGTACCTGGCATCCTGATATTAATTAAACTGGGTATACCTTGTTCTTTGTGTCAGCAATTGTTGCATCAACATTTGTCTGCTGAGCATCTCTATACTTGAAGAACTCAGTTGCAACCTGTGGGAATAATGCATATGAAAGCACATCCTCATCCTGCTGCTTGTACTGAGCACAAGCCTTTTCCATATCCTCAAGCTGTGGCTTCATATCATCAGCTGGACGGTATGTGATTGGCTCCTTCATTCCAAGAGCATCAAGTGCCTTCTTCTGAATCTCAGGGTTAACTGGTAATGTTGTCTTACCATACTTACCAACAAGTAAGTCCTTAGACTCCTTTGTAAGGCTCTTATATCTCTCACCGAGAACTACGTTAAGTACAGCCTGTGTACCAACGATCTG
>DCHE01000049.1:26879-42388 GCA_002314775.1 Lachnospiraceae bacterium UBA1760
ATCTGTGATGAAGGTGTAACAAGTGGAATCTCACCGAAGTCCTTACGAACTCTTGGAATCTCCTCAAGAACCTCATCGTACTTATCCTCTGCATGCATCTCCTTAAGCTGAGAAACCATGTTTGAAAGCATTCCACCTGGTACCTGGTAAAGAAGAGTCTTGATGTTAACTCCCATAACCTTTGGACTAAGAAGTCCTGACTCAAGCCACTGCTCACGAAGTGGTCTGAAGTGGTCAGCGATTTCTGCAAGTAAGTTCTGGTCAAAGCCTGGATCATACTCTGTTCCCTCGAATACCTTAGCCATAACCTCTGTAGCTGGCTGTGATGTACCCATAGCAAGTGGTGACATAGCAGTATCGATGATATCACATCCTGCCTCAACAGCCTTCATGTATGTCATAGCAGCAACACCTGAGGTATAGTGTGTATGAAGCTGAATTGGAAGCTTTGAACCTTCCTTTAATGCTGTAACAAGCTCTGCTGCAGCATTTGGTACAAGAAGACCAGCCATATCCTTGATACAGATTGAGTCAGCACCCATCTCCTCAATTCTTCTAGCTGTATCTCTCCAGTAATCAAGTGTGTATGCATCTCCTAATGTATAAGAAAGAGCGATCTGAGCATGTCCCTTTTCCTTGTTTGAAGCCTTAACAGCTGTCTCAAGGTTTCTTAAGTCATTTAAGCAATCGAAGATACGAATAATATCGATACCATTTGCAATTGACTTCTGTACAAAATACTCTACAACGTCATCAGCATATGGAGCATATCCAAGGATATTCTGTCCTCTGAATAACATCTGAAGCTTTGTGTTCTTGAAGCCATCCTTGAGCTTTCTAAGTCTCTCCCATGGATCTTCCTTTAAGAATCTGAGGCATGAATCAAATGTAGCACCACCCCAGCACTCAACTGAATGATAACCAACCTTATCCATCTTGTCGATGATAGGAAGCATCTGCTCAGTTGTCATACGTGTAGCAATAAGTGACTGATGAGCATCACGAAGGACTGTCTCAGTAATACCTATTGGTTTCTTTATAATATCTGCCATTTTATAATAATCCTCCTATTTTAATTACCCTTGCCAACTCATGTAAAATGGCCAGGGCCTCTACTAATTAACTCCGAATATCGCAAGGAATGAACCTGCGGCTACGGCTGTACCGATAACTCCGGCAACGTTTGGTCCCATCGCATTCATGAGAAGGAAGTTTGTTGAGTCATACTCTGCTCCAACCTTCTGTGATACTCTGGCTGCCATTGGAACTGCTGATACACCTGCTGAACCGATAAGTGGATTAACCTTACCCTTTGTTGCCCAGCACATTATCTTACCAAATATAACTCCCGTCGCGGTTCCGAGACAGAAAGCGATAAGTCCAAGAAGAACTATCTTAAGTGTACTTACCTTAAGGAATGCCTCTGCAGATGTTGAAGCACCAACAGATGTTCCGAGTAAGATTACAACGATGTACATCATAGCATTTGAAGCTGTCTCAGTAAGCTGCTTAACAACTCCACACTCTCTGAATAAGTTACCTAACATAAGCATACCAACGAGTGGTGCTGTTGTAGGAAGAATAAGTACAACTACAAGTGTAACAATGATTGGGAAGAGGATCTTCTCAAGCTTTGTTACCTGTCTAAGCTGTGGCATCTTTACAAGTCTTTCCTTCTCTGTTGTGAGAGCCTTCATGATAGGTGGCTGAATAACAGGAACGAGGGACATGTATGAGTAAGCTGCAACGGCGATAGGTCCCATTAAGGTACCACCCATACCGAGCTTACCTGCAAGGAAGATTGATGTAGGACCATCTGCACCACCGATGATTGAAATCGCTGCTGCTTCTCTTCCTGTGAATCCGAATGCAATAGCAAGGAAGTATGCACCATAGATACCGAACTGTGCTGCAGCACCGAGCAGGAAGCTCTTTGGATTTGCAATCAGTGGTCCGAAGTCTGTCATGGCACCAACACCCATGAAGATGAGTGATGGAAGAATACTCCACTCGTCTAATAAATAAAAGTAATGTAAAAGTCCGCCTTCTTCGATAATTCCAGGGAACATATTAACAAGGAACATACCGAATGAAATTGGTACAAGCAGAAGTGGCTCAAAGCCTTTGGCAATTGCAAGATACATAAACACGAATGCGAAAAGTATCATCACATAGTTTTTCCAGCCAAGAGTAGCGAAACCAGTCTGCTGTGCTAAATTTGAAAGAATCTCTAGCATATTAAGCTACCTCCTGTGGTTTATAGCATGAGTAGTTGACTAGTTTAATGAAACTAATGTATCGCCTGCTTCAACAGCATCTCCAACTGATACATTAACTGATGCTACAGTACCATCTACAGGAGCTACGATTTCATTCTCCATCTTCATAGCCTCAAGAATAAGGATAACCTCACCCTTCTTAACTGCTGCTCCAACCTGTGTCTTAACTGAAAGAATCTTTCCAGGCATTGGTGCAGAAACAACCTCTGAACCTGCTGCTGCTGGAGCTGGAGCTGCTGGAGCTGCTGCTGCTGGAGCTGCTGCTACTGGAGCTGCTGCTGCTACTGGAGCTGCTGCTGCTACTGGAGCTGCGCCTGCTGCTACTTCTTCTACAGCTACATCGTATGCTGTACCATTTACTGTAATTCTATAATTTTTCATCTTTTTATCCTCCGATCTATTATCTTGCTCTTCTTATTGAACGTACAACGAGTGTATCCTTGCTAACTGCGTTAACCTTAGTCTCAGACTCTAATGCATAAATTGCAGCAGTAATAACTGCAACTAACTCAGCATCATTCATAAGGTTCTCTGTCTTAGCTGCTGGTGCTGCTGGAGCTGCTACTGGTGCAGCCTTAACAGGTGCTGCCTTCTTTGGCTCTTCCTTCTTCTTTCCACCAACGAGTGCTGGAACGAACTTAAGTAATGAAATAATGAATGATATGAAGATAAGTACTACGAATACTGTACCCATACCGATTGCAGTGTTTCTACCTGCCTTTGCAAGTAACTCACCCTTTGAATATACTGCACTAACCTCGCACTCAGTTGCTGAGTATTCTCCAACTCCCTGAGAAGCTAAGTATTCTGCAATCCACTCATCAGCACTGTTAACATTGTAATTTACACCAAGCATTTCATTAACATCTGTAAAATACTCTGCAAGTGACTGATATCCGTACTGGATAGCCTCCTCCTGAATAGTATCTAACATTTCCTGCTTAGTCTTGAAAAATGATGGATCCTTAACATACTTTACAGTGATTTTTACATCTCTGTTAGAGTACTCTGCGATAATAGCACAAAGGATTGAACCATCAGACTGTGGTTCAATTGTAACCTTGTCACCTGAAGTGTTAAAGTTCTTAAATTCTCCGACCTTGTCAGATTCTTTGGCCTGTTTAAATCCATTTGCAGCTGTTTTCTCTAAATCTGTTCCTGCTTCCAGATAATAAGTCTCCTCAGCCTCGCTGAGCGAACCGTAGGTATTAACTACATTCTTTGTAGCATCTATCAGGGTCTGCTTATTGTAAGTAGTCTCAGATTTATCACCACCAGCGCATCCAACCATAAAGAATGAAAACATTACAGCCAAAATCGGAATTAATAATAATTTCTTCTTCATTTACTGCACCTCTCTTATACTGTTGCATGCTTCTTGTATGGTAATTCTTCTCTCTTTGTAGCAAGCATCTCAAATGCAGCGATTAATCTCTTTCTTGTAGCGTCTGGCTCGATGATGTCATCAACGTATCCACGCTTAGCTGCTGCAATTGCGCTTGACTGAAGCTCTGTATATTCCTTCTTCTTCTCAGCGATGAACTGTGCCTTGTCAGAAGCTCCTGAAATTTCCTGCTCATACATAATCTTCACAGCCATCTCTGGATCCATAGTACCAATCTTAGCCTTTGGCCAAGCAAATACAACGTCTGCTCCGATAGCCTTTGAGTTCATAACTGAATAAGCTGTTCCAAATGCATCTCCTGTTACAAGGTTAACTGTTGGAACTGTTGCATTAGCAAATGCAAATGCAAGCTTAGCTGCTGCCTTGGCAATTGTCTTCTCCTCATAGATTGATGAAGCAAAGCCTGTTACATCTGTGAGCGAAAGAACTGGAATGTTAAATGCATCACAGAAGTTTACAAACTCAGCTGCAATATATGCACCGCTTGTTGTAAGTACTGAAGTCTTGTCAACTGTCATGTTACCTACACATCCAACTGTTGTTCCGCCAAGCTTGATGAAGCCGATTACCATGCTCTTTGCATAGTCGTTCTTAAGCTCAACGAATACATTGTTATCAGCGATGTTCTGTAATACAGCTCTTGAATCTCCCTTAAATCCATCAAGGTTAGGGATAATTCTGTTAAGATCATCTGTAATGTTATCGTCATATGCCTCATCCTCGTTGTTTGAAGGAATGATTGAAACAAGATTTCTGATGCTTGAAAGAACATCTGCCTCTGTCTCACATACGCAGTCAACAAGAGAAGTATTCTCGCTTACATATGCTGCAGCTGCGGTATCGAGCTTTGAAGCATAGTTGCCATCTAATGCGTTAGGGCTATTAACGAATAACTTTGAATTGTCACTTGTCATATATGTGAAATCTGTAAGTGCTGGGATAATTGCTGTACCACCACCACAGTTTCCAAAAATTGCTGTAATCTGTGGGATTACGCCTGATGCAAGTGACTGCTTAAGGTAAAGCTCTCCAAATGCATTGAGTGCATCTGTAGCCTCCTGAAGTCTAAGTCCTGCACAATCGATAAGACCGATTACAGGTGCTCCTACCTTCATAGCCATGTCGTAAACCTTAGCAATCTTCTTGGCATGCATCTCGCCAATTGAACCACCAAGTACTGAACTATCCTGGCTATAAACATAAACTAATTTTCCATTGATAACACCATATCCAGTGATAACACCGTCTTTTGGAGTATCATTCTCCTGAATGTTAAAATCTGTGCTTCTTGCTGTTACGTAAGCACCAATTTCAACAAAGCTTGAGTCATCAAGTAAAGCTGCAATTCTCTCACTTGCTGACATACTGAGTTTGTTGCTCATTTCTAGCCCTCCATGTAAAATATATTTTATGGCGACTCCTTTTCTAAAAAGTCGACCAAATATGCCGAGTATATTGTATTACTTTTATGCCCATTTTTCAACATTTATTTTATTAGTTTCTAGCATGCTTTGGCCAAATAAAATCCATAGTATCTATTCACTTTTTTATACTTGACATTAAAAAAGCTGATTTCAACCGTAATAGCTAACTAATACTGTTGAAACCAGCCTTTTTATAATTAATATTTACTTGTAATCTGCAATCACACTCTTATTCTTAAGTATATAATCAAGAAGCGATATGATTGTAAGTGCAAGAGATGCATAGATAAGTATGTACTCAAGAACTGTCACAGCATTTCTAAATACCTCTGGAAGTGCAGTCTCTCCTGGAAGATTACCGATAAGGAAACCAACCATAATCATCTGAACAACTGTCTTTATCTTGCCCCACCAGCCTGCTGCAATTACAACACCATTATCTGCTGCAACAAGTCTGAAACCACTGATGATAAACTCTCTTCCAATGATAATGATTACTACCCATGCTGGAATTCTATCAAGACTTATAAGTGCAATAAGTGCTGAATCAACTAGTAATTTGTCTGCAAGAGGATCCATAAACTTTCCGAAGTCTGTAACAAGATTATTCTTTCTTGCAATCCTTCCATCTAAAAGGTCTGTCACACTCGCTGCTATAAATACAAACAGTGCAATCCATTTTCCAAATGGGATATCTGGTACCATAAGGAATACAAGAAATACTGGCACCAGGCACACTCTCAGTACTGTTAGTTTATTTGGTAAATTCATTCTACAACATCTCCTATCAAGTCATATTCACTTGCTTCATTGATTTTGACCTCTACTATTGCACCTGACATAAGCTCATAAGGTGCTGTAACAAATACAAGTCCGTCAACATTAGGCGCATCTCTGTAGGTTCTTCCTACATATACATCATCCTCAGCGATATAGCCCTCAATTATTACCGCAAGTGTTTCTCCAACCAGAGCTTCATTCTTTTCAAATGATATCTCCTGCTGGAGCTCCATGATTTCTTTCATGTAATCAGCCGCGATCTCCTCATCTACCTGATTCGGAAATTCTGCTGCCGGAGTACCCTCCTCTCTAGAATAAGTGAATACTCCCAGTCTGTCAAACTCTAATTCATTTATAAATTCCATCAGAGCCTCATGGTCAGAAGCTTCCTCTCCAGGAAATCCCGCAATAAAGGTTGTTCTTATGCATATATCAGGCATTCTTTCCCTAAGCCTTGATACAACATTAACAATTCCTTCCTTGTTAATTCTTCGACCCATTCTCTTAAGAATTTTATCTTCTGTATGCTGAAGTGGCATATCAATGTAATGACATACCTTCTTGTTGGTTGCCATCTCCTCGATAAGCTCATCATAAATCTCCTCAGGATACGCATAGAGAAGTCTTATCCACTCAATCCCCTCTATCTCTGAGAGCTTTCTAATGAGTGTGTGAAGCTTCTTCTCGCCGTAAATATCCTTTCCGTAGCAGGTGGTTTCCTGTGCTACAAGCATAAGCTCCTTAATACCATTTGAGGCAAGCATCCTTGCCTGCTCTAAAAGCTTCTCCATAGGAACGCTTCTAAATGGTCCCCTGAACTTTGGAATTGCACAGTAGGTACATCTCTTGTCGCAGCCCTCTGCAATTTTAAGATATGAGTAAAATGTACTGGCAGTAAGCACTCTGTCTGTCCTTGTGTCTGTCAGATAGTCAAGAGGCTCAAAGCTTGTAACGTTCTTCTCTCCTTCTCTAAGCTTATCAATCACATCCACAATTTTGTCAAAACCTGTTGTGCCAACCACTGCGTCAATTTCCGGAATTTCCTTAGTTATCTCATCCTTAAATCTCTCTGCAAGACATCCACATACTATTATGTATTTTATTCCAGCATTACCCTTTAGCTGTGCCATCTCAAGTATATTGTCAATACTTTCCTGCATAGCATCCTTAATAAAGCTGCATGTATTTATAATAACTGCATCTGCATCCGCCTCATCATTAGTTATATCATAGCCTCTAGCCTGCAGTCTTCCTAGCATTTCCTCGCTGTCACAAAGATTTTTATCACAGCCAAGGGAAATCATAAGTATCTTAAACATAGCTACCTCTAATTAACGTCCGTTCTGCATAAGTCCTGCCTCAAGACAGTTATTCATAAGCATTGCAATAGTCATCGGTCCAACTCCGCCAGGAACTGGTGTAATCTTTCCTGCAACTGCACTTGCTGACTCAAAATCAACATCTCCACAAAGCTTATTATCTTCATTTCTATGGATTCCAACATCTATAACTGTTGCACCCTCCTTTATGTAAGATGCATCAATCATCTTAGGCTTTCCTATTGCAACTACTAAAATGTCTGCTCTCTTAGTAACCTCTCTTAAGTCCTTAGTTCTTGAATGGCAAACAGTAACTGTTCCATTCTCTCTGATAAGAAGCATAGCCATCGGCTTTCCTACTATATTGCTTCTTCCAATTACAACACACTCTGCACCTTCAATCTTTACATCAGAACGCTTAAGAAGCTGAATAACACCAGCAGGTGTACATGATACAAAGCCTCTCTCACCGATTGAAAGTCTGCCAACTGATTCTGGATGGAAGCCGTCAACATCCTTATCTGGTGAAATCCTCTTTATGATGCTGTCCTCATTTATGTGCTTTGGCACTGGAAGCTGTACAAGTATTCCATTTACCTTCTCATCTGCATTAAGCTTATCAATAAGTGCAAGTAATTCTTCCTCGGTTGTCTCCTCTGGAAGCTCATAGCTGAGTGAGTTAATTCCTGTATATGCGCAGGCATTCTTCTTGTTGCGAACATATACTGATGATGCAGGGTCCGCACCAACCTGGATTACAGCAAGTGTAATCTCAACTCCCTCTTCCTTAAGAGCTGCAACCTTAGCCTTAACCTCATCCTTTATCTCAGTGGAAATCTTCTTTCCATCGATTAATTCTGCCATAGTACCCTCCTTAGTATTATTTTACTTTTACCTTGTGTATTATCTGTTAACTATTCGTAAATAATTATTTATATTAGAAAAGTCCAGTTGTTACTCCATTTGCATCAACATCAATTCTCTCTGCTGCTGGAACCTTTGGAAGTCCTGGCATTGTCATAATTGAGCCTGAGATTGCAACTACAAAGCCTGCACCTGCTGATACATAAACCTCTCTGATGTTGAAATCGAAGCCCTCTGGTCTTCCAAGCTTGTTTGGATCATCTGAGAGTGAGTACTGGTTCTTTGCTATACAAACCGGGAAGCTTCCGTAGCCCATGTCCTCAATCTTCTTTATTGCAGAGCTTGCTTCTGGACTGTAGGTAACATTGCCAGCTCCATAAATCTCTGTCGCAATTGTCTTAATCTTATCCTTGATTGAGAGTGAAAGATCATAAAGTGGTGCGTAGTTTGATTCCTTTGTCTCGATAGTCTCGATAACTGCCTTACAAAGGTCAACTCCGCCTTCGCCACCCTTCTCCCAAACCTTGGCAAGGGTGAACATACAGCCTCTTTCCTCTACAAACTTCTTAACGAAGTCAAGCTCAGCCTCTGTATCTGTAACGAAGTTATTGAGTGTAACAACTATTGGAATGTTGTACTTCTGAAGGTTCTCGATATGCTTCTCAAGATTTACGATACCCTTAGAAAGTGCCTCAAGATTCTCGCCTGAAAGCTCTGCCTTTGGAACGCCGCCGTTATACTTAAGGGCTCTTACTGTTGCAACAAGCACAACACAGTCTGGCTTGAGTCCTGCCATACGACACTTAATATCAAGGAATTTCTCTGCTCCAAGGTCTGCACCAAAGCCTGCCTCTGTAACAACGTAATCAGCCATCTTAAGAGCTGCCTTTGTAGCTCTCACTGAGTTACAGCCGTGAGCGATATTGGCAAATGGACCACCGTGTACTATTGCTGGTGTGTGCTCAAGTGTCTGAATAAGATTTGGTCTTATTGCATCCTTAAGAAGAGCTGTCATAGCTCCAACTGCGTTTAACTCTCCTGCTGTTACAGGCTCATTATCATAGTTATATGCTACGATAATTCTTGAAAGTCTTTCCTTTAAATCATTGATGTCAGATGCAAGGCAGAGGATTGCCATAATCTCTGAAGCAACTGTTATGATGAAATGATCCTCTCTGACAACACCGTCTACTCTCTTGCCCATACCGATTATGATATTTCTAAGAGCTCTATCGTTCATATCAAGACATCTCTTGAATACGATTCTCTTTGTGTCTATTCTAAGTTTATTTCCCTGCTGAATATGATTGTCCATAAGTGCAGCAAGAAGATTATTTGCTGATGTAATTGCATGGAAATCACCTGTAAAATGAAGATTTAAGTTCTCCATAGGAACTACCTGTGAATATCCGCCACCTGCTGCTCCACCCTTGATACCAAAGCATGGTCCGAGTGAAGGCTCACGAAGTGCGATAACTGCCTTCTTTCCAAGTCTTCCAAATGCCTGTCCAAGACCAACAGTAACTGTGGTCTTTCCCTCACCTGCTGGTGTAGGATTAATTGCTGTTACAAGGATGAGCTTTCCATCCTTATTGTCCTTAATCTTTTCAAGGTATTCATCAGAGAACTTTGCCATGTATTTTCCATACATATCAATGTCATCCTCTGTCATATCAAGCTTAGCCGCAACCTCTTTGATGTTCTTAAGTTCAGCCTCCTGTGCGATTTCAATATCTGTAAGCATATATCTCTTCCTTTCAAAATTATTATCTTAATTGTATTACATACCGAGGAACTCGTCTAAGTCACTCATGGTCATAAGTATCGTTCTAGGCTTTGTACCCTCCTCAGGTCCAACAACTCCCGCCTCACAGAGCTGATCCATAATTCTGGCTGCTCTGTTAAAGCCAATTCTTAATACTCTCTGAAGATTTCCTATCGAAGCCTTGTCCTTCTCAATAACAAGTCTTGCAGCATCCTCAAAATACTCATCGTATTTGCTTCCATCTCCTGCATCAGCATCTTTAGTACTTCCAGTCTGAGTGGAAGCTACAGTTTCAATAGACTTGGAAATGCTGTCATCATACTCTGCATCACCGTACTGATTCTTAATAAAGTCAGTTATTGCAACAACCTCCTCATCAGTTACAAATGCACCCTGTACTCTTGTAGGCTTTGTAGTACCTGTTGGGAAGAATAGCATATCTCCCTTTCCAAGAAGCTTCTCCGCTCCAACCATATCAAGTATGGTTCTCGAATCAACTCCTGACGAAACCTTGAAAGCGATTCTCGATGGTACATTGGCCTTGATAAGTCCTGTGATAACATCTACAGATGGTCTCTGTGTTGCGATGATAAGGTGAATTCCCGCAGCTCTTGCAAGCTGTGAAAGTCTTACGATTGAATCCTCAACCTCACCGTGAGCAACCATCATAAGGTCTGCGAGCTCGTCGACAATTACCACAATCTGTGGCAGCTTCTTAAGCTGAGTACCGTCAACATCTGGCATATTCTGAACTGATTCAACCTTTTTGTTGTAGCCCTCCAGATTTCTAACGCTGCACTGTGAGAAGAGTTCATATCTTCTTGTCATCTCTATTACTGCCCAGTTAAGCGCACCCGATGCCTTCTTTGCATCTGTGACAACCGGAATTAGAAGATGTGGAATTCCGTTATATGCGGTGAGCTCCACCATCTTTGGATCAACCATGATGAGCTTAACGTCATCCGGATGAGCCTTATATAAAATACTCATGATGAGAGTATTTATACATACTGATTTACCTGAGCCTGTAGAACCTGCAATAAGAAGATGTGGCATCTTGGCAATATCTGTGAGTATTACCTTTCCGCTTATATCCTTACCTACTGCAAAGCTTATGTTCGACTTTGCGTTCTTAAACTCATCATTGTCAATAATATCTCTGAAAAATACCGCCTGGTTCTCCTTGTTTGGAACCTCGATACCAACCGCAGCCTTTCCTGGAATTGGTGCTTCGATTCTGATATCCTCAGCAGCAAGATTGAGCTTTATGTCATCGGCAAGACCTGTAATCTTACTAACCTTTACACCAACCTCAGGGGTCATCTCATATCTTGTAACTGCTGGTCCGCAGGCATAATCAGTTATTGTAACATTTACGCCGAAGCTCTGGAGAGTTTTCTGAAGCTTAATTGCTGTCTCTCTCAGCTCCTGCTCATTATTTCTCTTTCCCTTGCCTCTGCCTGACTGTAAAAGTGACATAGGAGGGAATTTATATACCTTCTTCGGTGGCTCTGCTGTGCCATTTGCAATCTCTGCCATAACACTGTTTGTTGCCTCGAGCTTATCCTGTTTATTGACAGGTGCTTCAGCTGCCATACCGTTAGCTGCAACGGAAGGCGAATAAGCTGTGTCTGTTATTGCTTCCTTCTTCGAGCTGGCTGAAGGCCTATATGGTTCATTGCTATAGCTGTCATTTTCAAATGTATCCTGATAGCTGTCATCAACCGCTTCCTTCTCCTCGAAGGTAAATACGTCATTCATATTGCCAGTACTGTATATACCGTCTGGTGCATCATGTGCTGTAGAGAACAGATCTGATGTATTATCCTCCTTTATTGTGTCAGCTGCTGTCGCTCTTACCTCCGGCTTAACCTTAGGCTCAAGACCCTGAGAAGTAATTCCCTGATTGTAGGAATCACCATATGGTTTATCCTTTTTCTCACTCATTCCCTTAGAGAAAAATGGCTTAATCCCAATTTCCTCGGACTGTGGCATATATCCACTCTTCTTATCTACAACCGGCTTATCCTGATTAGCCTTATCAGCATTCAGGTTTGATGCGGTAGTGGTCGAATTAGTAGTATCATATAAATTGTCTGAAAGCTGGAAGGCAGCTGGCTCTGGTCTCAGCTCATGTACCTCCTCTTCAGGAACAATTACATTCTTCTTTGAAGGCTTCTTTTTATTCTTGCCAGACTTCTGGTTGTTCGAAGACTTCGAACCATCCTTTAAATCCTCCTGAAGAATGACCTCTGCATCGTCCTCCTCGTCCATAACCACAACGCTGTTTAGAAGATTATCCCTCTTGATATCTCTTTTTGCAGGACGTCTGTCATAATAGTCCTCATCCTCGTCATCATAATCATCCTCGTCATAACCCTCTGGATTTCTTCTCATACCTCCAAAGGCACCGCCTACGAGTTCAGGAATTGATATCTCGGCAACAAATACAAGTGCAATAATAAGTAGAAGAATTGTAATTATTGTAGCTCCAACCTTTCCGATAAGATTGTTGATAAGAACAAGTAATCCTCCAAATATTACTCCGCCGCCCTTTTTATTATCATATCCATCATAGTAAAGACTACGTGCGGTCACGTCCTGTGTGCCGGAGTAAAGCTGAATAATAAATGTTATTGCAACCATAGCGAGCCCTATCCAGATAAACTTCATAAGGACCTTCCTATTTCCAGGGTTTGCAGTCATAAATGCCGCAAACAGTAAGAGGTATATAGGAAGTGCATAGGTTATCACTCCGAAAAGTCCGAAGAAAAAGCCTGAAATCACTCTTCCGACCACTCCGCACAGACCAAAGTTGCTACACACAAAGAATATGGCAAGTGCAAGATAAACTATAACGCTTATCTCTCTTGCAACCTCAGGTCTTACCTCGGAATCCTTAGCCTTCAGCCTTCCGTTATAGGTATTAGGTCTATTATTCCTATTGGCATTGCCAGAGGTGCTGCTTCTTTGAGTTCCCTGACTCTTCTTGGAATTACTTCCCTTAGATTTACTACTTGAGCCCTTACTTCCCTGGCCATTTCTAGTACTAGTGCTTTTAGCCTTGCTGTTATTTGATTTTTTATTATTTCCAGCTGGTTTTGCCATCTAAAATACTTCCTTTTCTAGTAATTTTCTAGTAATTTTCTAGTAATAAACATACTTATCCATTTAAGCATGCAATATATTTTACCTTTTTTTCAATTAATAATCAAGGCTTATTACCTTATTATTATGCGTAAATTTTTTCGTTTTAAATCAAAGTATTGTATTAAGAGAAAAGAAGCAGCTATCATATCGCCTATGACAACTGCTTCTTTATTATATAATGTTATTTACTTTATTCTTAAGACATCTTAAGTACTACATCATTTTCATCAGCGAGCTCTGTCTCAGGGATGTAATTGCCCTCCATAAGCTTACCATTTACAGTAAGACTTACATAGCCAGACTCTGCTCCATTTGGATTCTCAACCTTGATTGAAAGGTGCTTTCCTCTAAAGTCCTTAGAGATTGTGAACTCCTTCCAGTCAGATGGAATTGAAGGTGCAATCTTGATACCATTTACATCAGGTCTCATACCGCAGATACCCTCAACACAGCCAACCATAACAGTTGATGCTGTACCTGTTAACCAGTGTACATGTGAACGTCCTGCAAATGGGCTCTCTGGTCCCTCTGTGAACTGACCATGGCAGTATGGCTCAAGCTTTCTAATCTCGGCCTTATCATTCATAGCAGCTGGAGATGACTCCATAAAGTACTCGAAGGCTCTGTTACCATGTCCTGCAAGTGACTCTGCAAGGATAATCCAACCCTGTGGCTGTGAGAAGATACCACCGTTCTCCTTAGTACCTGGGTTAAAGAGTAACATAAGTGCTCCGTCAAATGCATGCTCTACATACGATGGTCCCATTACACAAACACCGTAAGGTGAGTTGATCTCTCTATGAACTGACTCAAGTGCCTTCTCTGCCTGCTCCTTAGTAGCAAGTCCACTTATTACAGCCCATGACTGTGGGTTTAACCACATAGAAGCCTCTGGGTCCTTCTTTGAACCGATAACAGTTCCATTCTCCATGAATCCACGGATGAATCTGTCATCCTCCCAGCAAAGGTTCTGTAAGTTATCATAAAGCTCTGGCTGTACCTTATCAAGGTAAGCAAGATACTCTGTATCATTCTTCTTAGTTGCAAACTCTCTTAAGATATTCATTGCATAGTAGAACTGGAAGGCAACAAATGTTGACTCACCCTTCTTGCCAAGTCTTAAGCAGTCGTTCCAGTCAGCGTGAAGACCAGCTGGCATATTGTGAAGTCCAAGGTGATTCATAGAGAAGTCGATTGCAAGCTTTAAGTGCTCGTAAACTGTATTCTCGCCACCATTTGCATAAGGAATAACCTCATCGATGAAGTCTGTGTTTCCTGACTCGGCAATATACTTGTAAACTGTTGGGAAGAGCCAGAGTGCATCATCTGCTCTGTATGCAGGATGTCCTGTCATCTTTACCCACTCAGGATCATCTGGTGTTCCTGAATTTCCAGGCACGAAGTCAAATACAACAAGTGGAAGTCCAGCTCCGTTGTTAACCTGTGCTGAAAGCATAAATCTAATCTTCTCTACTGCCATCTCAGGCTCAAGGTGGATAATACCCTGAATATCCTGAACAGTATCTCTATATCCGTAACCATTTCTCTGACCACAGTATGTGAGCGATGCTGCTCTTGACCAGATAAAGGTCATGAAACACTGATAAGCATTCCATGTGTTTATCATTGAGTTAAACTCAGCTGAAGGAGTGTTAACCTGGAAATGATTCAGCTTCTTGTGCCAGTTAGCTACGAGTTCCTCGTACTCTGCCTTACACTTAGCTGTAACATCTGCATATGAGTCAACAAGTGCTGCTGCCTCAGCATCTGGCTTCATTCCTACGATAAATGCAAACTCCTTAGTCTCACCTGGGGCAAGCTCAACCTTTGTTGCAAGTGCTCCACAGCTGTTTAAGTTGTAGTTAAGCTTATTGCCAAGATCTCCACTTTCTACTCCAACTGGATTAGCGTAGCTGTGATATCTTCCAACGAACTCTTCCTTATCACCACAGTATGATGAAACCTCAGCACCGGCAAGTGCAAACATTCTAAGCTTTGCATCTGCTCCATTTATAGTTGCGCCCTTATTAACATTCTCATTGATACACTGCTTAATGCGATTCTTATCAAAATATGTTCTTGTGATGAAGAGTGTGTACTGAAGATTAACCTGATCCTGCTCGTAATTATTCTCATTAGTAAACTCGCAGTAACCTGAAACTGTAAGTGATCTCTTTACATCTGAAGTATTGGTAACCTTAACATTCCATACCTCATGGGTCTTTCCATATGGAACATAGTAAAGAACCTCTGAATGAATTCCTGAATAATCAGCTAACATATTAGTGTAGCCTGTACCATGATGACACTCACTCTTATAGCTCTCTAAATCCTTTCCAACTGGCTGCCAGGCAGCTGACCAATAATCCTTTGTGTCATTATCTCTAAGGTATACATATCTTCCTGGCTGATCGAAATTATTGAAAACGTAACGAAGAATTCTTCCGTTTGCGCCAGACTTTGCAAAGCTGTATCCGCCTGCATTATTTGAAATTAAAGCACCATACTCAGGTGATCCTAAAT
>DCHE01000049.1:42415-42986 GCA_002314775.1 Lachnospiraceae bacterium UBA1760
GCCCAAGGAGCTGGTGTGTCAGGTCTTGTAATAACGTATTCCTTCTTTGCCTCGTCGAAATATCCGTACTGCATATTTACCTCCCTTTTGCTTCTAAATTTATGTCTGTATAATTACTATAATATCATTTCAAAAAATAAAATACCCGCAATATTAGTAATTATTACCTTCTTTTTAAATAAGCGGTGCAAAATACACCGCTTATATAATTAATCAAATATAAACACGCTTAATTACTCAGCGTCCTGATTTACATCCTTTAAGCTAAGGCTGATCTTGCCCATATCAATGCCAAGAACCTTAACTCTTACAACGTCTCCGATGTTAACTACATCCTCAACCTTCTCAACTCTCTGCTTAGCGAGCTTAGAAATGTGAATCATACCATCCTTGTTAGGTGAAAGCTGTACAAATGCACCAAATGGCATAATTCTAACAACTGTACCCTCGTAAACCTGACCAACCTCGATTGGGTCAACGATTGAACGGATAATCTTAAGAGCCTTGTCCATACCAGCCTGATCAACACCACAGATTGAGATATTTCCATCATCATCGATATCGATCTTAA
>DCHE01000066.1:0-45053 GCA_002314775.1 Lachnospiraceae bacterium UBA1760
TCACCTGGCAAAAGTGCTTCCTCCTTCTCGTTATCCATCTTCACAACCTTCGCAGCAAGGTTATGGAGCACTCCGTCACGCTTTATATGAATCGGTGCAACAGTGTTAATCAGGTCACCGAACTCCTTTATGTTATATTTTAATCTTCTGTTTCTGAAGTTATATACCTTACCCGGCTCAAGACCGACCGCCTTAAAGCTTCCAAATGGATTGTGCGGAATTGCAAGACCCTGAAGGTACATTCCTATTCCTCCATCCTCATTTGCAACCATCCACTTAAAGGCATTATTTGAAAATGCCGTCCTCTCGCCCTTCTCAATTCTATAGAAATCCCCGTACTGGAAAAGCTCTCTGTGAAGCTTGTAGAATACTATCTGATCCTTCACCGCCTCAAGCTCCTCCTTCTTTAATTCGCAGATATTCAGCTCGTAGCCGAGAACTCCGTAAGCTGCAACTGCAAACCGTGTTTCAAGAGGAGCATTTCTAAGAGTCTGATGATTAGGGCAGGCTGATACGTGACAGCCCATAACTGACTGCGGATAGCCGTAGGAATAGCCGGTCTGAATTGTTGCACGGCTTATGGCATCCGTGTTGTCGCTGGCCCAGATTTGTGACATATAGCAGAGCATTCCAAGGTCGAATCTGCAGCCTCCCGAGGCGCAGCCCTCAAACAGAATTCTAGGATACTTCTCTGTGAGAGTCTTCACTACCTCGTAAAGTCCCATCACATATCTGTGGTATACCTCTCCCTGTCTGTCATATCCAAGCTCACTCGAATATGCATCTGACACAATTCTATTCATATCCCACTTGACGTAGTTTATGTTTGCAGAGGAAAATAGCTTTGACATGGACTGTACAATATACTCTCTTACATCCTTTCTTGTAAGGTCTAAAATCATCTGATTTCTACCCTCTGAATGATGGTTTTCTGGATGTCTGAGAACCCACTCAGGATGCTTCTTATACAAATCACTCTTTTCATTTATCATCTCCGGCTCAACCCAGATCCCGAACTGAAGACCAAGGTCATGGATTTTTTCTGAAAGTCCCTTCACACCGTTTGGCAGCTTCTTCCTGTCATATTCCCAGTCTCCGAGAGAGGTGGTGTCGTCATTTCTTCCCTTGAACCAGCCGTCATCCATGACGAAAAGCTCAATTCCAACCTCCTTCGATGCCTTGGCAAGCTTAAGAAGCTTTGCCTCATTTATATCAAAATACGCTGCCTCCCAGCTATTTAGAAGGACCGGTCTTAATGCATCCTTCCACTCGCCTCTCACAATATGCCTTCTGACAAAATCGTGCATATTTTTGCTGAGTCTTCTAAAGCCAGCTTCTGAGTAGGTCATAACCGCCTCCGGGCTCTCGAAGGCTTCACCCTCACTTATCTTAAAGCTAAAGCCCTCTGGATTAACTCCTGTCACAAATCTTGAAAAGCCCATTGTAGATGCCTCAAGACAGGAGTAATGGTTTCCGCTGTAGATAAGATTCATGCCGTAGCAGTCACCGTACTCCTCAGTGGTCCCAGGCCTTGCAACCATCGTAAATGGATTCGCCCTGTTAGAAGAGGTTCCCGTCATCGAGGAGATAACTGATCTGCCATTTGTAACTATCTCGTGGCTCTCGTTCATCTCCCTGGCCCAGGCCCCGCCGAAGGTTATAAAATCATAGCCCGACTCAGTGAAATCCACCATTGATGACATAAGTCTTAAGAGCCTTACCTCCTTCTCCTTATTATTCTTATATTCTGCGCGCTTAGTGATAACATCCTCAGCCTCAAACACATCATAGATGAGGGTGAGAGTATCACCGTAGCTTCTGTCCAGAAGTGTTATTCTAAGCTCCTTCACATCTTTTCCGTAGGAAGCTGGAAGGCTACGCATTTCGCTCTTTTCGTCTAGTATTTCCGCAGCATTAAATATAAAATCCGAGGTTCTGCATCCGTCCTCATGACTCACCACGATAAATGGCTCTCTTATATCTCCCTTGCCATAGCCAGACATCTCGAGAGGCATCATTTCCAGATTGACCGCAGCATTTTCTTTGTCATAGCTTATGGTATTGCCAAGAGCAAACCTTGTCCTTGTAAAGAGTGTTGCTGTGTTCTCGCTCGGCTCAACCCTCCTTCCATAGTGAAGGTGTTCCAAATGTCCTGTTTTTGTAATTCCAAGTATATATGAGGTATTCTTCGTGTTTAAGAAAAATACGTCCTTTATTCTTTTGATCATAAAATATCCTCCATACTATACGCTTAGCATAACTTAAAATGCTCACAAAGCCCGGCTTATGCCAGGCTTTATGAATTTCTAATATCTCTTACTCTTTGGTATTTCTTTCCTTTAATTCCGTGGTAATCTTCTTAAGATAATCCTCGGTCAGCCTGTATTTTCTCATAAAGAAAATAATAGATGCTACAAGACCAATCATCGGAATTACAGTCATAAGAATGTGGAGTCCTGTGATTGTACCCGCAGTCTGGCTGGTTCCCAAATCCTTATTGAACTTGATAATATCAAGACCTACACCTGCTAAAAAGCCTGAGATTGCTGAGGCAAGCTTAACCACGAAGGTCTGAAGTGAAAATGTAACTGATTCATTTCTCTGACCATTCTTCCACTCGCCGTAATCTACTGTGTCAGCGAGGAAGATGGTTGTAAGTACTGTTGCAAGACCAAAGCCGATGAAGATGATAACTGCCATGATGCAAAGTGCTACAAGGTTGTAGATTCCAAGTGAGCTCAAAACAAAGAAGCCGACATAACCAAAGATTGTTGTTGAAATTGCGATGAAAAGTATCTTCTTACAGTCGAACTTCTTTCTGAAGAGCGGAAGTGTCATCATAGATAAAATCTGTGCGCCTCCACCAACTGTTGCAAATACGCTGTAAAGGTTTGCATTTCCCACCTCAAACTCGAAGAAGTAGGTTGCAAGGGACTGTGTAAGGTAAAGTGAGGCATTGAAAATGATGATGCCCACAACAACAACGAGAGCCTGGTCATTTGAAACAAGTGCCATAAGCATCTCCTTTATTGAAGCACTCTTCTTTGATTCTGTCTTCTTCTCCTTTACGTTCGCAACTGTGATAAGAATCGCAACTATGAAGAAGATTGCAACTATGAGCACGTATCTGCTGTAGCCTACTCTCTTGTCAGAGCCACCAAGTGCACCAACCAAAACAGTGGTTAATGCTGCCGCAAGAGCTGCTCCAACTCCAGCGCAGGAACGTGCGATAACCGAGATATTCTCTCTGTCCTTACCAGACTCTGTGATAGCTGGAATCATTGACCAGTACGGAATATCCATAATGGTGTAGGTCATGCCCCAGAGCAGGTAGGCAACCGAGATGTAGACCTTAACCTGAGTGTCTGTAAGTCCCGACGGAACTGAGAACATTGCCACCATAACTACCGCATTTAATATCGTTCCAATCAATAACCATGGTCTGAATTTGCCCATCTTAGTCTGAGTTTTCTCAACGATAATTCCCATCAGAGGATCATTTACCGCATCAAAAATTCTTGCGCAGAGGAATAATATTCCTGTAAATGTTCCGCTCACTCCAACTACTGTGTTGAAGTAAATAAGTATAAAGCCGGATACTATTCCGTATATCCAGTCCTTTCCAACAGCACCTACGCCGTAGGAAGCCTTCTCTCTAAAAGATAAATTCATATATAACCACCCTTTCTGTCAATACAGTCAATTTCTGAATGCTGTCACATGCTATTTTCTGCTGTCCCTTATATTAAATGACATCAAACTGCACAGTCTCAATTGGAATTCCGCCACTGATAAGGCTCACCTTCGCTTCGCCCTTTTGTCCCTCAAGAGTCTTAACATAGGTTCCTCCCATGCCACCCTTGAGTGAAATAATTGAAGGTCCGATTATCTCAACTGGTCCCTCAGCCTTAATTATGACTGGCTCCTGGAAATATGTGCAAAGGTTGTCATTTTCATCTACTGCCGAAATTCTTATCGCTGCCACATCATAGGTATCCTTATCGCAAAGCTCTGTGTGATCTACCTTTGCCTTAAGCATTACCTTGTTCGCCGGAGTCTTTGTAACAGATGCAGCAACCTCGCCCTTATATATTGCATCAAATCTGTAGGTTGTAACAAAGCCGCCCCAGTTTCCTACATATTTTCCGAAGAGGTTGACACCGTCATCATAGGTCATCTTGTAGGCTGTCATAAGCTTCGCCGCATTGAGCTTGGTCTTTACCGGAAGGTCGTTCATTCCATACCTTGCAAAATCAAGAAGAAGCCCCTTTATCATGTCTGCCTGCTTCTTTGGGAAGCCCTCCTTCTCTACTAGCTGTTCTCCGATGAAATCATCAATAAGAATTGCTCCGTGAGGAAGGTCCTTAAACTCGGTATCAGAAGCGGTGTATTCCTTTATAAACTCATCATTCTTGTAAACCTTAACTGAGTCTGCATTTGTAAATGCATACACAGAACCAAGATTTCCAGCCGGATGCTCTCCGATATCCATTGAGGAGCTTACTGTCAGGGTAACTCTTTTATCAGGGTCCCCCTGGCTCTCGTAAACTGCTGCCGCAAGCTTTGGATTTCTGAACATATCCATAATTCCATGATGGCAGATTCTGTCTCCTGAGCCGAAATCCTTATGAGTGTTGTAGTCAAACATACACCAGCCGAAGCTTCCTGAGATATCCTTCTCCCTTGCTGCAGCATTTATAACCCTTGCATGTCTAAGTGCGTGCTCAAGTCTATGCTCCTCGCAGTCATATACCTTTGTTGGGTACATATGTCCGTTGTATTCTGAAATAAGATATGCCTTATCCATATCTGATGTAATCTTCTTCTTAGGATCACAGCCCGGATTCTTTCCTGTGTGTGAGAAGTCGTTGTAGGTGTAAACATCCTCCAAAAGATTACTCTTTGCAAAGTTTCTTACACCACCTGTTGCTCTGTAAGGGTCAAGCTCGTGTGCCACCTGGTTGGTTCTCTCATAAAACTCATCGTCGTCAGGAGATTCATTTATTCTGACTCCCCAGAGAATAATTGAGGTGTGATTTCTGTACTGGGTAACCATCTCCCTGACATTCTCGACTGCCTGTTCCTTCCAGGCCTCGTCACCAATATGCTGCCAGCCCGGAAACTCTGTAAATACCAGGATTCCTATCTCGTCACATCTGTCCAGAAAGTCATGAGACTGTGGATAGTGGGAGGTTCTGACCGCATTTAACGAGAGCTCATTCTTTATTATATCTGCATCCATGACCTGCATTGACTTTGGCATTGCATAGCCAACGTATGGATAACACTGATGCCTGTCGATTCCTCTTATCTTATACTTCCTTCCATTCAGATAGAAGCCATCCTTTCTGAACACTGCTGTTCTAAAGCCTGTTCTAACAGCTCTTGAATCGATAAGCTCATCATCCTTATATATTTCAATTGTAACCCTGTAAAGATTGGGACTCTCTGGTGACCAGAGGTTAACCCTTTTACAATTGATGATTTTCTCAGTTACTGTACCTGAGATATTTCCTAAAATTGAAGTTTTCTCAGTTTTCTCTTTTGTATCAGTGCTTTGTGCCTCAGTCTCTGGTGTCTCAGTCTCTGGTGCCTCAGTCTCTGGTGTCTCAGTTTCTGGCACCTCAGCTTCTGGCATTTCAGCCCTTTGAGCCTCAGCACCTTCTCCTGCCTCCAGCTTATTTAGTCTGATTCGATACTCGTAATCCTTAAGCTCATCAGGGGTTGCACCAGCCATCTCAAGTCTTACCTTAAGTCTTGAGGACTCCTTTTTTACATCCACCGGCATAACGTAGACATCGCTCAGATAAACCTTCTCATGCACCTCGATAAATGCCTCTCTGTAGATGCCTCCGTAGGTCATATAGTCAATAACCTTTCCAAACGGCGGAGTGTTTAAGGCTTCTCTCGAATCCACTGAAAGTGCAATGATGTTATCCTCGCCAAGCTTAAGCTTATCGCTTATCTCTGCCGAAAATGCAGTATATCCTGTACTGTGGGTAAGAATTTCCTCACCATTTACATAGAGCACTGCCTCATGAGCCGCTCCAAGAAATGTAATCGTAACTGCCTTTCCTTCCCAAGCCTTCTCCCCGAAAAGGTGATATCGGTAGCCACAAATTTCCTGGTAATCCTCCTCATTTATATATGAAAAAGCAAGCTCCTTATTGTTATGAGGAAGTCTCACCTTCTCCATATTCGCCTCATCATAGTCATTTCCTGTCATAGCTTTATCAAATTCATGGCTAAATAACCAGCCATTATTAATCATTATCTTTTCTCTCATCAGCTTATCTCCTTTCCCTTTTAAACAAGCAATCCTCGAAATACTATATCTACCATCTCAGAAAGAGCATCCATGTACTCAATCTTCTTCTCTGCAAGCTCTCTGCTCGAAAGAAACTCCTTCATACTTCCCTGAATCATGAGCTTAAACACTGTCTCATTGATGTCTCTAAGCCTTCCCTCCTTCACTGCCATCCTGTAAAGGTTAAGTGTAGGCTCCCATTCCGTGTCAAGATGTCTCTCAACCTTCTCATAAACCTTAGGAAATTTGTTCTTAAGCTCCATAACCTCGGTAAAATCAATATTCTCGTAGGTATCTGGAAATACTATAAGTACCCTCTTTAGCTTCTCAACAATATCAAGGGAGTCGTCTAAGATAACCGCCCTCTCACTGTCCTTGATTCTTCTGAAATAATAATCTACAGCCTCTGAAATCAGATCCTCCTTGTTATTAAATTCCTGATATATAGTTTTTTTACTAATCGTGAGCTTTTTTGCCAGATCATCCATGGTAAATTTAAGGTTCTTTTTCATTACCTCCTCCATGGTTGCAAGTATAAGTCTCTCTCTAAGCTCCATCCTAATCACCACCGTTTCAAAATATGCACCAAGTCTTTCGCTTCGGAAACTCGGAAACTGTTTTTGGTTTTCTAGTTTCCTTTATAATATCATGCATAAGTTATAATTGCAATACCAAAAAAAAGGTAGCGTCAACCTTTTTTGAATTTTTGCATTTTGTTATAGGTTTTGCCTATAACAAAATGCAAAAAAAACTGCTCGGTCGTCAAACCGAGCAGTTTTCTATAATTCCTGATATTTATATGGTGTATCAAGAATACCAAGCATATTCTTAATACCCTCCTTCTCAGTGAGAAGGATGTACTGGTCCGCTCCAAGTAGTGGAAGTACCCTTGCAAAGAATGGTACATGTCTTGGGTCAAGGCCGTCGGCTGTACAGTCAAGCACTACCGGAAGCTTCTCCTTTATGAAGAGGCTGCAGGCCGCAAGCCTAATTGAAATGTCAATTACATACAGCGTATCCTTCGAGAGAATCTCAATCGGTGTAGTTCTCTCTCCATGGATTATGCAAAGCTTATCATCAACTCTGACAATGCTTTCATAATCACCATCTGTTAAAATCTTGAGAATCTGAGAGCTCATTCCATAAAGCGGAGCCTCAAAATCCTCCTTGATATCTCTGGATGTTCTCTCGATGCAGGCCATGGCAAGCTTGATTGCTGAAAGCTCCTCAGCCATCTCACTCCTCTTTTTAAACACCTGATTAAACTCATAGGTAAGCTTAGCCTTCTCAGAGCGTCTTTCGATATGTCTTTCAAGCTCAGCCTTAAGCCTTGCTCTCTCTTCCTTATATTCCTTAGCAAAGCCAAGATCAAATTCATTTTCCTCGGAAATCTCCATCTCCTCGGTAAATTCATCCACAAGCTTTTTAAATTCCTCCTCGGACGGAAGAACATTCTCCTCCTGGCTGAAGTAGCCCTTGGCATAAAAGCCCTCAATAATAGTTATTACAACAAATACAGCTGTGAACACGATGAACATCTTTCTCACATTATCCTCAAATGGAATAAACTGGACAACCGTTGCTATTACACCAATAACAAAAAGTCCTGTAAGGAAGATGACAAATATATTGTCAGAAAGCTTCTTGCGATTTGGATCATCCTCTTCTTCATCCTCCTCGTCGTCCTCTATCTCTTCCTTCTCTTTATGGTCATCTATAGGCTCAGCCTTCTGCTCTTCATCTGCTTCTGCAGCCTTTGTCTCCTCAGTCTCCTCAGATTCAGCAGCCTTTTTCTTCTTTTTCTTCTTCTTTTTCTTTTCCTTAACCTCTTCCTCCTCAGCGGAAGTATTCTCTGCTGCCTCAGCAAGCTTACTTAGCTTTTCGTTATACTCATCCTCAGTCAGATAGGTTATGGATCCGTCCTCATTTTCAACAAGCTTTCTTGATACCCTCTTTCTCTTTGCAGCCTCAATCTGAAACTCCATATCAAGATTTTTTATAGCCTCCTCGGTTGCCTCAATATCTCCATCCACATTCTCGTATGGATCAAGCTGTCTTGAAAGCTCGTCAAGTCTTCTTGTGAGTGGTCTTACGTCATTTCTTCTCTTCTCGGCCTTAAGATAATTGATAGCCTTATCCTTTGATATCTCCGAGTCTCCAGTTTCCGAAAGGTTCTTAATAGTCTCATCAATATCCTGAAGAAGCTCAATCTTATCAAGCTTTGAAACATCAGACACAAGAATCGAATCCTTGTAGGTGTTAGCAGGTGTCTTAACCAGGGTATTCTGAAGACTATGCCTCTCGTTAAGTCTCACATCTCTTCCTGCCTTCACATCAAAAACGGTAGTTTTTCTCGCTCCTGCAAGAAAGCTTCTCTCAACAAGGTAGGACTTATCTTCATCCTTTATGTAAGCCTTTCCAGCAAAATCCCTCTTGACTGGCTTAAGCTTTGCATAATTATCCTTGTCATTTGAAATGTTGTTAGGCTTATCAATTCCGTAAAACATTCCATAGCAAAATTCCTTGATGGTTGTCTTTCCAGAATTCTCTCCGCCGTAAATAATGTTCACGCCCTCATCAAGCTCAATATCCTTATTATGAAATTTTCCAAAATCCTTTAATGATAATTTACTCAGATACATACTTTTCTCCTGCCTTTGCAAGTGCCATAAGTCCATATCTCATAGCTTTTTCCTTCTGACTCTGATTAGAAGACGTGTATTCCTGCATTGTTTCTATAAAATGACCAGTAATGTTGTTTGAATTCTCAAGACTGGTTTTCTGAACATACTTGACACCAATAGTTTTATCCACTATGTCAAATACATTATATCTTGTCTTAATTCTGTCCAGGCTAAACTTAGCGGTGTCATCGCTTACACCCTGGATGATTATTCTGTAAATATTCTCAACTCCAAGCTTTAAAATCTCATCCTCAATCACCTTGCAGGCCTCGAAATTGCTCTCCACCTTATCAATATCCAGATTGAGATTGTAATAGTTACGCTTGCTAATTGGAAGCCACTTAATCTGGAAACCATTTTCATCACTTGTACCAAGGATGTATCCTCTCTCACCGGTCTCAGTGTAAACTATAGCCTCCGGCGAACCTGAAAATGCCATCTTGTTCTTAAGAATATGTGCCGGCTTCATACTGTGTCCAAGTGCGATATAGTCAAAGCCCTTCTTGGCAAGAACCTCCTTGTTAAATGGCATATGTGTCCTGTCACCACCATGTCCAAGAAGAATATTGAAGGCATCCTTCTTTCCAGGCTTAATCTCCTCTAAAACTCGCTCAGTATACTCAGGCTTCTCATAGCTGTAGCCAGTAACACAGCAGTTAAGCTCCTTAAGGTATGCATTTGTAACCTTGCCTGCCGGAAGCACTACCGCTTTCGACTCAAACTTATAATTTGCATAATCCGAGCCCGGAGCGATATAATCACAGTCTCCTGCAATAATCACTGTCTTTGTGTGTGTGAGCTTCGAAAGCTTCCTGTCAACCTCCTTAAGCTCCTCCACTGTAGGACAGGTATGGAATAAATTACCTGCTATAAGAAGAAGGTCAAGCTTCTCCTCCTCACACTTATCTATTATATCTGAAAATGTTTCTTCAATTTCCCTTTTTCTGTCCCTAGCCCAGTCCCTGTCCGCATCCGGCCAGGCTCCGAGATGAACATCCGAAATATGAATAAATTTCATTCTTATATCCCTTCACTTTTAAATATTAAAAGACGCACCGCGCCCCTTATCAACTAATTAATTATATTATGTTTTTATAATAAGTGCAAACCTTTATTGGTCTTTTTTACAGTCTTTTTTCTTGTCTTTTTCCAGTCTTTTTCTAAGTATAATTGATTATTTTGTATCAAAGTGCTATACTCTGAGTGATTTTCAATATTTAGTCTCTGCCCGGCCCCTAAATCACAGTAATTTTACGGGTCTTTGGCACATTAATAGAGGTATAAAAATGTTTCAAAAAAAGAATAAACAGCCTTCCGGACTAAACATTATTATTGTTGGATGTGGAAAGGTTGGAACAACCCTGATTGAACAATTAAAAAAAGAGGGGCATGACATAACAGTCATTGACAAGAATCCAAGAAAGATTCAGTCTGTCACCGACATTTATGATGTTATGGGAATAGTTGGAAATGGAGCCAGCTACAATACACAGATGGACGCTGGAATAAGAACCGCAGACCTTATCATTGCGGTTACTGACTCTGATGAGTTAAACCTTCTCTGCTGCACCGTTGCAAAGAGAGTGGGCGACTGTGCTGCGATTGCGAGAGTTCGTACTCCGGATTACAGCAACGAGACAAGCTATCTTCGTGATAAGCTTGGTCTGGCTATGATTATCAACCCTGAGCTTGAGACCGCCAAGGAGGCCTCACGAGTGCTCTATCTTCCTACCGCCCTTGAGGTAAGTCCATTTGCCCATGGACAGGTCGAGATGACAAAGGTTAAAATCCCGGCAGGCAATATTCTTGATGGAGTTCTTATCAAGGATTTAGGAAAAAAGATTAAGAAGGAAATTATTGATAACCTCAATATCTGCGCAATTGAGCGTGGTGGCGAGGTTTATATCCCTTCAGGTATGTTTGAGATTAAGGCGGGTGACGTAATAAGCTACGTTTCCCTCAGAAAGATATCAAGAGCCTTTCTTGATAATATGGGCTTTAAGACTGGCCGAGTTAGAGACACCATGATAATAGGTGGCGGTCGAGCAGCCTACTACCTTGCAAACCAGCTTATTCATATGGGAATATCCGTAAAGATTATCGAGTCAAACTTAGAGAGATGCGAGGAGCTTTCAATCCTCCTTCCAAAGGCCGTAATTATCCACGGAGACGGTACCGACGAGGAGCTTCTGAAGGAGGAGGGAATCGAAACCTGCGAATCCTTCGTACCACTCACCGGTATTGACGAGGAAAATGTAATGCTCACCTTATACGCAAAGCAGGTAAGCAGTGCCAAGGTAATTACCAAGATAAATCGAATAACCTTCAAGTCTGTAATCCAAAGTCTTGACCTCGGTTCAGTAGTTTATCCAAAATACATTACCTCCGAGGCAATTATCGCATATGTACGAGCTAGAAATAATTCCACCTCGGGTAACATAGAAACACTCTACCATATGTTTGACTCAAGAGTTGAAGCCATTGAATTTAAGGTTACCGAGGATTCAGAAATCACCGGAACACCTCTCATGAAGTTAAAGCTCAAGAAAAATCTTCTCATAAGCTTTATAAACAGAAAGGGTGCAATCGTCATCCCTAGTGGTACTGATACAATTGAGAAGGGCGACTCCGTTATGATTGTCACCACCCATTCAGGCTTCAAGAATATTCATGATATTCTTGATGAATCCAAGTAGGAGGTGCCATGAACAGATCCATTATAAGAAACATCCTCGGTCTGGTCCTTTTGATTGAGGGTACACTCCTTATTCTTCCGGCAATAGTATCCCTATTCTATTCGGAACGAGAGGGGCTTATATATCTAGGAGTTGGCGCAGCCTCCATAGCACTAGGAATTCTCCTTAGTCTGAAGAAGCCACAAAGCCACGTCTTCTACCTGAAGGAGGGTTGTGTTGCCACCTCACTAAGCTGGATACTCCTATCAATAGTCGGTGCTATTCCATTTGTTTTGACAGGCGAGATTCCATCCTATACAGATGCACTTTTTGAGACCATTTCCGGTTTTACAACCACAGGAGCCAGCATCCTTAATGACGTCGAGGCACTTAGCCACGCTTCACTTTTCTGGAGAAGCTTCACACACTGGATTGGTGGAATGGGAGTTCTTGTATTCCTTCTTGCAATCATGCCACTCGGTGGTGGTTCCCAGATGAATCTTATGCGAGCAGAAAGCCCTGGTCCATCTGTAGGAAAGCTTGTTCCGACAGCAAGACATACTGCAAGAATTCTGTACATTATATATTTCGGAATGACTGTGATAGAGATTATTCTCCTTCTTTTATTTAAGATGCCTCTCTTCGATTCCCTCTGCACTGCCTTCGGTACTGCAGGAACCGGTGGATTCGGTATCAAAAACACTAGCATTGGAGGCTATTCTCCTTCACTTCAGTGGATTGTCACAATATTTATGATACTATTTGGTGTCAACTTCAACTGCTTCTACTTCCTCATTTACAGGGAGTGGAAAAAGGCCTTCTCCCTCGAGGAGGTCAAATACTATTTCATTATCATCGGAATAGCAATACTGATACTCTTCGGTGAGCTGTACACAACTGTTGGAAATGCTTCTGAATCAATCAGACATGCTTCCTTCCAGGTTGCCTCTGTCATAACCACAACAGGCTTTTCAACCGCTGACTTTGACCTTTGGACTCAGGCCTCGAAGACAATCCTTGTTCTTCTTATGTTTGTTGGTGCCTGCGCCGGAAGTACCGGTGGTGGTATCAAGGTTTCGAGAATTGTCATTCTCATAAAAACACTTTTCAAGGAGATGAATTCCTACATTCATCCAAAAAGTGTCAAGAAGATTAAGGTTGACGGAAAGCCTGTCGACCATGATGTTGTAAGAGCCATAAATGTCTACTTTATAACATTTATGATAATCTTCTCAACCTCAGTCCTTCTCATATCCTTTGAGGGACATGACCTCGTAACAAACTTTACAGGTGTTATCGCCTGCCTTAACAATATAGGTCCGGGACTTGAGCTTGTTGGTCCAACCAAGAACTTTGCGCTCTTCTCTCCGGTATCTAAATTCATACTAATGTTTGATATGCTTGCCGGAAGACTCGAGCTCTTCCCACTTCTAATCCTCTTCCACCCTGCAATGTGGAGCGGAATGTTCAAAACCAAACGCAAGCACTAAACCCACCATAAAAAAGCATTAATAAATGTGCCAAGCCCTAAGCTTAATCTGGGCTTGGCATTTTTTATTGTCAGCTATATGAAACCGCCCGAGCCCCTTTTTGCCATATAATTCGCTAGGGCTTTTCATCCACCACTGCCCCCTAAGCTGTTCCATCATTTTTTCCAGGAAATCCAGGACAGCGCCCTTCGTTCGTATCTATTATGTGCTGCCTTCGTAAACTCACACCTGCTTCTATGCATAGGCCTCTCTAATGAACGGGTTCGCAAATTTTTGCTGGCAATCTTAGCCCCCTTAACTGTTTATGGCGCGTCGCGCAGTGTGTTTGAGGAAAAAAGAAGGAGGCGAAATATCTAATCGCTTAGAATGTTTAGACTCCTTCTTTTTTCCGAGTTCGCGGAGGCGACGCGCCAGGTTAGACGGACAAGTGAAAGAGGGGGCTTAGATTCCCGCAAAAATTTGTGTAAGTGAATGAGAGGCCTATGCATAGAAGCAGGCGCTCAGACATACTACGGCAGCACAAATTGAACTCAGGGCGCAGTCCGGATTTACTAGCAAAAAATGATAAGTCACAGCTTTAGGGGGCAGTGGTGGATGAAAAGCCATAAAGTTTTCAAGGCAAAAAGGGGTTCGGGCGTAATACCTTGCGAGAAAATAAAAAATGCCAAGCCTGAAAAATTTCAGGCTTGGCACATTTATTAAGTCCTACCAGATATTCTGGAATCCATAACACTGTTCGTCGATGATTTCTCCGTTTCTGTCATAGATTCTGTAAAGTACCCAGTAGTATCCGTAATCAATATGCTGTCTTGTCCAGAGACAGTTGTTTTCGATTCCGCATTTTCCTGTTGTGTAAATCCATGCATCCTCATCCTTAGCTAGTAGTGTACAGTCAAGAATGAGAATTTCTACTGAAAGATCCTTGTCTGTCTCAGACGAAACCTCAAGTCCTATAAGTGCACCCTCGCCTTCTGGATCTGGAACCATACAAACGCCCTTTAGGCTTCCACTTCCTGCTGGCTCTATCTTTCCTTTTTCCATGAACTCACCACAGTCAGCACAGTATAAGTCTCCTGTGTATGCTGGCTCTCCTGGAGCAGCCTCCTCAGCATCTCTGTATTCTGTCCTTGCATGATGGCAGTTGTAGATATGAGTTCCTCCGGCATAATTCTGCTTTGCAACAGTTGTTTCAGACTCAATATCAACAGTACCATTTCCGTCCTCATAAGCTTCTGCTGTAGGCGCATCAATAATAATATCCCCCTCAGCCCTCATCTTAACGTTACCGCTGAGAGAAGCAAGTATTGCATCCTCTCCTTCTGACATTTTATTCTCACAGTGTGACGCACCAGTTGAAATAGCAATATCCTTTGCCTTCAAATCAATATTTGTATTTGTAAGGCCGCCTGGCTGATGTGTGATTTTAAGGGAGCCATCGCACTCAATTGTAAGATCTCGATATGCAAACTGAACCTCATTGCCATTACCATTTGTATTAATTGTCACATTATTGCTCTCGCTCTTTTCAGTACTAAACTTATCGATAACCAGCGGATTTGAATTAAGAAAATGCCATTGTGATTCAATTAGTATATCTCCGTCTGCATGAATTTTAGCTTCAGAGGCAAACATAGGATTGGTACTTGATATTTTAAGGGTCTTAGTGTCAACCTTCTTGGCTGTAAAATCACCTCTAACGTAAATATTACCAGGACACATCATAGGAACACTACCCTCTGCAGTCTCAAAATAAACTGACTTTGCTCCAGGTTTTCCATCCTTTCCTAATCCAAGAGCTTCACTTTCTCCCTGAATCAGGAGATTGGTATCACAAATCAACTGATTGTTATTAGTCTTTATTACAACATCTCCATCAACATACAGAAGTGTTTCCATGTCAAAAACTGTACCTGGAGCTTCCTTGGCACTATCTATTTTATTGATGATATTTAAATCTCCTGTGGCATGCATTTCAACCAGACCACAAAATATATTTGCATCAGCAGCGGAATTTATTGTGACATTCTTCGCTTTAGTTATTTTAAAAGTACATCCCGTTCCTAAAATGTTAGATTTATTATTTGTGATTTCTATATCCCCTTTTGCCTCAAGCTTTACATTTGAACCAAATACAGGAATTGAATCAGAATAATTATTGGCAATTGTGATATTATTTGCTTTTAATGATGCTTCTCCACCAATTGAAGACTGAGCAGAAATAATATATTCACCTATGATATCAAGGTTTCCAGTAGCATCAATTGTTGTTTGAGAGCTTATTAGTGGAGCATTTCCAGATGCAGTTATCTTTACATCACCACCAGCCTCAAGTGAGAATGGATAAGAATAACCTACGAATCCACCAATACTTTCTACAGTAAAGTCGCCATCGGACTTGATGGCTGTATCGCAATTGAAAATATTTTTATCAGACTTCTCCGCACCTGTATATTCTATGGTTCCACTTCCACAGTCAATTTTAATTGATTTTACTGCAATATCATAATGATTTGTTGAAAGCGAAAATTTGTTTGTTGCTTTAAATTCATCACCGTTACGGAATAGTACAGGACTTCCTGTATTGATAATATCAATATCCTTTGCAGAATATACATTATTTCCCTTGCTTGAATCACCCTCGAAGCCATATCCTGTTGAGATAGTGAACTTTTCCTTGGCAGTGATATTTTTACATCCTGAAAAATAGTTGCAATCATCAAGCTCCAGATTAACATTTTGGGCTGAAATGATAAAGTTTGTTGTTTCTGATAATGCTACTTTAGCACCACCAACAATTCTTACATCCCCTGTAGTGGTGATATCAATGTAATCATAATCATCAATTGCTTTTCTGACACTAGTTGAAGATATATCAAAATCGCCTGTAAAATCCTTGGTAACAATTGCTGCAGAACCCACGGTGTTAATGAATACGCTTTCTGTTGTGTCAAACATAAGGCTGCCTGATCCCGAAATCGTAAGCTTTCCATTCTGAACGTCAAAGTAGGTAACATCAGATCCACCTGCTATATCTCCATATACAGTCATGGTAGCTGTGGTTGCATCAAAATATAAGTAACCATCCAGATGCTCCTTATTTGCATTTATTTCGTCTTCCGTTACCTTTGTAAAAGTGGTTGTCTTCTCTGAGGTATAGGTTCCATAACTATACTCAGCAGACAAAATGTAGTAACTCGTCTCCAGATTTCCAGCCGGAGTTTTAACCTGAGCCGGAGTATCCCATGCCTCACCTGCAGCTGCTGCCTCTTTATTTGCAACACCAATTAAGGTTATAAGTGCAATCGCAAAGGACAGGACTACTTTTTTTAATAGTTTCTTCTTTCCCTTCATCTTTTTCCCTCCCTGAATAATATGTTTTTTTGCACACAGTGCGTATTCCTACGGCGACTCCCCCTTATTTGCCAAGAATCAAAAAGGCTATAGCTTTGCAGAAATACTGTTTCTATTATATAAAATATACATTTTTACTTCAATGTTAAATTGTTGTTTTTTCTTACAAATCCTCACAAATATACTTTGCAATATCACATTTCACACAAATACAAAATGGATGCCACCTGTTCGATACAGGATAGCATCCATGTGTTCCGCCTAATTCATAAATATGTGTCCAGGATTCTGGGTACATATCAGTCTGGGGGTTCTTGTTATTATTTATATTTTATAGTTAGTATACCACTTGTTTAATAAATAACCTGATAAAACTGAGCAGAGAACCTTGGGAGTTTAAGTTTAGCCTTACCTTCCTCGACCTCAATCACCTCTTTTTTGTCAATTTTGGTACTTCCACCATAGATTGTCTCATCGCTAGACATAAGGGCTTTGAGACCCTTACAGAAGCCAATATTTAAGTTATACTCATCATAATCCCTGTCAGAAAGATTAAGGACAACTGCTATTCTCTCCTTCTCTGAGGCCCTCTCGTAGGCATAAACAACATGCTCCCTGTCATTTGATTCAAGCCAGAAAAAGCCCTTATCTGCATAATCCCTCTCATAGAAGGCCGAATGCTTCAGGTAAAGCTTATTCAAATCCTTCATAAATCTTCTAAAATCATCGTGCTTTGGATACTTAAGAATATCCCAGTCCTGCTCTCTCTCCTCATCCCACTCACGGAGCTGGCCAATCTCATTGCCCATGAAGTTAAGCTTCTTGCCAGGATGTGAATACATATACATATAAAGTGCTCTTGCCTGAGGGAACTTGTCCTCGTACTGACCATTCATCTGCTGCAGGATTGTTGCCTTTCCATGCACAACCTCGTCGTGTGAAAGTGCCATCATAAAATGCTCACTTGGGTAGTACATCATGGAAAATGTCAGCTTATTGTAGTCCCTGTATCTGTACTCTGGTGCGGTTCTGAAGAACTCTAAGGTATCGTTCATCCAGCCCATGTCCCACTTGTAATCAAAGCCCAGACCATCCTCTCCGGTTGGCCTTGTAACACCAGGATAGCTGCTTGAATCCTCCGCCGCAAGAATTACTCCCGGAAACATCGACTTTATGGTTCCGTTCATATGCTTGATAAAGCCCACTGCAGGACCATTTATTCCCCTGTTGGAATTGCCCATCCAGTATATCATATTGCTTATGGCATCCATTCTGAGTCCATCAAAATGATACTCCTTAAGCCAGAAGCAGGCACTTGAAAGCAGGAAGTTCTGTGTCTCACCCTTTGCAAGATTAAAATTCTTGCTTCCCCACTGACTAAAACCAACATCATCTGTTGGATATTCGTAGAGCGGAGTACCGTCAAACATTGCAAGCCCATAGCTGTCCATGGCAAAATGCACCGGAACGAAATCGAGAATAATACCTATTCCATTTAGATGACATTTGTTGATGAAGCTTTTCAGATCATCCGGTGAGCCGTACCTTGCTGTTGGAGAGAAAAAGCCTGTCGTCTGATAGCCCCAGGAATTATCGCAAGGGTGTTCGGTTATTGGCATGAGCTCTATGTAATTATAGCCATTTTTCTTGAGATAAGGGATAAGAAGGTCCGCAACCTCTTCATAGGTATACCAGTCCTCCTTATTTTCTCCTGGCTTTTTCCAGGAACCCAAATGTAGCTCATAGATGTTAAGCGCCTCGTTTCTTCTGTCAGTTCTCTTCTTCATCCAGGCTGAATCTGTGAACTCGAATTTTTCCATATCCACTATCTTACTTGCAAAATCCGGTCTAAGGTCCATAGAAAAGCCATATGGATCAGCATGCTCTGTATATATATCTTCACCTGTATATATTCTGTATTTGTAGTGCATTCCTGGCTTTGCATCCTTTATGAAGCACTCCCATACATCGCCGCCAAACGCCCTGACCATAATCTCGGCACTTGACCAGTCGTTAAAATCGCCTACAATAGTAATCCCTTTAGCTTTTGGAGCATAGACTCTAAACACTGCACCGTCATCAATAAGATGGCAGCCTAGGTATTCATAGGCATTTGTTGATTTTCCACGATAATATCCATAAACATCCATTTGTTATCCCCACTATTATTACACCACAGCCAGCGAATTTAATACATATATTATCACATATGCACCATTAGACATTGACTAAATCTGCATTATACTGTAATATCTTAACAGAATATAGATTTTTCGCCACCAACAGATGCTTGTTTTTGTCTTATAAACGACTATTTTGACAAAGTGTCGAAAAACTATATTTTGAGGGTAGTAATATAATTCGGGGAGGAAAATAGATGGACACGCGTGTAGTCAGGACAATAAATAGCATCAACAACGCATTCATAGTATTACGAGCAAAAAAACCAATCGAAAAAATCACAATCAAAGAGCTGTGTGAGCTTGCCTCACTTAACAAGGCAACCTTTTATCAGCACTATCATGACATTTACGATTTGGAGGCTTCTCTTCAGCGTGAAGCGGTTGATTCCATTATGGAGTCGATTCCACATCCCGAGATACTCATTTCAGATCCTAAGCTTGGTATTAATTCCATAATAACGGCAATACTTAGTGAGGAAAGATTAATCAGTATCCTGTTCTCAGATGAAAGACTATACCTTCTGAGAGATTCTCTTGAAAAGAGAATCAAGCTTGCGATTGTGGAATACTATCCTGAGCTTCTTGACAACCTAGAGAGTGATATTCTTCTCTCAATTTTGATTCAGGGCTCCTTCGATGCTTATTTTTCTCATAAAAAAGAGGATATAAGCACCGTTGTTTCAACCTTAGTCAGGATAAACTGCAAGCTTATTGAGGCACTGAATATAAAGGCACTGAATTTTGCTGTTTCTGGCGAGAATTAGATATGATTTAGCAGTAATCTAGATATGATTTATCGGTGATTTTGTTAAAGAACCTTTGACAATTTGATAAAGACATAAAAGCGGCGTAGCCAGTTCGGTTACGCCGCTTTTATTATATATAATGCTTAAGCCTTATTACTTCTTATTAGCCTTTTCTTCCTTGATTACCTTCTGGAAATCAGCTGTATCCTTAGCTATAACTCCGCTTAATGCAAGCATACAGATAAGGTTTGGAATTGCCATGAGGGCATTTGCCACATCCGAGAAGTTCCATACGATATCGAGTGTCTGTGTACATCCAACGTAAGCGATGAGCGAGAATACAATACGGTAAATCATATTGAACTTGTGAGTTCCAAGGATGTACTCCCAGGCCTTCTCTCCGTGATACTCCCAGCCAAGAATTGTTGAGAATGCGAAGAGTGTGATTCCGATTGATACAAGCCATCCACCTGGTGTCTTAAGAATTGTCTTAAATGCAGCGATTGTAAGTGATGAACCCTTTACAAGTGTATCAATATAGTATTCACCCTTATCACTGAAGGTGTATACTGTTCCATCAGCTGCTCTCCAGGTACCAAGAATAATGTTGCCCTCGACCTTTGGCTCAATATAGTCAGATGCAACCTCTTTCTTATCGCCATCAAATGGTGTAAGAACAATTTCATTTCCCTCTGAATCCTTTAATGTAACCTGAGGAGTAGTTGCTATCTCTCTGGTACCATCAATCTCATAAGAGGATTCCGTTGTGCCTACTACTATATCGTAAGAAGTCTTAACCTGCTCATTATCTATTGTTGCTTCAAGCACTATCTGTCCATTCTCATAGCTTGCCTTTCCAGCTACTGATTTTTCTGTAAGTCCAAGAACTCCTGAGGATGCGATTGCAAGACCAGTGATTGTACAAACAACGATTGTATCCCAGAAGGTACCTGTCATGTTGATGTAACCCTGACGAACATGGCTGTCTGTTGTAGCTGCCGCTGCTGTGATAGCTGCAGAACCCATACCAGCCTCATTTGAGAATACACCTCTTGCAACACCATATCTCATAGAAGCCATCATTGATGCAACGATTGTACCAAGAAGACCACCTGAAACAGCCTTTACGCTGAAGGCATACTTGAAGATAAGTGCAACACCTGAAGGGATGTTTGTAATATTACCAAAAATAACGATAAGTCCGCAGATTACATAGAAGATAGCCATAAGTGGAACTACAATCGATGAAACCTTTGAGATTGACTTAATACCACCAACAATAATAAGAAGTGCAAGCACTGTTATTACAATACCGGTAATCCAGGTTGGTACATTAAAGGTTGTATCGAGAGCACTCGCAATTGAGTTACCCTGTGTCATATTACCAATACCAAATGAAGCGATTACTGCAAAAAGTGCGAATAACCATCCAAGAATAGAACCGATAGTCTTATTCTTAAAGCCCTTCTTCATTGTGTACATAGGGCCGCCTGACATCTCGCCAGCTTCATTTACCTCACGATATTTAAGTGCAAGCATACACTCACTGAACTTTGAAGTAAGTCCAAATAATGCCGAAATCCACATCCATACAAGTGCTCCAGGACCGCCTGATACCATAGCTGTTGCAACACCTACGATATTTCCTGTTCCGATTGTTGCGGCAAGAGCTGTTGTAAGTGCTGAGAATGGCGAAATATCACCCTCGCCTCTTGTCTTTTTTCTTGCTTCCTTGCTGAGTGTACTCTTAATTGCGTATCCAAGGTTTCTCCATGGTAAAAACTTTGTTCTTATTGTAAGGAATATACCTGTACCAACAAGAAGGATAAGCATTACCGGACCCCATACGAAATCATCAATTTTAGAAATAATGTTTCCTAATTGTTCCATTCCTTCTACCTCCGTAGCTTTTTAAAGTATAATTTAAGATACCAACTGAGTGAATATATGTCAACCTTACCAAAAACCTTTTGTTATTATTTATTAATAACGCGAAAAACACTTAATTATGTTAAGCTAACTCCTAACATAATTAAGTGTTCTTTGTTTATTACCAAAAATTTTAGTTTATGTTTTCACTATATTAATACACTACTCTGTATAAATCTGTCTTGGTCTGTCTGACTATCTAAGTACCGATATTAGTTCCGGCTCCTCACTGATAAAATCAAAAAAGGACTCCTCATTATGCCCAATCATTCTGGACATACAGGTGATAAGTGCCCTTATGGTGTCATAGTCCGGATAGGTTGCGTATATATATGCATTTGCAAAAATTGCATATCTTAAAAATGCAAACTCATACAAAACTGCCTCAAAATTCTGTTCCATCTCATACACATCCTCAGCGTGCTCTAGTGCTTCAAAGAGCTTAGCCTCAAATACACTTTTAATCAAAGGGTTATCCTCAAGCTTCTCATCAAAGTCCTCCTTAAACACCTGGAATTTAAGAAACATCTTGTGAAGAATGTCAAAGCTCACATCTGCCTCATCAAGCTTTAAGTAAATCTCATCCAAGTACGGCTTCATGATTGGAAGTGTGCTGTAGTTCACAATCAGATTGAGGAAGGAGCTGTTAAGTGACTTGAAATCCTCAAATGGCTCATCTCCCATCACAGTCTCGGCAGCAAGGTTTAGGTATTCCGATATTGTAAAAGACTTCTCGCTAAGGTTATCCCTTAAGTTATCCTCACCTTCTTCCTCCTCAAGCTCATCATTTAAATACAGATATATGGCGAGCATCCTGATATCTAATGGCATTGAGTCTGTATGAAATATGCTCATTGCACATCTTCCCATAGCTGTTGCAGAAAGACTGTCATCTATCAACGGATAACCATTCTTCTCCTTATTGTATAGGTCAACAACCTCAGGACAGCCAAAGGATAAGTCGTAGTTTTTCTCGCCCTCTTTGTTTTTGTAGATATTTCTTGGAAATACCCTGCAGGCCTTAGAAAGTGCTTCATCCGAATGCCGAATAACAAGACTGCACAGTCCGTCACTTGTGAGAAGCGGACATCTCATTATGTCTTTCTCCCAAAGCATCTTAAGCTCCTCCTCCTCGGTGAAGTCCTTATTATAATATTCATCAAGCATTTCCATGCACCTTGGGCTGTCACTTCTCTCAATCTCCCAGCCCTCACAGCAGGTCATGCTGCACTTCCCTGCAATGCATTTAAATTTGTCATAGCAGACTGATTTCATATTGTCTCCCGTCTTTATCTGGTTTTTATCAAATTTGATTCAAAGAGTCTGTCGAAGCCGAGCCACTCATTTTTATCAGCATTCTTCTCTAAAATCTCAGTGAACTGCTCAAGCTTTGCATCTGTGTTGTCCGCATAGGAAAGGGCAACCGCCTCAATTATTGCAGGCTTCTTTGGTGAACCGTACTCAAGCTCTCCATGGTGAGAAAGAATGCAGTGCTGAAGCTCCTGAGCAAGAACTGCAGGAAATCCTTCAATCTGATTAATCTTATCTCGAACCATCATTGTTCCCATAACGATGTGACCCATAAACTGACCTGCGTCAGTGTAGTCATTTTCAGGGAAGTCTGAGAGCTCGTACACCTTACCAATATCGTGACAGATTGCTGCAGTGATAAGAAGATTACGGTTAAGTACTGGATAAGAAGTAGCCAGAAAATCACAGAGCTTTGCAACTGCAAGTGTATGCTGAAGAAGCCCTCCTATAAATCCATGATGAATTGATTTCGCGGCACTGTGCTTCTTAAAATTCTCAACGAACCTTACATCCTTAACAAAAAAGCTGTCAAGAAGCTCCTTAAGATGTGGTTCACTAATACTGTCGATGATTCCAATTAGCTCCTTGTACATATCATCAATGTTAAACTTTGAGCAAGGCATGTAGTCCGAAACATCGTACTCTCCCTCCTGGGCTCTTCTTACTCTCTTAATATTCATCTGAAGGGTATCATTGAAGCTTGTAATCTGCGCATCAACCTTGATGTAATCCATCTGTTCGAAATGATCAATACCACTACTCAAATCCCAAATCTTCGCATCAATTGTGCCTGTCATATCCTGAAGTATAAGGCTATAATAAGTCTTTCCAGCCTTCGTTTTTGCAACAACCTTTGATTTGCAGAAGTAAACCTCTGAAACCATCTCTCCCTCTCTGAGGGTATTTAAATAATTCATGTTTTTCTCCAATCTTTTATATTTCTATTTTCAGCTTTTCATAAAGCACGAAAAAAGCTTCGCGCTTTTCATTATTTCTAAATATAGCACGATAAATGCTCCGATACAAGTTGCTATGAGTTTTGTTTTAGACTTCAGTTCAAGTATCATAACTATTTACTTGTTATACTCCCTCAAATATATTACAATAACCTTATCTATGTTCATATAAAAATGTTTCATATACTGAGTACGTTTATGAGTACATTTTTTGAACTTAATTTTAGAAATTTGTCAATAAAAGTACTAACCCCCAATCAATGCGAGGAATAATATATGAATAAGCGAACACTCCGAATACTGGAGTATAACAAAATATTGGAGATGCTGTCAGAATATGCTGCATCCCCTATGGCAAAGAAGCGTTGCCAGAAGATGAAGCCCCAGAAGGAGCTTTGTAACATCGAGAAATTCCAGGAGCAGACAAGAGATGCCCTGCTTAGAATCAACAGGTATGGAAGCGTATCATTTTCAGGCTTAAGAGAGATCAGTGCCAGCTTAAGACTTCTTGAGATTCACTCTGCACTCTCTGCTAATGAACTGCTTCTTCTTGCCGACCTTCTCGAAACCGCAGACTCAGTAAAAAAGTACGGTGAAAACGGTGGTGGCTCAAAAAAGGACGTTGACGAGACTGAGGTTTCGAACGACTCACTCACAAATATGTTCAGTGAGCTTATGCCTCTTAGCTTTCTCTCAACCGAGATTAGAAGATGCATACTATCTGCCGAGGAAATATGCGATGATGCATCCTCAAATCTGAAGAGAATCAGAAAAGAGATACTTTTTACAAATGAAAGACTCCACGGCGAGCTTTCAAAGCTTATAAAAAATGACAGCAGTCGTTCATACCTTCAGGACAGCCTTATCACAATGAGAAATGGCAGATACTGTATTCCAGTAAAGCAGGAATACAGAGGACATTTTCCTGGTATGATTCACGACCAGTCCTCTACAGGCTCAACTCTTTTTATCGAGCCTATGGCTGTTGTAAATCTTAACAACCAGATAAAGGAGCTGCAGAGTGAGGAGCATATTGAGATTGAGAAGATTCTTTCTGGCTTAAGCGAGCAGGCAAGTGGCTACATCGAGGATATTATGATTGATACAAATGTCCTCACAGAGCTTGACTTTATATTTGCAAGGGCAAAATTCGCAATTTCCTACAATGGTTCAGAGCCAGTGTTCAATACCGAGGGAATTATCGATATCAAGAAGGGACGACATCCGCTTCTTGAGAAGCATAAATGTGTTCCTGTGGATATTAAGCTTGGAGAGAATTACACCCTCTTAATCGTAACCGGCCCGAACACCGGTGGTAAGACTGTTTCACTTAAAACCCTTGGACTTTTCACACTTATGGGCCAGGCAGGTCTTCACATTCCGGCCTTAGACGGTTCAAGACTGGCAGTTTTTGAGGATGTATTTGCAGATATCGGAGATGAGCAGAGTATTGAGCAGAATCTTTCAACCTTCTCCTCTCACATGTCAAACATCGTATACATCGTGAACCACGCAAGTCCTAACACCCTGTGTCTCTTCGATGAGCCAGGCGGTGGTACCGACCCAATTGAAGGAGCTGCGCTTGCGATTTCAATCCTCTCACACCTTAAGGGCATGGGTGCCCGCTGTATGGCCACAACCCACTACAGTGAGCTTAAAACCTTCGCCTTAACTGAGCCAGGTGTTGAAAATGCTTCCTGTGAGTTTGACGTTGCAACCCTTCAGCCAACCTACAAGCTAATGATTGGTATCCCTGGTAAGTCAAATGCATTTGCAATTTCACACAAATTAGGACTTCCAGACTATATTATAGATTATGCAAAAAATAACATAGAGCAGAGCGCTATCGACATAGAAGGTCTTATTGCAGATCTTGAGAACAGCCGTAAGAAAATCGAGGAGGACAGGGCCATTATAGAGAGAGAACGTAATGAGGCAGAGGCCCTTAGAAAGCGACTCTCTGAAAAGGAAAAGACTCTCGATGACAAGAAGCAGGATATCCTCGCCAAGGCTCGTGAGGAGGCAAGAACTATTGTCGAGGAGGCAAAGGACGTTGCCGACACTACAATCAGAGATTACAACAAATGGCGCACAAATCCTAACAAGGCTGACCTCAAAAAGATGGAGGAAAAAAGAGCAGGTCTTAGAAAGAAGCTTGACACCTACGAGAAGAATAAGCCAAAGAAGGTTGAGACCTCAGGACATAATGCCAAGGATTTTAAGATAGGTGATTCGGTTCACGTTATCAGCATGAACTGCGACGGTCATATTATTGAGCTTCCTGACAAAAACGGAAATCTCCTTGTCCAGATGGGTATTCTCTCATCCAGACTTCCAGCCTCAGACCTTGTTATCTTCGATGAGGAAAAACGTGCAAATGACAACGGTCTTAAGAGAAAGCCCGCTATGGGCAATAAAAAGACAGGGGCAATGACCGGCCTTTCAAAGGCTTATACATTTTCCCCTGAGATTAATCTTCTTGGAAAAACTGTTGACGAGGCAATTTCAGAGCTCGAAAAATTCCTTGATGATGCAATGCTCACCCACTCTTCTCCTGTTCGAGTTATCCACGGTAAGGGTACAGGAGCCTTAAGAAAGGGTGTTCACGATTACTTAAGAAGAAATAGACAGATAAAGGGCTACCACCTTGCTGAGTACGGCGAGGGTGATGCCGGTGTGACAATTGTTGAGCTATAGGAGGAAAAATTATGGCAAAGTCAAAAATCTTAATCGTTGATGACGATGAAAATATCGCAGAGCTTATCTCCCTCTACCTGATGAAGGAATGCTTCGAGACAGAGATTGCCTACGATGGTGAAAAGGCCCTTGAGCTTGTACAGAGCTTTAATCCGGACCTCATACTTTTGGATTTAATGCTTCCGGGCATTGATGGATATACAGTGTGCCAGAAGATAAGGCAGACCAGACAGACACCTATTATCATTCTTTCAGCAAAGGGTGAGGTATTTGACAAGGTTCTCGGTCTTAAGATGGGTGCCGATGACTATATTATGAAGCCTTTCGATACAAATGAATTAGTTGCCCGTGTCGAGGCGGTACTTAGACGTTCAACCACTTCAATTCTCGCTGAGCCTGACATTACAGCAAAGCCTGAGAAGCCTGATTTCGAAAGAAGCGGTCAGTATGTTGAGTACGACAATTTAATAATAAATATTTCCAATTACATTGTAACCTTCGAGGGTAATGTCATCGATATGCCTCCTAAGGAGCTTGAGCTTCTCTACTTCATGGCAAGCAAACCAAATCAGGTTTTCACCAGAGAGCAGCTTTTAAATCAGCTCTGGGGCTATGATTTTATGGGAGATACAAGAACAGTTGACGTTCACATTAAGCGTCTTCGTGAGAAGCTTAACGACGCAAAGTACAACTGGTCCATTGCAACCGTTTGGCGTGTAGGATATAAATTCGAGGTGAGATAATGCAGCATTCCGTTCTTGACCGAATCTACATTGCCTTCCTTTCAATCATGATTATCTCCTTCGGAGTAATCATTTTTATAGTTATGTCCCTCACAAAGAAGTCTCTTCTTTCTGAGCGTACTGACACACTTGCAAATGAGGCAACACTTATCGGTCGACAAACCGTTCTTCAATATGTAATCGGACAGTATACTGTCGCAGATATGGAAAATGATTTCAAGTTCTTCTCACAGAACCTGAATGCAGAAATCTGGTTTTTAGATGACAAGGGCCAGATTATCGCAACCTCAGATTCCTCGATTATTGCAGGTCATCCTAGAAACATTTACCTGTATGACAAGTCCTACAATCTGGGAGGCAGATTTTCTACATCTGGTAATTTCTACGGACTTTTCAACAATGATGTTGTTTCTATCAACGTCCCTGTTCTCTCTACCAGCCGGGTTGAGGGGGATAACACAGAGCACTTTGAGGGAGCACTTCTGATTCATGCAGAGAGTAGTGAGCTTAACTCTATGTCTAACAATCTGATAAGCATTATTTTTATCCCTTGTCTTGTTATGATTGTTATTGCATTTATTCTTCTTGCTGTGGTTTCAAAGAAGATTATCCAGCCAGTAAAAAGACTTAACGCTGTTGCGACTGAGTATGAAAGTGGAAATTTTGAGGTTAAAACTGGTATTAAATCAAAGGACGAGTTTGGAAGTCTTGCCTACTCGCTCGAGTCAATGGCAGATGGACTTTCTAAGCTTGAGCAGTACAGAAAGGATTTCATTTCCAACATTTCCCATGACTTCCGTTCACCGCTCACCTCTATAAAGGGCTACATCGGAGCTATGCAGGATGGTACAATTCCACCTGAAAAGCAGGACAGATATCTTAAGATAGTCCTTGATGAGACTGACCGACTCACAAAGCTCACCTCCGGACTTCTTGATTTGAATAATCTTGAGCGTTTCGGACCATACCTTAAGCTTTCAAGCTTTGATGTAATTGAGCTCATCAAAAAAACTCTCAACACCTTTGAGATTAAGAGTATCGAGAAGAAGGTAGCCATTTACCTGAACAATCACTCCGAGGATACTGTAGTTACCGCCGACAAGGAAAAGATCAAGCAGGTAGTTTACAACCTTATTGACAATGCCCTAAAGTTCACACCTGAAAACCACAAGATTTTCGTAACGGTCATGGACCGTGAGGAAAAGCTCGTTGTATCTGTTCGAGACGAGGGTATTGGAATGGACGAGGACACAAGAAAGAAGGTCTTCGTAAGATTCTACAAGGGCGACAGCTCCCGCGGAAAGGACAAAAAGGGCACCGGCCTCGGCCTTGCCATAACCAAGGAGATTGTAAAGGCCCACAACGAAAATATTGACGTAACCAGTGCCATCGGCCAGGGTACTGAATTCAAATTCACCCTCACTAAGACAAGCTCTATTAAGGGCAAGGATGGTGATGGGGCTGGTAATAATAGTAATAATAGTAATAATAGTAATATTAGTAATATTAAGAATAACAGTAATATTAAGAATAATAGTAATATTAAGAATGATAGTAATATTACAAGTACTAATACTAATAATACAAATACTAATACCACTGAAGATAATAGCGGTACGGATTCAGAAGTCCAGAATTAATTAAAAAAACCAGAGCAATTGAAATTTCTATTTCAATTTGCTCTGGCTTTTTTTATTTATCAAAAATGTTTACTCAATCCAATTAGCCTTGTTTCCGTATACAAGATCTTCCTTGGTATTGATATAGTTGTTGATATTCTCAACAATTATCTTGTCATCCTCATCTGCGAAGCCTTCAAATACCACCTCTCTGATATTCTCATGATTAAAGTAAAGCATGTCATTTCCCATAAGTCCCATTGGGTATGGCACTCCACCGTAATCAAAGAACAGCTCCTGTCCGTTATTGTCAACAATTATTCCTCTTGCGATAACAAGTATCTTCTGAATTCCTCCCTCAGTTAAAATAATACTTCCAAGTGGTAAATAATCTACATTCTTCATAAGTTCTTCTCCTTCTTCTGCTTCACTAATTAACTCTGTAAATGAGTCTGCCAGGTAATAAACATTTGCTTCCTCTGAGGATAATGGTAATGTCATATCGATATCCCAGTAATAAAGCTTTGAACCATCCGCGTCGTAAACTAATACAATCTCTCCACCCTCATTACAATTACCGATTGCAATTGTTGCGCCTTCGAATTCATAATCTGCATTTTCTGCTATTATTTCTTCCTCTGTTCGATATAAACGGTTTATGCTTATAGTCTGTTCAGTATCATAAATATAAAATTTTCTGTTAATAAGAGTCTCAAGCTTTGCATCATAATCCTCACTTGACATAAAGCTTACTAAGTCGGTTGGTAGTTCAACATTGTATTTATCTTTTATTATACTCATAATATATTCCTCTCTTATATTGCAGGGTTCAACGTCATAACCCAGATTTATTAATTAGCTGCTGCCTTCTCAGCTTCGCGCTTCCTTGCCTTAGCCTCTCTTGCCTTTTCAAGATTCTTACATTTGGTCTCATATACCTGCTTCTGATGCGCTTTTCTTTCCGCTACAATCTTATGGGTTTTTTCCATTCCCCACTGACGATGATGCTTAACCTCGTCTTTATGAGTTTTAGTTTTACCTAAACCCTTTATTCCGCCACTTGTTGCACCTTTTGTTGCATCCTTGGCTATTTCATAACCATCTACTGCATCACCTGCGGCTTCTTTTAGGCTCTTTCCATCTATTATGTCATCGGTAAACCTCGAAACTCCTCCCTCTACTACCTTTTCAGCCGAACTCTTACCAGCATTTGATATAGTTCTTGAAATTGCATTCTTATTCTTGTGGCTTGTCATTTTATCAAGCCCTATCTTCTCTGACACACCATCAGCAGCTTCACCTATAACAAATGAGGTTGTACCATTTACAACATCCTTTCCAAGCTCCTTTTTATCAAATGTATCGGCACCGGCATTTAAGATTGCAGACTTTATGTCAGTCTTTCCTTCAACAACCTCACCAATACCAGTAACAGTTGATTTTATACCTCGCTCCATCGTTCCCTTACATACTTCCTCTCCAACGGCAAGGCCACCCTTAATAAGAGTTTTCTTAACGCCCTCCTTAATTGCATATGTATGAAAATCTCCACCTGCTGAAAATGCTCCAGTTACAGCTCCAGTTACTCCGCCTACAACCGCTGAGGTTGCAACATTTTTATACATGTTTTTTTTCTCCTCATCGGTCATATCCCAATTTCCTTTTTCCACATATAAACTGGTTCTCTCATCAGCATAAGTTGCCGCTGCACTGGTTACGGCACCTGAAGCAGCACAGATAGCAATTGCCGCACCTGTACCCATTCCTGCAGTTGCTACAACAACTACTGTTGAAATTACTGCGCATCCTACCGCTACCGCAAACTTTATTCTCTTGGCTTTCTTTTCTCTTTCCTTATAATCAGCTATATCCTTTTTGATAGTTACCGCATTTTTTTCAGCCTCTTTTATCTTGACTGAATTCTGGCTATACTGTTTTTCGACAAGACTTCCGCTATTTACAACCATATTATATGAATTTAATAGCCCGATTGATTTATCTGAAAAATTCTCTATAAATTCTCTTTTTTGAGAAGCACATTCTTTGATGAGATTTTTCAATGACTCAATCAGCTTAGCTGTTTCATTAAAGTCTGCCTTTTCATGAGTAGAGTCAAGGTTTAAAATTGCAGTATCTACATTACTAACGTACTTTATTAAGTACGTCTGAGCTTCTGTAACATCCTTATCTCTATCCTTATTTGTTGCACCTAATGTTACTATTGATGAAATACTCTTTAAAATAGAGCCTATTTCCAAGTCAAGTGACTCCGTACGTTTTTTATTTTTTTCTTCTGTTTTCTTTATATCCAGAATTTCTTCCTGAGATATTATCGCCATGTTATTTGATTCAATATTACCGTATTCACCATAAAACAGAGCGATATTTCCAGAATGAAGCATCAGAAGATTCTTTAGGTTATCTCCAATGGCCTTTACATGAATTTTCTCAATATAATTTATAATTGAATCTGCAGTACTTCCCTGAAAATTAGGAAGCTTCTCAATTGCTCGCAATTTATTAATCGTATTATTAAGATTACTCAGCCATTTATCTTTATTTTTCCCAACGTCCACAACTATGCCGTTGAAGCTTTCACTATCTATCTTATATCCCATATTAATATCCCTTCGATTATACTAAATTATCCGTTAATCAATGGTTATTCCCTTATTTTTGTACTTATTTTGTTTGTTTATTAACACCTGCATTAATTCCTGCACTCGCTCCCTTAGTTGCATACTTAAATTTATTACCAAGCTTGGAATCTGCAAGCATAACTTTTTTTACCATATCATTAATATCTTTTGTATCCTTCTCCACAAGCTTTATGTAAAGATTCAAAAGCTTCATTAACTTCTCTTCCTGATCAGCATAATTATTTATTGTTTTTACGTTTTTATTATTCCTTTGACTAATATTTATATGCCCATTATTGATATCATTAGCAACAGCCTTAATCCTGGCTGTCTGAAGAGTAAGATTATTATGTATGCTAAATACGTTTTTTGCCACTTAGCTCACCTCTATACTTTAATATTTAAAAAGTTTCTAATTTTTGTATCTAAGTCATTTATTCCTTTTTGTAAATTACCCAAAAAGGTATCTGAATATTTTTGATTTCTTAATCTGTTTATCTCACTATTAATCTTATCCATAATCTGCTTATCCAAATACGAATAATAGCTTTGACCATTCTGTATTACGCTTGCAGCATATGTTCCATTATAAGCATCGTAAAGAGAACCCTTCCATTTACGATCCAGTTTTTTCCCTTGCAGAAATTTCTTTTCTTCATCCTTTAGGGATCTATAGCTTTCTCTTTTCTTTATAATTTTAGTATATGCTTCTCTCAAAGCTTCTATCTTTTTATCTATCTGTTGATTTTTACTTCTTGCATTATTAAGCTGCGTCTGCTTATTTGCCTTTTCTCTCTTCATCCTGTCGCAATCAGCCTGAGTCATCTTTGCTTCAGCCATATATCATCCCTCCATTTCCATATCCCCAGTTTTTTTACGAAGTGGCGCTATTTTGCGCCACTTCGAATAGACTGAAGTTAAAAACTTAAGACTTCCAGCCCTGGCCCATACGCTGATCGAAATCACGCATTTCCTGAGCACTCTTGTTAAGATTAGAAGAGATATCAGAGATAACCTGCTGAGTGTTGTCAAAGCCCTTCTTGAGTGAATTAAGCTTCTCCTCGAATCCCTTAGCTGCCTCTCCGTTCCAGCCTGCCTGAAGCTCACGTACGTATCTGTACATATTTGAGATTGTACGCTGTAATGCCTCTGCCTCACTGTTAAATTTCTTTGCGTAGCCCTCTACCTCAGAAAAGCTCATCTTAATTCCATCGCTCATTTTTTTAGTCCCCTTTCTTTTTTTGTGAATATATTAAATATGTTTCACCACTTTTATCTTGTGCATCTCAGAATCATTGATATAGAAAGCATCTCCAATAGTTGATTTTTTCTTGTACTTTCTAGCCTCATCATAAGATACATCAATTATCTTAAGTTCATTCAGGCTGCCCATATAGATAAGATGTCTGTCACTCTTAATCTTTTGTAATGGTTCAGGCGCACTGTATGAAATCTCCTGATTTGGATAGTTTGAGAAGATTATGCATACACCCATATCCTTGTAGGCTGATACAATCTCTCTGTACTTATCCATGATTTCGTAATCATCTGCAATCTGCTTTGCAGCATCATTATTATTGATAATAAGCATAAGCAACGTTTTCTTCTTGTTACTACTATCAGTCTCATACATCTCATCATATCTCTTTTCCAATGTATTGTAGTAGCTTTCGATAACTGAGCCCACTTGCTTATAATCAAGAGTATACTTGCTTACGATACTATAATCCTTAAACTCTTCAAATCGTCTGTTTACATCGTCAATGATAGTTACACTTACCGGGCAGGTATCCTTATTCTCATCCATAGTGCTAAGCATATAAGCGATAAGGTTCTTGTGACCTGTTCCCTGCTTTCCACTAATACCGATAACTCCAAGTCTTGAGATATCAAGCACCTCTGGAAGAACATCCTCATAGTTAAGACCAAGAGGAAGCATATAGTCCTGATACTCAGCAAGATAATTCTCTTTAAGCTCTTCTTTAGTGAGAAGCTTTGGAATAAATGGAATAACCTTGGCCTTTTTGCCTTCATTTCTTGCATTTATATCATCGATAAATGCATTTATATCCTTTGCTCTGTCGATTTCCTTTACGCCCTGGAAGGCAAGATAGCTCTGTGCCTCGTAGATAGTTTTATCTATAGATAAAATCATACGTCCTGGCGTACATTCTGGCTGAATCTGTGGCCTGTCAAAGATATTTGAATATTCTCCAATATCATTGTTGTAAAGTGCAATCATATTTGCAAAGTTAGAAATGTACTTATAACTAATTCCTGAGGATGCATTGTTAGCAATAACAAATGTAATTCCAACTGAAATTCCCTCTCTGAGGAACACAAGCAAGCTATCATCATCCTCAAGGTAAAGCTCCATAAGGGCTGTGAGATTATCGATGAATACATATATTCTTGGAATATCTCTGTAGCCTGCCTCACAGTAGGCACTGAAGGAGCTTACTCCCACAGATACAATCTTTTCCTTTCTTGTGAACACTTCCTCCGATAGGAGTTTGAAGAGGTTCTTAAGCTTCTCATCATCTGATGCACATACAACACCACCCACATGACTAAGCTTCTCAAAGGTCTTTAATACCATAGAGCCAAAGTCCAAAATATACATCTCGGCTTCATTTGGAGAATACTTTGTCGCAATTTCTCTTATAAGAAGCTGAAGCATATTGGTCTTTCCATACTGCGACGAACCAATGATAAGAGTATTCTTAGTATCTATATCTATGTATGCCGGACCCTGATACTGATTATCCGGATCATCATAAATACCTATGTCCATAAGTGGATTCCTGATATCATACTTATTCGGGTCGAATGATATAGTCTTTTCAAGTGAAGGAAGGCAAATGTTTGGAAGTCTTTTTATACTTCTACTATCGCAGAAATCATGTACATACTCAACGATTGCATCAAGCTGACTTCTTCCCGTCTCTCCTCCCTGAGCTTTTTTCTGCTCAAATATAAGATTCCTTCTACCAGAGCTAGACACCTCTGAAACCTTAAATGGCTTAACAAGATTATCCATTGCCTTTTCCGACGCTCCACTGTAGGCTGACTGGAAGAGCTCAAATATCTCATTGTTACCAACCTGAAGATATGCACGTCCAGGCTCCTTAATCTCTGCAGCAAGAGGTGATTTGAGTACCTCATTACTGTCCTCAGGCCCCTGAACCTTGAGACAAAGCTTGAATCTGGAGTTACTCCAAATCTGTTCATCAACCTGTCCGGCAGGCTTCTGGGTTGCAAGAATAAGATGAACTCCAAGGCTTCGACCAATTCTGGCAGCTGAGATAAGCTCCTTCATAAAGTCTGGCTGCTCCGCCTTTAACTCGGCGAACTCGTCTACAATGATAACAAGATGTGGCAGAGGCTCCTTAACCTCGCCTGCTTTGTATTTCTGAATGTACTTGTCAATATGGTTAACATCTGCCTCAGCGAAATATCTCTGCCTCTTCTGAAGCTCGGCCTTAATTGACTTGAGTGAACGGTCAATCTCCTTACCATCAATATTGGTGATTGCACCAAGAAGATGTGGAAGCTCTCTAAACTGGTTAACCATTCCACCACCCTTAAAGTCAATGATTACAAATGCAACCTCATAAGGATGGAAATAGGTTGCTATCGACAGAATATAAGTCTGGAGAATCTCTGACTTACCTGAACCAGTTGTACCAGCGACAAGTCCGTGAGGTCCGTGAGCTTTATCATGCAGATCAAGATAAACAACACCTGTCTTTGACACTCCAAGTGGAACTGACATAGATTTGTAAACCTGAGTACTGTTCCATCTCTCTTCAAGATTAAGGTCCTCAGCTCCAAAGATATTTAGTAGCTTGAAGAGATTTATATTCTTAGTAAGACTTCCCTCAAGTGAAACCTCATCAGTTTCTACTGAAGCAAGTTTATTAGATATACACTCAATCTCATAATCTGTTACTTTCTCAAATGAAAAATTAACAGATTTTTTTGATTCATTTACGTCAACAAGCTGTGCGCTTGATGAATCAAAGATATTGATCAGTTTTCCGCAGCCCATTGGGATGTCATTTCTATGATTGCCAAAGAATACGAAGGTTACATTTATGCTCTTTGCCTTATCAATATATCTTGAAATAGGATGCTGCATAAGACCACACTGGTCATAGAAGAAAAGCACTAAATGCTTATCATTTCGATTTTTCTCCTGCTTTTCCTCTCTTTTCGAGAACTCATTGTAAAGGTACTCAAAAATGATTTTCTTACTATCATCATCACATACGATATTTCTTGAATTGATATCCTCATTCTGGATATATGGAAGGAATCTGAACTTGTTCACAATTCCCGCATTCTTTTCATCTACAATGAGAAACATATTAACATCAGTATAGAAATGTCTTGCAACGATGTCAGAAACCATAATCTTAAGTAATTCATGTCTAGCTTCAAGGGTGCCCACCACACCAACAGCATTCAGTTCCTTAAGACTAACAACTACTGGCACATCATTTACAAATTTATACTTATCATACAGGTTTTTAGGCTTCTCCTGAAGGTCATCATCAATCTCAAGCTTTTCCTGCTTTTTATAGTTAATCTTCTTTACAGCCTTGACACTGCCTGTTCCAAGCTTAACGCTGAGGAAATCTTCATCCTCTGGACGTCTGTCAAAAAGATCTGGCGAAAAGCAGTCAAGTCTCTCCATCTCCTTACTCTTAGGAATATAAATCTGATTTAATACTTCTCTCTCCTTATTTCTGGCAAGACCTATCTCCTGATCCTTTCTTGCAACGTAAGCATTATACTTTTCAACTCTCTCCGCAGATTTTTTCTTGAAATCCTTCTTGCTCTGAATCACTCCCGCGATGGTTGTGATAATTGCCATCACACCAGAAATAATACTGAAAATAATCATACTGCCGCCCATGAATGCCATAAGCCCCGATGTAAGAAGCATACCAAAAGCAGGTAGCAGATTCATAAAAAGATGACTCTCTGGTTTTTCCTGTTTTGCCGGAGGATCTAGAATCTCAATCTCCTTCTCGTCGAGAGACAGCTTCACCCTGGTATTTCTATGAAATTTTGGATAATTGTTTTGATTTGGGTAATCCGATACTCTCAGGCCACTGACTGATAAGTCATTTCTTATCTCTGTCCATAGGGCTCCCGACTTATAATAGAAATAGAAGTCGGAAATTGAAAAGAAGTCTCCCTCTTTTATGATTTCGTTATTTGCGGCCTTGTTACCGTTACGACATACACCGTAGGTTGTGTTTCTTATGGACAGCCTTAAGCCACCCGCTTGTTTAATTAACTCAACCTGGTCATTGTAGATATATTGACTTTTTAAAATGATATTGTTGCCATTGCCAGAGCCAATACTAATTGTATTCTGGCTGCCTATATCAATCTTTCTTTCGTATTTTTTGTTTTCGGAGTCAAAATCAACATTGAACTCAACTGTGAAAACTACGTTGTTTGAGCCCTGGTATTTAACCTCAAAGCTCTCACCATGTGTTACCTGCCTTGTAAAAAGCTTAACAGTATCACCCTTTGATATATAAAGGTTATCGGAACAGGTTACTGTCCAGACATTGTTCGTATTGAGGAAGCAAATCCTTACATCCTCGAAGAAAAGCTCTCTTCTTAATCTGAAGTTACAATCAACGGTAGTACCTATGCTGTAGGACATGGCATCAAAGGGAATGCTTACTTCTCTATATAAATTCTTGCTGGTAATTGATACCCTGTATTGATTAATCATATGCCACCTCACTCAGTAAAGTTTATAATGCTGCCATTTCTTATTCCTGTCTCAGCTAATATCTTGTTTCCTCTAAGAAGAGCAATTGGATTCTCCATCTGAAGATGACACTTTGTAATGTCTTCCGTGTCAATCCCAAGGTTATAGGCCTGATTTAGGGCTCTTACTAAGTCCCTGGCAGTTATATCGAGAGGGACCTCTATGTCATATGATAATCTTTTATTTACAATGTTGAATATTACAACAACCTTGTTTTCCATTAATTAAATGCCTCCCCTCTTATCTCTTTTATGTTTATGCCTGCCTTATATAGTCTATCCTATCAAAAATGCAGTCTTTCTTATTCCCGGCTTTTGGACAATATCCTTACTGCTTATTGTCATGTCTGATGCGAACTCCTCAATGTACTCGCTCACATAGTAATTGATATTTATCTCCCCTGAAGTGAGCGCATTGTATCTGTCTTTACTAAACCTGTTGCATATAAATGTGTACTTCTCCGGAGTTACTCCATTCAGATTGGAAATGAGATTATTAGTTGTCTGAATGTCATATAGACTTTGACCTGTAACAACAACCACCTTGTCTGCAATGTCGTACAATCTCGCTGTATTCTCATCAAAGGCATTCTCAACGTCAACTATAATGTAATCAAAATCCCTGCTTGCCTTTGCAGATTCAACTATCATATTATATGCAGCAAAGCTGATTCCAAGAGAAACAATTGCTGCCTTAAAAGGTGGAAGATAACTGAAATCCTCTCGCCTTATAACGTGCTTTATCTCATTATATATGTTAGGGGTCGGATTCATAAGCCTTGCATAGACATCCGATGCACTTATCGGAGTAGCATTTGCCATAAAATACTGAAACATCTGAAGTCTGGCTGCATTTAGATAAAGTACTTTTTTATGAATCTGAGACATACTTCCTGCTATTCCAAGTGCCACAGTAGTTTTTCCTGCTCCTCCAGTAGCTGAGGTAACAAGGACAATCTGTGTCTCCTTTGGAGCATTTGCGGAATTATCGAGCACTCCTCTGCTCTTGCCGCGAATCTCATAAAAGATTTCCTTGATATTAGAATACTTATCGAGAATGTTGACATTTTCCTCGTATGTGGCTTCGTCCTTTGTCTCTTTAAGTACAAATAAGCTTGATATGTTGTGCCTCAAAAGCTGTACAGTGTAGAATTCCTCCGAAACAATAAGTATCTCAATTGTCCTTGGTGAGGAAAAATAGCTGTCAAAGTATTCCTTACTAGTGATAACCTCAATGTCTATACTGTTGAAATACTCCTCAATAAATCTCAGCTGAAATGTAAGCACGTATTTTTCATCTGCGTCTGCAATTATTACCTTAGGTTTGCTCATATATGTATCTCCTGCCAACTTGCACTCTGCTTAAACAACCTGAAAGGCCTGATTAGCCAGGCTTATCATATCGCCTTTTTTTATCTTTACCTTCTGACCAGCATTAACCTTAATTCCGTTAACAAAGGTTCCATTCGAACTATTCTCATCGATAATATAGAACCCTGAATCAGTCTTATAGATTGTACAATGCTTTCTGCTGATTGCATTATTTCCATCAATCACATAGTCAGACTGGGCACGATTCTTGCCTATGGTTATCCTATCTCTGTTCAGGAGAATCTCAAGTCTGACTGATGAATTCACCGCAACAAGCTTTAGTCCTGTCTGATATGACGAAGCAAATGCTGACGCTCCACTGTTTACAGCAGTGTTAACTGAAGAAGTCCCTGCCTTCTTGTCTCCCATATTTATTATAAGATTCCTCGAGCCCTTTACAGTTCCTGTGGTTCCAGTACTACTAGTTAAACCTGAGGCTGTTCCTTTATCCCCTGCCCACGAAGCTGCTCCACCAGAGCTTCTTGCTCCCCAGTCAGCCATTGGGACCCCGCCTTTTATTATCTCTGTAAAGCCTGCACTACTGTTATCAACGCCTACGCTCGAGGTGACACGACTTGACACTGTATGGCCTGTTGCTCCAATTCCAGATGCTCCACCTAAATCAAGCGATGTTGCACCACTTAATTTGATGCCTCCCCTTCTCACACTCTTAAGTGTATTATTAATTTCCGCGATTGACATTGAATTGTTGGCAAGATTTTGAGCAAGCCTGTTGACATCCGGATATGTTCCATGAATATTCTCATTAATAATCTGAATAATGCCTGATCTAAGTTCAAACTCAAATGAGGAATAATCTGTAAATACACTACAATTAAGTGGAACATAAACCAGCTTAACCTTGTTAGTACTTGTATCTACAAACACCTTGTCCCAGGACAGGTCAATATTCTGTACATACAAAAATCCGTTGTTATAAGTCTCAATGATTGCATCAAATATACTCGTAACAACCGTAAGAAATGTATCCGGGTCAAGCTTTCCAAGCATAGAAGCTACAGATTTATAGCCATCAGTAAGGTACATAATCTCAAGCTTACCATTGATTGCTGTGGTCATACACTTTACAAAAACCTCACTAGCCTGATTTATCAATACCTTATATGAGGTGTTGTCAAACATGTTATTATCACTTAGCACATATCCAAAGCTATTTCCAATTTTCAGTTCCTGAATCATCTCACTATCCTTAAATGATAACATACCCACCTCTTCAACACTTGTCTATTATTTTTGACTAATTTGCATATATTATTATCTATTTTTGCATTTTTCTAAACATATTCTACAATAAATAATATTCTTTATCAATATATTTTTTATCATATCATATAAAAAGAGCAGCGCACTAATTGCACTGCTCTCCTTATATTTTTCACTTACCATTTAAGTCTGTGAAGCTCTCCGGTCTTCTCAAGACCTGTGAAGCCCTGCTTCATTGCAGCCTCGTAGGCCACAATTGCAACCGAATTGGAAAGATTAAGCGATCTGATTTCCGGATACATAGGGATTCTTACGCATCTGTCAGGATTTTCTACAAGTATCTCCTCTGGTATTCCAGCACTTTCCTTTCCAAACATGATATAACTGCCATCCTCATAAGGAACCTCGTTATATACATGCTTAGCTTTTGTTGTTGCCATGTAAATTATTGCATTAGGATTCTTGGCAAGAAAGTCCTCGTAATCAACGTAGGTTCTGACATCTAACTTATCCCAATAATCGAGTCCGGCACGTTTTACACTCTTCTCAGAGATACTAAAACCAAGTGGTTCGATTAAGTGGAGCACTGCTCCGAGCGCAACACAGGTTCTTCCGATATTTCCTGTATTTGCGGGGATTTCAGGCTCGTGTAATACAATATTTATCATATTTCCTCCTAATAATAGTGCCATGTCAAACGACATGGCACTATGTGTTTTTCCTATATTTTACTGCTTGTCAGCTCTAAGCTTTCCTATGAATCTCTCGATTCTTCCCATAGCCTCTCTCAGCTGATCAATTGAATATGCGTAAGATATTCTGAGGAAGCCCTCGCCGCAGTCACCAAAGGCTGTACCTGGTACTACTGCAAGCTTCTCCTCCATAAGAAGTCTTGTTGCAAACTCATCACTTGTGATTCCAAATTCCTTTATGCAAGGGAAGATGTAGAATGCACCAAATGGCTCGAAGCAAGGAATGTTCATCTCTGAAAGTCTTCTCATAAGGTACTTACGTCTCTGATCGTAGGAATCTCTCATCTTAGCGATATCCTTATCACCCTCTCTGATAGCTGAAACAGCTGCATACTGGCTTGTTGTTGGAGCGCACATGATTGCGAACTGATGAATCTTTGTCATCTGCTGACAAATCATCTCTGGAGCAAGTGCATATCCAAGTCTCCAGCCTGTCATGGCATAAGCCTTAGAGAAACCATTTATGATGATTGTCCTCTCAGCCATTCCTGGAAGTGAGCCGATTGTACAGTGAGTCTCATCACCATAAGTAAGCTCTGAATAAATCTCATCTGAAATAACTATGATATCCTTCTCGATACAAAGCTCAGCGATTGGAAGTAAGTCCTCTCTTCTCATAATCGCACCGGTTGGATTGTTTGGATATGAAAGGATAAGAACCTTTGTCTTATCTGTAATTGCAGCGCTAAGTTCTTCCTTGGTGAGTCTGAACTGATTCTCGTTCTTAAGCGAGATTGTAACAGGAACTCCGCCTGCAAGCTGAACACATGGAACGTATGATACGTAGCATGGCTCTGGAATAATAACCTCATCGCCTGGATTAAGGAGTGCACGAAGTGCAACATCTATACCCTCACTACCACCAACTGTAATAAGACACTCAGTCTTAGAATTAAAATGTACCTCGTACTTTCTCTCGTACCATTTGCAGATTTCTGCTCTTAATTCAGCAAGTCCTGCATTTGATGTATAGAAGGTCTTTCCCTTCTCGAGGGCATATATACCCTCATCACAGATGTGCCATGGTGTATCGAAGTCTGGCTCACCAACACCGAGTGAAATTGCATCTGGCATCTCACTTACGATATCGAAAAACTTACGAATTCCTGATGGCTTCATATTAACTACTACATTTGCTAATGGGTTTCTCATGGCATTACCTGAATCCTTTCATCTTCTTTTTTCTTCTCGAACTCAACACCATGATCCTTGTACTTCTTTAATACGAAATGTGTAGAGGTGCTGAGCACTGACTCCATAGGTGCAATCTTCTCTGATACGAAGTGCGATACCTCCTTAAGAGTCTTTCCTTCAATAGTTACAATAAGATCTGAAGCTGAACCTGAAAGAAGGTAAACTGAATTTACCTCATCAAAGTTACTGATTCTCTCTGCAATTCTATCGAAGCCGCCACCTCTGATTGGTGAAATCTTTATCTCGATAAGTGCTGTTACTCTTTCTTCAGTCATCTTGTCCCAGTCGATCATTGTATGATAACCACAGATAATCTTTTCCTTCTCCATGGCTTTAATCTCGGCCGCGACTGCTGCCTCTTCTTTTCCAATCATTGCAGCGATATCTGCTACTGCAAGTCTTGAGTTGTGTTCCAAAAGATTTAGAATTTCTTCTCTCATAAAATAGCACTTTCCTTTCATTTATTTATATATTGAATTTCGCAAATATAAACACCTGCGAAATCATTTTACCAAGTGTTTAGCGCCTTACACGCTATTATTTATAAAACCTGATAGATACTGTCCCCGTCATAGGAAGTAATCACTCTTCTAATATCAAGGGATTTCTCATATACGATTTTTTCCTTCTCTCTGGTGACCGTGCCGATTACTGTGGCAGTCTCACCAGCTTTTGTAAGCGCCTCTATTATTTTCTGTGAGTTCTCTGTGTCTGAAACCAGAATCAGACTTCCCATGTCGAAGAGCTCGTAGGGGTTTATGTGAAAATACTCACAAATCTCTATTACAGGCTGATTTATAGGAATTACCTTATGCCCCAGCTTCACGCCGTAATTTATCTTCTCTGCCACCTCGGATACTGCTCCGTACAAGCCTCCGAAGGAAATATCATGAACATATTTCGCACCATTTGACAGTGCCGAAAAGGCAATATCCTTAACCGAAAGCCCTTCCTTTGCAATTCTGGCATCTAAAATGTAGCTCCTCGAGAAACGCTTCAAAAGCTCCTCTTCCTTATATACCGAAAGAATGTGTGCTCCAGCATCCCCGACCCTTTTTACCAGGATAATATCATCGCCTGGGCATGGCTTTTCAGCCTCAGAACTCTTTCTTATCTGTTCCTCGTCACTCAGCCATCCAGTCATGGTTACTGATACTATATATTCAGTGACGAATTCTGAAACCTCTGTATGTCCACCGGTAATCTGAACATTTTCAGAGCTCGCAAGAGCTATGATACTGTCCATCTCACTTCTGTATCTGCCTTCCTTGATCTCTGGTGATGCAATCACCGAAATCTCAAGCATCTTAGGTACCGCACCGATAACATAAAGGTTATTTGCAGCCTTGATGTATGCAAACTCAGAGACTGTAAGTCCAAGGGAATCAGCAAGTCTTTTATCTGCAGCTGACTGAGTAACCTGACACATTCCATCCTTCCAGATAGCTGCATCGTTACCAATCTGAGTTCTCGTGAGAAGAGCTTCATCTCTTTTACCAATATGCTTAAGTACGCTTCTTGATAATTTATGACTTGAAAATGTTCCTTTTTTCTGAAGTTTTTCTTCCATATTAATTACCTTAATATTATTCCAGAAGCTTATTCACCCTCTTGAGGTGCCTCTGTTGGCTTCTCTGTCGGCTTCTCGGTTGGCTTTTCAGTAGGTTTCTCGGTTGGCTTCTCGGTTGGCTTCTCGGTTGGCTTTTCGGTTGTAGCCTCTGTCTTCTCCGTTGTAGCCTCTGTCTTCTCCGTTGTAGCCTCTGTTTTTTCAGTAGTCTTCTCTGTCGTCTTCTCTGTTGTGGTTGCAGTTGTGGACGAGGTTGTTGTCTCTCCGCCTGTTACCGTCTGACCATTAATTGTAGTACCTGGTCCAACTGAAATATACTTTGGAGCCGCCTTATACTTTGACTTATTCATCTGAATAGTCTCTGTAAGCTTACCGTCAACATATACATTCTTCCAAAGCTCAGCTACGTATCCATAATGAGCCTTCTGCTCAACCTTTTTCTGTCCCTTTGCAAGACTATTATCAACTGTTATTACATCTGCAGGTGGATTGATCTTCTCAATTGTCTTTGAAACGAACTCAATCTTTCTGTTTGATGGTCTTGTCTCCTTACCGTAAATTCTGTAAGTTACATTTCCACCTGAGCAAACTCCCTCAATGTAAATTGGGGCGCCTGTATTATTCTTAAATTTAAGGTCGTAGGTATTTCCAGCAAGAGCCGCATCGGCTGAAAGTGGTACATAGCTTACTGAAAGTCCATGGTTATTCCTCTGTACTATGTCAAGCTCAGCACGAATTACCGCGTTATAAAGGGTTGTAGCTACCTGACATACACCACCGCCATATCCGTCAACAAGACGTCCGCCTACGTACTGTCCTGCAAGGTAGTATCCATTTGAGGCATCGATTGGCTCAAGTGTTTTATGAGTATTCATCTGCTCACCAGGCATTAATATCTTACCATTGATAAGCGATGTAGCTCTCTCAATATTCTTCATACGGCCCTTTGCACTGCTGTAGTCAGTAGTGTATTCACCGAGAAGGTCTGTAACCTCAGCGAGCTGCTTATCTCTCTCACTCATACCGTTACTGTCTGTTGAAAGCTCTACTGTAATATCACTTCCATCCCAGTCATCACCAACTGCAGCAACCAGTCTGTTGTAGGTCTCCTCAAAGTCAACACTTACACCAGAGCTCTCTGTGATGAGTCTTACCTTGCCATTTCCTTCCTTTTTGAGCTCAACGCCCTTGGTTGTACCATTTAAAGCATCACCAATCTGCTTATTAACAACGTCTTTGACAGCCTCCTGATTGATCACTCCTGACAGTTCAATATCAAGACCGCCATTTGTACGAAGCGTCATATCCTCCTTATATCTCTTAAGAAGGCTTCCACTGTTGCCAACGCCCATTGCCTGCTTAACTGCACTAACATAGTCAAGGTTGTAGCCAAGCTCTCCGAGAGAGGTTGTAACTGTACCTACAGGGCTGTTGATTGTAACCTTTGCATTTACATCATTTCCAGCTGAAGACTTAATTAAGCTCATAGCCTCAACGTATGAAAGTCCACTCACGTCGATTCCATCGATTGAAATGTTATCATGTATAAGCATTCCAGAGTATGATTTTGCCGCCTCTGCCTTAGTGCTGCTTCCCGCGATGGCAGGTATCGCCATAGCTACAGAAAGGGCAAGAGCTGTTACCTTTTTTATAAATCTCTTTTTCATCTTTTTCCTCTTTATCATTAAAATGCGCTTACAAGAAGGCCAATAATCATAGATACTGCAAGTATTCCGCAAATAATTCCTGCAGTTACCTTCTGCCATTTCTTGTTACCTTTTCCACCAAAATTAATCATCTTTTTTTCTCCTATTCTACC
>DCHE01000066.1:45132-54071 GCA_002314775.1 Lachnospiraceae bacterium UBA1760
CAAGTAATTTATAAATTGCTGAGCTGTTCTTCCGGATATTCCTCCGTGGTTTAGCTCCCATATATTTGCCTTCTGGCAAAGCTCCTCGTCCGAAAGCTTAATCTCCGGGTACTTCTTCGCAAGCTCGATAACTATGTTGAAGAACTCCTTCTGACTTGGCTTTGAAAAGCTGATTGTAACACCAAATCTGTTAACAAGAGATAATTTCTCCTGCATTGTGTCTGAATGATGAAGCTCCTGATTGAGATCATTTCTGTCATTCCAGGTTTCCTTGATAAGGTGTCTTCTGTTTGAGGTTGCATATATAAGCACGTTATCCGGCTTAACCTCAAGGCCACCCTCAATAACCGCCTTGAGATACTTATATTCAATCTCAAATTCCTCGAAGGAAAGATCATCCATATAAATGATGAACTTGTAATTTCTGTTCTTAACCTGAGATATAACCGTGGATAGATCCTCGAACTGATGCTTGTAAATCTCAATCATTCTGAGTCCATCCTTGTAATACTCATTGATAATGGCCTTTATGCTGGTTGATTTTCCAGTTCCACTGTCTCCAAAAAGCAGACAGTTGTTTGCCTTTCTTCCAGCCACAAATGCCTCGGTGTTATCTCTAAGCTTCTTCTTTTGAATATCATAACCAACCAGATCCTCCAGCATAACGTTGTCTGTGTTGGTAATAGGTATAAACTGAAGCTCATCTAATGCATCTCTCTTGATACGGAAGGCCTTGTTGAGTCCGAACATTCCCACGCCAAATCTCTTGTAAAAATCTGTCACGATGTCGAGAACCTCACTACTATCCGTTGCTGCATTTATGCTGTCTGAAACCTCTCTGACCTTCTCACTTACATTCGCATTGTACATCTGTTCCTTTTTTGGAATCGCTCTGTAGTTTGTTATGGTTGAAAAACAGTCTATCCCAAGACCTTTCTCAATCGTTGAGAAATCATAGTCAAAAAGACTCTTGAATATCTTCATATCATTCAGCGCAAAGCAGTTTACTGAGCCATCACTCTTTCCAACCTTCTCCGCGGTAAGAGTAAATGGATTCTCGTTGGTAATAAGTAAAAAAGAAAGATAATCCTGCCACAGATTCTTATTGAATCCATAGTTTGTCGCAACCTCAAGAAGCTTTCTTATCTCCCCATATATTCTTGTGATAAGGTGCTCCTTCTCGTCAGTATCATGCTCAAAGTCGTGAATGATATCGGCGAGCTTATACAAAATACTATCCTCTCCAAGATTCCTAAACATAACCAGCTTCGGTATCTCTTTGTACATCTTAATTCCTTCTTTCCAACTGCATTTTGTGTATTTTACTAATGCTTAAATTCACCGTAAAAAAGGGCAGACTTCCCCCATTTTTACGATATGCTTACTTTAACACGAACCATTATTATATTCAACTATATTTTTTCTCAAAAATGTGAACAATTTAGGTTAAGCCCTCAGTCTTTATATAAAATGAACGCCACAGCAAAACAGTCTTTAGAAATCAGAGTCTTCTAAGCCGTTTTACGTGGCGTATCATTTTATCTATGTTAATGCTGTATGAACCAGCAAATTTCAGTATTTACTATTTTATCTCGGCGGCTCTCTTAAGGGCATCGTCGATGTGTGGAAGGAAGTTCTCCTCACCAACCATTTCAACAAAACCGTCCTTCTGCATTGTCTTCATAGGCTGCTCATTTACGTGAGAGAATACAAGCTGAACATTATTCTTCTTACATTTCTCATAGAGCTGTTCGAGTGAACGCATTGCAGTTGCATCAAGTGCAGGTACTGATCTCATTCTTATAACAAGACATTTTGTGAAGTCCTTGAGTGTGATGTCTGCGATTCTCTCTGCAACACCGAAGAACATAGGTCCTGAAATCTCGTAAACTCGTACGTGCTGAGGTACATTTCTAAGATCGATTGAATCTGGGTCATCCTCACTGTTCTCGAAGTAGGTCCAGCCTCTAACCTCAACCTCCTCACTCATTCTCTTGATGAAGAGTACGCAGGCTGCAATCATACCAACCTCGATAGCGACAACGAGGTCAAATACTACTGTAAGGACAAATGTTACAACAAGTACGATGATATCTGACTTTGGAGCAGTCTTGCATAAATGTTCAAAGGTTCTCCAGCCACACATATTGTAGGCAACGATGAAAAGAATTGCTGCGATTGTTGGCATTGGAATAAGTGCTGCGTAAGGCATAAGCACGATAAGTACAAGAAGAAGTACTACCGAGTGAACCATACCGGCGATTGGTGTACGACCACCATTTTTAATGTTTGCAGCTGTTCTTGCAATAGCTCCTGTTGCAGGAATACCACCAAATAAAACCGAAACAACATTTCCGGCACCCTGTGCCATAAGCTCCATATTTGAACGGTGCTTAGAATTTATCATACTGTCTGCAACAACACATGAGAGAAGTGACTCAATTGCTGCAAGAATTGCGATTGTAAAGCCATCAGAGAACTCACTCTTAATGATGTCAAAGCTTAAATTTGGAAGGCTGAACTTTGGAAGGCTGCTGCTTATAGTGTAAAGGTCACCGATAGTGTTAACCTTTAAGTCAAGGAACTTAACCATGCAGATTCCAACGATAACTGCGATGAGTGAAGCAGGAATCTTATCAAGCTTCTTTGGCCAGAGGATGAGGATTAATAAACACACACCTCCGACCAAAAGTGCCTGAAGGTTAATTGTTCCGAAGAACTCGGCTACTGCCTTAACCTTCTCTATAGTTTCAATAGGCTTCACACCCTCCGCATAGGTGAGACCAAAGAAATCCTTAAGCTGTCCGATTACGATGGTCACGGCAATTCCGGCTGTAAAACCAGTTGTTATTGTAAATGGAATAAATCTGATAAGACTGCCTAGTCTGAGCAGACCCATTAATATAAGAAGAACTCCGGCAATGATTGTTGCAACTACAAGTCCATCCATTCCATTTTTTGCAACTATTCCTGCAACGATGGTTGCAAATGCTGCTGTTGGTCCTGCTATCTGAACACGGCTACCACCGAGAAAAGAAATCACAAATCCAGCAAAAATTGCTGTGTAAATACCCTGCTCCGGACCAACACCTGAAGCAAGCGCAAGAGCGATTGAAAGTGGAAGTGCAATAATCGCTACAATAATTCCTGAAATTACATCCTTACCAAACTGCGCGCCACTGTAGGTCTTCATAACGCTAAACAGCTTTGGTTTTAATTTTTCTTTTCCCATTATGGTTTTCTCCTTTGCCCTAATTAAATCTGTCAAATTTTGACACGAAACGTTTACCATTATAAACTTATGTTTACAAATTTCAAGGGGGATTTTTCTTTTTCGTTATTTTTTCATTTTATGCATAATTTCTTGCTATCTCATTATATAAATCGTACAAATCCCCATACCCATATAAAACCCAAAACTCAACCAAAGTTCAATAAATACAAGCCCCAAAGTAAATCTACTCTAAACAAGTGCCAACCCCAAGGGCTGTTAATAGCACTCGTAAACTACAACCCTGCATATAAAAAGACACCGCACAAAACAATCTGCAGAAAGCGTTTCGATAACTGTCACTCTGACAGAACCTAAAACAAACGCTTTCGAAGCCGTTTTGTGCGGTGTTCTTCTTTATATGCAGGTCACTAGCCCCGTCGTGCTATTAATAGCCCGCCCGTCAGCCACCAATTTACCATTCCGAACTATCTATTGCTTACCTCGATAACCTTCTCAAGTGTCTCGTAAGCCTTACCCGAATCGATAATCTCGCCAGCGAGCTTGATACCCTCAGCTATAGACTCAGCCTTGCCACCGATGTAAAGTGATGCTCCAGCGTTCATAAGAACTGCATCTCTCTTTGGTCCCTTAAGCTCACCCTTTAAGATGCTCTTTGTAATCTCAGCATTCTCTGCTGGTGTGCCACCCTTAAGGTCGTCCTTTGTGCATCTTGTAAGGCCGAAATCTTCTGGTGCGATAACGTATGACTTGAACCAGCCATCCTTAAACTCACAAACCTTTGTTGGTGCACTCATGGAAATCTCATCAAGCTTATCCATTCCGTAAACTACCATACCTCTTTCAACACCGAGGCTGATAAGAACCTGAGCAAGTGGCTCAACTAAATACTCATCATATACACCGAGAAGCTGAAGCTTTGGTGAACCAGGATTTGTAAGAGGTCCAAGGATATTGAATACTGTTCTAACACCAAGTTCCTTACGGATTGGTCCAACATACTTCATTGATGTGTGATACTTCTGTGCAAAGAAGAAGCACATTCCAGCCTCCTTGAGAAGCTCAACACACTTCTCTGGCTCCTGCTGAATATTTACACCAAGTGCCTCTAAGCAGTCTGCTGTTCCTGAAAGGGAAGAAGCTGCTCTGTTACCATGCTTAGCAACCTTCATGCCTGCTGCAGCTGCAACAAGAGCTGATGTTGTTGAAATATTAAAGCTGTGTGCACCATCTCCGCCAGTACCAACGATTTCAAATACATCCATTCCTGTATCAACCTTGGTAGCGTGGTCTCTCATAGCTGCTGCACAGCCAGCGATTTCGTCTGTTGTCTCAGCCTTTGCACTCTTAGTTGAGAGAGCTGCAAGAAAGGCTGCATTCTGAGTAGCTGTAGTCTCACCACCCATAATCTCGTTAATTACTGCATAAGCCTCATCATATGTAAGGTCTTCCTTGTTGACAATTTTTACGATTGCTTCCTTAATCATCTCTATCCTCCAAATATTAAAAATATAGCTTTTCTAACTGGTAAAATGTTAACACTTTACTATGTTAAAGTCAAGGCTTTGCCCAGCCTGTAAATTGTTTATAGATTGTCGATTTTACTCAAACTTCCTGAATTTCTTCACTATTGCTAAACTCGCCTTTTTCTTTTTACTCTCTTTTTTCTAACCCTCTTTTTCGGATTTTTTGCCTTCCTGTATTCGAGAATTCTCTCAGCGATAAGATTATAGTCCCTCTCAAATAATTCCTCGCTTATCAGTACATCAAGCTCCGGCCTCTCAATACTTTTCACAAGATAGTCCCTGACAAAATCCTTGCTCTTTGCAGCGTATTTATAAAGCCCCTTTTGCTCCTGAATATGAGCAAGCTCCGGTCTCCAGAGAAGTCTTATCTTCTTTAATATGTCACACTTTGGATTGTCCGATGGCTCTCTGACCACGTAAATGTCAGGCTTTTCAGCCACATCTGTCTCTTCTATGGAAAGAATTCCCCAGTAATCCGGAACATGGGATACGACTCCCTTCGCATGAGTGCTTCCAACCACCACAATGTTCATGTCGAAGTATTTGTCGTAATCTTTTACTTGACTCTCGAGCCTCTGGTAGCTGTCAGCATCACTCTTTATCTCGATTCCAATGATATAATCCTCTCCTATCATGACTACATCAGCTCTTGAGTCTCCCATATTCTTTTCTTCAAATATTCTTATTTTTCCGTATTTTTCTTCAAGGTAGTCAAATAGTGGCTCCCTGATATCCTTATCTAATAGCATATCTACCCATCCATTTTAATGTATGCAAATACAACTACAGTTCAACAGATTTTCCAGGACTGTAGGAGCCGTCCTCTCTCATCACCCAGCCGCTTTCTTCATCCTCCAAAAGAGAGTTGAACATATATCTGATTCTCGCCTTGATCTCCTTATCATACACAGGAACTGCCGCCTCCACTCTTCTCTTGACATTTCTGCTCATAAGATCGGCTGAGGAAATATAGATTTTCTCAGTATCTCCTGTTCCAAATATATAAACTCTGGAATGCTCAAGGTATTTTCCAACTATACTTCTCACCTCAATGTCGCATTTTGCTGGCATCTTTTCTGAGTCAAGCGTGATAATCTTCTCAAATGGGAGCTTAAGTGAACAGATACCTCTTACAATAAGCCTGACCTTAACTCCATTATTCGCAGCATGCATAAGCTTGTCGATTATTGCTCTGTCATTTAAGCCATTTACCTTGATACCGATAAATCCTTTTTTACCTTCCTTTACCTTCTTCTCCTCCGCCTCAATCATTGCGATTATCGGCTTCTTCATATATTTAGGAGAGATGAGCATCTCGCCAGACACCTCGCCCAGCTCCTCATTAATGATATTGTCAAAAAGCCTTCTTGCCTCCTCGCAGAGTGCATTATTTGATGTGAGCAGCGATAAATCCGTGTAGGACTTCGCTGTAATCTCATTGTAATTACCTGTTCCCGCCTGAAGAATGTATCTTCCAAAGGCTCCGTCCATAAGGCTAATTAGACTGAGCTTTGCATGAGTCTTCAGACCTGAAAATGCGTAGTAGACTCTTACTCCTGACCTCTCAAAAAGTCTGCTGTAGTTTGAATTGTCAAGCTCGCTGAACCTTGCCTTTAGCTCCATAATTACACTTACATTTTTGCCATTTTCAGCGGCCTTAATTAGCGCTGCAGCAACCTTAGATTCCTCCGCCAGTCGATAGATTGAAATCATTATGCTAGAAACTCTTTCATCCTCTGCCGCCTCCTCCAAAAGCTCAACATATTCCACAAAAGAATTTTCCGGGTAGGAGAGAAGGTAGTCTCTCGCAAGAATTGCATCTATTTTTCCCTCCTCAGGCAGAATTCTCTCAATTTGCTTTGGTTCTTTTTCCTTACGTTTCACTAAATCTGAAAGAAAATGATAATCCACTGCATATTTTTCTTCTATTATAGAATTGTAATCAATCCTGAATATTCCACAAATGAGTCGTTTGATATTTCCGAAGCCATTTAAAACCTCTACCCTCACAAACTCCTTTTCCTCACGCTCATAGACCATCTCCTCGATAAGGTCACGGTAGGATTCCCTGCGCTCCCTAAGTGAAAAAATGTCAATCTCGGCGCTTCTTGCGGCACGGATTACTGCAGCCCCAAGAATCTTATGTCCTGCAAATATCTCCGTCATATGATTTCTGACAATATCCGTAAGCAGAAGACGCTTGTCAGAGCCTGGGACATGGATTAATTCATCCTCCTCCTTGCTCCAGGACACAATTCCATATTCATAAGGAGTAGTACCACTCTGAAACATTGCTATTCCATAGCATCTCATGTTTTCAGCCTCAAAATTAACGTCCGGCTTATAAAACGAAAGCTGAAGCCTTGCAAATAAATCAGGAAGCCTCTTTCTAAGTGCAAGTCTTTCCTTTTTACTAAGCCTCGACTCCTCAGTAATTTCTACATCTTCCTTCTTCAAATCATAGCGAATAAGCTCGTAGGCCATCTCCCTTTTTGGCTCCAGTTCACGAATTGTATCATTTACCTTTGCAATAAGGTCTGACATGCTTTTTCCAGTTTTTGTCTCGTAAATCTGGTGTGGACTGTCGGCTCTTCTCTTGATTTTTCCAATTCTGACCCTGTAAAACTCATCCAAGTTCGTCTGATAGATGATAAAAAACTTGATTCTCTCATTAATATCTCTTCTTCTATCCATGGAAAGAGACAGAATTCTCTCATTAAAATTAATCCACGAGAGCTCTCTGTTTATATAATTGGTTCCAGGAATAACACTTGGAAGAGTCCTTTCTGCCATCTCTGCTGCAATACTATAATCAGGAGCCTCATCTATAGTCTCATCCTTCTTTTTAAATTTTTCGAAAAATCTTCTAAATAGGCTCTTCATCACCTTGTCACCTCTATCACGCTTATAAGTCTTCCGTCCTCATTTATATAGTCAATGCACTCCCTTAAAGTGCCAAATCTTTTAGATGTACTGTTATTATGTATCCTGTAGCCACCATTTGCAACAGTTATACTCACCGTGTGAAGACCATGAAATATAGTACGACGACTGTTCCAGAAGGATACTATGTAGGTTTTCTTTGTCACGTTTTTTCCTTCAGCCTCTTCTCCATCACAAGCTTTCTCTAAGCTTTCGTAATAGTCAGAAAGCTTCTTCTTACATATAAATCTCGCATTAAGTCCGAGCTTTATAAGAAGCCTCTTGATGGAATGTATCCTCGTTCCAAAAAGGCCGGCGAAGAAAATTCCATTTTTATGATACCTGCTGATAAGGGTCGGAAAATCGCATTCTCCAAGGCTGTCCAGGTCAAGTAATGCATTGTAGGTTGCGATGATCTCACAGCTGTTGTAGGATGCAGGATATCTTCTCCTTTTAAAAAGAAGAAAATGCCTTCCATAATAAATGTCCCCCATCCTGCACTGATGCTCAATAAACTCGCTATCCTCAACATAGGATGATTTACATCTGTCCCAGGCAGATAAGTTTAATTTTAATTCTTCTTCGATTATTCTGTCTCTAATTCCCATCTTTTCACCTGATTTATCCAAGGGCATTAATTCTGCTTTTTATCACTGTTATAGCTGAAATGCTTTCTGTAATTCTTGTTTCTATATTCATTTGGTGTCATCTTGTATCTCTCTCTGAAGCATTTGATAAAATAGCTTCCCGAGGCAAAGCTAAGGTACTCGCTTATCTCAGTGCAGCTGTAGTTCTCATAAAGCAGCATATTCTCAGCAGCCTTTAGCTTTTTTTCTAAAATGTAGGCAGATATGGTCATGCCCACCTCCTTGTGAAAAAGCTTGCTTAGATATGCTCTGTCAATTCCGATAAAGGCTGCAATGTCGGACACACTGATTTTTTCATGGAGATGGTCATAGATGTAATCCATGGCCTTTATACAGTAAACTGAGAAAATATTTCTCTTCCTATTTTCTCGCATTCTCTTCGCATAATCAAGTACTGCTTTTGAATGAAGTGCGCGTACCTTTTCAATGGTATCTGCCTTGTCCAAGGCATTGATATAATAATCACTCAGATTATAGCTCTCCATCTCCTCGAGACCGGCCTCGATGCAGAATCTCGAAATCATCGCAATCATAACAATATCGTGGTATTTATAATTTCTTAGATCGTCAGAAGAAAGCTTACCTCTTCCCACCATATCAGTATAATCGAGT
>DCHE01000066.1:54084-87246 GCA_002314775.1 Lachnospiraceae bacterium UBA1760
ACAGTATAATCGTACTCCTCCTCACCCTTTTTCAGCTCCTCTACTCTGCCCTCACTTACCTTCTGGTAGAACGAAAGCTCTCTGTCATAGGTTGGGTGATGAATGCTGTACTCCCTTTGTATGAATTCCTTTTTGTGAATCTCATTATAGTCTATTGTACTGTCGTTTTCTTCTATATTATCTCTATTATCTATGATATTACGAATGTCCATCTCCATACTTATTTCTTCCTTATTTCTTCCTTATTTCATCCTTATTTCAAACTTATTCCAAACTTATTTCATCCTTTATATCTTCTCTTCATCCTTAATTCGTATAAGCCTATCTGTTCATCCGGCATAGGAAATGTCTGATTTCTCTCTTTACTATGCCGCAACCCATCACCGACGGCATAGTGGATAATAATTTACAACACAATAATTATATTATTAACACGTATATTATATTATAATGCAATTTCATTTGCTACTATAATTTCAACAAATGACGGATTTATTTTAGAAGGTCGTGGCGATCTTCGTTTTGGGTATTTTAATAAAGAATATATTTTTGATATGGAGGAATTTTACATTATGAGAACACTTGAAGGATTTTATAAGGGCGTTAACCTTGGCGGATGGCTTTCACAGGGAACCTTTGATAAGGAGCATCTTGATACATTTATCACAGAGGAGGACATCAAGCTTCTTGCCTCTTGGGGATTAGATCATGTTAGACTTCCACTTGACTATGAGAATGTTGAGGAGGAGGACGGTACTACTAAGGAGAGCGGTTACGTTTACGTTGACAACTGTATTGAGTGGTGCCAGAAATACAACTTAAATTTAGTCCTTGACGTTCACAAGACCTACGGATATATCTTCGATGACCAAACTTATTCATGCACCTTCTTTGATGACGAGTACAAGATTGACAGATTTTACAAGCTTTGGGACAAGTTAAGCGCAAGATACGCTAAGTACCAGGATATGATTATGTTCGAGCTTTTAAATGAGGTTGTTAAGTTCGACGTTGTCGATAAATGGAACACAATTGCAAATACCTGCATCTCAATCATCAGAAAGAATGCACCAGTTGCTAAGATTCTCTACGGTGGAGTTGGCTACAATGCTGTTACTTCTATCAAGTACCTCACAGCCCCAATCGACGAGAACATTGTATATAATTTCCATTGCTACGAGCCAATGCTCTTCACACACCAGACAGCTTGGTGGGTTGAGAACATGCCTCTTGATTTCCATATTAACTATCCAGAAAGCTGTGATGAGTACCTTAAGCGTTCAGCAGAAATCCCTGGCTGTATGGTAGGTGCACTTGCAGACAAGTCCTTAAACATCACCTCACTCGGACCAGACCTTTTCGAGACAATCTTTATGGATGCAATCAAGGTTGCTGAGGAGAGAAATGCTCCTATCTACTGTGGCGAGTACGGTGTTATCGACCAGGCTCCAGTTGACGGAACACTCCAGTGGTTCAAGGACATCAATTCAGTATTCACAAAGTACAACATCGGCCGTGCATGCTGGACCTACAAGGAGAAGGACTTCGGACTCTGTGGTGAGCACTACGCTCCAATCATTGATGAGCTTGTAAAGTATCTATAAGATATATAAACAATAAATCTCTATAAGTAGATAAATGGTATTTTGACCAATTAATTAAGTAATCAAAAGCCCCCCATAAAAGCATCAGCTGGTATTACATATGCCCAGTATCTGGGTACATATAATACCAGCTGATGTTTTTATAATGTAGACAAAAATATACCCATTGCCAAATTTAGCTACAAGCATCCCTGTCATTTATTATCATTTATTGTCTGTTATTTACTATTTTCCCGTGTAAGTTCTTGTTTCTTGGTCGGTTTCTTCGACTTATTCTCACGTCTGTGTATAATTGTGTAATAAAATCCTACCGTGAGTACTGCTCCACACATATCATAGCCCACATCCCTAAGCTGGCAGGCTCTTCCTGGTATGAAGGACTGGTGGATTTCATCTGAGATTGCGTAAGCAAGGCACCAGATAAGAGATAATAGTATCTGCCTTCTCACACCTTTCATCCCTGCCTTTTTTGAAGCTCCTGAATCATCTTCTTCCGCACTCAATCCACGATTATATAAAAATCCAGAAACATTGAACCCAAGTACCCCATACACCGTCATATGGGCAACCTTCCTGATAGGAATTCCAAGTATGGTAAATGCTCCTCCACTTACTCCGCCTCCAAGATTAAATATCCTCTTAATCAAATCCACAACAAAAACTGTAAGTCCCGAGGACTGATTACCATCCTGCTGCGAGAAAATGAATATCATTATCATGGTCGCGATTGAAAGCATAAGGTAAATTTTTGCTTTATTATTCATTTTCTTATCCATATCATTTATCCAGATTTATTTATCCTAAGTCAAGTTGATAAATGCCAAAGCAGCTACTTCATAATCTGACATCTTTTCCATCCACAATTATGCTACTCATAAACAGGTTAGTTTGAATTCTACTGTTCAAATACCACCTTACCATCACAGATTGTATAATGTATCCTGCCTGGAAGCTCCCAGCCTGTAAATGGGCTATTCACCGCCTTCGATGCATAGCTATCAACTGTCCAAAGCTCATTTTCTCCGAATATTACAAGGTCGGCAACAGCACCCTCCGAGATACTTCCCGGTGTAAGTCTGTAGAACTCTGCAGGGTTCTTGCTCATTATCTCAATGAGCTTCATCAGTGAAATGTGTCCTGGCTGAACTAGCGACTTTATTCCAAGTGCAAGCGAGGTCTCAAGACCTGTGATTCCTGAAGGTGCCTTATCCATAGGCTTAGCCTTCTCCTCCACGCTGTGTGGTGCGTGGTCAGTCACTATCATGTCGATGGTGCCATCCTTTATTCCCTCTATGATAGCAAGTCTGTCCTCCTCAGTTCTGAGTGGTGGATTCATTCTTGCGTAGGTTCCGTATTTAAGTACTGCATCCTCTGTGAGTGTAAAATGATGTGGTGTTGCTTCTGCATGCACATCTGCTCCCATCTTCTTCGCCATCCTTACAAGCTCCACTGAATTCTTAGAGCTAATATGCTGAATGCAAACTGCTGCCCCTGTATGTGCCGCGAGAATTACATCCCTTGCAACCATTACATCCTCAGCTGTTCTTGACGCTCCGCCATAGTTAAGCTCCTCTGAAACTTTTCCCATATTTACTCCCGCCTGCTTTACAAAAAGTGGATCCTCCTCATGAAGGCTTATCGGTAAATCAAGAGCCTTCGCTCTTATCATAGCCTCTGTCAGGATTTTCTCATCCATGATAGGAATTCCATCGTCAGTAAATCCAGCTGCACCAGCCGAAGCAAGCTCCTCCATATCAACAAGCTCCTCGCCCTTCAGGCCCTTTGTGATGGTTGCTGCCTGCATAACATGAATTCCTGTAGTCTCACCCTTCTTCTGAATGTATTCCAGGGTTTCAAGATTATCTACCGCAGGCTTTGTATTTGCCATGCAAACTACCAGGGTAAAACCGCCCTTTGCCGCTGCCGCAGCACCAGTTATTATATCCTCCTTATAGGTAAAGCCTGGATCTCTGAAATGCACATGGGTATCAACAAGTCCCGGGGCCACAACAAGTCCTGTGGCATCAATCACCTCGGACTCACCCGCCTCGAGGTTCTCTCCAACCTTAACAATTGTCTTTCCATCTATCAAAATATCCATCACCTTATCTGTTCCTGTTGATGGATCAACTATTCTTCCATTTTTAATTAACATCATAGCCTGTTCCTTTCTGTGTATGCTCTTCATAATCTGTCGCACATAACGACATTTTATGCTTTTCTACTGTGTATGATATATCATAATTTGCTATGTATACCGAATTCCTTGATTTACTGCTCTATTTTGATGATATTGAAATATACTTCCCACCATTTGCCCTCTGGTACTCAAGGAAGCTAATCAGATAATGGTAAAATGAGTCATTTTTTGAAACTGCCTTCAGGAAATAGGCAAAATTAGAGATAACCTGTCCAATCAAATCCATAGAAGCCTCACTCATAATTAGCTCTTCATTAGTATATACCGCTTGCACATTATTTAAAAGACTAACTATCTGCTTGCTTGCAGGGGAATCTGGCTCGAGACTACCAAGCTTTATATCAAAGCTCTCGCTTGTATCAAAAAGCCATGTGTCATCAACCTCCATGCTCTTATGATACTCCTCCATTTCATTTTTAAGCTCATCTTTTATCTCTTCCGTCGAAAATATAATTTCCTTATTGACTGATTCTATCACATTTGCAAGCATTTCTTCAAACTGATTCATACCAATGATAAATGTATATATATTCGAAACTGCGACAATGAGCCTGTTCATCGGAATAACGAACTCCTCCCCGCTATCCTGTCCGAGTATTGCCTCAATATTCTCTCTCACAGTGTCTGCATCAAGCTTTACAATATCAGCAAACTGCTTCGCGAGAAGTCTGACTAGGGCCACCTCAAATCTATAATCGTAGTCGTCCTCAGCCTGCTGCTCAGTATATAAATCGAACCTGTCGCAATCCGACTCGCTCTGATTATCATCCGGACAGTACTGCTCATCATTTACTTTATTCACTAACTCATCACTCATAGAATTTCTCCTTTATTGCAAAACCGTAAGCATACTTCGCCAGCTCCTCCTCAGGCTGGTTCATGGTTCTTAAGCATTCACCCTTTTTCGGCATAAGATACTGATTGAGACAGTAAAAATATCTGTCAAATACTCTAACGCATTTTTTAATATACTCATCATCAAGCTCGCCTGCTGTCTCGTCTCTGTTTGAAATATGTATCTTATTTCTCTCCTGATATATACCGATGATTTCCTCGTACTCTTCCTCAGTCATGTGGAGTACATTTTTACTCTTAAGCTTTTCGATTGCCCCAACAAATGAATACTCCTTATTCATATACTTTCTAGAGATGAAATAGCTTCCACAGCACTCAGGCTTCATATTATCAGCGATATTCTTTGCACAGCTTTTGCATACTGCACTGACCGAAACAAGGCACTCTCTTAAGGTTGCCTCCATGATTGATGCGCACTCTGCAACATACTGCCTTCTAAATTCACCTGCAACTTCCTCCGGGTAGTTGAAATTCTCAAGCATAAACCTGTAGGCATCCTTGAACTGAAGCCTTTTTATCAGCTTCTCATATACGCTTTTATGTTCGCTTTCATTTATCTCTTCTCCGTCCCCGCAGATATCGTCAATCCTTAGAAACTCGTCATAGGTAACCCTTGCTTTTACTATCTGATCTGGTATTTTTATCCTGCTATCATCCTGCTTTGTCTGGTTAGCTTCATTTTCAAGGCTCATCTTGTTTTCCTCAACAGAAAACCTTCCAGATATCAGTCCCTGTTCGTAAAGCAGGTCATAATTTTGCTGCAAGAGCTCAGAAATCTTCTCATTATTGCTCTTTACGGCGGCTATTACCTCTGCATCCTTTTCCTTTTTTGTGATAATTCTCTTGGTCGTATGGTAGATATGCACCTCAGTCATCTCTAAAGCTTTTCTTCCAAATCTCTCAATTAATCCAAGCCTTACACCAACCATGTCGCCCTCGGCAAGCTCATTGTTAAGAATTGTATCATCACTATAATTGTACTCAAAATCTCCCACCGGCGTATGGTTCACAACCTTTATATAATTTGTCTCCTCAAATTCATCCTCACTACTAGCCGTAATGAAAAATGAATCCGTATCAGAGTCCACTATTTCATCCTTAATATCACTCTTAGCTTCTTTTCCACCATATGCATTTTCGGTACACTCGGCTTCTTCACCACTGTATGATTCCTCACTACTATCTCTCAGGGCTCTTCTCACTCTGTTTGTATCGGCAATAAACCTGCTAAGATAATACTCCTTAAAAAACCTGTCCTTATTATCCTTCTCGATTACCTCATACTTAAAATCCCGGAGAATCATCCCATAATACCTGTTTGTCTGGAACAATGAATTTATGCTTAACTGCTTTCCTGCATCAGTCAGTTCAAAAAGATCACTAGCTTCGCTACTAATTATCTTCGAATAATATACTGTTCCATATACCATTGCATCTAAGCTTCCGGTCTCATCCGCCATCCTTCTTAACTTTTCATCAAGCCCCTGACTTGCCGTAATTGCACAAAGCAACAAATAATTCTTCATAAACACTCCTTGGTTAGGTTTCTTGGTTAGGTTTCTTGCTTAGGTTTCTTGCTTCTATCTCGTTAAATGCTGTTAAATATCCTGTACTGCCCCTGCGACAGTGATTTTCCTTCAATCACTCTTAGTTCTCTGTACACACCAGATATTTTCCGCATGCTACCGCATCCTCCCTGGTCTTAAAGGCGAGGACAAAGCCACCTCTGTGGCAAAAGGTCATTCCCTTAAAATGCTTCCCTGCCTCGTCGCCGCTTAAGCCACGCCATGCAGCTGGTATATCAACACGGTATGTTATTTCTTCAATTTCATTTGGAACTGGCTCAAGGTTAAAGCCGCCTCTCAGTGATGGGTATATTACGATTTTGGCTGACTTGCATTTAATTACCGGTGTTTTCCATGGAATAAGCTTATCTAGAATTACAATTCCATCCTTCATTTCACTGATTTTAGACTCTACTATGTCTGCCGCGAGTACCTCTGCAGCATATCTCCTTATTTCATTTGAGAGGACAAGCTTCATGTATTTCACTGCCTCAAAATACCCCTCATCATAGGTTGCATCCTCATTCCAGGTCGGCCTAAATGCCTCCACGATTGTCACAACTGAGTAAACATCCTTTGGGAAGTTCTCGACATTATTATCAAGAGCAGCTATTGTTCGGAGCATATTCCTATATACTGCGTCGCAAACCTCTGCCTTCTTAAGCGTAGTAAGCGCAGGAAACAGCTTATCCACAACTGAAATACCATAGACAAACCAAAGTCTTGATGCACCACAGTGCTTAATTCCATCCTCCCTGTCAGGGCAGTCCGGCTGATGATGGTCGAATTCCTTTCTGCCGATATCTGCGACAATAATACCTCTTTCGAGATCATTTTCCAATTCTGTAGCGTCATTTACACGATTAACCACTGCCTCTTCATTTAGTATTCGTGCGACTGCTCCGCAAAACACGTCGTCAGAGTGAAATACTCCCGCGTGAACCGTCAGCTCATTAATTGTCCTTATAGTTTCATCATATCTTGCTATCATACTGCGTCCTCTAACTTTTATAACCCTGCCAAATCATCTTATAGTTCACATAATACTTCGCTTTTTGCTCACTATTTTGGATAACCCCTTCACTACATATAGTAGCACGTATTTTGTCTTTGTCCACCCCGGACTTTTCACTCGCAACTAACTAAAACAAGCCACAAATCTTACGCCTTTGCGTGATTTGTGGCTTGTTATTGTCTTCATATATTATTCGTTGACTATATTATCACAATATTGGAATTATCCTCTACATCGCATATTCTGCAAAAGACTTCCAGTGAGTTTATATTCTCAAGAGTTGTTTTGCTCTTCAACATATTTTTTTACTATATCGTAGAATTTTGTGGCATTAGTGATTTGTTCCTCAACTTCTCCTTTAGATATAACAAAAAATCATCATAGTCACTATCACTACGCATATCAAATGCTTCTTTTATGATATCCGAATACTCCACATCAAATATGCCTGTTTTAATATACTCTTTTCGAAAATACGCAGATACTCCAGAATGTTTTGAAAAATCATGTCCATCCAGCGCTAAAACACTCCTCATACTGTGAAAAACAGCATAGTACGCTCGATTTGCAGCGCCTTTATAATCTTCTGCTTCAACCAACAAAATTGCGGATTTTATACAGATATTAGATTGTTCCAATCTATACATTGCAAGAGCTTTCTTCTCATTATCCATACAATGTCACTCCTTCTCGAGCAACATTTTGATAAAATGGTAATATTCTCTGACCTTGTTCAAATGACTCCTTATCTCTAAGTAACAGTGAAACCTCCACGTCATTTTTAAGTCCAATTCTACTAGCCAATTTACTAATTTGCTTACGGTATTGTCTAACCTTTTCCTTGCTACAATTTAGAATAATCATAATATCAATATCTGACTCACTATCAAAATCTCCTCTAGCATAGGAGCCATACAAATACATCTTGAAAATATCGTCATTAACTAACTCCAACACTTGTTCCACAACTTCATTTGTTACAACGTTTATTAATTCATCTGTCATATGGTGTTCCTCCTTTTCTAGACTATACATATATATTATATACTGTTATTTCTCAAATAGCTATATTATTTTCGAGCTGGCACACAAGTCAAAACAACAAGCCCACTGCATTAATTCTGCAGCGGGCTTCGATTTAATATTCTTTAAATACTGGTCTTTCCGGTTCTTTCATTATAGTTATCTATTAACTTATTGATATTCTTGTAGGTCATGTATGCGGCATGTCCTGGCACTCCTGTACTTGCAAGTACAACTCCCTTAATCACCTTCTTTAAAGATAAGCCTCCGTTTACATTTTCAAGTGCCTCAAGGCTAAGCTCCTCTGTTACCATAGTGTTCATCATTTCTGTTCTCATAGTTTTTTCCTCCTGATTTTTCTCTATTTTTAATTTGTTTGCTTGTTTATGTTTTGATATACACAGGAGACTAGCTAGTGTTACACACTTTTTTTATCTTTTTCTGCCTTTTTCTCAACCTTTTTCGTCTAGCGACAGCGATTCGAGATAGCAACTGGTTTCCCGCTGTCCCCACCCCAGTCATCTCCCTCTACCGACAGCGATTCAAAAAAACAACCGGTTTCCCGCTGTCCTCACCCCGGTCTTCTTCCTCACCCGACAGCGATTCAAAGAAGCAACCGCCTTCCCGCTGTCCTCACCCCGGTCTTCTTCCTCACCCGACAGCGATTCAACAAATAACCGCCCTTTCGCTGTCCTCACCCCGAACTTCTCCGGCCAGCGACAGCGATTCAACAAAGAAACCGCCTTCCCGCTGTCCTCACCTAACTGTTCTTAGATTCATAGCCCGAGGTTAACCTAGCCACCGCGTAGCGGCATGCCCTTGATGGCGCATACAAGAACTGATACAATGCCCAAACGACGGGTAGGACTACTAACTGTTCTTGAGTTCTTCGCCGCCCTTGACAACCTATCATCAGTTCTTGTATGTGCTGTCAAGGGTGGCGACCGGAGCCACAGACTATACAAAAAAAATAGCGCAAGCAAAATATCAATAGATACTTTGCTTACGCCATCCTTAAAGCTCGCAAAATGCTTCGCGCTTTGCTCGCTATTCTATATTCGTACTCTACCAGGGTGTTCTCCCTGGCTTAGCACATTTATTACCTTTTATTACATTGTAAGAACAATCTCAGTGTTCTCTGTCATCATGTCGTAAGGAACGTAGTTTCCTTCAACAGCCTGGCCGTTAACTGTGAGCTTCTCGCAGCCTGACTCCTTCTTGTTTGGATTCTCAACTGTGATGTGAAGCTTCTTGCCACGGAAGGTCTTCTCCATAGAGAACTTATCCCAGTCAGCTGGAACTGATGGAGAAATCTTTAAGCCGTAGAAGTCTGGTCTCATACCCATGATACCCTCTACGCAGCCAACCATAACAGTTGAAGCTGTACCTGTAAGCCAGTGTACATGTGAACGTCCGAAGTGTGGACTCGCCTTACCCTCTGTGAACTGGCCGTAGCAGTATGGCTCAAGCTTACGAATCTCAGCCTTATCATTCTGTGCAGCTGGTGCATTCTCCTTGAAGTACATAAATGCTCTCTCGCCGTGTCCACGAAGTGCCTCTGCAAGAATAATCCAACCCTGTGACTGAGAGAAGATACCTGAGTTCTCCTTAACACCCTGGTTGTAGATTACAGCAAGTGCTCCGTCAAATGCATGCTCATGATATGGAGGATCCATAAGAACTGCACCGAAGTCTGTATTAAGCTGTTTATATACGTTATCAAGCGCCTTGTCGGCCTGCTCTGGTGATGCATAACCACTGATAACTGACCATGACTGTGGGTTTAACCACATATTTGCTTCTGGGTCATCTCTATGTCCGATAACCTCACCAGCCTCTGTGAAGCCACGGATAAATCTATCCTCATTCCAACAAAGCTTCTCAATCTTCTCACCGAGCTCAACCTGCTTTTCGTCTAAGTACTTAATGTACTCCTCATCCTTCTTGTACTCAGCAAACTTTCTTAAGATTGTCATGCCATAGTAGTACTGAAGAGCTACAAATGAAGACTCTCCCTTTGCACCAAGTCTTAAGCAGTCATTCCAGTCTGCATAAAGACCAGCTGGAAGGTCATGATTTCCAAGTCTGTTCATAGAGAAGTCAATTGCTCTCTTTAAGTGGTCATATACTGTACCCTCTGCATTGTTATTTGCATATGGGATAACCTCATCGATAAAGTCAAGATTTCCTGACTCAGATACATACTTGTAAACTGTTGGGAAGAGCCAGAGAGCATCATCAGCTCTGTAGTGTGGATGACCTGTCATCTTAACCCACTCAGGATCCTCTGGAGTACCTGAATTACCAGGAACGAAGTCAAATACAACAAGTGGAAGTCCACCACCGTTGTCAACCTGTGCTGAGAGCATGAAACGAATCTTCTCTACAGCCATCTCTGGTGCAAGGTGAATTACACCCTGAATATCCTGAACTGTATCTCTGTAGCCGTAACCATTTCTAAGACCGCAGTAGATAAATGAAGCGGCTCTTGACCAGATAAAGGTCATGAAACAGTTGTAAGCATTCCATGTATTAATCATTGTGTTGAACTCTTTTGAAGGAGTGTTAACCTGGAAGCTCTCGAACTTTCCGTGCCAGTCAGCTACTACCTCCTCATATTCCTTAGCGCAGGTTGCCTTAACATCTGCATATGAAGCCATAATAGCCTCTGCCTCTGCATTCTCCTTAAGTCCAAGGATGAAGGCCATATCCTTTGTCTCACCAGGATTGATTGTGATAACTGTTGAGAGTGCACCACATGAATTCTCATTGTAGCTTAAGTGATTTCCAAGGTCACCATTTACAACTCCAACTGGATTGTGGTAGCCGTTACATCTTCCGATGAACTCGTTCTTATCACCACAGTATGAAGAAACCTTAGATCCTGCGAGACCGAAGATTCTGTCTGTAGCTCTCTTACAGTCTACATACTCGCCCTCTTTTAGTGTATCGAGATTTCCATGTACTGTATGTCTGATTCTATTTTCTGCAAAGGATGTTCTTCCAATGAAAAGAGAATACTGAAGGTTAACCTGATCCTGCTCGTAGTTTGAGTTATTTGTAAACTCTGCATAGCCTGTGATTGTAAGGTTTCTAGGTGTGCTGCCAGTATTTGTTACTGATAAATTCCAAACCTCGTAGGTCTTTCCAAGTGGCACATAGTAGAGAACCTCTGAATGAATATCTGAGTAATCAGCGTTGATTCTTGTGTAACCTGTTCCGTGGTGACACTCACTCTTATATTCATTTAAGTCCTTGCCAACTGGCTGCCATGAGGCTGACCAGTAATCCTTTGAGTCATTATCTCTTAAGTAGATGTAACGACCTGGCTGATCAAAGTTGTTGAATACATATCTAAGTATTCTTCCATTTGCGCCAGACTGAGCAAAGCTGTAACCTCCTGCATTATTTGAAATAACTGCTCCGTACTCTGGGGAGCCAAGATAGTTAGCCCATGGTGCTGGTGTGCATGGATTTGTGATAACGTACTCACGCTTTACGTCATCGAAATAACCGTAATTCATTAATATATCCTCCTTATACATACGATAAAATGCTTCCTAATATTTTTCCTTCTCCGCGAACATTTTATCAAAATTATTCATTTATTATATTATGCAAGAACAACTGTAATCTCATGAAGCTCTGAGTCAATTGCCGAAAGAGCAGCCTTCTCAAATACAGCCTTTCCATCAACAATTCCAAGTGATACGCCGTCGCAGTCTGCTGACTGAACCTTGTACTCGCCGTACTCGAGCTTCTTCTCGTTCTTAACAGTAACTGTAAACTCTCTCTCTGCAAATGTGAGTGAAAGCTTAGCCTCACCATTCTCATCGAACTGCTCTGCTACAAGCTTTGGTGCGATAGTCAAGTCACCATACTCACCCTTAACACCAAATGCCTCAGTGATAAATGTAAGCATATACCAGCTTGCTGCACCTGTAAGGTAGTTGTATAAGCCTCTGCCCTTTCCATCGAAATACTCAGGAATTCCAGGATAAATCTTACTTGTCTCGAAATTCATTGCATTCTCATAAAGAGTATTTAATGCCTTGTAGCCCTCCTTAACGAAGCCTCTCTGGTATAATGCATTTGCATACATAACTGTCATGTGAGAGAATACTGCTCCGTTCTCCTTCTCGCCGTATGCAAAACCAAACATTCTACCAAGGTCAAGCTTAACCTCCTTGAAGTTTGTGTTAAGTCTGTAGCCACCAATTTCTCTCTTGTAGAGGTATGAATCTGCGCTCTTGCAAATCATGGCAACCTGCTCATCTGTTGCAGTCTTACTCATAATTGTGAATACCTGTCCAGTGAGCATCATTCTTACTCCATTATTGAAGAAGCCCTCAACTCTTTCCTTGCTGTTGTCATAGTAGCTGTTGAACCAGCCGTTTGAATCAGCATTATTTCCATCGATCCACTCAGTCTTTCTGATGTGTTCCTTAATCCACTCAGCCTTCTTCTCAAGGTTTTCTGCAAGCTCAATAATTTCGAATTTCTTCTTCTTTCCACTAACGATGTGGCCACACTTCTTTGTGTATCTTGCAAGAACCTCCTTCTTCTCCTCGATACTGTCGTAAACAGCCTCATCATCCTGAAGAAGTACTGAAATCTCGTCTAAGAGTTCTACATCCTCCCAGCCAAATCTCTTGTTTAAGGTCTTTAAAAGCTCAGAAATACTTGTGAGGTTTCCTGCGTATGCAGCTGTAAATGCAACGCTCTCTCCATTTTCTGCTGCCATATCAAGAGCATCATTCCAGTCTGCTCCTCTAAGTCTCATATGGTTGTGGTCACCAACCTCATAGAAGGAGCAAAGCTGCTCAAGTAAGATATGCTCAAGTACTGATCCCTCATATACTAGGCCATCTTCCTTTCTCTGCTTGATTCCATACTCAGCGTTCCAGTTCTTATCAAGCTCTGTTCCTCTCTTTGACTGCTCATCCTTAAAGTAGGTAGCTGTCTCCTTAAGAACATCAACATCACCTGTCTGGTTAATGTAAAGCATAGTTGTGAGGAATGGCCAGAAGCCATGATCCATCCAGACTCTTGCGATACCATTTCTATCTGCAACGAACTCGCCGAGCTTCTCGCCGATGATTGTTGCGTTAGTACCATCAATACGAACTCCGCCGTAGTTTGATACTATCATCTCTCTAACACTGCTTGGGTCCATGATAAGGAGTGAGAGGCAATCCTGCCATAAATCTCTCCAGCCTCTTCCACCTCTACCATAATCATGGTGTGGAAGGAAGGAACATCCATAGATTCTACGAAGGATTGGCTGGAAGCTAACCCACTTCATGAAGCCATCAAAGTCCTCAGAACCTGTCTTGTAGCTTACATTTACCTCTTCCTTCCAGAAGTTTGAAGCCTTAGCAAGCATTGACTGAACTCTGCCCTTTGAACCAAAAGACCAGACAACGTCCTTAATCTCCTCTTCCTTCTCAGTAATTCCCATAACTACTGTATAGTTGTAAGACTCGCCAGCCTTAAGAACCTTCTTGTCAAAACGGAATCCGCCAAGAGCCTCCTGACCATCAACCTCGAAGCCTGGCTTAACTCCGTCCTTATTCTCTAAAACTGATCTTGGGCTTGTGAGTGTACCACCCTCACCGATGAAATCATCAAGTGCAGGGTAGAAATCAAATGGTGCTTCACCATTCTCATCAACACCTAAAACATAGTAAGTAAGCTCATTCTTTCTATGTCCTCTCTCATCGAAGGAAAGAGTTGGTGTAACTAATATTCCGTTATCAGTAACCTTAATTCTGTGAAGAAGTGAGGTTACGTGTCTGTGATCTCTTATGTTATCAGCACTTCTTCCATAGATTGGAATAGCTGCTGTTGGGATGAATTCTACCTCCTCATCCCTCTCGTTTGTGATAGTTACTGTCATAACCTCAACTGGCATGTCAAGTGGTGCAAATGAAGTAACCTCAGCCTTAAGTCCGTACTCTGCAGTCTTTCTTGTGACCTTCTGCCACATAAAGCCTGCCTCAATCTCGCTGTCGTCCTGCTTATCTGTAAACTTGTCTGCTTCCTGTCTTGCTGAAGCACCTGTTGCTGACCATACGCCCTTGCCGATGACATTTACCCAGAAGTTTCTTGTGCCTCTGTTGTTATTCAAATTCTCAACACTGACTGGCTCAAGTAAAAATGCATTCTGATTCATCTTTGAATCTCCGCCAAGATTTGGGGAAATTGCACTCTTTAATCCCATGTTCTGTGCCACTGGAAAGTATAAACCACTGTAGTTCTCTGGTCTTTCCATTGTAAATGTTCCATTTTCATCCAAAAACTTAATAATACCCATAATAAAACTCGTTCTCCTTTGCTAAAAATTTTGTATTTCGAACTCTTTTTTCTTATAACCTATTTATACCAAAAACGTGCACACCTTATATATAACTTATATTACATTTTTGTGACTTTCTTTACATGGCAAAATGTCAAATTTCGGACAAAAATAATAATAGCCGGAATGGACATTTCCTTGCCATCCCGGCTATATCGCCTGTCATTATTTAGAATACATTTTCAAAGCCATAACACTTCTCATCTATCTGTCGTCCATACTGGTCATAAACTCTGAACAGTGTCCAGAAATATCCATATGGAAGGTCCTGCGTTGTCCAGAGACAGTTGTTTACGATTCCACATTTTCCCGTTGTGTAAATCCATGCATCCTTTCCCTCCTTGAGAAGGTTGCAGTCAAGAATCAATATCTCTACGGAATATGCATCCTCACCCATAGTCTCAAGGCCGATTAGTGCACCAGTTCCTTCACTGTTAGGAATCTGACATACACCCTTCAGTGATGGAGGCGCTACATACTCCTCAAGCCAGTGATTCTTTATTCCATCTCTTATATAGTACTCGTTACTATCATGATACTCCTGTGTCTCGAAATAGTAAACTGATGCTCCAATATTCATACTACCTATACCTGTAACCGCCCCTCTATTGATTGACATCGGCTGATATGAAATATCATTTATAAATGTTGCTCCTGTAAATGTTGTTTTTGAATCAGTAAGCACTGATTTTTCTTCCAAAAATGAATACTCTCCATATGTATAATCCTCATCCTGCTTTTCAACATAATACTTTGGAAGGGAAAGCTTCTCCTCATACTCTTCCTTGGTTATCTCCTTAGTCAGTTCTTTATCGATATAGTATTTGTCTATATATTTAGTATCATTATTGGTTATTATAGTGATATTATCCTTAACATCTGTGTGCTTCCAAAAAGAAGTTACTACTGCATCCGCAGTAAATACAGTGTCCGCATCCACCCTTCTTGTATTAGTGACACTACTAGTAGAAGTCATGTACCACTGATAAAACTCAACATCCTTATCCGCTAATTCACCAATCGGAGTTGGTGGTTCTGGAAATGTAACCTTTCCATCTTCATCTGCATACACAGTAACTGAAAAGCATTCCTCATCATCCCCATAATATGCGAGATAAGAATAAAATGTCACCTTAATCTGATTAACATTATCATTATCCTCAATCACTTCAGCTTCTGCCTCGGCTGCATAAACACTTGAAAGACCACTTGGAACAAGTGCTACTGCCATCGCAAGTGTTAGCATCATAGCAGATAATCTTCTAAAAATACTTTTTTTCTTCATCCGTTTCCCTCCTTGAATCTTAAAATTCTTCGTTTAATTCCAGTGCAAAAATATAAGCACCCTAAGTGAATTTATTATATCATTATTCATCCTTTTATTGTCTTATCTTTCCTTTTTTGTCATTGACAAAGCGGAAATATTAGTAATAAAATTTACACAAAAGCAGTATATTTATAATAGAGTTTTTCATAACAATTTCCACTCGTATAGTTCCATAAAAGCGATATACGCTGTGGGAGGAAAGGAGAAAAAATGTCAGATTTTAGTAATGTACTCAACGATTACATAGAGCTTGCCAGAACTACAGGCACGGAGCTTTCAAATGAATCCGGTATATCAGAGGCAACAATCAGCCGTTACAGAAAGGGACAGCGAGTTCCTGAAAAGCATGGAGACATAATAACAAGTCTCACCACCGCAATAGTTAAAATATCTGAGAGAAATCAGGTACCCCTTTTATTTGACGAGATATACAGAAGCCTTAATGAACCCCTAACTGATGTTTCAAGCTATTCCGATTTAGGCAGCCATCTTAGTACACTTTTGCTTGAGCTTCAGGTTAACACCTCAGAGTTCGCCAAGGCTCTTAATTATGATACCTCTTACATTTCCAGAATCAGAAATGGCAAGCGTATGCCATCTGATCCGATTGGCTTCATAGATAAAACCTGCGATTTCATACTTAACAAATATACCGAGGAGGAGGAGCTCCTTAACATTGCAGCGATAATTGGCTGCAATAAGCAGGCAATAAACGACAGACATTCAATGCTTCAGGAGCTTCACAAATGGTTTGGTTCAGAGCTTCTTGAGGAGCACAATTCTCTTGATGGCTTCCTTAAAAACCTTGATTCCTTTGACCTTGATGACTATATCAAGTCCATCAAGTTTGATGAATTAAAGGTTCCTCATGTGCCATTTCAGCTTCCGACTCAAAAGGCCTACTACGGCTTAGACGAGATGAAGCAAGGTGAACTTGACTTCTTCAAAAGCACTGTTTTATCAAAGTCAAAGGCTCCGGTTTTCATGTGCAGTGATATGCCTATGGAGGATATGGCTGAGGATATTGAATTTGGAAAGAAATGGATGTATGCCATAGCGATGACCATCAAGAAGGGTCATAGAATTAATATAATCCACAATATTAACAGACCGTTCAAGGAGATGATGCTCGGTCTTGAAAGCTGGATTCCAATCTATATGACAGGTAAGGTATCTCCTTACTACTTTAAGCACATAGACAATTCAGTTTATCACCACCTAAACTATGTTTCTGGCTACTCTGCCCTATGTGGTGAATGTATAAATGGCTTTCATCCAAGCGGAAGATATTATCTCACAAACAACAAGGAGGAGCTTAAATACTGGACAAAGTACGCGGAAAACCTTCTAAGCAAGGCATCTCCTCTTATGAATATTTATCTCAAGGAGAAGTCTGCCTCCTTTGACAGGGCCTATCAGATTCTCTCCCACAAAAAGGGTGCAAGAAGACATATTCTCTCTAGTCTTCCACTTTACACAATCTCGGATGATTTACTGATACGTATCCTTGATGGAAATGGAATCCTAGTCAAGGATAGAAAACAGATTATTGAATTTGTACAACACGAAAGGGAAACCACTATAGAGCTTCTCGCTAATTCAAACATCTCCGACGAGCTTCCATTTTTCTCAAGGGAGGAATTTGCAAAGACACCTCTGACTCTCCCTCTCTCAAAGATTTTCAATGAGAAGGAGATAGTGTACACCTACGAGGAGTATTTAGAGCACAAGGAGCTCTGTGAGGAATTTGCAGACACCTATGAGTATTATTTTGCAAGCTTTAACAGAAACCAGGCCTTTAAGAATATTAATATTGAAATCATGAAAAATGGTTACGTTTTAATCTCAAAGGGCAATCACCCAAGCATTCATTTTGTTATTACTCATCCAAAGATGGTTAACGCCTTCTGGAGCTTCACCGTTCCAGTGGTTGATGAACAGTAGAAATTAAAAAGCACCGGCCAGAAGGTCAGTTGGTAAACTGACTTTTGGCCGGCTTTTTATTATCTATTATTTGTCAATATTTAGATCTATACTAATCCTGGCTCTTATCCCAGGTCTCTCGCACTAGCTTTCCGTATATTTCTCTACTATTTCAAAGCCCTCAAACTGATTTCTTACATCGTTCATATCGAGAGCATACTCATTTAAGTGAGTAACTGCAAGGCATCTAATAACACTTACCTTCTCCCCGATCAGCGGAAGTGTATCCTCAATATCATTAAGGTCTCTCTTCACTCTTTCAAATAGTGCATTTACCTCAAGTCTACCATACCTTAGTGTATCCTGAAATGGATTAGGGACATTTGTCATGTCATACATGTCCTTGTTAATCTCCTCCTTTGGGCATTCCTCATCAAATCTTCCTGCTCCGTGACGGGTCATGTAGCTTCTTGTCACATAACACACCTTGATATTCCTTAGCGAAGCTTCCTCCTCCCCACCTATATTCCTCGTCTGATATCTGTCAATTATTTCAGCTGGATTCTTCACTCCTGTATTGCTAGGTGTGAGAAATGGCATATATTCTACATTATTCTGATCAAGAAGAAGTCCCTGTGCTGCCTCAAACACTACCCCCTCATAGCCCTTAAGCACTCTCTCATCTGTCACATTTACTCGCTGGAGCATAAGCTTTAAATCATCGTAAAAGGCTTCTATTATGTCGGTTACCTCTGCCTCCATATCCTCTATAATCTCCTGCCACCTTATATCGAGCTTATCCTTTTTAATCTCGAGGAACCTGAGTCTATATCTTATGTAATCTGGCAGGGTCTTAAACATCTCCATGAAATTACCCTTTGTAATTCCCTCTATCATATCCTTCACCTTAATTCTAAGGCAGGGCACTTCCGTCTTTTCGACAATTCTCTCCTCATGCTTTGGACCAAACTTAGCATTTCTAAAAAGTGTTTCAAAGATTCCAAATCCACAGCTTCCATGCTTTTTCTTTCCTCTTACCTCCTCAATAAGCTGATTTATCATCATATCGGTCGGGAGTGTCACAAGACACTCCTCGTCGATATAGGTTCTGGTACATACACCCTTAGAGAGAAGCTCCTCATATTCCTTGTTGAATATTATAGGGTTTACGATAAAGTACCTTGAAAGATATGTATCTGCACCGTTTAAGGCTCCTGACCCAAAATGATGAAATACGTGCCTTCTGCCTCTGCCATCTACTACTGTATGACCCTTCTGGCTTCCTCCGTTTGTGCAGGCAACAAGACAGCGGCCGTATTTTTCCATAAATTCTCTTGCAAATACATCTGTCATGAGGCCCTTTCCCTCATCTCCAAAATTTGCACCGATTACTATTCTTGCTTCCTGCATAGTATTTACCTCCTTAAAATTCTACAAGTCCTCTCTTTCCCTTCGCGAGTTTAAGGTTCTTTATTGCATCACTTACAACAAGTGCTGTCTGCTTGTCCCAGGTTCTTGTAACCTCAGCAGCGGCCTTTCCATTTTCAAGCTCGAGGATTGAAACGATGATCTCTGGAATCTTTGTGCAGTCTGTAACTCTGACTGCGTTCTGACCCATAAGCTCCTGCCACTTGTCAGTCACTGCATCTCCTCTTCCATATCTCATTCCGCTTCCCTCTTCAATTAAAAGGTGATACACTACGTACTGCTTTGACACTTCATTCAAAAGCTCCTCCGCAGATAAATCCGCCTCGACTTTGTCGCCTACAAACTCCTTAATCTTCGCCTTTGGAAGTGTATCAAGGTACTTCTCATCGCCCATTGTGAAGAGATAGCCCTTCTTTCTTCTCTTCGTATATGCATCTGTCTTTGTCTTTCTCGCTGCAAAGTACCATGGAAGAGTGTATGACTCTCCGTCATTTCCACCGCCGCCTCTCTCGAAGTAGATGTCATTTAACTGCTCTGCAATTCTTATGTCTGACTCAAACTGGGTTACCTGAAGCGGTTTTCTGTCGCAGTAAACGTCTCCGAAGGCCATAGCCATAATCTGTGGATCCTTAACAGGCTTTCTCTTGTAAATCTCCTCGATTAATACATTTAACTTCTGTGAAATTGTTGTAAGCACTGAGCTCATTGAGCCTGTTACATCAAGCCCAAGGATAATTGGTGTTGAATCCGGGTGTTCCTTTGAATCACATGACTCTCTCACCTTGATGTTAAGCGGATCAAATTCCTTCTTAATTGTTGATCTTGTGTAGTAATCTCTTGCAGTTGAAGTGGCTGTGTAGCCCTTGCTACTTCTATAGCTGCTCCAGTCTGTTGCTGTAAAATATCCTGATCCCATATCTTTGTCCTCCTTAATTTAACTATTTATTGGTTAATAATTATCTGTCTTATGTATTTTTAGTAGCATTTTGCTACTATCTAAGATGTACTAATAAGTATAGATATTTCGCTTGTATGAATTTCCTACCCCGGATAGTTCATCGGTATAAATTCGCGTCTTCCGTAGGCTCTTGATAAAGCCCTGTCCCACTTATCGAATTCCTCGAAGGAGCTTACTCCTGCTCCATCTGTCACAAATTCAAGGATTGCTTCAGGCACCTTCTTATTACTCTTAATCGTTACTACATTTTTATCTCCAAGTAATGTCCGACCAATCAGCTTTATCGATTCTAGGTCTGTGCCAATTCCAGCCTTCTTTTTTGATTTTATCTTAGGTGGCATCACCTCGAAAATCTCAGTTGTTGTTCCTATCAGATTTTCATCAATTTCTACCATATAGAAAAATGCTCCGTAATAGGATATTGAGTGATCCTTTGGATTTATGAAAAGACTGTTTACATCCATTCCATTTGAGGATAGATTATTTGCTTCAAGGAAGCAGGCCATATTGCAGAGTCTGCTGATTATCCAGGCTACATGCCTTGCCTCTAGGCTTCCTCCAAAGTGGCTGACCACCTTATTTAGTGGATACTCATCTATAGTTTTCTCAACAATTATCACGTAATTATCATATACATCCTTAAAGCTTGTGTAGATTCTTGGAATTGCGAACCTGAAGTTCTTCTCCATATCTCTGTTTTTAAACCTTATACCCTCTGCTCTTTCGATGTAGTTTTTATAGTACTTCTCCTTGTCCGAAGCCAGTACGTAAATGACCTTGTTCTTAGTTGTATACATATGTCCAAGCTCAAAGGCCATATCGTAATCATATCTTATCTGGTACGTTTTTCCTGCATCACTCCTTATCTCTATTAATCCTTCCTTTTCCCAGACACCCTTTTGAAGCATCGTAATCGCCATGTCGTAAAGCTCCTTGACCCTGGTAAATACCTCCTGCTTTTCGATTCTCTCACCAGTAGCTTCGGACTCTATATAGTCGTCTCCTGTATCTGGGTGAAAGCTCTTACTCAGCTCTCTGAGTTTTTGCTTTACCTTAACCTCGTCCTTCTCAAATAAATCTCCTGGCGATTTCATCTCAAGAATTTTAAGTGCCAGTGTGTAAAGATCCTCTGCCCTTGCAGCTTCATATTCTATTCCCAGGTTAATCGCCTCCTTCTACGTTTTATCAGCTAATTGACTGCCTTATCAGGCTTGTTTTTTTAGCTTCTGTGTATGTTACTATTTCTATGAAATGACTTAGTAGTTATTTCATACTTAGATAATAGTAGTATTTTACTACTATGTCAAGTACTTTTTTAAAAAAAATTTAGCGGGACAGTTTTCACTATCCCGCTAAGTATAATTCCATTATTTTTTTCTATATAATTTGCTCGGCCTGCAGGCGCCCTCACGCCTTAATTCTCCAGTTTCCTCAACCTTATCTGCTATTGATTTTCTGAAGTTCGCCTTATAAAGTGGCTTTCCTAGTAGAATCTCATACACTCTCTGCAAATCCGGAAGAGTAAACTCCTCATCAAGAAGGCTAAAACCGATGTCGGTATAATCTGCCTTTCCTCTGATTCTCTCTCTTGCATACTCTGTTATCTTCTTATGGTCAAAGGCCATCTCGATTTTGTCACTGAGTATATAATCAACATCATAGAAATTCGCGCCCTTTTCCTTCTCCTCCTGGTATTCGCTAAGCTTATTGTACGGAATAAGCGCGTAGTAGGAAACTGAAACAACCCTGTTTCGTGGATCTCTATCTAAATCATCACCCCAGGTAAAAAGCTGCTCCATGAAAAGCTCCTCAGAAATTCCCATCTTCTCCTTTAAGCATCTTCTGGTTGCATCCGTAAGCGTCTCATCCTCAGAAACTGCAACTCCCGGAAGCGCCAGCATTCCCGAAAATGGTTCATCAAGCTTTCTCACAAGCAAAAGCTCAAGTCTGTCATTTCTTATTGTAAAAAGCAGCAAATCCACTGCGAGACTTATCTTCTCGTGCATAACCTTCCGTTTCCTTCTTTCCGTGTATCATCCTAAGTAAGGAGATATCCTGCTACTCTTTAATTTACCATAAAATAAATACTTTTGATACACCTTATTTTTATTTTACACGGAAGGCTTCAGCTATTCGTTCCTGCCCATCTTATGACCTCTCACTTACAAGTGCCTCAATCTCCTCCCTGGAAGGCATCACGCGAAGTGCGCCCTTTCTGGTTGTGATTATGGAAGCGGCTGCATTTGCAAAGGTTAGCATACTAGTAAGCTCCTCTGAGGAATATTCTCTAAGACCATTATCGAGCACAAACCTTATTACGCCTGCGAAAAATGTATCGCCGGCTCCAGTTGTCTCGATGGTATTCTTATTAAGAAATGGCTTTACTGTTACCGAATTGCTGCCACTGAAGGCCTTGCTTCCCTCAGGTCCCATTGATACCATCATAAGCTTAATATTGGGATATTTTGCTCTAAGTACGGCTGCTGCCTCGTCATAGTCAAAGCATCCTGTCAGCCATGAAATCTCATTGTCTGAAATCTTAAGCACATCACAGTTCTCAAGTCCATAGCTAATGCAGCGTTTTGCATGGTCAAGACTGTCCCAGAGAGGCTCTCTTAAATTAGGATCGAAGGTGATTATCGCACCACTTTCCTTCGCAAGCCTGAGAGCTTTCCTTGTAGCATCGAAGCATATATCCGATGTCATAGAAAGTGAGCCAAAATGAAATACTTTTGCATTCTCAAGCATTTCTGTGTTGATTTCATTTTCTGAAAGCATCATATCTGCTCCTGGATTTCTGTAAAACGAAAAATCTCTGTCACCATTTGGAAAGGTATGAACAAATGCAAGAGTAGTTTTCACCACCTCATCATATACAAGTCCCTCTGTATTAATACCGACCTCGACAAGTGCATCTCTCAGCTGCCTTCCAAACATGTCATTTCCAACCTTTCCAATAAAGCCTGTACTATAGCCAAGCTTTGAGAGAAGGGAGAGCACGTTGCAAACTGCTCCTCCCGGATTTCCCTCCATTATTGGGTTCCCCTGCTGGCTGTCGCCGCAAAAGGTAAAATCTATTAAAAGCTCTCCAAGAGCAACTACATCATACTTCATACGTAACCCCTATCCCTTTCGATTAATACTTCCTAAAATTCCTTTTTTAGAAGAACAAATCCGTACGCTGGTACCTGAACGCCCTTTGCGTAAAGCTTCTCCTTTGTCAGCATATTTTCGTACAGACCGTCCTCTTCATTTATCCAGGCAACCTTGTCATACTCGCTGAAATTAAAGATACCGTAAATCTTCTGCTTCTCGTAGTATCTTCCCATACAGAGCACGCTGTTGTCGTAGGTTTCAACCGTCCAGGCGTCTGCATTTGCTGAAAATGCAATATTATTCTTCCTGATTGTCTCAAGCTCTGACAGCCTGTTATAGATTCTTGCCTCGGTGCTTCTGGCATCACTAACCTTGTCAGCATTTTCCCAGATAAATGCACCCCTGTGAATATATCTTGAATCCTCACGCTTGTTTGGATTCTCCTTGTAGGTGTAGTCATTTACCTGACCTATCTCATCTCCGCTGTAGATAATCGGAATTCCGCTCTGCATAAACATATATGCATGAAGCATAACGTCCATATCTATAGCCTTATCCATCATGGCTTCATTTTTCTCAAAGCCCGCTCTCTCCACTCCACAGAGTGAAGCAGTTGTGCCACAGAATCTTGCATCCTGAGTTACAGGATCATAATTGTAGAGCTCACCTCTGGAATTGCTTGAGCCTGCATTTCCAAGGAAGAACTGATTCAAGTAATTCTTGTGTGAAACCTCTCCGATTCCGTAGTTCATCAGCGTATCAAAATCAAGTCCCCAGCCAATATCGTCGTGACATCTAAGGTAATTAAGGAACACATAATCCTTTGGAAGACTGTTTACCGTGTCTAACTGCTTTTTGAGAAGTCGTACATCCCTTGTAGCAATTGTATTCCAGGTGGTTGCCATAGTTGTTACGTTGTAGAGCATATGGCACTCTGGCTTTTCCACTGTTCCAAAATATGGAACAACCTTCTCTGGAGCCATAACCACCTCACCGAGAATAAGCACTCCCGGACAAACAATTTCACTTACAATTCTCATAAGCCTTACAATGGTGTGAACCTCTGGCAGATTTCTGCAGGTTGTACCAAGCTTTTTCCAGATATATGGAACAGCATCAAGTCTTACAATATCAATACCCTGATTAGCGAGGAAGAGGAAGTTGTAAAGCATCTCATTAAACACTCTTGGATTTGCATAATTCAGATCCCACTGGTAAGGATAAAAGCTTGTCATAACAAAATGCTTCGCATCCTCAAGCCAGGTGAAGTTTCCGGGAGCAGTTGTTGGGAACACCTGAGGACAGGTCTCCTCAAATTTTGATGGTATATCGTAATTATCATAGAAGAAATATCTGCTCATATACTCGCCATCTCCACCTCTTGCCTTAACGGCCCACTCGTGGTCCTCCGAGGTGTGATTCATAACAAAATCACAGCAAATATTTATATTCTTCTTATGGCACTTTCTTGTGAGTGCCTTTAAATCTGCCATAGTTCCAAGCTTCTCATCGACCCTTCTAAAGTCCTTTACAGCATATCCTCCATCAGACTTTCCCTCAGTCACATCGAGAAATGGCATGAGATGTATATAATTAACATTACTCTTCTCAATATAATCTAGCTTTTTTGCAACGCCCTTAAGGTTACCTGCGAAGTTATCAATATAGAGCATCATTCCAAGCATCTCATTACTCTTGTACCAGTCTGGATTAGCCTCTCTATATGCATCCTGCTTCTTTAATTCTGAGCTTCTCTCATCGAAAAACTCCTTCATCTTTTCCTCAAGCTCTGCGTACATATCGCCGTTATCGTAAAGCTCCATATAAAGCCATCTCAGCTCGTCCTTATATTTTTCAAATCTATCATTAAATACGTTTGCCATATATATACCCCTATTTATATATCCCTTATTTAAGTAGAGTCAAAATGAACTTTTTACTGTTCATTTTGACTCCCTTTAATTCACTATGCTCGCAAATGCTTAGCACTCTGCTCGCTTTTTTAAACTGTGATAATCACGTCTCCGTTATTTACCTTTCCAGTCTTAATAACCTTAAAGTCTGCATAATCGTCACTGTTATTAACAAGCACTGCTGTCGTTGTGCTGTAGCCAGCCTTCTTAATCTTGTCGATGCTAAAGGTCATAAGCTTCTGTCCTGCCTTAACCTCATCGCCCTCGCTTACGAGTACGTCAAAGCCATCTCCGTTCATATTTACAGTGTCAATTCCTACGTGAATGAGCATCTCGATGTCATTTGGTCCCATGAATCCAAGTGCATGCTTTGTCTCACTTACTGTTGCTATTGTTCCGTCAAATGGTGCATATACAACGCCCTCTTCAGGCTCAATTCCTACACCATTTCCAAGTACTCCTGATGCAAATGTGTCATCTGGAATCTCGTCAACCTTGATTACATTTCCCTTGATTGGAGCATATACTGTCTTCTCAGCAGGGTTCTCGATAATTGTGCTTTCTTCTTTTTTTGCTTCTTCTACTGATGCGTTTGCATTTGCTGTGATATCTGTACCAGCTGTCTCTGGCTTTTCTTCCTTCCAGACAATGTATGTAAGGATAAATGAGATTGCTCCTGCAATAAGAAGCATGATTGTGTACTGAAGTGTACAGTCTGTTGTGATGAGGAAGCCTGGGATACCAGTTACGCCGTATGCTGAACCGTAAACTCCCATAAGTGTTCCTGCCATTGCTCCGAAGGCTGCGCCGATCATACCGCAAATGAGAGGCTTAACGAATCTAAGGTTGATACCGAAGATTGCTGGCTCTGTGATACCAAGTGATGCTGAAAGACCTGCTGGAAGAGCAAGTGACTTTGTCTTTACGTTCTTTGCCTTTACGAAAACGGCTACACAAGCCATACACATTGCAAAGTTTGCTGAGCAAGAGATTGGAAGCCAGATGTTCTGTCCTGCCTCTGCTATCATTCCTGCCTCAAGTACGTTGAACATATGGTGGATACCACATACAACTGTAAGTGGGTAGATTGCTCCACATACAAATGATCCAATTCCAAGTGGAAGTGCGAGGAGTGCCTTAACTGCTGCAAGGATATTATTCTCTACTACGATGAACACTGGTCCGATGAAGGCCATTGTTAAAAATGCTGTTACTATTACTGTTACAAGTGGTGTTACAAAAAGATCTATCATCTCTGGCACATGCTTGTGAAGCCATTTTTCTATCTTACACATAATCCATATTGCGATGATAATTGGGATGATGTGTCCCTGGTAGTTAACCTGTCTGATACTGATTCCTGCAATTTTCCAGTACTGAATCTGGCTTGGATCAGATGCTGCTGTCCAGGCTGACAGAAGATTCATATGCATTAGGAGCATACCTATCGTACCGCCGAGGAAAATATTTCCGCCGAATACTCTTGCTGCACTAATTGCTACAAGTACTGGTAAGTAAACGATTGCTGTGTTTGATACTAAATCCATCCAGCTGTAAATGTCGCTCTCTGCGAAGGATGGTATAAACTTTCCAAGTGCCTCAACAAGACCCATCATAAGACCTGCTGCAACGATTGCAGGAAGGATAGGTACGAAAACATCTCCGAGTGACTTAATCATTCTCTTGATAAGTGGCTGCTTTGCAGCGGCTGCGGCCTTAACCTCTTCCTTTGTTGCTGCTGTCATCCCGCTTACTGCTAAGAATTCATCATATACCTTGTTAACTGTTCCTGTTCCAATGATAAGCTGAAGCTGACCATTGCTGCTGAATACACCCTTTACTCCTTCGATGTTTTCAAGCTTCTTCATGTCTACCTTCTTGTTGTCTACTGTTACTAACCTAAGTCTGGTTGCGCAATGTGCTGCACTTACGAGATTCTCTCTTCCGCCCAATGTCTCGAAGATCTCCTTTGCACATTTTCCATAATCAAGTGCCATAAGCTGCTCCTTTCTAAAATTCCCATTTTCTACCCTTTTTTGTGTATATGAAATCGATTACACTTTGTAATCTTAATTATACACATATAACAAATATTGTAAATCGTCATATTGACTAATTATTTTTGACTTTCATTGTGCATTATATATGAAATCGGTTTCACATTGTATTTAAGTTTGTTATTTTATATTTTTCCTTACACAAGTCCATATTTTTGAAATGCAAAATATAATCCGTCCTCTTTGACTGCTGGGCAGATATAATCTGCCAGAGACTTTAGTGTTTCGCTTCCATTTGCCATGCAGACTGAAATTCCAACCGTTTCTATCATCTCCTTGTCGTTCATGCTGTCCCCAAAGCCTATTGTGTCCATGATGTCAGCGCCCAGATCCTCACACACACGATTTACGGCCTGACCCTTGTCAAACTTTTTGTTTATTATCTCACCATTAATAATTCCATACTTATCTCTGTCCTGAACGCAGATTAAAAACTCCTCGCCAAATGCTTCCTGCATAGCTTCAACCTGCTTCTCCTCAAGGCACATAAAGAGCACCTTATACACCGGACTTCCATCGTAATCCTTCATGGATTTAATATTTAAGGCCTCCTCAATCTGCTTTCTCCATCTTAGCAGCTCACTGTTTCCGCTCTTAGTTGCATTCTCAGCAAGAAATTCCTTGAAGCCATCATCTGTAAAGGTCTCAGTCTTTGTCTCTACTGTTGAAAAGATACCATTTTCACTGAGAGTTTTTACAATCTTTACCCTCTGCGACTCAGTCATAGGACAGTCAAATATCACTCTTTCTGCACTTTCAATATAACCGCCCGCACTTCCTATAAATCCATCGAAGCCGTACTTAAGAAGTGGTGACAGCATACCGTAGTTTCTTCCAGTACAAAGAAACACCTTATGTCCAAGCTTTCTTGCAGCATTTACTGCCTTCACCGCTGATTCAGGTGGCACGTTTACTCCAGGCTCTGTAAGTGTTCCATCAATATCAAGAAATATGATTTTTTTATTCATATTTACCTCCGTTATTACATATTAAAAAATCAAGGTTGTTAAAGCTTTTTAGCTTATTAACCACTGCTCTCTCTATATATGTAATCGATTTCATATATAATAATACATTGAATCTGGATTTATTGCAATAGCTATTTTCATATAAAATCAAAAAAATCGCGTTTTGTTATAGTTAAATCCTATAACAAAACGCGATTTTTCAAAAAAGGTCGACGCTACCTTTTACTCGAAGTTGGCCTCTACTGTAAGCTCGTAGCCAGTTCCAGGGGTATCATTCAAGGTTGTATTATACGCACCATTTGTCATGAAATACTGTGTTTCCTCCTCGCCTGTGTCTTTATTCTTAGCCTTAAAGGTCCATGATACAATCTTTCTTCCGTCTGGAGCCTCCTTAGGAGCATCGGTAAATATTGCATTTACAACACCCTTACCTGTATAAATCTCCTTGCCATCAGCCATAAAATGAACTGTAAGCGGCTCGCCTCTTAAAGAATCAACATTTGCATCAATCCATGCAATTCTACTATTCATCCAATCCTTAAGATCCTTGATAGAATCATCATATAACTGACTCATATCTTCATCATCCTCTGAATTAACCTTAAGACTTGCATATGCTGATGCCTTGTTCTCGGCAGCATACTGGTCGATGAGACCGCCATCCTTAGAGTACTTCTCGAGCTCTGCCTTAAAGGTTGGCCAATATGCGATCATCTGGTCTGCAAAATCCTCGTCAAGCATAAGTGTTCTAATCCACTCATCGTAAATATACCAGCGCTCAGCATCAAAATCCTTATAACCAAGGTCAAAATCCCAGGCTGGTCCATAATAAAGCTTGCCCTTAACAGTATTTCCATCCGCATCAACTGTATCTCTCTTCTTATAAAGATGAGTACTGTCAGTTACGAATGCGTCCGAGTTAAGAGAAAACTCCTGAAGCCAGTAATATTTTATAGCTGAATCAACATCAATGTAATCGGCATAGTTTCCTGCAGCTGTATCCCCACTTGTGATTGCGAAAATGGCATCCTCAGTCTCCTGCACGTATGATTTTATATAGTCAAATGCCTTAGCATAGTCCTCTGAATCAGTAATTTCAGGAGTAGCCAGGTTAAACTTTGCAAGTCTCTTTGTCTCAAAGAAATTACCTAATCCCTCGTCAGCAAACATTTTTCCAAGAAGATAACCTCCAGAAAGAGTAAGTGCATCTGCATCCTCTGAATATTCCTTCTCAAGATCATCGATTTCTATTCTCGACTCTCCTACCCCGATTGTCTCGCAAAGATAGTAGCTTCCGAGATATTTTCCATTCATTACAACATCAACGTTTAGTCCCTGAATGCTATACTCGAGTCCCATATCAGATGCAATTTCATTTGTAATTCTGTTTCTAATGCCTGTATCATCATACGGATTCGACATGAGTGCATATGTCTTTGACTTACCCATTCCAAACAAGTCAGTCTTTGCGTCGAGCTTGACCTTGTAAGGCTTCTTTGTAGTTGCCCAGGTTGTATTGCCTCTTCCCTTGATATACTCAAGCTCGTAAATGCCTCCCTTGTAGGAGCTTCCGCCTTCAATCAGGCACTCATAGGCATCAGGAACCGCAATGGTGATGCTTCCGTAGCACTTTGTGTTATGCTCCTGGTCAGAATTCATATCCTCGACCGTTCCCTTTGACTCATCGATATCGATGTAGATAACAGGGAGTCCATTGTCGATATAATCCTCTCTCGATGAAACATCTACTGCCTCCCCTGGTTCATTTTCAGTTGATTCACCCTTTGTGTCATCAGTTTTTTCTTCTACTGGTTCTGTCTCAGTGGATGCCTTTGTGGCTGTATTATTACTGTCGGCAGTATCGGTATTTCCCCCTTTTTCACCACAGCCTGAAAATGCAAGCATCGCTGTCATTAAAGCTGTACCTAAAATGTACCTGGCTTTTCTCATAGTTAATCTCCTTTCAATAATCAATCGATATAAAAGATACGAATCTATTTTATCTTTTTATTATCTTTTTATTATCTTTTTTTATAATATATCAATGGCAATTTTAATGCAATTCTGTCTCAGTCTCTCGACTTAAGAACTGTGAATCTTTTTACTGGTGAATCTGCATATTTCATGTAGTTTACTATATTTAAGGTTTTTGTTCCCTCTTCACTTTTTACCAATTCTGTCATGTAAAGTGTCATTGAATTTGTTCGCTTGGTTCTGTCGATATTTTCGTCATTTAGTATGTAATATCCTGCGTCATTATCTGAATCGGTTATGAATAATGCTTTAATCTTATTCTCATCCTTGCTCTCAGATTTATCAATGACATAGCCTGATACAGTGAGTGCATGGCCACTTCCCTCTATCGTAAGGCATCTGCTCGGATTTTTCATATCAACGTCCGCCTCATCGCAGTTTACATAATATACGGCTGTGTATCTTGAGTTTTCTTGCACAGCCTTAATGTATTCACCACTTTCAAGGCGATAAAGCATGCCGGTGTAAACATTTATCTCATCAACCCTTTTTCCATCCTCTGTCACATAGCCTTCGTCTGTCATATCCAGCTTAACAATTGTACCATCAGTATTAAATGAATAATATGCTTCTACAAGATTCGGATCATCATCTGGTACATCAATACTTGCAAGAGTTACAAATCCTCCTCTTTCACTTAGGTATCTCGCAGCCGAGGATATTTTTTTCTTAGTTGAAAAGCTGTATTTGTCAATCATGATATCGATACCCACTGCATTTCCTTCCTTAAGCCCGCTAACGATTTCCACTGCACAGGCGATATCCGATAAATCATTATGTTTTTCGGCATTTTCCTTGGAAAATGAAAAGGTCTTTATATAATCCTTATAATTGTACTTCTTAAGTATTCCGCCAGAGTCTGTCTCACCTATTTCCATATCATCATGGTCTCCACCAAAAAACCAGGCAAGACCATCATAGACCTGATAGCCATTATTTGTGAAAGTAGTGTCAAAATAATTGTATATTACATCTTCGTTTGTAAATTCTCTGGCTTCGCTCTCCTCTGCGGCAACCATGTTCCATCCAGACAAAACAAGCATATTTGAGTCTGTCGCTGCCCAGCACATAAGGGAATCGCCCCAGTCCATTTCATCTCGGCCGTATTCCTTCGATACACAATCATATTCATTCCAGGACACCTTTGAGGACTGCTTTTCTGCATCAAGAATTCCGTCTCCTGTTACCTTAACAATGCTGCCACTTATAAATCCTCCGATAATTGTCTTTATCTTATCGTCCGCAAGCTCTCTTGGAAGTCCTGCAAGACACATCTCGTAGCTATGTCCCTCCCAGTCAAACTCGATTATCCCGCATTTTCCATAGTTTCCTTCCTTGTAGGTGACTTCATATGCAGGAAGCTCACCCTCATATGGGTCTTCAGCGGTTACATCTATAGGTGCTTCTTTTCTATTATTAATCTCCTCTGTGTTTTGTTCAGTTGTTTGCTCAGCGGTCTCATAATCAGTCGACTCTTTATTATCAGCCGTTGTCGTTATTTCTTCCTTATTATCCTTAGACTGACCAGAACCACAGCCCATTCCTGCCATAGTCATCGCAAGAGCCATAGCTACTACACATATTCTATTTTTCTTTATACGTCTCTTCATGCTTTCTCCTCGTGTATTATGTATTGCCCCCTCATATCAATTCGAATAGTACTATTTAATCTGTCCCAAATATGTCCTATCATTCATTTTCGTTATAGGCAAAACCTATAGCAAAATGCATTTTTTCAAAAAAGGTTGACGCTACCTTTACCAAAAGTATGCCAAGAATTGCCCCGAGAGTGTTGCTTATGACATCGTCCGTCTCGCAGTAACCGATATCAAAGAGATATTGTGAAATTTCAATAATTACAGATAAAGCTGTCGCGATAAACACGACCCTTTTCCTTCTGAATATCAGATATAAAAGTGCACCAAACGGCAGGAACAGCCAAAAATTATTGATAATCTCCATTCTGGTTGTGTAGATGCTAAAAAAATCCTTGTACGAATCAAATATAGCAAGCTTTAGATGTCCGTGGTTTGAGCCCCTAAAGGCCAAAGTCTGAATCAGGATGAAGCCTGTGTATGCAATTAAGAGAAGCCATCTTAGCTTTGTATTTACCAGGCAGCCTATAATACAAATTACGATTCCGATGACAAATACCAGCCACGGAAGCTTCTTCATTATCCTTGAAAATGTAACTAATTCCTTGCCATTTTCATCTATTGAAACGTAGGTGCTTCCAGTGTATCTGTAACCATAGCCCCTCTCTGGAAGCTTAAGCTTATTACCTTCGGCATCTAAAAAAAACTCTAGCTCTACCTTTCCCTCATCGTTATATACTCGTGACATTCCGTAATAGCCACTTGAATTTTTAACGATATTTCCCTCTAAGTCAAGGAACATATACTTTGTCAGTACGCCCTCTTCATCATAGTACCTGTCAATCGTCGCATAGCCGTAGGATATCATCACAGGATTTCCTTCTTTGTCAATATAGGTTACCTTTGCCACTCTCTCATTTTCATCAAACTCATCTATCACCCCGTAATAGCCGCCATTTTGCTCAACTAAAGCCCCTTGCTCATCAACAAAAAAGCTCGTCCTGATATTTCCCTCTCGTGTTTCACTTCGAGTAACGGTTTGAGAGCTTTTTTCACTTTCTTTACTGGCTCCACTACCTGATTTTATCTCTGGCACGTAGGTCATAACAAAAGAGAGCACCACAAATACAGCTAATAATAATGCCATTATTATTACTGCAAATTTGCCTGCTCTCATCTATTATCCTTCCTTTTAATTCTACTCTAAGTATTCTTATTTGGCTATTTACCAACTTGTAGTTGA
>DCHE01000076.1:0-2085 GCA_002314775.1 Lachnospiraceae bacterium UBA1760
GCAATTTAGCCGCAGAGCGGCCTACAACTACTCCACCCACTAAAGCGGGTGGAGTAGTTAATTAATGATGGAATAAACGAATTCCTGTGAAGCACATTGCAATTCCATACTTGTTACAAGTCTCGATAACATTATCATCACGGATTGATCCGCCTGGCTGAGCGATGTACTTAACACCTGACTTGTTTGCACGCTCGATGTTATCACCGAATGGGAAGAATGCATCTGAACCAAGTGCAACATCTGTCATAGTATCGAGCCATGCTCTCTTCTCCTCACGTGTAAATACCTCTGGCTTCTCTGTGAAGAACTTCTCCCAGGTTCCATCAGCAAGTACGTCCATATAATCATCGCTCATATATACGTCGATTGTATTGTCACGGTCTGCACGTCCGATATCTGTCTTGAATGGAAGGTTTAATACCTTCTCGTTCTGACGGAGGTACCAGTTATCTGCCTTCTGACCTGCAAGTCTTGTACAGTGAATACGTGACTGCTGTCCAGCACCGATACCGATTGCCTGACCATTCTTTGCATAGCAAACTGAATTTGACTGTGTATACTTAAGAGTAATCATTGAGATTGCAAGGTCAATCTTAGCCTGCTCTGTCATCTCCTTATTGTCAGTAACAACATTTGCGAAAAGTTCATCGTTAATAACGAGTTCATTTCTTCCCTGCTCAAATGTTACACCGAATACATCCTTCTGCTCGATTGGAGCTGGAACGTAATTTTCATCAATCTTGATTACGCAGTAGTTACCCTTCTTCTTTCCCTTTAAGATTTCAAGAGCCTCTGGCTCGTAATCAGGAGCGATAACACCATCTGAAACCTCTCTCTTTATAAGAAGTGCTGTTGAAACATCACACTTATCTGAAAGTGAGATGAAATCACCAAATGAAGACATTCTGTCTGCGCCTCTTGCTCTTGCGTATGCATTTGCAAGTGGTGAAAGCTCGCCCATATCGTCTACCCAGTAAATCTTTCTCTCAACCTCTGTAAGAGGAAGTCCTACTGCAGCACCTGCTGGTGAAACGTGCTTAAATGAAGTAGCTGCTGGAAGTCCTGTTGCCTTCTTCAGCTCTCTTACTAACTGCCAGCCATTAAATGCATCTAAAAGGTTGATGTAACCTGGTCTTCCACATAATATCTCGATTGGAAGCTCGCCCTCCTTCATGAATACCTTTGATGGCTTCTGATTTGGGTTACATCCATACTTAAGTTCAAATTCCTTCATTTCTATTCTCCTTATGTAATTTGATATCATATTATCAGTTTATAATTCTAATTAACTGATTATTCCTCTGATTACTAATTAAGTATCAGTTCACGGAAATGCAAGAATCTTTACTGATTCTTGTTAACAATCTTAGTCTCATAAGAACCGTCTTCAATATTAATAAATCTTGTGAAGAGCGATACCTTGTTATCTTCATTTAAGCTTGTCCAAACAAGATTTGTGAACTCATCTAAGTCATTTGTAGGGATGTCAACTACTGTTGGCTCACCCTCGTAGCTTGGAAGTGGATTGCCATCACCCATATAGGTGTGAATGAAACGTCCCTCACCAGCCTTTGGCTTGTCGTATGAGAAGTTGTATCTGTTGCAGCAGTCTGGGTCACCGTTGTTTGACTTTAAGATAGACATCTCAAATGTATATCCCTCAGCAAAATGAAGAACACCAGAAATTCTTGGAGTAAAGTTTGGTGCATCTGGCTCAAACTCTCTTGTTCTAAGTGACTCCTCAAAGGTCTTTCCCTCTGCCATAAGGTCGTAGATTGTATCTGTCTGGTCACCGTTTGTAACGATTGTATCTGTTCCTCTCACTCTTACTGGTGCATATATAATAAGGCTTGGATCCTCGAGCTTAGCTGGGTCAAATGCTTCTGTACGAATACCCTCATCCTGTGTCACAAATACTCTGTTTCGGCTGTTCTCGCTTCTGCCCATGATAAAGTAAGCGATTGCTGCCTTCTTTCCATCAGGAGTAGTACCAATTACGATTCCTCTTCCAGGATATGAAGTGCTTCCAATTTCTTCACCTAATCTCTTTGTTTCCATCTTTGTACCTCTTTTCTGTATTTT
>DCHE01000076.1:2138-18744 GCA_002314775.1 Lachnospiraceae bacterium UBA1760
GCTCATTGGATTTTGACCGCTATTATTGTGTATGATTTGGTCTTATATGTCAATCTTTTTTAATAATTATATTATATACAGGCAAATTGCCTTGCGCTTTTCAATTATATTATTTGAGTACTTCCATTACTTGAGTACTTATATTTAAATCCTCAAGCTCCCTACAGATAGCTTCCAGCTCTAAGTCTTTCCACAAATATGTCCTCAGGAAGTGGCTTGTCATAAAGGTAGCCCTGAATATGGGTAAGTCCAATCTGACTCAGCTCCTTCTCCTGGAATTCAGTCTCAACGCCCTCAGCGATAACCTTCATTCCAATCTCCTTTATCATATTGATGGTATTCTTAACTATTGTCTTTCCCTTTGAATCTCCCTCTGGAATGCTGTCGATAAAGCTCTTATCAAGCTTAATCTCATCCACATCGTATTCATTTAAGAATTTGAGCGTAGAATAGCCTGTTCCAAAATCATCAATCGCAACGCTGACTCCCTTTTCCTTAAGGCTTGATAAAAACTCCTTCAGGCCCTCTCTGTCTCTCTCCTCAGAAAGCTCTGTAAGCTCAATCTGAATATACTTAGGGTCAATCTCATGCTTTGTGATAAATGACATAATTCTGTCAGCAAGCTCTCTGTCAAAGAAATGCTCTCTTGAAAAGTTTATTGAAACTGGTATCAGAGATATTCCCTCTCTGCTCCATCTTTCCATGGCCGAGCAGACATTTTCAAGCACGTAGAAATCCAGCTCTCTGATTGTTCCGTCGGTCTCAAGAACCTCGATAAAGTCTCCTGGCGCGTAAATCTCATTGTCTCTCTTCCATCTTACAAGAGCCTCGGCACCAATTAAAAGCTTTGACTTAGAATCAACCTTTGGCTGGTAATATACCAAAAAGTCATGCTGCTCAATAGCATATGGAAATGCAGAGGAAATAGTGTTTGATTTACTGATACGATCATAAAGTGCATCATTGTACTTGATTACATCAACATTTATTTTCTTTGCCTCGCTGATAAGAATCGAAGCCTTTGTCATAAGGTTATCAAGAGTATCCACCTCGCTTATTGGAATATATCCTACTCTTGAACACACATTAAAGGTTTTTACAACTCCCTTAATCTGAATTCCAACCTTTACATTCAATATTTTTTCTATAAACTCACCAAAGTTTTCCTTCTTAATATACGCGAGGAAGTTGTCTCCGCCCAGTCTTGCAATCATCTCATCAGCCTTGCAGAACTTCTTTATCTGGATTCCGTACTCCTGAAGGATAACGTCTCCGACTCTCATTCCCAGCTTCTTGTTGATGTGCTTGAAATTCTTGATATTAATAAATGCAAGACAGTACTTCGATATTGTACCAACTGCAGAAAGCTTTGAGGCTGCCTTCATAATACCAACCGTGTTAAGAAGTCCGGTGGCAGCATCAGTAACTGGTGCCTTCTTCATAAGCTTTCCAAGTCTGATTCTTCCATAGATAACCTTAACCATATAGCTGTATACATACAGCTGATCGAGTTCCCCCTGTGTCCAGGTATGTCCCTTTGCAGGATAGTTTTCAATAATAACTATACCCTTCTCCTCTGTGATAAACCTGTAGGATTTGCCCTCTGGCTCAAAGCCGTGAGAGGATTCGTACACTACAATATCCTTGTGAAAGCCCTGTGGCTCATATACAGAAGGAAGTGTATCAATAATAACCCTGGATTTTCCGAGCATAAGCTCGCCCTTTACCAGATGACAATAAGCACTAATTCTGGTGAGAAATGTCTCCGGGTTATTAACATCCGTAGTGATCTTTTTGAAGAATTCTATGAAATTTTCACTAAAAGGCCCTTGTGCCATTGTCTCTCCTTCCTTTCCTTGCTCCATCTGCTCCCTTTTCCTGGTCATATCTTTCCATCAGCCTGTCAAGCTCGGAACCCCCTCCAATAATACCAGTTCGTGGAAGCTCATGTTTTTTACCATTATCCTCAAGAAATCTATAGGCAATCATAAATGTTGTCTCGTCGAAGGAGGTCATATACCTCCTGTTTATCGCATCGATACACTCATCAACACTGCCATAGCTTGAAGGATTTACCTTATTAAATATCTCATCAAATATCTCCACACATATCTGCCTCTGTCTCTCATAATCTGAGGAAACAGACTGCACTGGAAATACTCTTAAGTACGCTCTTAACCACGCAGTGTCACTCTTATACCACTGCACAACCACATCATAATCCTGGCTCATGTCAAATATCTCCTTCTCCCAGAAATATGACATGTATGAGGAATCCACGATAAGTGAAATCTCCTCTTCTGTGAGATTAAGATCATACTTATCACTAAACTTCTTAACTATCTTTTTTCTCTTAGGCACCGACTTTGTAAGTCCGGATACCATGGAATCCATCTTCTGTTTAGCCCTGCTCTGACTTTGACTTGACACATAGGAATTACCCTTTGCAACCTTATTATCATAATAGCTTTTATAATGACTGCTCTTATTGTTTCCAAAAAGTGCCTGCAAAACCTTATATATAACAAAAAACGGTGCACATACCATCGCGAGTGCAATTGCCACAGCAAGTGTAACATAAAGTCCGCTTGGAATTGTAGAAGAAAAGATGCTCAGAAAAATGATAATTCCGAAAATTTTTCCAAAATTGTTCTTTACCTTTCCATATACCTTCGGATTACTTTTTCCAAAAATATTGTATAAAATCAAAAATATAATTAATATTCCCATATCTCTATCCTTTAACCTTGTTTCCCTGATATCATTCTACCAAATTTTCTATCAATATAACATAGTAAATTATGAAAAAAATTAAAATATGGTTAATTTTTTAGTGGTATTTTTTGCATATTATCCCTGTAAAATGTCTTGCATTTTAAAAAATAGCAGTTATAATGTGTCTTAATTGAATACGAGATACTGGAGAGATTCAAAATGGGAATCTGAGAAAGGGAGCCAACTCCCTGATCCATAGACCTGATGCAGATCATGCTGCCGTAGGAAGTATTAGTAGGCTTTATTAAACTATGTCTATATGCCATCAGGATATCCTGGTGGCTTTTTTTATGAGAACACTAATCAATATCAGTCTCGAATTTAATTAATATTACTTATCGAAAGGAGATACACTATGAATGCAAGTGTTGCAATTCAGGTTCTGCCAAGCGTGCAGGGCGAGGACGAAGTAATTCGTATCGTAGACGAGGTAATCGACTACATCAAAAGCACAGGCTACAGCTATTATGTTGGACCATGCGAAACATCAATCGAGGGCGATTATGATGGACTTATGGAAATCGTTAAGAATTGCCAGTTAGTTGCTGCCAAGGCTGGCTGCAAGGCAATGAATACTTACGTGAAGATTTCTTACAAACCTGAAGGAGATGTACTTACAATTGAAAAGAAAGTTACAAAGCATCACCTCTAAGCTTCCGGCAATAATCACAATGTGCCTTATACTATTAATCTGGCAAATGCTCTGCTCCTTTGAGATTATTCCAAAGTATATGCTTCCATCTCCGGTAAGCGTACTTAAGGCACTTATATCCGAGCGTGAAATCCTGTGGATGCACCTAAAGATTTCCCTCACGGAGTCACTTATTGGTCTTGGTCTCGGTATTCTGATTGCATTTTTAATTGCAACAGTTATGGACAGGTTCGATATTCTTTACAGAGCCATAAACCCTATCCTTATTATAACCCAGACTATACCAACAATTGCTATTGCGCCAATCCTCGTACTTTGGATGGGCTTTGGTATGGCTCCAAAGATTACTCTTGTTGTTATTACAACCTTCTTCCCGATTGCAGTCGGACTTATGGAGGGCTACAGAAGTGTGGACAGGGACCAGATTAACCTCCTCAAGGCAATGGGTGCAAGGAGACTTCAGATTTTTTACCATGCTAAGCTTCCTGCAACTCTCCCATATTTCTTCTCCGGCCTAAAGATATCTGCCAGCTACGCGGTAGTTGGTGCAGTTGTTTCTGAGTGGCTCGGCGGCTTCGAGGGCTTAGGTGTTTACATGACAAGAGTTAAAAAGGCGTATGCCTTTGACAAAATGTTTGCAGTCATCGTGGTTATCATCATAATAAGCCTGCTTCTTATGAAGCTTGTGACCCTGACAAGACATTTTATAATGCCATGGGAGAATTCTTCCAAACAAGATAACTAAAAATCAAAAACTAAAAATCAAAAACTAAAAATCAAAATAATTAATTAAAGAAAAGAGACTAGAAATGATAAAGAAAAGATTAAAGAAGCTAATTACAACAATTACAGCAATGTCACTTCTTACAGCCTCGCTTTCAGGGCTTACAGCCTGCGGCGACAAGAAGGACGATACTAAAACTGAAGCAAAGGAATTAACAGAGATTACCTTCTGCCTTGACTGGACACCAAATACTAACCACACAGGCTTTTATGTTGCTCTTGAGAAGGGCTACTACAAGGAAGCAGGCTTTGACGTAAAGATCGTTCAGCCACCTGAGGATGGTTCAGTACTTATGTGTGCATCAGGACAGGCTCAGTTTGCAATTGCAAACCAGGATACATTTGCAGCAGTTCTTGACCAGGATACACCTTACGGTGTTTCAGCAGTAGCTGCAGTTCTTCAGCACAACACCTCAGGAATCATCTCAAGAAAGGGTGATGGTATCGATTCACCTGCAGGACTTGCGGGAAAAACCTACTCAACCTGGGAGTCTCCAATCGAGATGGCAATGCTTGAGAATATCATGACAAATGCAGGCGTTGACTACGCAAGCTTAAAGCAGATTCCAAATACAATAACTGACGAGCCTGCTGCTCTTGCTGCAAACCAGACCGATTCAATCTGGGTATTCTACGGCTGGGGCGTTATCAATGCAGAGGTTGAGGGAGTCGAGGTAGATTACTTCAACTTCAAGGATGTAAACCCTGTATTTGACTACTATACACCAGTGATTGTTGGAAATGACGAATATATGTCTAAGAACCCTGATAAGACAAAAGCCTTCCTCGAGGCTACAAAGAAGGGCTATGAGTATGCTATCTCTAATCCGGATGAGGCAGCTGACATCCTTATTAAGGGTGACACAACAGGCTCCTTAAAGGGTTCAGAGGAGCTTGTAAAGAAGAGCCAGAACTGGATTTCAAGCCAGTACAAGGCCGAGGTTACAAGATGGGGCTACATCGACCCAGCTAGATGGGATGCATTTTACAAGTGGTTATACGACAACAAGCTTACTGAAAGAGATCTTTCAGGAAAGGGCTTCACTAACGATTATCTCCCAGAATAATCCTATAACCACTGTTGTTTACCGCTATTTATTTTGAGGAAATACCAAAGATGAGTTTACTTACAGCAGAAAACTTAAAAAAAGTATATGGTGAGAGAACCATTATCCAGGGTATTAATCTTACACTTGAAAAGGGAGAGATTGTCTCCCTTCTCGGTGTGAGTGGTTCGGGAAAGACTACCCTCTTCAACGTTATCTCCGGCCTTACTAATCCGGAGGAGGGAAGGGTTACACTTTCCGATGTGGATATTACCGGTACACCTGGCCAGATAAGCTACATGCTGCAGAAGGATCTTCTGTTTCAGCACAAGAAGATAATAGACAATGTTTCTCTTCCACTTGTTCTAAGCGGAATGAAGAAGAAGGACGCAAGAGCAGAGGCAGCAGCCTATTTCAGTGAGTTCGGACTTGATGGTACTGAGTACCAGTATCCATCACAGCTTTCAGGTGGAATGAGACAGAGAGCCGCCCTTCTCAGGACCTATCTTACAAAGAGCCCTGTCGCTCTTTTGGACGAGCCCTTCAGTGCCCTTGACACCATAACAAAATCGCAGATTCACAAATGGTATCTTGAGGTTATGCAGAAGATTGAGCTTTCAACCCTCTTTATCACTCACGATATTGATGAGGCGATTCTTCTCTCTGACAGGATTTATATACTAAGTGGCAGTCCAGGAACAATCTCCCACGAGATAGTTATAAAGGAAAAGAAACCAAGGTCTGAGGACTTTAACCTTACAACAGAATTTATAGAATACAAGAAGCAGATACTTGCCTGTATGTAATTCATCAGAATTACCAGGCAGGTATCTGCTATTTTAAGGAAGAAAATATGATAACGATTTAATAAACCATAAACTTAATCACCGTCCAGGAGCCCTCGCTTCCATCCTTCGCATACTCTACCGGAGCCGCTCCATTTTCATTTACACCCTTTGCTTCCCCGAATACAGGCTCGATTATAACTCCATTTTCAATTGATACATATCCCCATAATTCTCCGCTTCTGTAGGGAAGAATTCCTATGTGTGAGGAGCCAAGCTCATCACAGTCATACTTAAATATAACATTTCCCGCTTTATCTATAGCCTGCCAGCCATTTTCATCAAATATAGCTGCATAGCCCTTTGGGCTTACAAATGGCTTTGCCACGTCAATATCCTTCTTTATCACTGTGCCATCACCACTGATTAATTCATATCTTCCATCAGCAAGTGCAAATGCCGCCCCAGACACAGAGCACTGATTAAACTCATCCCTTAATATGTCATCGTATTTGAATTCAGTAATATTCTTCATTTCTGTGTTTATAAGCGCCCACTTGCCATTCCTTTTAACTGCTGCTATCCCGCCACAGAAGGTAGTTGCATCCTCATAGACTTCAGAAATCACCTTGAAATCCTTATCTAAGTAGACATAGCCTGATTCATTTTTTGCTGCAACCAAACCGTTTCTAAATGCGCTTATATAGCTGTATCCAATAGGCGAAACTCTGTAAGCTCCTGCCTCATCATAGAAGCCTACTCGTCCATTTCCATCCTTTCCTGCGTAAATGATACCAGAATCCTCCCACATTCCATCATGCTCACCTGCTGCAGTAATACCGTAGATTTCAGCAAGATTTGCTGTTATTCCAAGACTTAAATTACCCTCACTATTTAATAGCTCCGAGTTATTTGCAATATCTGTTGCGACAGTGTATCCATTAAAATACTCAGAAAGGTAATTGTAGCCTCCATAATAGTCGGCGAACTCTCCCTTAATCTGGTTTAAATTCTCGGCGAACAGACTGTTATTCCCAAGAACTTCCCTTCCCTCGTTGATGAGCCTGTTTGCCTCCTCGTAGTTTTTGCTTCTAATTGCATCGTCGATGAGTAGTTTATACATCTTCTCATTTCCACCAGTTCTTCCATTTACCAAATCTGCGTAGGCAGTGCTTGTTGTGTAATCTCCAATTGCATAGCAGGTCTCTGCTATTTTTATCTCCACATCAGTATCCTTCTTAATTGCCTCTGCCTTAATAAGCTCCTTCGTACCATCCTTATAGAAGCCCTGCTCGAGGTATTCTCTTCCCTTTTCAATTAATACATCATACTCGTTTACCGTCCTTCCACCTGATTTAACAAGTATATACCAGCCAAAAGCGGTAAGTGATACTGTTCCAATTATGAATAGTCCGGCTACTAATTTGCTTTGCTTCTTCTTTTTATTATTCTTTTTATTATTCTTTTCTTTGTTCTTTCCCATGCTTTTTTCCTCCAGTTTATCCCGGTTCATCAGTCGCTATTATTACCGCGTCCCCTTCCACATCTATCCTTAAATAATCATTGCAACAAGTACTGTGCCAGCTGCAATATATGGTCCGAAGCTTATTGCATCCTTCATCTTTAGCTGCTTTTTTACCACCTGCTTAAGACCAGCCACAAGTGCAATTATCATTGCAACAAGAAGCACAATGAGGATTTTATCCACTCCGAAATATAATCCTATTGCAGAAACAATCTTTATATCTCCCATTCCAATTCCTCCCTTTGCGAAAAGTCTGGTAACAAGGAATATAAGGCCGCCAAGCATTGCACCGAAAAATGCATTTCCAACTACAAATATCCATCCTGATCCGTACATGATTGCCTTTACAATAGTTGAAATAATTCCGAATCCAAGGATAAGTGCCACAATCTCATTTGGAATTATCATCCTCCTCTTGTCGATTTCACCCGCCATAATCACAGCTGGTATCAGGAAAATAAAGCTTATTATGTCAACTGCTGCCTCGTTATAAAATGTAAGCAGCGCTCCTGTTCCTGCTGTGAGTAAAATGATAAATGCCATCTTTAGCTTACTTACTCCAAGCTTCTCATCAAATCTTTTAACATACAGCTTCTCGCCAAACGCTATGGCAAGAGCCCCAAAAATACTTCCTAAAATCGTCATTATTATATAGTTCATCATATCCGTTCCTTCATTTTCCAATGTTTTTCCAATGTTTTTCTGATGTCTTTTCCCGATGCACCTTGTGGGTGCACCGGTTCTTTTTTCTCTTTTGTTTTTTCTCTTTTGTTTTTTCTTTTAGTGTATTTTTTTATTACTTGCGGCCCTCATTTCCTCCTTTCTTTGGCCTTCTGTTAACTAATACGATTGCTTTTTCAAATTTGTTCACAGAATTTAAATTTATTTTATTTTTTTTATAAACAAATTATATCCTGTGAAAATCGCCCCATTACACCGCCAGTTTACACTCTAAGTGGCATCTTGCGACTTTTCCCAAGATATGCTATATTCATCTGAAAAGTAGTTTATTTTTATTATTCTGTTTTTTAGAAAGAAGGATGTAAGATGGTATATAAAACAAAAGGAACCTGTTCACAGGAGATTAATTTCGAGATAAAGGATGGCAAGCTTTACAACGTTTCATTTGTTGGCGGCTGTAACGGAAACCTCAAGGGAATCGGAAAGCTTGTCGAGGGTATGGATGTAAATGAAGTAATTGAGAGACTTGACGGCATTAAGTGCGGCTTCAAGAACACCTCTTGTCCAGACCAGCTCGCTCAGGCAATAAAGAGCGCAATTAACTAATATAGAAATCTCCGGGTAGTAATTGAGGCTTGCATTAACCCGCAAGCTGGTAGAAAGGATTATTATATGAAGAAGATAGTTATGACTGGTGGCGGTACAGCGGGACATGTTACTCCAAATATTGCGCTTATGCCAAAGCTTAGAGAGATGGGCTATGAAATTGAATATATCGGAACCTACACAGGTATTGAGAAAAAGCTTATCGAGGACTGTGGTGTTCCATATCACGGAATTTCCTCTGGAAAGCTTCGCAGATATTTTGATTTGAAGAACTTTTCTGATCCGTTCAGAGTAATCAAGGGCTATAGAGAGGCCTGCAAGCTAATTAAGAGCATTAATCCTGATGTTGTATTTTCAAAGGGTGGCTTTGTTTCTGTTCCAGTTGTTCTTGCAGCCCACAAAAACAAGGTACCTGTTGCTATTCACGAGTCTGATATGACTCCTGGTCTTGCCAATAAACTCGCAATTCCAAAGGCTACAAAGGTCTGCTGCAACTTCCCTGAGACTGTAAAGTATCTCCCTGAAGGAAAGGCTCTCCTTACCGGCTCACCTATTCGTTCAGAGCTTTTTGAAGGAAATAAGGATGAGGCCATGGAGTTCTGCAAGTTCACCGAGGCTCGTCCAACAATACTTATCATTGGCGGAAGCACCGGTTCAGTTGTTGTAAATGAAGCAGTATGGTCATGCCTCGATACACTTCTCGAGGATTTCAATGTTATTCACATTTGTGGAAATGGAAAGACTAACGCTGATTACGTTGGAAAGAAGGGCTATGCTCAGTTTGATTATGTAAAGAAGGAACTCTCAAGTCTCCTTGCTCTTTCTGACATCGTAATATCACGTGCAGGTGCAAATGCAATCTGTGAGCTACTCGCACTTCACAAGCCAAATATTCTTATTCCACTCTCTGCTGCCGCAAGCCGTGGAGACCAGATATTAAATGCTGATTCCTTTGGAAAGAGCGGTTACAGCTACGTAATCAAGGAGGAGGAGCTCACAACCGACACTCTTCTCGCAGCTGTAAAGGATGTATCAAATAACAAGGACAAGTACATAGAGGCTATGAAATCAAGCGGTCAGACGGATTCAATAAAGATTATCACTGACATGATTGAGGAGATATCCCTCAAGAGATAAAAAAATAGGGCGAAAGGCTGTTACTCTTCTTTCACAGCTTTTCGCCCTATTTTTATCTTACTACTCTTCTTTCGTAAGTCCTTCTAGGCACTTCTCTTTTTCCTTGCAATGATAACCCCTGCAATAAGGATTACTATTGCAAATAATATCTGAATTCCCATAGATGAAAGTATTTCTGTAAGATGAGCACCTGCTCCCTGGTCAATTCCTACGCAGGCTTTGTTATACCAGAATGCTGGAAGCAAATGTGCCACCTTCTTAACATTCTCGCCCAGAAACTCCATTGGAACAAAGATACCACAGATAAATGACATTCCAAGCGATACGATGTTCGCAATCATGCTCACAATCTGCTCATTGTTTGTGAGCTTGCTAACAAGAAAAGCAAGCGATACGGCAACCATCATGTAAGTGACCATATTAATTCCAAACCACAGACCCTTTTCTGTGAGCACCTCGTTCTTCAGCAATGCTGCTGTCACTCCAAATATCGCTATACAGATTCCAAATCCAGTAATTGCAACGCCAAGTATGAGTTCCTTATTCACATTTGAGAACTTATATGATGAGCACTCTATTCTGTCTCTTAGTTCCTTTCTTCCAAACACCTGAAGTACCGGTGTGATTCCAACTATCATCATTACAACAAATATCCATCCAAGGTAATTGAACAGGCTGTAGCTTACACTTCTAACATTGCTGTCATTTCCTACATCTGGAAGGGTGACTGCTATCTCAACCTTCATGATTTCATTTGTGCATTTTACTGCATCCTCCACACTGTAACCTTCACTAAGAAAAATGCTAAGATTACCAAGATAGCTGTCAACATCCGACTCAAACACCTTTGATGTGCTTGTTCCAGGTATTGTAATTACTTCTAAGGAATCCACGTAATTACCATTTTTTACATTTTCTTCAAAGCCAGCTGGGATTCTTAGAAAAGCATGTATATTTCTGTTATAAAGATTGTCCTGAATAGATTCAGTCTCATCCTTTATCTCCTCCTCATAAAGCTCATGCTCCTCTGAAAGATATTCCACAAGCGCCCTTGATAGCTCTGAGTTGTCATTGTCGCACACTGCAAAGCTTGCCTTACTTGAAACATATTTTTCTGCCTCGTTCGTTGTTTTATTGCTCTTCACAAATGCAGACATAATGCCGATAAATATACAAACATACATTATCATCTGGCCTTTATATTTTTTTAGAACCTTAAAATATGATTTTAAAATCTCCAAATTCTTCACCTCTTTCAACGCATAAGGTTAGGCAAGTGCCTTTGCATAGTTTCGTCTGATAACCATAAAGCCTGCCACAAGAAGTATAACTGCTTCAATCACAAGTGCAAGCATATCCTTAGTGTATCTTGAATAATCACTGTAAACATTTAATGAGTAAAAACTGTCCGTAATAAGTGCTGCCGGATTAATTCTGTTGATAATAGGAGCTGTCTTTTCAATTGACTCCTTGATACCGCTTATACATAAATCCGCAAGTACCGAGAGAAGCATTCCAATTCCAACCGCAATACCGACCTTTCCTCCCTGCTTAAGCTTTGGAATTGATCCTACGATTACTCCTATGGAAAGACCTATCATGCAGCCCACAAGCAGCATTAGCATAATAGCCGGATATTTATCTCCAAAATCAATTCCTATCAGGGTAAAGTATAAAAGTGCTATAAGCTCAACTATAAAATGTATTAGGCAAAGAGCTGCGTACTCGGCAACTATCATTACACTCTTTCTCACGGGAGATACGCATCTTCTCATTCCAAGTGTAGATGAATAAGCCTGCATATTATGGGTTGTAAATACTGATGAAAAGCTTGCAAATAAACAGCTCATCGCAAATACAGCGAAGAAATAATTGTAAAGCTCATTCTGGCTTCCATTCGTTGAGGCCTTCTCTTTTACAAAGCTACTGCTACTAGTCATCTTTTCCATAAGAGCCTTAAGCCCTGCCTCATCCTTTCCGTATGCAAGCTTCTCAAAAATCGCCTGATTCTGCTTGTACTGAACAAGGATACTCTCTATAACAGTTGTCTTATAGGAACTGTTATAGCCAATCATTCTTAGATCACTTGTGTAGATTGCAGCCTGAACCTCTCCGTCCTTAACTGCAGCGAGTGCTTCCTCCTCTGTCATCCTTCTGACATTCAAAAGCTTCTCGTCACCGTTTTCCAAGGACTCAAGAACAGTTACCACTGTTTCTCCATCTCCCTCGCAGATAACTGCCACGTCAACATTTTTGAACATCTCGTCAGTTTCCATAACATTTCCAAATGCTATGTACATAAAGGTTCCAAGCAAAATTGGAAATACGAGTGTCCAAAATATTGTCACCTTACCATTAATAAGGATTTTCAGGCAATATTTAAAATTATGTATAAACATACTGCTCCTCCTTTATTATCCTGTTACTAAGTATCTCACGCTTCGTGGTTTTCCCCTTAGTACATTTCGCAGCCTTCACTAATCTCTAAGTTCCTTACCAGTAATCTCAAGGAATACATCGTTTAAGGTTGGAAGCTCGGTGTAAACTCGTCCGAAGCTAATGTTCTTATCCTGAAGATACTGCATTACTCTTACAAGGTTATGCTTTCCGCCTGAATAATAAAGCTTTAATCTCTCTTCATCGTACTCAGTCTTATATACATGTGGAAGCTCCTTCATAGTGTTTATGTCTTCCTCTGAAAGCCCAAGCACCTCCACCGTGATTCTCTCAGTGTTCTTAATCATCTTCTTGAGCTCTTCCTTTGTACCCTGGGCAACATTCTTACCCTTATCCATAATGAGGATTCTTGTGCAAATCTGCTCAACCTCCTCCATATAGTGAGAGGTATAAACTATTGTTGCTCCGGCCTTATTAAGCTTGACTATTCCCTCGAGGATGTTGTTTCTGCTCTGTGGATCAACCGCAACCGTTGGCTCATCAAAGAAAATAAGCTTTGGCTTGTGAGCAATACCGCAGGCAATATTAAGTCTTCTCAAAAGTCCTCCGGAAAGCTTCTTAGGAAGGAATTTTCTGTAATCGGAAATGTCAACAAACTCCATTGCCTCCTCTACATATTTCTTTCTAAGCTCCTTATCCTTAATATAAAGTCCGCAGAAATAATCAATATTCTCATAAACTGTAAGCTCCTCGAACACTGCTACGTTCTGCATTACAACTCCGATATCCTTCTTCAAATCGTAGCTGTCAGGCTTCATCTTTTTACCCCATATTTTTATATCACCCTTGTCATATGCAAGAAGTGATAAGATACAGTTCATGGTTGTTGATTTACCAGAACCATTTGGTCCAAGGAAGCCGAATATTTCACCCTCCTCAACCTTAAGATTAAAGTGGTCAAGAGCAAGCAGCTCCTTATATCTCTTGACAAGATTGTTTACTTCAATAACTGTTCCCATATTGTTCCTCCAAATTTATTGCGCAAGCCACTTCTTTGGGCTTAATTGTTTATCTTTTCCATATAAGTATAATATATCCGTCCATTGTTTGGTTGTAGTGAATTCTGTCACAACATAAATATGACATTTGTCACATCTTACCCCTTATGAAATGCATTACATTCATCTTTACTTGTTAATTTGACTGTTAATTGATATATTTATTATGTAAAGCTTAGTCTTTCTTATTATTACTTGTTATTAATTACCTAACGATTTGTTTAAGGAATATATTATGAAGCATTTTTCAGCCAAGGCACTTATCTTTATCACTTGTGCCGCATTGTTAATTGAAAAGAGAGAAATCGATACATATCTCACGGTTTCAATATTAGTGGCTCTGATAATTTCAACCCTTCCTTATATTATTATGGATGAATCCTACGCCTACCACACCCTGCCTCTTACAAAGAGTCAGAAGAATATAATGATGCTTATTATCTTCTCTGTTTTTCTTTTGGCAGGCTTTATACATAGCTATGTACTATGCTTCATTCCTCTTGTAGTTTATGATTGCATCCTGTATGACTTAAAGCCCGGATATCTGGTTTGTCTAGTCACAACGGTTCTAAGCTATTTTTCACTTGGGGTTAATACCGGATTTTTCCTGACACTACTATCCTTTGGAGCTGCATTCATCTCAAAATCTTATGTTACAAATGACAAGCTTGCCCATCACATAAACTCTCTTCGAGATTCCTCTACGGAGCATGAAATAGTAATGGCAAAGGCTAACAAGCTTTTGAAACAGAACCAGGATGATGCGGTATACATGGCTACTCTTCAGGAACGAAACCGAATTGCGAGGGAAATACATGACAATGTTGGACATCTCCTCACAAGATCGATTCTGCAGACTGGTGCCATAAAAGCAATAAACAAGGATGAAAAGCTTCAGGCACCCATAGATTCACTTAAGGCTTCTCTTGATACTGCAATGTCAAATATTAGGGAGTCTGTTCACGATTTGCATGATGAGTCTGTGGATTTGGAGGCCTCCATCAGAAACCTGGCCTCTGATATCGGCAATTTCAGGATTACCCTCGATTACGACGCAGGTAAAAATGTTCCAAAGAACATAAAATACTCCTTTATTGCAATCACTAAGGAAGCAATAAATAACGCTGTAAAATACAGTAACGGGGATACCATTTCAATTATCTTGAGAGAACACCCTGGCTTTTATCAGCTAATGATATCCGACAATGGCACAGCTAATGCAAATACTAGCGAGACCGGACACGGAATAGGGCTCTCAAACATTTCCGACAGAGTAGATGAAATTGGCGGAAATCTTCAGCTTACAACCACAAACGGTTATAAAATTCTTGTCACCGTGATGAAGCAGTAAGTATTATATAATCGACCTGTCGCAGTATGACCCGCGTAAGCGGGGAGTTGGATGCGACTTACATTATTTACAAATGGGAAGGTAAAGGAAATATGAATATATTAATAGTGGATGACGATTCCTTAGTTGCTCTATCACTCAAAACAATTTTGGAGGCGACCTCGGATATAAAGATTCTCGCAATAGGAAAAAATGGCGAGGAGGCAATTAGCTTATACGATGAGTATATGCCTGATTTACTTCTCATGGATATCAGAATGGAGGGTATGACTGGCCTCGATGCTGGAAAGCTTATCATGGAGAAGCACCCTGACGCAAGGATTCTTCTGCTTACCACCTTTTCGGATGACGAGTATATCGTAAAAGCAATTTCAATCGGAGCAAAGGGATACATACTTAAGCAGGATTTTGAGAGCATCGCCCCTGCCATAAATGCCGTTTTAAATGGCCAGACTGTATTTGGCGGAAAGATTATGGATAAAATCCCAGCGCTTATGCAAAAGGGAAGCTCCGAAGCAAGAAGCTTCTTAGATTTTGGGCTATCAGAGAAGGAGTTTAAGATTATTAAGCTCGTCGCCGACGGTCTTAACAATAAGGAGATTGCTGCGAAGGAGTTTCTCAGCGAAGGTACTGTAAGAAATTATGTGAGTACTATACTTGAAAAGCTTGAGCTAAGAGATAGAACTCAGCTTGCCTGCTTTTATTATAAAGAGCTGGCATAAAGCTTAAGCAAAAAATGCTCCTCATAATTGTTATTGATACTATAACAGACCAAATAATATAACCTACAAAATAAAGAGTGCATCTCAAACTGAAATGCACTCTTATTTTTATGCTTAATTATAATTACATTAAGTCTGCAAGCTTGTCCATGTTAGGACCTGGGATTACATACCACTTTCCATCATAGCTGTAGAAGTATAATGTATTGATGTAATCAGAACCGTGAATAGTCTGTGACTGTCCATAAGCAGAGATTTCAACGTCGAATTCAATGCTTGCCTTACAGATTGTAATTCCGTTCTTATCAAGCTCGTCATTGATAAGCTTCATAGCCTCATCATATGAGGAAATCTTTAAATTCTGCTCCTCAGCAGCCTCTTTGATTGCCTCATCGAGCTGGCTCTCAGTAACTCCTGACTTGTCAAGAAGCTTCTTAATTTCACTGCTAAGATCAACCTTCTCAGCACTGCCAACCTTTACATTCTTGAACTTGATTGTTAACATGCTCTTGTATGTAGAAATAGTAGAACCTATCTCATCATCAAGCATTGACATAATATAATCATAGTATGAACCATTCTTCTTGTACTGCTCTGCCTCGCTCATATCAGCTCCAGCCTGCTTAGCAGCCTCATCAACAGCCTTATCAACAAGTGACTTTGGAATTGTCATCTCGATAAGCTTCTTGTAATCAAGATCCTCAATAGCCTTTGTGTAATCATCAACCATTGACTCTGCTTCCTTAGTTGCAATTACCTTGCCCTTCTTAGCTGAGCTGAAGATTATACCCTTGCTCTTAAGAATAAAGAATGTAGCTACTAAAGCTCCTACAACTGCTACTGCAACAATAATACCAATGATTAAGCCCTTATTAGACTTCTTTGGTGCTGCTGGTGGAGTTGATGCTCCGCCACCCATATTTGGATCAAAGTTTGTAAAATCATTAGGCTGACCATAATTTGGTGTGCCGTAACCTGCATCCTGGCCATAGCCTGTATTCTGTCCATAACCTGCATCCTGACCATAGCTCTGTACTCCGTAGCCTGCATCCTGGCCGTAGCTCTGTGCTCCGTAGCCTGCATTCTGG
>DCHE01000077.1 GCA_002314775.1 Lachnospiraceae bacterium UBA1760
CTACAGAGATTGAGCCTTTTGGTGGAGCTGCAACCTGTCTTGGTGGAGCTATTCGAGATCCACTTTCAGGTCGTTCATATGTATACCAGGCTATGCGTGTTACAGGCGCTGCAGATCCTACAGTTTCACTCAAGGATACAATTCCTGGTAAGCTTCCACAGAGAAAGATTGTTACAGTTGCTGCTCAGGGTTACAGCTCATATGGTAACCAGATTGGACTTGCAACTGGACTTGTAAATGAAGTATATCATCCAAACTATGTAGCAAAGAGAATGGAGATTGGTGCTGTTATGGGTGCTGCTCCAAGAAGATGTGTTAAGAGACTTAATTCTGATCCAGGTGATATCATTATCTTACTTGGCGGACGTACAGGTCGTGATGGCTGTGGTGGAGCTACAGGCTCATCTAAGGCACATACAACAGAGAGCTTAACAACCTGTGGCGCTGAGGTTCAGAAGGGTAACGCTCCTACAGAGAGAAAAATCCAGAGAATGTTCAGACGTGAGGAGGTTGCTTCTCTCATCAAGAAGTGTAATGACTTTGGTGCAGGCGGAGTATCAGTTGCAATCGGAGAGCTTGCAGCAGGACTTCGTGTAAATCTTGATTTAGTTCCAAAGAAGTATGCAGGTCTTGATGGTACAGAGCTTGCTATATCAGAGTCTCAGGAGCGTATGGCTGTTGTTGTTGATCCTGCAGACGTTGATACAATGCTTGGATATGCAAAGGAAGAGAACCTTGAGGCAATTGCTGTTGCTGAGGTTACTGAGGAGCCAAGACTTGTTCTTACATGGAGAGGTAAGGAGATCGTAAATCTTTCACGTGCCTTCCTTGATACAAATGGTGCTCATCAGGAGACTGAGGTTAAGGTTGCACTTCCAGATGATAGTGTTAATTATTTAAGATGCTCAGAAGAGATTAGCGATGTCAGAAAGACCTGGTTAGATACACTTTCAGATCTTAACTGCTGTTCTCAGAAGGGTCTTGTTGAAATGTTCGACTCTTCAATCGGAGCAGGAACAGTAACAATGCCTTACGGTGGAAAGTATCAGCTTTCACCAATTCAGACAATGGTTGCCAAGCTTCCTGTCCTTAAGGGAAAGACAAATACAGTTACAATGATGTCATATGGCTTTGATCCATATCTTTCATCATGGTCTCCATATCATGGTGCAATTTACTCAGTACTTCATTCAGTATCAAAGATTGCTGCCTGTGGTGGTGATATTACAAAGGTTAGACTTACCTTCCAGGAGTATTTTGAGAGACTTGGAACAGACCCTTACAGATGGGGTAAGCCACTCGCTGCACTTCTCGGTGCTTATGATGCACAGATGGGACTTTCACTTCCTTCAATCGGAGGAAAGGATAGTATGTCAGGCTCATTTAACGAGATTGATGTACCTCCAACGCTTGTATCATTTGCAGTTGACGTTGCAAATAAAAATGATGTTGTTACTCCTGAGCTTAAGGAGGCTGGAAATCTTCTTCTTAAGATTGACGTAGCAAGAGATCCAATGCTTAAGCCAGTTTATTCAAATTGCATCGACTCATATAAGAGACTCTACAGAGAGATTAAGGCTGGAAAGATTGAGTCAGCATATGCTGTAGGCTACGGCGGAATTATCGAGGCAGTTTCAAAGATGGCATTTGGTAATAAGCTCGGTGTTGAGATTGATACAACGGTTAAGGCTCACGAGCTCCTTGACAAGGATTATGGTTCAATCATCTTCGAGATTAAGCCAGAGAATAAGGGTAAGCTTTCAGTACCATGCAGAGTTATTGGTAAGGTTACTGATAAGGCAGAGTTTAAGTATGGTGATGCAGTTGTTACTATGGATGAGGCAATTGCAGCATGGACAGGTAAGCTTGAGAAGGTATTCCCAACTAAGACAGGCCTTGAACTTACACCAGTAAAGGAAGAGATTTACACAGCTAAGGATATTATCGTAGCTAAGAATAAGATTGCAAAGCCAAAGGTATTTATTCCAGTATTCCCAGGAACAAACTGTGAGTACGATTCAACTAAGGCATTTGAGAGAGCAGGAGCTGAGGTTAAGACTATCGTTTTAAATAACCTTGATGCAAATGGAATTAAGGATTCAGTAGATGCCTTCGTCAAGGGAATCAGTGATGCTCAGATTATCATGTTCCCAGGTGGATTCTCAGCAGGTGATGAGCCAGATGGTTCTGCTAAGTTCATCGCTACAGCATTTAGAAATGAGAAGATTAAGGATGAGGTTATGAAGCTTCTTTATGAGCGTGATGGTCTTGCTCTTGGTATCTGTAACGGATTCCAGGCACTCATCAAGCTTGGTCTTGTGCCATATGGAGATATCAGACCTCAGACAGTTGATTCACCAACACTTGCAAGAAATAATATCGGCCGTCATCAGTCAAAGATGGTTTATACAAAGGTTGTTTCAAACAAGTCACCATGGCTTGCACAGGCTAAGCTTGGCGGAGTTTACACAGTTCCAATTTCACATGGTGAAGGTAAGTTCGTTGCAAATGATGAGTGGTTAAAGAAGCTCTTCGAGAATGGTCAGGTTGCAACTCAGTATGTTGATATTGATGGTAACCCAACTATGGATGAGGATTACAACGTAAATGGTTCTTACATGGCTATTGAGGGTATCACATCTCCTGATGGCAGAGTATTTGGTAAGATGGCTCATTCAGAGAGAAGAGATGTATCGGTTGCAATTAACATTTACGGTGATCAGGATCAGAAGATATTTGAGTCAGGTGTGGCTTACTTTAAGTAAAAAACATATATTTAGTAGAAATTTTGTCGAACATATCAATATTATGTTGAAATGTTCGACGAAATGATATAAAATGTTGTCAGTAATTATGATTTATTTAACGTGAATACATGTTTTATAGATTAATCAAGGAGGATTTATAATAATGGTAGCCAGTGATGTAAGAAATGGTATGACAATTGAGTACGAAGGCAAGGTATATGAAATTCTTGAATTCATGCACGTAAAGCCAGGTAAGGGCGCTGCTTTCGTTAGAATTAAGATGAAGGATGTTATCAACGGTGGAGTTACAGAGAACTCATACAACCCAACTACAAAGTTTGAGAAGGCTCTTATCGAGAAGAAGACATATCAGTACCTTTACAAGGATGATTTCTATAACTTCATGGATCAGGAGACATATGATCAGTTAGCTATTGCAGTTGATGAGATCGAGGACTCTATGAAGTTCGTTAAGGAAAATGAAGAGGTTATGCTTAAGAGCTACAAGGGAAAGGTATTCTCAGTTGAGCCACCAATCGAGGTAACACTTCTTATTACAGCTTGTGAGCCAGGCGTTAAGGGTAACACAACTACTAACGCAACAAAGCCTGCTACACTTGAGACTGGTGCAACAGTTAAGGTTCCTTTATTTGTTAATGAAGGTGAGTACATCAAGATTGATACTCGTACAGGTGAGTACAAGTCAAGAGCTTAATTATAATATAATTAGTTTTGGATAAAAAAGTCGGTTTATACCGGCTTTTTTATTTTTAAGGCAAATTATTGTAAATAGAGTGCATATAAAATAGCTTACTAATATACCTGCAGGACCATTAATATAATTGATATTACAGTTATAATTTATTATAATTATTATTACGAATTGTTTATAATAAAATGCAGTAGCATTTCGATTTTTGGAAAATGATGACCAATTAAGGGATAAGAAAGGTTAATTTATGAATATCGAAAAAATCAGAAAAGTTTACAATGAAATTTTGAAAAATGTTAATAAGGTGATTGTAGGTAAGGAGGAGGCTATAACTCTTATTATTACCGCATTATTATCAGAGGGACATGTACTAATTGAGGATAATCCAGGTACTGGAAAGACGACTCTTGTAAAAACTATGGCAAAGACTCTAGGTCTAAAGTTCAGCAGAGTACAGTTTACACCTGACTTACTTCCACAGGATATTACTGGTATCAAGATTTATAATCAGGAGAGTAAGGAGTTCAATCTTATAGAAGGTCCGGTCTTTACTAATTTCCTCCTTGCTGATGAAATAAACAGAGCAACACCTAGAACGCAGAGCGCGCTTCTTGAAGCAATGGAGGAGAGACAGGCCACAATCGATGGTGATACAAGGATGCTTGAGAGACCATTTCTGGTTATTGCAACTGAGAATTCAATTGAGACTGCAGGAACCTATCCGCTTCCTGAGGCTGAGCTTGACAGATTTATGATTAAGCTTGATATGGGAAAACTCAGCAATAAGGATGAGGCAAGGATGCTTAAGCTTTATGGTGCTGAGAATCCATCAGAGGAAATCCAGTCAGTGTTAAGTAAGGATGAGCTGTGCGAGGCTATAGAAGAGATAAAAAAGGTATTTATTCATGACTGTATTATAAATTACATAGTCGAGATAGCTGACATGACAAGGAATAATCCTAATGTTGCTGCAGGAGTAAGCCCAAGAGCAAGTCTTATGCTGCTTAGGGCAGTAAAGAGCTTTGCGGCTGTAAGTGGCAGAGATTATGTTACACCTGATGATGTTAAGTATCTTGCTCCATATGTATTTGCACACAGAATTCTTACCTACAGTATTGCATCCTACAATGAGTGCAAGGAGATAATTGAGGACATTCTTAAGAAGGTAAAGGCTCCGGTTGAGGACTGGAAGATAAAATAAAGCTAAGGATAATCTATGAAGATAATCATTATTAGTATTATCATAGGTCTCATATATTCATATCAGAAGGTGCTATATAACAAATTCTGGGATAAGGGACTTAGGATTTCGGTTGAATTTGATAGGGAAATAGTTGAGACTGGCCAAAAGGCCGGTCTTAATATGGTGGTTACAAATGAAAAGAAGCTGCCTCTTCCAACGCTTCACGTGAAATATGCGGTAGATAGAAGCCTTGAATTTGATAATAATGAAAATGCGGTCATCTCTGATATGCACCATAGAAATGATGTATTCTCGATAATGGGCTACCAGAGAATTAAGAGAAATCTTGAATTTACTGCAAATAAGAGAGGGGTTTATGACATTATCGATGTGAGCCTTATTGTAAGAGAACTCTTTATGACAAAGTCATTTGCAAAAAAGCTTGATACGGGTAATTCGATATATGTACTTCCAGAGAAGAAAAATGTTAATAAGATAGAGGCCTTTTTCATTAATGCATGTGGTGAAATCGCTGTAAATAGAAGTATGCAGAGAGATGATTTGATGTTCAGAGGAATCAGGGATTATCAGGCCTATGATTCTATCAGAACCATAAACTGGAAGCAGACTGCCAGGTGTGGACGTCCACTCGTAAATGAATATGAGTTTACGAAGGACTGCGATACTAAAATTATGCTCAATCTTGATACGCATAATATGATTAAGCCGGATCCGCTTTTGGAGGAGAGTATTAGCCTTTGTTCGAGTGTTTCACTCATGCTTCTAAAAAGACGTACAGCAGTGGCCCTTTTATCAAATGCTTGCGATATGTTTACAAAGGAAAGTATTGACGTTAAATCTGGAGGAGACATTAAGCATCAGAAGACAATTGATAAGGCACTTGCTAGAATTGACGGAACCTTCGGAAAGGATTATTTCCTTGCGTCCTTGAAGAAGGAGCTCGAGGCTGCTAGTACTAATACAACCTATGTAGTAATATCTCCGTATTACAAGGAGAATCTTCTTGAAATACTCGACAAGTATGTGAAAAAAGGAATCAAGGTACTTATGGTTGTTCCATATTACGACCTGCATAAGTTTGAAAAGACTCGTGCTTACCAGCTTGGATGGGAGGTGAAGTACGATGAAGTTTAATTATGAGGTGGTTAGAAGAATACTGAGATTTTTATACAATACCACAATGATATGCCTTCTATGTCATTTCTTTGGCTTGTACTGTGGAAAAGGCGGACTAGGTATTTGGCATTTTCTTTTGATAATTGGTGTTGGTATTATTTCATATTTCATGAGAGAACTGGTTTATAAGCCGATTCTTGTTGTGATTTACCATATAATACTTATGGCCGTTATTTATTTTATTCCTCTGGATGCATTTTATAATAATATGTGCATCATAGCAGCATTTGCATACCTGATAGGCGCGACGAACTATGTCAGGCATTCATTTAAGCTTAGACCTGTGGATGATATACCTTATGGAACATTTCTTCTGATGCTATGTATGTATGCTTATGGTGTGTATGTTAAAAATGAAGCCTTTATGAAGCTTGTTTATATAGTCCTTGTAATTTGCTTTATACTATACATTCTTATGATATATATCGATGGATTAACATTATATGTTAAATCAGTCAAGGATGTTAAGGGGCTTCCGCTTAAGAGAATCATATTATCAAACTCGATTTTGATTGGAACTATTCTGTTTATTGTTCTAATCGTTGTATTCTTTGTCAGTTTCTTAAATTTTGACTGGCTACTTGTCAGCTTTGGCAAGCTATTAGTGGCTATAGCAAAGCTTATTGCCTCGTTCTTTGCTCTACTTTTCGCAATATTGACAAAGCTGTTTTCTGGAGGAAGCTATAATGAACAGTTAGAGGATGTGGCTGAGAACTATAATAATGTTGTAGATAACAGCTTATGGGCAAATGCCTTTGATCTTATATTAAAAATCGGACTCGCAGTTCTTTGCTGTTATGCTATATATAATATTGGTAAATCGATAGTAAAGTTTTGCCTCCTGAAGAGAAATATGGCTTCTGATATTGTTGAATCGATAGAAACTGAGGGCAGCTATAAAAAAGGTCTTTTCGTATCGAATCTGAGAGAGGAGAAGAAGGAGAAAAAGGTAATAGGTAAGGCAAGAAAAATCTATAAGAAGAAGGTTGAATCTTTTAGAAAAGAATATATTCCTAAAAATTATGAAACAGCAAAAGAGATAAGTGAGGGAATATATAAAACAGATGGTTCTGATATTTCATCACTTACCTCTTTATATGAAAGGGTACGATATAGTAATTGTGATATGACAGGTGATATTGTTAAAGAGATGGAAGCCTTGTCAGATAAATGATTAATAAATATGTAATTTAGAAACAGTAGGATAAAAACTTCTCCAAAACTGGAGGTTTTTGCCTGCTGTTTTTATATACAAAGCCGACCTCTCTTTCTTCAACCGGGTTGTCGAGTGGAAGAGCAATGATTTCTTTCTTCTTAAGCTGCTCTGTTGCGAATTCCTGCACGATGCTGGAAACACCAAGTCCGATGGCGGCAAAGTCGATAAGAAGGTCCATATTATTTATTTCCAGAATCTGGTTAGGACTAATATCCTGCTGATATAAGTATGAGTCAATATGGTTTCTTGTGACATTGCCTTTTTCAAGGAGCATAAGGTTTGACTTCTCGATTATTTCCTTGGTGGTCATTCCTATATCTGAAAGAATATCAGTACCCGCATTCTTTGTATCAGAAGCATCATTAGAAGCATCATTAGAAGCATCATTAGAATCAGTATTACCTTTAGCTTTGGTATCGCCATCGATAGGGCTCTCATTGAACAGGGTAGTGACATTTCCGGCAAACAGCCATGGATTTACTACATCTGATATAGGTGGATTCTCTCTAAGTTTAAGGTTATTTAGATAACCATCACTGGTTACGAAAATATCATGAATAGTTCTTAATTTTCTGTACTCAAAATCCTTTGGAAGATCAGTTTTACAGATGAAGCCAAGATCAATAAGTCCATCATTCAAAAGCTTTATCGTATTCTTGGTAGAATGGCAGTCGATAATTAGCTTGATATGTGGATTGTCATTTATAAAGTTTTTTAGATAATCAAGAAGAATGTGCTTGCAAAGAGAGGTACTGACACCAATCTTGAGGGTGCCGATTCCAAGCTCCTTAATTCTTCTTACCTCGTCCTCGGCATTCTTTATCGAGTCAAAGGCCTCCTTTACATGCTGGTATATTATTTCGCCTTCCTCGGTTAAGGTTACTCCCTGTTTATTTCTCTCAAAAAGCTTAGTTTTTAAAGAGTCCTCCAGGTTTGATATGGCCTTACTAACAGCAGGCTGACTTATGTAGAGTGAATTTGCAGCTCGGCTTATACTGCCAGTTCTTACAACTGCAAGAAATACCTTGTAATAGTTCAGATTGTCAATCATTTTCTTATCATCTCCTTTACTTTTTTAAACGTTTCTCTTAAAATCAAGAATTAGGTTATAATTAATCATATATAACTATAAGTTATGAAAATATCACAAATATATATTTTAATTATACCACAAGATGTGCTATTATCAATACAATTAAAAATGAGATATAAAAACAGGAGGCATTTATTATGGGTAAAATCTTTAGATTTTATAAGGACGTGGACACAGACCAGATTATTGCATCGCAGTATCTTTTATTCCCAACAATTGATGAGATGAAGTCACATACCTTCGAGTCACTCTCTGCAACCTTTGCAGCAGATGTTAAGCCTGGTGATTTCGTTGTGGCTGATGAGAATTTTGGATGCGGCTCTTCAAGAGAGCAGGCACCTTCAGTGCTTAAGGCACTAGGTGTTAAGGCAGTTGTTGCGAAGTCATTTGCAAGAATTTTCTACAGAAATGCAATTAACATCGGACTTCCAGTTATTGTTTGTAAGGACCTTTATGATAATGTTGAGGAAGGCATGGAGATGGAGCTTTCAATGGAAAACGGAACAATTACTGTAGGAGATAAGGTTTTCGAATGTACAAAGCTTCCAGCAAAGATGCAGTCTATACTTGACCAGGGTGGTCTTATTGCATCGCTCGATAATTAATCATTTGATGTATATCTGAAATCTAATAGAACTATTTCTATACAAATTAAGGAGGAATGTGCTATGGGAATGACTATGGCTGAGAAGATTATCGCTCTTGCCGCAGGTGTCGACACTGTTAAGGCTGGCGATATTGAAACTGTTAATTTAGACAGACTTATGAGTAATGATGGAACAACTCATCTTACTATTGATATGTATAATAAACTTAAGAATCCAAGGATTGCAGATAAGGATAAGCTTGTGTGGATAGTTGACCACAATATTCCATCTGACTGTCCAAAGACTGCTGCCTCACATAAGAAGATGAGAGATTTTGCAAGAGCAAATGATATTACCTTCTACGAGGGTGAGGGTGTTTGTCATCAGGTTATGATGGAGAATCATGTAAGACCAGGAGAGCTTATCTTCGGTGCTGATTCACATACCTGTGCATACGGTGCACTTGGAGCATTTGGAACAGGTGTTGGATGTACTGATTACCTTTATGCAATGGTAACCGGACAGAGCTGGTTACTTGTTCCTGAGACCTTAAGGTTCAACCTGAAGGGAAAGCTTAAGGATGGTGTTTATGCCAGAGATTTAATTCTTACAATTATCGGAAGAATCGGTGCAAATGGTGCAAACTACAAGGCTATGGAGTTTGCTGGCGAGGGTCTTCATACACTTACCATGAGTGATAGAATTTCTATCTGTAATTTATGTGTTGAGGCAGGAGCAAAGACAGCTCTTATGGAGGTTGATGATATTGCACTTGATTATTTAAAGGAGCATGGTAGAGAGCCAAAGGCTAGTTTTAAATCAGATGATGATGCAGTATTTGCTGAGGTTTATGATATTGACTTAGATGAAATCGAGCCAATTGTTGCAAAGCCACATTTCGTTGACAATGTTGTACCTGCTAAGGAAGCACTTGGTGTTAAGATTGATGAGGCCTTCCTTGGTTCATGTAACAATGGACGTATCGAGGATTTAAGAGCTGGAGCAGCGGTAATAAAGGGCAAGAAGGTTGCACCTAAGGTTAGATTTTTGGTAGTACCAGCAAGTAGAGCTGTTTATAAGCAGGCTATGGATGAGGGATTACTTGAAATCTTCATGGAAGCTGGAGCAATCATTATGAATCCAAACTGCTCAGTTTGCTGGGGCTCCTGCCAGGGAGTTATCGGTGAAGGTGAGACACTTATCTCAACTGGTACCAGAAACTTCAAGGGACGTGCAGGTCACAAGGATTCATTTGTATATCTTGCAAGTGCAGCAACTGTTACAGCTTCAGCTATTAAGGGTGAAATTGCTACTGCAGATATGGTTTAACACATAATATGAAAGAGGTAAGATATGAGCGAGACATTTGAGGCTAAGATTTGGGTGCTCGGAGATGATATTGATACTGATATTATCATCCCAACAGAGTATTTAGCATTAAAGACAGTTGAGGATATGAAGCAGTATGGTTTTTCACCACTTCGCCCTGAGCTTGCAGGACTTATTAATCCTGGTGATATCATTATTGCTGGAAAGAACTTTGGATGTGGTTCCTCAAGAGAGCAGGCACCAGAGATTATAAAGGCACTTGGAATTAAGTGTGTAATTGCAAAATCATTTGCAAGAATCTTTTTTAGGAATTCAATCAATAACGGCCTTCTGCTTATTGAGAACAGTGAGGTGCAGGATGCTGTTAAAGAGGGCGATACTTGTTTTGTTACTCCTGGTGAGAAGATTATTCATGAGGGCAAGGAATATAAGATTGCATCACTTCCAGATAACCTTATGGAAATCTTAAATGCTGGCGGCCTTGTAAAGGCTATGCGTAAGAGAAACGGATTGGACTAGGAGGCGAACTATGGGACATACACTTATTGAAAAAATCATTGGAAATAACGTTGGCAAAGAGGTTAAGCCTGGTGACATAGTTACAGCAAATGTAGACAGAGTTATGATTCATGATATCTTTATTCCATTTGTTGCAAAGAAGTTTGAGGAGATGGGCTTCACAAAGCTTTGGGATCCAGATAAGGTGGTTCTTATCTATGATCATTTAGTTCCTGCTTCACAGGTTGATGATACAAGACATTTCCAGGTTGGAAATGCATTTGTTGAAAAATATGGAATGAAGAATATTCATAGAAGCGACGGAATCTGTCATCAGCTTATGACAGAGGCTGGATATGTTAAGCCGGGAGATATCGCTTTCGGTACTGATTCACATACTACTACCTATGGATGCGTTGGTGCATTTTCGTCAGGTATTGGATATACAGAGATGGCTGGTATCCTCGGCACAGGAGAGCTATGGGTTAAAGTTCCTGAGACAATCAAGGTTGTAATCGATGGAGTAATGCCGGAAAATGTTACTTCAAAAGACATTATATTAAAGCTCATTGGCGAGCTTACTGCAGCGGGCGCTACATATAAATGCTTAGAGTTTTCTGGAAGCACAATCGAGGCTATGTCAGTTGCAAGCCGTATGACAATGTCTAATATGGCTGTTGAGGCAGGTGCTAAGTGTGCTGTATTTGCTCCAGATGAGAAGACCTGTGAGTATTGTCAGATTCCTTA
>DCHE01000062.1:0-14501 GCA_002314775.1 Lachnospiraceae bacterium UBA1760
ATAGGTGTTGAAGCTGGGTATACTGAAAGTGTAAACTCGTCTGCTCCAATGTAATGTCCTCTTAAGATATCTGTAGCCTCTGTGATATTCTCGTATCCACCACCAGCACAGCCAGCGATGATACCCTGGTCTACATAAAGCTTTCCATCACGGATCTTATCTGTAAGCTTAAAGTCAACCTTGCCATCAAGTGAAACGAGAGCTCTCTTCTCTGTCTCAGCAAGGATATCCTTAAGGTTTGCATTAACCTCTTCAATTGTATATGTGTTGCTTGGGTGGAACGGCATAGCAATCATAGGCTTAATCTTTGAAAGATTAACATATACAACACCGTCATAGTAAGCAACTGGAGCTGGTGAAAGCTCTTTATATGCCTCTGGTCTAAAGTGTGTATCATACCACTCCTTTGTCTTCTCATCTGTTGCCCAGATTGATGAAAGACAGGTTGTCTCTGTTGTCATAACATCGACACCAATTCTAAAGTCTGATGAAAGCTTCTTTATACCAGGACCAACAAACTCCATTACCTTATTCTTAACATAGCCATTTCCAAATACGGCTCCGATGATTGCAAGTGCAACGTCCTGAGGACCTACTCCCTTTGCAACCTCGCCATCAAGATAGATAGCTACAACGCCTGGCTTCTTAACATCGTAGGTCTTACAGAGAAGCTGCTTTGCAAGCTCTCCACCACCTTCACCGATTGCCATTGTACCGAGCGCACCGTAACGTGTATGGCTGTCTGAACCAAGAATCATTGCACCACACTCTGCAAGCATCTCTCTTGCAAACTGGTGAATTACTGCCTGGTGAGGAGGTACATAAACTCCTCCAAATTTCTTAGCACATGAGAGACCAAACATGTGGTCATCCTCATTGATTGTTCCGCCTACTGCACAAAGTGAGTTATGGCAGTTTGTGAGAACGTAAGGAATAGGAAACTCCTTAAGTCCTGATGCTCTAGCAGTCTGGATGATACCAACAAAGGTGATATCGTGAGAGGTCATCTTATCGAATTTAATTCTAAGATTCTCCATATCAGGAGCTACATTATGCGCCTTAAGTATGCTGTAGGCCATTGTGCCCTCAGCTGCCTCTTCCTTAGTTGTTACAATACCTTTCTGCTTAAGGGTGTAATCTGCATCTTTCTCAGCAACAAGCTCTGTGCCATTTAAAAGATACGCGCCTCCTTCATAAAGTGAAATCATCTCTTTGCCTCCTTTATTTTTTTGATTTAGTACTCTGTTGGGCTATATCTGTCCATCGAGGTATTAAACCAGTATTTTCTTCTAGCATTTATTATTACATTAAATGCATAATCAGGATATTTTTTAATTATTTCAACATCCTCTTTGCTAATTTCAAGTTTTTCTGTATCAACTAGAAGATAATATCTATCCTCGTATTCTGCTATTATGATACCATTTGAAAGCTCTAAAATCTTTTTATCTTCCATATTATACACTTTCGACGTTTTGTCAACATATTGTTAGTCCTGCGACACACATTTACTACTCTTCACCATACTTATCAACAAACGCTATTGCATTCTCCATATATGCGCCGTTACCAACTGTAGCGAGCTCACCTTCTATGAGTGCATTGATCTCGTTAATCTTAGTCTGCACAGTCTCGAGCTCAACCTCCTGGCCATCAACTATATATTTGCTGCCATCATTTGCTCTGATTACATATGTCTCAACCGCAATCGCTGCGCCATTAATCTTAAGCACCTCATATCCTTCCATCTCCTCGCCAGGATTTGTCATCTTCATGATAATTCTGCCGTCGCTGATTATTGTTGCATTAAGTACTGCTCCCAGGAATTTACAGCTTGTTCCTTCTATTCCAAATAAATACCAGTATTTGTCATCTCCCTGCGAATCAGCTAAAAGCATCTCCAGGGTGCCATTTCCATCAAAATCGTGGAGGAAAATTGATTCCGGCTTATTCTGGTTATAGTCATAGTTTACAAGCTCATCATAATCACTGATTTTATTCTTGGCTGCAACATCATTTGCAAGGTTAGCATCCCAGTTAGCAAGATAGTTCTCGTAGGCCTTCTTCCAAGGCTCCTTTACCATATCCTTTAATGCTGTAAGGTCGATATCATTTGCATAGAGTAGCTCAAGCTTTGCTACTAATTCCTTTGCAGTCTTGTAGTCTCCGCCATTTACAAGCTCCTGAACGTATGAAGGATAGTAATTCTTTCCCTCCTCATACACCTCTGCTCTTAAGTTCTTAATCTTCTCGAGGTAACCTGTTGTGTCTGACTGCATTACATTTAACACTGTATCTGCGTGAGCTATTGCCTCAAGGTAATTCTTCTGTCCTCTGTATTCGTTGATTGTCTGCATATCCTGCTCATAGCCTGCGATTAGCTCAAGTGTGTCCGACAGATTGGCAAGGTCTGCGTAAAAGTCCTGAGAACCATTTGCAGAGAGCTTCTTTCCAACCTTTGCATATATTCTTGCTGTCTCGAAATCGCCTGTTCCTGCCAAATATGCATCATACTTTTGGGTAATGTAAGCCTTTACAATATCCTCTGTCTCCTTTTTACATACTGGCTGATAATTGATACAAGCGAGGAATTCCTTAGCGTAATCGTCTAACGTGAGTGAATCCTCATTCTTTACTATCTCTGGATAAGCCTTGTCAACTATCTCAATTGCCTTTTGACTGTTTATGATTGAATCATAATTCTTAAGTACTATATCGAAGCTTCCATTTGAAACTACCATAGCCTTAAAATGTCCATCTGCATCATCGAAGCTCATCTTCTTCTTGTCGTACTGCTCAACAATGTATGCAGAATAATCATTTAACACTGTAACTGTTTTTTCCTTGGTTTTGTCATCAAGGTTCTTTGAAAGCTTCTCAGCCTTGTCCTGATTACTCTGAACGACAGCCTCATAAATGAGGTCAACCTTCATATAAGGAAGGGCTACAAGCATAAAGCCTACAACCTCTCCGGCTATGAGTAAGAGAGAAATAATCAGCATTACTATATATTTTGTTTTCTTCATACCAATCTACCCCCTTAGTAATTTATTGTTGCAACAACACCGTCTGTCTCAATAACTGAAACTGCCTCTGTAGCTGCTTCTGTTTCTGTCTCGGTAACCTTATTCTTGTCTGATTTACCCTCGTACTGCTTGTATCCAGGGAAGAACATGAAATATGCAATCGCTGCACCTAACGCAAGTAATCCAAGTATTGCAAACACAAGCATGATAATACTGAAGGCCTTAAGTCCCTTGCCGCCCTGACTCTTCTTAGTCTTTTTGCTCTTTTCCTTTCCAGGCTCTTCCGGCTGAAATGGTGGCAGCATTCCAGGACCCTGTGGTGGCATTCCAGGACCTTGTGGCTGCTGCATATTCTGTGGCATTCCTGGTCCCTGTGGCTGCTGCATGTTCTGTGGCATTCCCTGACCTGGCTGCTGCATATTCTGAACTGGCATACCATTTGGTCCGAGTGGACCTGACATATCTGCTGTAAGCACTGTTGTACTCATCTCTTCCTCATCCTGAGCAGGCTTTGCACCAAGCATATCTGCTGTGAGTACTGTTGTGCTTAATTCTTCATCATCTGCTTCCTCGAGTGGAATATCCTCAACCAGCGGTTTAGCCTGTGGTGGCTGCTGCATCTGCTGCTGCATTCCCTGTGGCTTCTGCTGGCCTGGCTGCATCTGCTGACCCTGTGGCATCTGTGGTGGCTGCTGCATTCTCTGGCCCTGCATGTTCTGCTGGCCTGGCTTTTGCTGCATCTGCTGCTGCATCTGCTGTGGTTTCTGCACTGGCATTCCATTTGGGCCAAGTGGGCCTGACATATCTGCTGTGAGTACTGTTGTACTCATCTCATCCTCTGAATCCTCCTCCATCACATCTGAAATTGAAAGTGTCTCCGACATGCCCGTCTCAGATTTATTAGTCAACTCTTTAGGAAAATCATCTGCTTTTTCGGCCAGTGGTTTTCCACACATGCGGCAAAATTTTTCTGTTGTGTATGTAACACCGCAACATGTTTTGCTCATATATACCCATCCTTTCTTAAGTACCCTGTTAATATCCTTCTGGAAATATACCTGTTAAAGTAATCTGTTATAGTAATTTTTATACCTTTTTACTATTTTTCTATAACAATTTACAATCCACTATAGTATACATCTATTAACAAAAACATTCAAGAAATTAATCATATGTACAATTTACTGTCATTTTCTAATTTCGCCAAAATATTTTCGGTTTTTCGTGATTTTTTCTAAAAATCTGGTATTTACATTTTATATAGAAGTGTTATAATTAGGAAGTTATGCAAATCAATACGTTTTATTTAGGATGGATGAGGAAAAATGAAGAAACACATTGAGATCAGATGGCACGGCCGAGGCGGTCAGGGCGCAAAGACAGCTGCTCTTCTCCTTGCCGATGTTGCCTTCAACACAGGTATGTATGTTCAGGGATTTCCTGAATACGGCCCAGAGCGTATGGGCGCACCAATCACAGCATATAACAGACTTGGTGAGACACCAATCCGTACTCACTCTAACATTTATACACCTGACTATGTAGTGGTTGTTGACGAGACACTTCTCACAGCAGTAGATGTAACCATGGGTCTTTCTACTGAGGGTGGTATTATAATTAACACAGACAAGAAGAAGGAAGAGATTATTCCTTTATTAAAGGGTTATTCGGGACCAGTATACACTATCGATGCCAGAAGAATTTCTATCGAGGCTCTCGGCAAGTACTTCCCTAACTCTCCTATGCTTGCAGCCATTGTTAAGGTTGCAAATGTTATGGATAAGGATGAGTTCCTTGGTCAGATGGAAGCAAGCTACAAGCATAAATTTGCCAAGAAGCCAGAGGTTATCGAGGGTAACATGAAGGCTCTTAGAATGGCATTTGAGGAGGTGCAGTAATGGCTAATACAGAAAGAACAGATATCAGTAGGATTACTGAGAAGAGTCCTTATCAGGATATGACTAATGGAAACCAGATTTATGGTGGTGGCGGTTCTAAGGCGTTCTGTACAGGCGAGTGGAGAACTGAAACTCCAGTTATGAACTGGGAAAAGTGTGCACAGTGTCTTCTCTGTGTTCCAGTTTGCCCAGACAGCTCTATTCCAGTTAAGGATGGAAAGAGACTTGATTTTGATTATGATCACTGCAAGGGCTGTGGCATTTGCGCCAAGGCCTGCAGCTTTAAGGCAATTACAATGAAGGAGGGCATCTAATATGAGAGAAAGAATGTCCGGAAATGAAGCAGTCGCATACGCAATCAAGCAGGTTAATCCTGATGTTATGCCAGCCTTCCCAATCACTCCTTCAACTGAGATTCCTCAGATGGTTTCAACCTTCATCGCAAATGGTGAATGTGATACAGAATTTATTCCAGTTGAGTCTGAGCACAGCTCAATGTCAGCTACAATCGGTGCTTCTGCTGCTGGTGCAAGAGCACTTACAGCAACCTCTTCATGTGGACTTGCCTTCATGTGGGAGGAGCTTTACATCGCAGCCTCTGACAGACTTCCACTTGTTCTCTGTTTAGTAAACAGAGCTTTAACAGGTCCTATCAATATCAACTGCGACCACTCAGACAGTATGGGTGCAAGGGATTCAGGATGGATTCAGATTTACGCTGAGAACAACCAGGAGGTTTATGACAACTTCCTTATGTCCTACAGAGTTACAGAGCATAAGGATGTTATGCTTCCTATGATGGTTTGCCAGGATGGTTTCATCACAAGCCACGCTGTAGAGAATATCGAGCTTATGGATACTGATGTAGTTAAGAAATTCGTCGGCGAGTACGAGCCTGAGAACTTCCTTCTCAACTCAGCTATGCCAATGGCTATCGGACCATATGCAACCTCTCCATTTTATATGGAAACAAAGATGAATCAGAGAATCGCAATGAAGAATGCCAAGAAGGTTATTCTTGATGTTTGCGACGAATATGCAAAGATTTCCGGAAGACAGTACGGTCTCTTTGAGGAATACAGACTCGACGATGCAGAATATGCAGTTGTAATCATCGGTTCTGCTGCCGGCTCAGTAAAGGACGCAATCGATAATCTTCGTGACAAGGGAATTAAGGCAGGTTTACTTAAGCTTAGAGTATTCCGTCCATTCCCAGATGAGGAAATCGCAGAAGCTTTAAAGAACGTTAAGGTTTGTGCAATCCTTGACAGATCTGAAGCATTTTCAGCTACAGGTGGTCCTGTAGGTGCTGAAGTAAAAGCCGCTCTTTACGATGCAAAGAGCACTGTAACAGCTATCAACTACTTCTACGGAATCGGTGGACGTGACTTCACAGTAGAAACTGCTGAAAACTTATTCAACGAGCTCATTGAAGTTGGCAATGGTACTAAGGAGCCTGAGCAGTTCCAGTACATCGGACTTAGAAAGTAGGAGGTAACGCATCATGGCTTATAATTTTAAAGAAATAATGAATAAACCTGAGCGTCTTGCTCCAGGTCATAGAATGTGTGCCGGCTGTGGCGGTACAATTGCAGTTCGTACAGTTCTTCGTGCTCTCAAGGAGGGCGACAAGGCTGTTATCGGCAATGCAACAGGATGTCTCGAGGTTTCGACCTTCATGTATCCTTACACAGCATACGAGGACAGCTACATCCACAATGCTTTCGAAAATGCAGGCGCTACACTCTCAGGTGTTGAGACAGCCTTCCATGCATTAAAGAAGCGTGGCAAAATCACAGACGATTACAAGTTCATCACCTTCGGTGGCGACGGTGGTACCTACGATATCGGTTTCCAGTCACTTTCAGGTGCAATGGAAAGAAATCACGACTTAGTTTACGTTTGCTACGACAACGGTGCATACATGAACACTGGTATTCAGCGTTCATCAGCCACTCCAATGTACGCAGACACAACTACTACACCAGTTGGCTCATGCTCAAACGGTAAGATGCAGAACCGTAAGGACCTCGCTCAGATCATTGCAGCCCACAACATTCCTTACGTTGCACAGTCTACCTTCCAGCCAACCATGAAGGACCTTTACACAAAGTCTGAGAAGGCTATCTACACACCAGGTGCTGCCTTCCTTAACGTAATGGCTCCATGTCCACGTGGTTGGAGATACGAGACCTCAGATATCATGAATATCTGTAAGATGGCAATCGAGACCTGCTACTGGCCTCTCTTCGAGGTTGTTGAAGGCAAGTGGATTCTCAACTACGAGCCAAAGAAGAAGCTTCCAATCGAAGACTTCCTCAAAACTCAAGGTCGTTTCAAGCACCTCTTCAAGCCAGGTAACGAGGAACTACTCGTACAGTACCAGGAGGAAGTTGACAGACGCTGGGAAGACTTACTCTTCAAATGTTCTAAATAAATCTTTGCCAACCTCATTATGAGGTTGGCTTTTTTGTATAGGCAATAAAAAAGCCGGGCACAAGGTGTCCGGCAATTTATTGTCTAAAAATGTCTGAGTGGCGGTGCTTTTCTTAGCTTGTCCTCTTTTTCGAGTATCTCGATTGGTCTACTAGTAAAATTAGCGAAGCTTCCCTTACTATCTCCAAGATTATTGGACTTGTCAACGCTTGAAGCTACTATAATTAGGGCGATACCTATTCCGATAAAGCCACCTATTATAAATCCTATTACAAACATGGATTTTCCTCCTTAAAAATGTATGTGGCAGTTACTCATTTCTGTCTTTTACGAATTTGGTCATGGTCTTTGATCTTGTGAGCTCTATCTTTTCGTGAACACGCTTAAACTTTGCAGAGGCTCCTGCAAATAGGAATACCGCAACCATAACTCCGGCTATAATAGTTTCAATTAGATTGTCTCCTTCTGCCAAAGCGGACAGAATGAAGCCTCCAATAAACGCGAAGATTATTCCAAGTACAAGGGAGAGTGAAAACTTTGAGGCATTTACCTTAGTCTCGTCGTATGGAACTGCACCAACAACCTTGCCTGACTGACCGTTTACAAGGAAGGTATATGGACGATTCTCGTATCTGAAGGTCAAAAACCAGGCTGGAAGCATAGCATACTCGGCAGTAAAATTATTTACCTTTGGGGCGTTTCTTACAATTTTGATGTTGGAAGCACTTACTGACTTCTCTACCTGCTTGTCAAAAAGCTCCTTAGCTCTGCCAATTGCCTGTGGCCTTATCGTATCTATGTCTACATCATACCTGTCTCCGTAGAAGCCAGACATATAGGATGCCTGAAATGGTACAACCTTATTCATATCAAATGGTTCAAGTCTCTGAGAAACATCATCGTTAAGTCTCTCTGAGGCATCAAGCGTGATGTTGTTAAAATGTGACTGTGCGCATCTGTAATAGTAGTAGGTTGTCTTGTTATCTCCTGAACCAACCTCACCACTTAATGACTGCTCATCCCAGTAATCCATACCACACAGCCAGTAAGGAATGTAAATTCCTCTGATTCTGTCCATCTCGAAGTTCTTTATCTCGTCTGGAATGTATTTTCCGTCACCAAGTCTTTGTCTTATCGACCTTATGGCAGTTTCCTTTGTCACTGAAAATGGAAGAATGTACTTAGGAGACTCCTCCTTTGACATTCTGCTGAAGATGATTGTTGGCTGACCACAGTAGATACAGTAGGTCGAGGTCTCAACACCATTTACACGAAGCTCTCCACCGCAGGAGGTACATGAGTAAATGTTGTACTGAATGTAATCTCCATCTTCATCCTGACTAACCTCAGTGTATTCTTCATTTACGGTATTAATATTCTGATTGTCTACTGCATTCATCTGGCTGGCATTTCCAGTTATCTCAGAGGCTTCATATATCGCTCCGCAGTAATCACATATCATCTTATTGGCCTGAGGGTCGAATCTTAATGCTCCTCCACAGCCCGGGCACTTGTATATCATTTCCTTCTTCCTCCCTTAGCTTATCCCGCTAATCCGCCTGATAAGCTTATATAATCAATTATTTTCTCTCATCATAAGGAACAAAGTCCTTCTCCTCCATGATAGAGATATATGCTGGTCTTATGATCTTATCTACATTGATAAGCTCCTCAATTCTGTGAGCTGACCATCCAACAATTCTTGCCATGGCAAATATCGGTGTGTAAAGCTCCATCGGAATTCCAAGCATACTGTAAACAAATCCACTGTAGAAGTCAACATTTGCAGATACACCCTTGTAGATTTTTCTCTTCTGGGCAATTACCAGAGGGGCAATTCTCTCTATGTTTGAGTAGAGCTTGTACTCATACTCCATATTCTTTTCCTTAGCTAGCTCCTCTACGAAGGATTTAAATACTCTTGCTCGAGGATCTGAAATTGCGTATACTGCATGGCCCATTCCATAGATAAGTCCGCTTCTGTCAAATGCCTCCTTATCCACAATCTTCTCGAGGTATGCTCTTAAGGTGTCCTCATCTTCATAGTCTGTTACATGCTCTCTTATGTCCTGCATCATCTGCATAACCTTGATATTTGCACCACCGTGCTTTGGTCCCTTAAGGGATGCAAGGGCCGCTGCCATAACCGCGTAGGTATCCGAGCCCGATGATGATACTACTCTGGTTGTAAATGTTGAATTATTTCCACCGCCGTGCTCCATATGAAGAACAAGGGCAGCATCAAGTACCTGCGCCTCAAGCTTTGTGTAGCTCTTATCCGGACGGAGCATTCTAAGAATGTTCTCTGCTGTCGAAAGCTCAGGATCCGGCTTATGAATATACATACTAGCATCCTTCTTATAATGGTTGTATGCACAGTAGCCATAAACTGCAATTCTTGGGAACTCACATATAAGCGCCATACACTGTCTTAATACATTCGGAATTGAATTATCTGACACATTCTTATCATATGCAGCTAGGGCAATAACACCCTTTGTCATGGAATTCATAATATCGTAGCTTGGCGCATGCATTATTACATCTCTGGTGAAATTGTCAGGAAGCTCTCTTGACTGGGCAAGAATCTTCTTGAACTCTGTAAGCTCCTCCTCATTCGGAAGCTTTCCAAAAAGAAGTAGATACGTTATCTCCTCGAAGCCGAATCTCTTGAACTTGAAATCCTCGACAAGATCAATAACATCATAGCCTCTGTACCAAAGTCTTCCATCACATGGAGTCTTCACTCCGTCTATCATCTTAAAGGACTCAATCTTGGAAATATTGGTCACTCCCGCTCTGACACCACTTCCGTTCTTGTCGCGAAGTCCCCTCTTTACTCCGTATTCATCATAAAGACTGTAGTCGACATCGTCTACTGCCTCGCAAACCCTTGCGTATTTTTCTGTAAATTCTTCTATAACTTTATTTTCTTTCAAAATATTACCACCTATCTATCATTTTTAATACTTTCCCCTTATATATTAACTGATAAATGCCTCTATCGTCAAATAAAGAATACTTAATTATATATTTTTATCGTCCGTCTATCATTGAGACTGGGGTGATTTTGTGCTATAATATCTCTCGCTGACCTTGATTTTGGGGTCTGGCTTTCCGCTGCTCAGCTTACCGGCTCATGCTGGTAAATACATATATTTTTTCAAAGGATTTACAAAGGAGAATACTATGCTTATTAATAAAGACATGCTTGAACTTAAAAAGCGTTTTACCAAGGAAAAATGCTCCATCACAAGACTTGCAGGCTGCTACGTTGATGCAAACTCAAACAAATTGTTAAGCTTTAACAACACCTTTCTCAACCTTGATGATGACGAGCTTTTCAAATACTTAGATATTGCGAAAAAATCCCTTTCCGGAACCATTGGGAATAATCTTCTTCCTCTTCTGTTTCAAAGAAACGAGGAGGGTGAGAAGATGCAGCAGCTTCTGCTTTCTCTTCGCGAAAGCGGACTAAAGAACGACGATTTAATCGACTGCATTTACGACCTTATCATTGAGAACTTCCACTATGCTGGAAACTATCTCATTCTTATCTTTAAGGATTCCTACGATGTTATGACCAAGACTACTGACGAGCTTAAGCTCGACGAATCTGAGGAGGTTTATGACTATTTTATAGTTTCCATCTGTCCTGTTAAGCTTTCTAAGCCAGGTCTTGGATACTTAGAGGGTGAGAACAGAATCGGTTCAAGGGTTCAGGACTGGGTTGTGGATATGCCTGACACTGCATTTACCTTCCCATCCTTTATTGAGAGAAGCACTGACATTCACACTCTTACCTACTACGTCAAGGACGCGAAGGACTCGCACCACGACTTTATCGAAAAGGGACTCAAGTGCTGCGATATAAACACTGCTACTGAGGAGCTTAATACCTTCTCTTCTGTTGTGAAGGCCGTTGTCTCTTCGGTTATGGAAAAGAGTGACGAGGTGCTTTGCAAGGTTCAGGAGAGCCTTCAGGATATGGTTGTAAGCCGTGAAGCTGATAATGAAGGGCTTTGCCTTCCTGAGGAGGATAATTTTGTTCTGACTGACGAGATTATAGACGAGGTCTTAAAGGAGAACGAAATTCCATTTGATACTGCCGAAACCATCAAGGCTAAGCTCTCTGAGGAATTCGGAGATATGACACCGACTGTGAAAAACCTTGTCGATGAAAAAGCAATAGAGAAGAATCTGAAGAAGCAGGAGGCTGCAAACCTTAGAAAAGAGGTTGCCGAGCTTAGAAAAGAGAATGACGAGCATAAAAAAGCCATCGACACCCTTGTCAGTATGGAGGGTCCGGTTGAGGATACCGAGGAGGCAAGAAGTCGCTGGGCGGAGGTATTTCTTCGCATGAAGCCGGACAAGGCTGAAAACGTTCGCTGCGACGTAATTGACGGCAAAAAATATCTCATGATTCCTATTGAGGATGAGGAGCATATCAATCTTAACGGGGTAGATACGACGGTTTAGGTTAAAAAAACTCGGTACAGAGTTCATCTGTACCGAGTTTTTTTACTGTATAAAGCAAATCAGCTTCTGTGCTTCCTCGCCATTTATTGTTTCGTACTCAGCCTCCTGGAAGCCCATCTTGAATAATATCTCTCTGATAGGTGTTCCGCATGCTGCATTCTCTCTTGGCACACTTATCTGAACGTGCTCACCAAGCTTCATCTGTCCAAGGGAGTTAACGATGAGTCTCTCAGCAATACCGTTGCCGCAGAACTCCTCCTTAACAAACAGTGATGTGATAACTCGCTCCTCCTTTTCAAATGTCACAATACCTACAATCTGGTCGTTAGACATAACTGCAAGAGTTTCGCCAGTCTCAACTCCACGGCTAATGTAGTTCATAAACTGATCCTTGGTCACCCAAGGCATCTTATTCTTCTCGGCATTGTAAAGGCTAAGGCAGCCTGCAACATCCTTGCTTGAAATCTCCATTGGGAACATAAGGTCAGACTTGTCAGGATCAAGTCCCATAATAATGTTGATACACTTTCTGACACTGTCAACTCTTGAGGTCTCGATTCTATTCTCATAAAGCATCAGAGAGCCGCCACCTTTTGCAATAAAGATTGCCGCAATCTCAGAATCGATTCTGGTACTGGCACCATTGATAACGAGAATATCCATAATCTCCTTGATATAAGGAATCATAAGCTCAAGAGTTCTGTCCTTAAGTGCCCAGATAATTGTTCTGTGAATCTTTCCTTCATATTTATCTCTGAATGTATTAACCTCCTCAACGAGAAGTCCGAAGAACTTGCCCATAAGCATATTAGGGCATCTTCTCCACTCATTCATAAGCCTGTTGGCCTTATCGATATACTTGTCAAAGAATAAATCCAAGGTAAAGTCAAATACTTCATCCTTGCTTTTAAAATAATAATAGAAAAGGCTAATCTCTCCGCCTGCTTCCTTCATTATCCCTCTTATACTAGTCCCATCATATCCGTTCTCGAAGAATAACTTAAGTGCAGCACTGAGAATCTCATCTTTTTTTCCATTCTCTAATACTGGTTTCCTTCCCATAATGCTCTCCTCATCTTTTAAATCAACTTAAGTTCTAATTCATATATCAACATTTTAACTTTATTATCGAAAATATGCAAGTATTTATGGAATTATGATATAATTTTTTTATATCATATTGATGTAATACATAGAACACTTCAAATTAATATCTAAAAAATCCCTCTCATCCTGATAATTCAAGATGAGAGGGATTTTGATACTATGATACTCCAAAATATGACTGTATTTCTGAAATAATAGCTTTGGTTTTACTTAATTCCAAGATATCTGTTCTTTCCCTGAAGTCTTGCCATCGCTCTTGAGAGTGACGCCGAAGAAACATGGTACTCAATGATACTCTGCTTTTGCTGCAGCTTCTCTTTTGCACGCTCGAGGGCCGCCTCAGCACGGAATGCATCAATCTCCTCCGGTCTCTCTGCTGAGTACACAATAATATTGACCTTATTGTGACCGCATCTGAGAAGTCCGTCCGAGCAGATTGCAACCTGCCAGTCTCCGTCCTTTGGTTTGAATCTTACGTCTCCAACCTCAATTGCGGTTGTCATAGGCGCATGATTTGCAAGTATCTGCATCTGTCCATCATAAGCCGGAAATGTAAGGCTTTCGCATTCGCCCTCAAAGAAAACTCTGTCACAGGCTATAATTTTAAGTTCGAATGTATTCATAGGCTACGCCTCCAGTTCTTTCGCCTTCTTCTTAACGTCCTCAATAGTTCCAACATTGAAGAATGCTGCCTCAGGATACTGATCCATCTCTCCTGATAAAATAGCCTTGAAGCCCTTTACAGTCTCCTCTACTGGTACGAAGGCACCAGGAACGCCTGTAAAGTTCTCAGCTACATGGAATGGCTGAGACAGAAATCTCTGAATCTTTCTTGCTCTATAAACAGTAACCTTATCCTCGTCAGAGAGCTCCTCCATACCGAGAATAGCTATGATATCCTGTAATTCCTTATACTTCTGAAGTGTCTCCTGAACTGCTCTTGCCACCTTATAGTGCTCCTCACCAACGATATCCGGCTCAAGGATACGAGAAGATGAGTCAAGTGGGTCAACAGCTGGATAGATACCCTGCTCAACAATCTTTCTTGAAAGTACTGTAGTAGCATCAAGATGTGTGAAGGTTGTAGCTGGGGCTGGGTCTGTAAGGTCGTCCGCAGGCACGTATACGGCCTGAACTGAGGTTACAGAACCATTCTTAGTAGATGCGATTCTCTCCTGAATCTCACCTAAATCATTTGCAAGTGTTGGCTGGTAACCAACTGCCGATGGCATACGTCCAAGAAGAGCTGAAACCTCTGAACCTGCCTGAATAAGACGGAAAATGTTATCGATGAAGAGTAACACATCCTGCTTTTTAACATCTCTGAAGTACTCAGCCATTGTAAGTCCTGTCTCGGCAACTCGCATACGGGCACCAGGTGATGAGTTCATCTGGCCAAATACAAGAGCTGTCTTTTTGATAACTCCCGAGTCTGTCATCTCGTGCCAGAGATCATTTCCTTCACGGGAACGCTCTCCTACACCTGTAAATATTGAATATCCACCACTCTCTGTTGCGATATTTCTTATGAGCTCCTGAATAAGAACTGTCTTAC
>DCHE01000062.1:14543-34784 GCA_002314775.1 Lachnospiraceae bacterium UBA1760
ACCAATCTTACCACCCTTTGCATAAGGTGCAAGAAGGTCGATAACCTTAATTCCTGTCTCGAGCATCTCAACAACAGGGCTCTGGTCCTCAAATGTTGGTGGCTCTCTGTGGATACACCATCTCTCTCCGTCCTCAAGCTTATCTCCATCATCAAGAGGCTCGCCAAGCACGTCAAATATTCTTCCCAAGGTCTGCTCGCCGACTGGAACCATGATACCATTTCCAGTAGCAACAACCTCCATATCTCTGCAAAGTCCCTCTGAAGGTGCGAGCATGATACATCTTACGACGCTTCTACCAATATGCTGCGATACCTCCATAACTCTTTTTTCTTCTCCAAGCATTACATAAAGAGCATCCTTTATAGCTGGAAGCTTAGAGTCAGAGAACTCCACATCAACAACAGGTCCCGAAACCTGTACTATCTTACCTTTATTTTCCATAGTGAATTTCTCACCTCATTTCATTTAGTCTTCTGCTTTTTATTCCTAAGTGCCTTTGCACCTCCGGCAACCTCAGTAATCTGCTGAGTGATGGCAGCCTGCCTTACACGGTTGTACTGAACTGTAAGGTCTCTGAGCATGTCATTTGCATTGTCTGTCGCTGCCTGCATTGCCTGCATTCTCGAATTTTCCTCACTAGCTGATGCCTCAACTAATGCACCGTAAACGAAACCTGTAATATAGTTATAAACGAGCTTTTTAAGTACCTCCTTACGGGATGGATAAATGAGATACCAGTCATCCGCCGCCTCAAGGGCCTCCTTTGCGAATTCTGAACTTTGGGTATGCTTCTGCTGCGACTCCTCAATAAGCTCATTTTTTACGAACTCTCTGGTTCTGAGTGGAAGAAGCTGCTGCACTTCAACCTCCTGCTTCATACTGTTTACCATACGTGTGTAAACAACGTAAACCTCATCTAGCTCCTCGTTGTTATAAAGCTCAAGGATGTACTCAGAAATCATTCTTGCACGGTGAATAGATGGGTTGTTGGCTGAATATGGGAAGTTCTCCTCAATATTATACTTCTGAGCCTTGAAATAATGTCTTCCAATCTCACCCACAACAAGAAGTCTGAATTCCTCGGCCTCCTTAATAGCTGCCTCGGCCTCCTTCATTACGTTGTGGTTATAAGCACCTGCCATACCCTTATCACCTGTGATGATTAGATAACCCTTCTTCTTAACAGTCTCGTTCATATCCTTAGGTCTGTTATCGAAGTAAATGTGCTGCATATCAGGAAAATGCAAAAGTATCTCAGAGATTCCATTCTGAAGACCGTAGAAATAAGCTTCAGTGTTTTCAAGCTTCTGCTTAGCCTTACGCACCTTCATGGAAGAAATCATATACATAGCATTCGTAATCTTTTTGGTATCCTGAATACTATTTATTCTATTTTGAATTTCCTTTGAATTTGCCATTTAATCACTCTCTATTCTTAAACTCGCTTGCTGCTTCAACGATTGCCTGTCTGATATCATCATCAAGAACCTTGCTGGTTTCAAGTGAGTTAATGATATCTGAATGCTCGTCTGCGAAGAACTTGATAAGTCCCTCCTTGAAGCCTCTTACCTTATCTGCAGGAAGATCACTGAATATTCTCGCATTAACTGCTGTAAGAATAATAACCTGCTCTGGCATTGAAAGAGGTCTTCCAAGAGGCTGCTTTAAAAGCTCCATAAGACTTCTACCATGGGCAAGCTGCTTCTTTGTACTCTCGTCAAGATCAGAAGAGAACTGGGTAAATACCTCCATCTCTCTGTACTGAGCAAGATCGATACGTACAGTACCTGCTGCCTTCTTCATAGCCTTTGTCTGAGCAGCACCACCAACACGGGATACGGAAAGACCTACATTTACGGCTGGTCTCTGTCCTGCATTGAAGAGCTCTGTCTCAAGATAAATCTGGCCATCTGTGATTGAAATAACGTTAGTAGGAATGTAAGCTGATACATCTCCTGCCTGTGTTTCTATGATTGGAAGTGCAGTGATTGAACCGCCACCAATCTCATCTGAAATTCTTGATGAACGCTCGAGAAGTCTTGAGTGGAGATAGAATACATCTCCTGGATAAGCCTCTCTACCTGGTGAACGCTCAAGAAGAAGCGAAATTGCTCTGTAAGCAACGGCATGCTTAGACAAATCATCGTAAACAATAAGTACATCCTTGCCCTTGTACATAAAGTACTCTGCCATAGCTGTTCCTGAATATGGTGCAATGTACTGAAGAGCTGCTGGATCTGAGGCTGTAGCTGACACGATAATTGTGTAGTCCATAGCATCATTTGTTCTTAAGGTATTAACAAGCTTTGCGATTGTTGATGCCTTCTGTCCGATTGCAACATATATACAGATTACATCCTTGCCCTTCTGGTTAAGGATTGTATCCATAGCAATTGAGGTCTTACCAGTCTGTCTGTCACCGATTATGAGCTCTCTCTGACCACGTCCGATTGGGAACATCGAGTCGATTGAGAGGATACCTGTCTCCATAGGTACATTTACGGATTTACGGTCAACTACTGAAGCCGCCTCATTCTCAATTGGTCTGAAGCTATCGGAAATGATCTCGCCCTGACCATCAATAGGTGCACCAAGTGCATCTACGATACGTCCAAGGAAGCCCTCTCCAACTGGAACACCAGCCATTTTTCCTGAACGGATTACACGGCTGCCCTCAAATATCTCTGTGTCACGACCAAATAAAATGACACCGATATCATTCTTTCTGATATCCTGAACCATACCCTTTACGCCACAGTCAAAGATTACAATCTCACCATAGCATGCATGGTCTATACCATCTACATTTACAATACCGTCACCAACCCAGGTAACAGTACCAATCTCCTTATCCTTCGCCTGAAGCTCGAAGTCTGCAAGATCAGTTTTAAGGATGGAAATAATACTGTCCTTACTGAAGTTATTACCCTTAACTTCCTTTAAAACTGCCTGATTCATAGCTGATTTAAGCTGATGAATTCTACCTCTTTCACTCCAGTCAAACTCCTTTGTACCTACTCTTAAGATAAATCCACTCTTAAGGGAATCATCCTTCTTAAGTACAAGCTCAACATCCTCCCTGCCTGCTTCCTTCTTGACAAATGCCTTAATCTTCTCAAGCTTTTCTGCGTCTGGCTCGGTAACATACACAAGCTCAGCATGATTATCTCTCTTTCCCGGAGTGGAAAGAAGTCCGTCATATGCCTCTAACACATCAAAGAAGCAGTTAAATTCGTTGTTGTCGCAAAGAATCTTGAGGAAATTTCTAACATCCTGTGTGAATACCCTGTCAATAATCTTATGCTTCTTTTCAAGCTCAACTGTTGGATCATTGAACTGAGTGAGTATCTCAGGAACTACCTCAAGAATGTCCTTAACCTGCTGCAGGGATTCCTTCTGGATGCCGGATTTGATTAAATCCGATGCATAGTTTAATGCTTTTTCTGTCATCTTTAATCACCTGCTTTATCTAAAAATTCGTCGTAGAGAGCTGCGTCTACATCTGCTCCACTCTTTCCGGCTACAACCTTTGATGCTGCTGAAACAACCATATCTGCGATATCCTTCTTCGCACTCTCAATGATTTCCTGCTTCTTCTTCTCAGCGTCAGTCGTTGCATCCTCTTCTATCTTTCTTGCCTTAACATTTGCCTCTTCGACAATCTTCTTGTACTGCTCGTCAGCTTCCTTTCTAGCTTCAGAAAGTGCCGCCTTACGAGACTGCTCGATATTTGCAAGCTGCTCATTACACTCTGCCTGAACCTTTTCAGCCTCAGCCTTGCTCTTTGCAGCGTCATCAAGTGACTGGTCTGCAAGCTTCTGTCTCTCCGCAATAATCTTCTGCACCGGCTTAAATAAAATAACCTTTAATGCTACAAATAAAACAAGAAGGTTGACGATGGTAAATATTAAGTTTGCTGCATCTATTTTAAGCATATTTAATATACCGCCTTTCGATCATTTTAATCTATCAACTTGCCCTTCACATTATCCTGCAAATGGCATCCCTCGAAAATAATTATTTAAGCATAACTATGATCATCAGTGCGATAACGAAACAGTAAATAGCAGTTGCCTCTGCAAGTGCACAACCAAGGATAAGCATGTTACGAATCTTTCCATCTGCTTCTGGCTGTCTTGCTACAGCCTCTGTTGCCTTACCTGTTGCAATACCAATTCCAATACCTGCACCAAGTGCTCCTAAAACTGCAATACCTGCACCGATTGCGATAATTGTTCCCATAATTAAATCTCCTTTTTTCAAATTAATTCAAATAAATGTCTCTTGTTTCCTTTTTCTTCCCAGCTTTAACTTTTCTTCCTAATCTATCTCTTCACCAATATATAAAGAGGTAAGGAATACGAAAACATAAGCCTGAAGCAGTCCGTCGAACAGGTCAAAATACACGCTGAATACAGCAGGTAAGATAACCGGCACAACAAGCTTGATAAGCTCCATAATTACGAATGCACCAAGTACGTTACCAAAAAGTCGCATACAAAGTGAAAGCGGTCTGGTAAATACCTCAAGGATATTGATTGGAGTTACAATTGCTATTGGCTCTGTAAACTTGTGTAACCATCTCTTTACTCCAAGATGATAAATTCCAGCAGCCTCAACAAGTACTATACTCATAAGCGAAAGTGCAATGGTAACTGTCAAATCCTTTGTTGGCGACTTAAATCCGAAGAGACCAATGATATTGGCTACTCCCAGATAAACCAGAACTGTTGCAAGATATGGTGTGTAGGCTTTTCCCTTTTCGCCCACCATATTGTCAACCATATCTGTGAGCTTTGTCACAATAAGCTCCGCCACAGCCTGACGTTTGCTGATATGATCCACCCTTAGGTTTCTCGACAAAATGAATGCTCCCAGAATCAGAACGGCCATAATAATCCAGGTTACTACAACTGACTCGGCTACGTTAATCTGCATACCGAAAAGGTTGAAGGAAAACACTGTCTCGCATTCAAGCTCATTCATCAATTCTTCTGCCAGCTTGTCCAAGTGATCATCTCCTTTCTTAGTTTCTAAAAAAGAAAAAGCGACAGTGCGCCTCTATCCGTCCATTCTGGATAGATGACATCTCTGTCGCTGAGGTTCTTTTTTACTCGACTATTTTATCACTTTTCTTATATATTCGTCAATCAATATTATTAATGACTACTCTCCCTTAGCTCTAGGAAATAATTCCGCCCCCTAATACATAGTCTCCATCATAGATAACGAGTGACTGACCCTTTGTCACTGCTCTCTGAGGCTCGTCGAAAAGCATATCTACGGAACCGTCTTCATTTATTTTGAGCGTACCTGGTTGTTCCTTGTGACGGTATCTGATTTTAGCTGATACTCGCAATTCCCTTGTTCCCTCTGGAATGGTATTTATAAAATTTACTTCCTCGGCATGAACCTTTCTTGTGAAAAGGTCCTCATTTTTTCCAAGTACTACTACATTTCTCTCCGGATCGATATCTACTACGTAGAGCGGATGGGCTGCAGATATTCCCAGTCCCTTTCTCTGTCCAATGGTGTAATTAATGATTCCCTTATGCTGTCCAAGGACGTTGCCTTCCATATCTACAAAGTCACCGGGCTTTGGCTTTTTGCAGTTTCCACTGGCGCCACAGATATCACAGGTGTATTTCTCAATCACCTTTGCATAGTCTCCATCCGGAACAAAGCAGATATCCTGGCTGTCGTGCTTTCTTGCATTTAACAGATTATTTGCTTCGGCCAGTTCTCTTGCTTCATTTTTAGTCATCTCTCCCATTGGAAACTCGATGTGACTTAGATCCTCCTGCGAGAGAAAATAGAGAACGTAGCTCTGGTCTTTTGTTTCGTCCTTTGCCTTCTTTAATCTGTACTCACCGAGCTTCTCATCGTATTCATTTATTACATAGTGGCCAGTTACGATTTTGTCGCAGCTAAGCTCAAGTGCTCTCTGCCACAGATCACTAAACTTCATACTTTTGTTACAGTCAATGCATGGATTTGGTGTATGTCCCTTGAGATAGGTTCTCACGAACTTCATTATTACCTTTTCCTTGAAATCCTCTGTAAAGTTAAATACATAGTAAGGAATTCCTAAGGCATTTGCCACGGCTCTTGCATCCTCTATATCATCCAGGGAGCAGCAGGTATGCTCTTTGCTTACACCAATGTCCTCATTATCGTAGAGCTTCATTGTTATTCCTATGGTTTGGTAGCCCTTATTCTTAATAAGGAGCGCCGCTACCGAGCTGTCGACTCCACCGCTCATTGCTATAAGTGCTTTAATCATCTTACCTCTCCTTCCTCTTTTTCTCCTCAAATTTCGCTTTAATATGCTTTATATGCTCGTACTCATTTGGGTGCTTCTCCTTAAAGCGCTGTCTGATTCGTTTTTTGTTGGCAAGCATCTTCTCGTAGGATTCAGGATGCTCACTTTTTAATCTATCCTCAATTCTATGTCTTCTAGCCTCAACATGCTTTAGAATTTCAGCCTCACTCATATCGAGTCTCTCAGCGATCTCCTTAAGGTGCATCTCAAATCTAAGCAGCATCTCATCCTCATCGATTGCTCCAAAATGCTTCCATTTTCTGATTGCACGAAGGATTGCCTCCTTCTTTGCGCCTTCAGCCTCAGCATTTTCTACAGACTCATTAGCTTTGCCTTCTTTGTCTTCGGCAATAACCGTACTTAAACTGAGCTCCTCGCCCTTCTCATATTTCTCGTGTATCTCATCGGAAATCTTCGCTATTGTGTTTGCGATTTCCTTCTCCATCATCTCGTCCGCCTCATCACCGTAAAGCCAGAAGAATTCCTCAAGAGTATTCTCATCCTCACTGATTGGGAGAACCATAAACTCCTCCTCATCAACGCCCTCAAGCTTGTATGGCTCAGTGATATCCTCGCTGAGAAGCGCCGCCTTTATGGTATGCTTTACCGCGCCCTCTTCTATAAGAAACTTAAGCCCCAGGCTTCTGAACTGCTTGTTTATTATCTCTGAATGCTCAGTAATATAGAGCTTTATACCCCTGTTTTTTAGGGATTTGTAAAGCTGACCAATATAGTCAGCTGCAGTTATATCGATGGAGCTTACATTTCCAGCATCCACGATTACGACCCTGGTATCATCCTTTATTGCATTAAGAATATCCTCCTGGAAAAGCTTAACATTTGCGAAGAAGATATTCTGGCTGAACCTGTAGATTACAACCTTCTCAATCGGCTTCGCCATGATATTTCTGTTCATTCTGTGGAAGCCCTCGTGTCCCGGAACAATTCCAAGGAAGGCTCTCTTTGGATTGGCTGCCTCAATTGCGAAGTCGGCGAAGGAAAGCATTATTCCTATCATTACTCCGTAAATGCTTCCGAATATAAGTACGCCAAGAAAGGCTGCCATAAATATATAAAATTCAGGTCTTCTCACCTTGAAGAGTCTCACTGCAAGGTCCGCCTCAACCACTGAAATAAGCGCTGATATTACTATGGCTGTGAGAACAGGCACTGGAAGATAGCCTATGAAGCCAGTTCCCTTAAGCACTATGGCCAGCATTGATATAAATGCTACAATTGATACTGCCTGAGTTTTTCCACCGTACTGGTCGTTCATTGCAGTTCTCGAAACTGAACCATTTACAGGTAGTGAGCCCGAAATTGAAGCTGAAATTGTAGCGACTGATATAGCAAGGATTTCATTTCTTTCCTTAATCTGATAATTGTTCTTGAAGGCGAAATTATTCTCCGCAAGCAGTGTTTCCGCAAGCACCACCGCTGCTATTGTAAGGGAAGTACCGAGCACCTCCATAACATCGACCGATAAAAAGTCCGGCAAATGAATAGGCATAAGTCCTGGTTCAACTGAAGAAAGTGTCTTAATTCCATAGTCTGAAATACTAAATTTGTACTGTGCAAATGCACCCACTAACATAAGCACAACCGCAACCGGAACCTTTGGTATAATTTTCTTACATACAAGAATTATAATAAGTGTTACCACTCCAATGATAAGTGACGGATAATTGATATCCGACATTCCTTCTATCAGATGCTTTGTCAGCTCGACAATCTCACCGTGACCTGCCGAGTGACCCATCAGCTTTGGAAGCTGCATCATTATTACTGTCACGGCAATTCCGCTGATAAATCCGCCCATAACTGGTGTCGAGATAAACTTTAAAACTCTCTCTGCCCTGAATATGTAAAAGAGCAAAAGAAATACACCCGTTACAAAGGCTACGACAGGAACTATCCTCAGAGCCTCCTCAGAGCCTGCTGTAACACCCATGGTAGTGAGCATACTTCCACAGATAGCAGCCGGTGCCGCATCAACACCAAGAATAAACTGCCTCGAGGTTGATAAAATTGCGAAAACGAGAACTGGCAGAAGGGAGCCATAAAGACCATATACTGCCGGCAGTCCCGCAACCTCTGAATATCCCATAGAAATAGGAATAGTCATAAGACATATGACTATTCCTGAAAGTAAATCCTTGGGAAGGTATTTAATTTTGTAATTCTTTAAAGTTTCAAATACTGTGATACCCATTTTTCCCTCTTATTGCTTTATTATACAATAAATGCATTTAGTGCTTTTAATTTATAGCTTTTAATTATAGCTTTTAATTAATACTTCCACTAACTAAGAAGAGTATTCTCCTCCGAGCTTAAGATATTCATAAACTCCTCTCCAGTGATTGTCTCATGCTCGTAAAGGTATTTTGAAATCTCATGGAGCTTCTGAATATTCTCCTGTAATATCTTCTTAGCCTTCTCATGCTGCTCTGTGACAACCGATACAACCATCTTGTCAATCTTTGTCTGAGTCTCCGCTGAGCATGCGAGGCTCGTGTCACCGCCAAGATACTGGTTTGTAAGTGTCTCAAGAGCCACCATATCAAACTCCTCTGACATACCGTAGCGCGAAACCATAGCTCTGGCAAGCTTTGTCGCCTGCTCGATATCATTTGACGCACCTGTTGTAATCTCACTGAAGATAAGCTCCTCAGCTGCACGTCCACCTGTGTAGGTTGCAATCTTATTCAGTATCTCAGTCTTTGTCATGAGGAAATGCTCCCCATCCTCAACCTGCATTGTATATCCAAGAGCTCCACTTGTTCTTGGAATAATTGTAATCTTCTGCACTGGTGCTGACTGGGTCTGCATCGCTGCAACTAACGCATGTCCTACCTCATGGTAGGCAACAACAAGCTTTTCCTTGTTTGATAGTATCTTATTCTTCTTCTGGTAGCCGGCAATAACAACCTCAACCGACTCCATCAAATCCGCCTGAGTGACTGAACGTCTGCCCTCTCTTACTGCACGGAGAGCTCCTTCATTTACGATGTTGGCAAGCTGTGCACCTGACGCACCTGAGGCTGCCTTTGCAATTCCGTCAAAATCCACATTGTCAGAGCATCTGACCTTTTTCGCATGAACCTTGAGGATATCAACTCTTCCCTTAAGATCAGGGAGCTCAACTGGAACTCTTCTGTCAAAACGTCCTGGTCTAAGAAGTGCCGGATCAAGGGATTCTGGTCTGTTGGTTGCAGCGAGAATTACTACTCCATTGTTACCCTCAAAGCCGTCCATCTCTGTAAGAAGCTGGTTGAGAGTCTGCTCACGCTCATCATTTGAGGATATCTGACCATCTCTCTTCTTACCAATGGCATCAATCTCATCTATAAAAACAATACAAGGTGCCTTGTCCTTGGCCTGCTTAAACAAATCTCTTACCTTAGCTGCACCCATACCGACAAACATCTGAACAAACTCAGAGCCTGAGATTGAGAAAAATGGTACATTTGCCTCGCCGGCAACTGCCTTTGCGAGAAGGGTTTTACCAGTTCCCGGAGGGCCTACTAAAAGAGCACCCTTAGGGAGTACTGCTCCAATCTCTGTGTATTTCTGTGGCTCGTGAAGGTACTCAACTATCTCCTTAAGAAGGTCCTTTGCTTCCTCCTCACCAGCTACATCCTTAAACTTTATTCCTGTATCTGACTTGACATACACTCTGGCGTTGCTTTTACCCATGCCCATTCCGCCAGTTCCAAAGCTCATCATGTCAGGGCTGTCACCCATCTTCTTCAAAAGAAGCTTTGATATAATTCTCCAGGCCACAACAATAAGAACAATCTGTATCACAAATGAAATAATGTACGACCATATTGGGTTTGACTGCTCAATGATCTCTGCACCAAAGGTCGCCCCTGAATTGTAGAGTCTTTCATAGAGCTCTGCATCATTCACAATACCTGTCTTATAGGTTTTAGTTCCAGCCTTATTTGTAAATAAAATCTGGTTATCCTGAATACTTGCCTCACCGATGTCCTTACTATCAATCATCTGCATAAAGACATTGTAGCCAACCTCCTCTGTCTGCTGGTTCACAAACTTCTTGTACATAAATCCGTTGACCATCATAAAGAGTACCATGGCAATTATCCAGTAAATAATTATAGGTTTTTTATTTGGTTTTAGTTCCTGCATATTCCTCCTTGATTTCTGCCCTATATGCTTCGCAGGGCAAACGAAAATTCTCCCAATTATTAGTAGTAACTATGATACTACACTATAATGATGATGTAAATGTTAAGTAAACATCAATTATTGTTTAACTTGCTTTCATCAAAAAACGCTGAACCACTTAATTATCATACTAATTAGTTTAAGTTCAGCGTTTCTATCTATTATTTATTCGTCCTTGGCAGCTGTGTCATCCTTATTAGCTGCTGCCTTAGCCCTTCTTCTTCTGCTGTTAAGCTTTGAAGCAGGTGTTTCTATCTCAAGTAAATCCTGAATAAATGTCGAGCGGTCTGACCTCTTAAAGTTTGGCATATGGAACCTGCCCTCCTTAGGCTTATCCTCCGCCTCAAGCTCAGCCTTAACTGACTCCACGTATTCATCACTTTTTCTTTTTGCTTCAATATCAATTTCTTTATCAGCACCATTTCCAGTACTATTTCCAGCGCCATTATCAGCTATTATATCCTTTTCAGCGCTTTGTAAACCTCTGGCAGGTGCCATCTCACCAGTAACACCATCAGTGTAAGAGCCCTTCTTGCTATCTTCTTCTTCCTTTTCCTTCTCAGGCTCCTGATTATCTATAGCTCCAAGGCTCAGCTTGTCATTTACAGCTGTCTTAAGGAGTACATAGGCTACAGTTGTCACCGGAACACCGATGAACATTCCTAGAAGTCCGAACAAACCGCCACCAACGGTAACTCCAAGCATAACCCAGATTCCTGGAAGTCCGATTTTATTACCAACTACTCTTGGATATACGAGATTATTGTCAATCTGCTGTACCACAAGGATAATAATGAGCACAATAAGAGCTGCCTTTGGAGATACAAACAACTGTAAAAGTACTGTTATACCTCCACCAATCCATGCACCGATAATTGGAATGAGCGCAGTAACCGCGATGATAATACCAGTAAGTGCTGCGTAGTCAATTCCCATAACTGCCATTACAATTGCAATCATTGTACCAAGAATGCAGGCATCCAGCATCTGTCCGCTGATATAATTCTTAAATACCTTTGTTACTATTTCCATGATGTAGCAGGCTCTTGTGTATGCCTTCTCTGGAAGATACGCCTTTGAGGTTCTTGAAACCTGACTTACAAGTCTTTTCTGACCAGCCATTATGTAAATTGATAATACCAGAGCGATTACAAAATTAATAATAAATGTAAGAATGCTTGAGGTCCAGGCAAATACCTTAGGGAGCATACTTGTAAGAACTCCCTCAAACTTATCCATCTTCGAGGTGATAAGCTTTGTGATATCTGCAGTATTTATTGGCTCCATGCCCAGTCTGTCTACTACTGTGTTGGCAAAAACCTGAAACTTCTCAACATATGAATCTGAATTCTTTGCAAATGTAGTCGCATTCTTTACTATCTCAGGTATAATAAATCTAAGTAAGAATACAATTGCTCCAAGAGTCACGATGTAGACAACTGTTATTGAAATTCCCTTTGCGATACTGTCCTTCATCTTAAGCTTGGTATTAAGAAGCTTTCTCAGTGCCTTGTATGGTCCGTCAAGCACGAACGCAATGGCTATACCAACAAAGAGTGGCGACAGAACCGAGAGACATTTTTCAACAAACTCCATAATAGGATTAAACTTTATAACTAATAAAACAAGCAAAACAGCATAGGTTATTATGAACACCGCCTGCTTAAAGATTGAATTCTTCATCATTGTGCTTCCCCATTCATTAATATTTCGACTCGAAAAATACTTTGCAACTGTTATTTCTTATTCATTACTGCTTCAATTGACTCAATACATGCATTTCTAAAGCCATTCTTCTCTAAAGCTGCAACTCCGCAGATTGTTGTTCCCGAAGGAGAACATACATTATCCTTAAGAACTGCAGGATGCTCTCCTGTAACAAGCTGAAGCTTTGCAGAACCCAGAACCATCTGTGAAACCAAAGAATATGCTTTGTCTCTTGGAATTCCATATTTTACTGCTGCATCGGCGTAGGCCTCAATCATTAAATCCACAAATGCAGGACCACAGCCTGTTATAGCTCCTCCTATTCCCATAAGGTGGCTAGGAAGCTCCTCGACCTTTCCAACCTTTCCGAAAAGCTCGATAATCTCAACTCGCTCCTCTTCCTTAAGTGAGTTCTTAACCTCGAAAAGCATCACACCCTCACCAACCATTGCTGGTGTATTAGGCATTACAAACTGAAGTCTGACACTCTTATCAAGAAATGGCTTGTACTTTTCATAATCCCATCCTGCGGCCACTGAAATAAGTGCCTTTCCGCAGAGATATACTCCATTTTCCTTTAATACATACTCAATCTGGTAAGGCTTACAGGCCATAATTACTGTATCTACAGAAGCAAGCATCTCCTTTATTGACTTACATGGGATAAATCCAAGCTTTTCAGCATTTTCAAGTAGTCTGTCATAATGTGGTGCGTATGCATACATATCATCCTTGCTTACAAGTCCTGATGCTAAAAAACCGCTGGCAAGTGCCTTTGCCATATTACCCATTCCAATAAATCCAAGCTTCTTCATAGATACATCCTCCGAAATAAATACTATATTTTCCTAAACAGCTTCTATTATATTAGAAATAACCTGTTCTGAAAAGTCCAAAATAAACTAAAGACTGAAGAATTTGCTATTTATCAAATCATAGTCAATCCATAGCCAATTCCTTATATTCTGGGAAGCTTACTATAAATTTGGTTCCAACGTCCGGTACCGAGAAAACCTCCACGCGTCCATTATGCGCTTCGATTATCCATTTTGCAATAGAAAGTCCGAGTCCTGAACCACCGGTCTCGCTGTTTCTAGCCTCATCCGAACGATAGAATCTCTCAAATATATGCTTTACCGCTTCGTTATCCATTCCAATTCCTTCATCCTGAATCACGTAGGAAACATATCCGTCTGACGCTTCGACCTTGAAGGTTATCCTTCCATCCTTATCTGAATACTTTGCCGCATTTTGTACAAATATTCTCACAGACTGCTTAATCATTGCAACGTCACCGCTAATAAATGCACTCTGGAAGCCTTCAAATGAGTAGCTTCGGCCTTCATCAATCATAAGTGACTCCTCATAAACCTCATTTACAAGCTCAGAAAGGTCGATTTTTGTCATGTTAAGTGTATTTCTGCCACTGTCGCCTCTTGCAAGGAAAAGCAGCTGTTCCACCAGCTCCTTCATATGATCCGACTCATTCTTTAGGGCCTCGATTGACTCAACCAAGACCTCCTCATCCTCCTTGCCCCATCTGTCAAGCATATTTACATAGCCCTGAATTACTGCAATCGGAGTTCTAAGCTCGTGTGATGCATCTGACACGAACCTCGTCTTTGCTCTCTCGCTCTCCTTCATCTGCTTGAGCAGATTATTAAGTGCAGTCTCTATTCCAAGTAATTCCTTGTCACCGGTCTCAACTGTAGGCGAGTCTAGGTCGACCTTGCTGATTGCCTCCTCAAGATTATGCATTTTCCCCGGATCAAGGGAATACTCTCTTAGGATATCTGCCCTTTTTGCAAGCTCATTCAATGGTTTAAGCTTCCTTCTGACCTTTCCCGCGCCGAAAAGTCCTGTGAAGGTAAACACAAACTCAAGTCCGAATAGTGCCACAAAGGGATAAAAAGAGTATTTTATCAGTTCTCCTGCCTTATTCACATAAAGCTCCCCGTGGTTGTCAGTTACTACGTAGGCAATCTCATCTATATCACCAATATCGGCAATCTCTCTTTTTACTATAAATGCACCCTCCGGCAGAACAAGCTTATTTTCCGTATACTGCATAAATGAAACCCCGCAGAGAGCAATAATCACAATATCAAAAAACAGGAACAGAAAAAGCTGTCTGAACCAGTAGCTCATATGAATTTTTCTTGAGATAGAACCCATTTTTTTATTTGTATTTTGTCCCTTTGGTTCCATAATTATCATCCTTTGTCATTTTCAAGATAATTTACTGTACATCCTCTTTGATAGCATAACCAGCTCCCCTGACTGTGCTGATAAGCTTAATTCCAAATACATCATCAATCTTTGTTCTAAGATACCTGACATAAACGTCAATAATATTGGTTTCTCCAATGTAATCATAGCCGCAGACTGTATTCATAAGAGAATCTCTGCTAAGTACGATGTTCTTGTTCTTCATAAGCGTGAGAAGCAGCTCGTACTCTCTGTTTGTAAGCTCAACTAAGGTTCCATTTACCGAAACCTCATGTCTGTCTGTATCTATTCTTACACCCTTTACCTCAAGAATGTTTGTCTTTTTCTCTGTCTTTTCGCCTCTCTTAAGAAGTACTCTGATTCTTGCCAAAAGCTCTTCAATTGCAAATGGCTTTGTAAGATAATCATCAGCTCCCGCATCAAGTCCGGAAACCTTGTCCATAACCGCATCTCTTGCTGTAAGCATAATTACAGGTGTTTCAGATTCCTTCCTGAATCTTCTAAGCACCTCAATTCCATTTAACTGAGGAAGCATTATGTCAAGAATTATAAGGTCAAATTGTCCCGATAGTGCCTTGTCCAATCCCTCTCTTCCGTCAAATGCTTTTTCAGTTTCGTAGCCCTCATGCTTAAGCTCAAGCTCAACAAATCTTGCTATCTTAGTTTCATCCTCTACAATAAGTATCCTTGCCATGGTTCCTCCTATAATATGTAGCGCCCCCTCATGTCCATTCGGCGGCAGGTCGGAGGAACATTCAGAATCATGACTGGCGTCATGATGGTTCCTCCTAAAAAACGAACATTTAATCTGGCCTTTTATTCGTAAAGCATATTAAATGTTCGTTTAAGTAAGTAATATGTTAAATTTTACTACTTGATGTCCGAGTCATCATTAGAGCTCTTCTCATGCTGGTTCTTTACATTAGTCTTAATATCCCCAGCAAGGTTTGAAGCCTTGTTGCAAACATCATTTAAATCAATTGATGTCTTCTCGATTCCTCTAAATGAATAGCGACAGTCAAGAAAAAGACCAACAATAAGAAGTGGAAGTGTAATCCAGAATGCCAATGCAAGTGCAAGCACAAGCACAATTACTGGCACTGACATGATTCTTTCACCCTTCTTATCGATATCAAAAAATGTATCGCAGCCTTTTTTAATTATTCTCTTTACGCCATCCCAGAAGCTCTGACTCTGACCTTCCTTATTACGCTTTACTGTATAATCATCATAAATTGTCACATACTGAGACTTGTTTCCTTCATCCGTATTATAATATGAAGTGAAACCATTTTCAATCTTTCCAAGCTTCTCAAGGTAAATAAGTGACTCGAGTATATCCCAGTCACAGGCCTTAAGGGCACTGTTTGCTGACTCGTAATTTACTCCGCTCTTTGTCATTACCTTTTCTACTCTATCAAGCTTTTCTGCCTCCGTTAAAATCTTCTCATCCATAATCTTTTCCTCCCGAACCATCTATTGGTTTTATGTGTTATTGATACTATTGTCATTCATCACTCATCTGATGATGTACCTAATATACAACCACAAAATTAAACTAAAATAGATGGTAGATTAAAATTAGATTAATTTATTAATTAATTTTCTCGTCCTATCTGTATACACTTCACACTGCTTACGATAACTGCCACTGCAATTATCCCAGGCAGTGAAAATGAAAAAGCTCCTTAGCAAGTAGTTTACCATGGAGCTTTCTCATCCTATCACATCAATTTATGCAATAATAAGAATATCGTGATGATTTGTTACTCAGCCTCAGTACAAGGAGCATTTTCCTCTAAGACCTTTTCAATAACCTCCTTCACTTCCTCCTCATCGCACTTGCATTTGCACTTCTTCTCCTTTTTAGGTATTGCACCAGCCTCGCCGATATTATTGTTGCCGTTGTAGCAGCCTACAACCTTTGAATGCTTTGGTGAGAAAATAATACCTACAATTATTCCAAGTAAGAATAAGATAATTCCTGCCATTGTAAACTCTCTTTTTGAGAAGTCGCATCCGTCGTAATACTCTTTAACCTTTTTCATTTTGATTACCATTCCTTTCTTTTCATAAGTTCCCTAAGCAATTTTAATATGATGCCTCAAACTAATCTAATTTAGGCTTCATTTATTCTTTTGAATTCTGTTATTTACTTGATATCTGGCATTTTTAGAACTTCTTTTATGAAATAGCCATACTTTATAACCCGGGTTCACAATGCAAATATACATCCCTTGCAGGTTTTACGTCTATATTTTGACTATAAAATGCTGAATATATATGATGAGTTGCATAAAGCACAAAAATTATGCGTCGCTCAGAGCCTCTCAAAATCCCGAATATATATTATGTATCGCTTAAAGCTTCTCGAAATCCTGAGCTCCATGCTTGCAGATTGGGCATACAAAATCCTCTGGAAGCGGATCACCCTCGTAGATATATCCACAAACCTTACATACATAACCAGTCTTCTTGTCTGCTGGTTTTGCTGGCGCTGGCTTAATATTCTTCTGATAATAGTCGTAGGTTACTGACTCTGCATCAGATAACACCTCTGCATCTCTCACATATGCAATGAACATATAGTGGCTTCCAAGGTCAATTGTGTATCTTATCTCAGCGGAAATGTATGCATTTGTTCCCTCGGTAACATACATAAGACCGTTCCTTGACCTTTTTGCATTCTCATAGCCCTCGAATTTATCCACATCTCTTCCTGACTGGAAGCCAAATCTCTTAAATAATGAAAAATCAACATCCTTTGAGATACAGGAAATGTTGAATATCTGATTTGGACACTTTAAGAGTAAATCGCAAGTATGGTTTGCCTTATTTACCGTGATTGAAATCATATTAGGATTAGTAGTTACCTGAATTGCTGTGTTGATGATACAACCATTATCCTTCTTATTTACATAGTCTCTTGCAGTAAGGACATAAAGTCCATAGCCGAATTTATACATTGCTTTTTTGTCCATTTTTCGTTCCTCCATATTAAAATTATTATACTATCAATTTTTGTCTTCATATATGATTTCAAAAATCTCCACTGTATCGTACACTTTATATCTTTTTTATCCTGTTTTTTCTATCCCTATTATACTCTTTTAGTTTTATCGATACAATGTAAATCATAGAAAAACGCCACAAGCATTTTAGATATTCTCGAATCCATAGCATATTTCATCTAAGAGCCTTCCATTCTTATCATATACTCTGAACAATGTCCAATATAAACCATATTCTGGCTTTCATACTGTCCAAAAGCTATAATTTGCAATCTCACTTACTAACGTTCAAATTAATCACTATTAAAATGTCAATTATTTGTGATTATTCATATTATCATATTGTTTATTTTATTTTTTAATGATAATATTTGACTATAATTTAACAGTGACTAGATTATACAGCTTCGTCCGAAGCTTTAATTTGCATTTTATTTGCATTTTATTATGTATTCTATTCACATTCATATTTACATTTCATATTCATAAGGAGGTTTTAATATGGGATATGATAATAACGGTTACAACCAGAATGGTTATAACCAAAATAACCAGTATCAGGGTGGAAATAATCCATATGGACAAAATCCATACGGTCAGAATGCTTATGATCAGTATCAGCAGGCTCAGCAGACTAACCAGTACATGTTCAACCAGGGCAATCAGTTCAACATGAACGGTCAGAACAATCAGGGCTACAATTTAAATGGCCAGTACACAAACAATCGCAATGATTCAGCTCCGGTTTCAATTTCAATGGATTCGGTCCTTGTAAGAGCCTTCGGCTTTATGTTTATTGCACTTTTACTTTCAGCTATCACAGCCTTTGCTGTTGCTAGTGACATCAATCTTTGCATCTCACTTGTTACAGGCGGTACCTTCTGGATTCTTGTAATCGCAGAATTCGCTCTTGTTTTTGGTACTCAGTTTGCAATCAGAAAGAACAATGTTGTATTATCTGCAATACTATTTACAGGTTATTCAATAATAAATGGTGCAACACTTTCAGTTATTCTTCTTGTTTACACCATCAGTTCAATCGTTAGTGTATTCTTCGTTTGCTGTGCTATGTTCGGTGCTATGGCAATTTTTGGAGCAGTTACAAAGAAGGATTTAAGTAAGATGGGATCAGTCCTCATTATGGGATTATTCGGTATCATTCTTATGACACTTGTTAACATCTTCCTCAATTCTAGCGGACTTGATATGGCAATCAGCTACATCGGAGTTCTCATCTTCGTTGGACTTACAGCTTACGATACTCAGAAGATTAAGAAGCTTGCAGCAAGCCACTCAGGCTACAGCGATAACACAATCGCTCTTTGGGGTGCAATGGAGCTCTATCTTGACTTCATCAACCTTTTCTTAAAGCTTCTCAGAATCCTTGGAAAGGCTAGAAACTAATCAATCGAACAGGCTGAATTTTTCGTCTAGTCGATTTCATACAAAAAAGCAGGTGCGTTTGCACCTGCTTTTTTATGTTCAGCCATGACGTATAATCCTGCTGTTCCATGAATTCATGTTGTGCTGCGTCTTTAGTTAGTGTGCCTGCCAGAGTGCACAAGTCTCTCTCTCACTAGCAGAAATTTTCATGGGAATCTAACGCCCCTCTCTGCGTTCATTTTTTGATGCGTCGCCTCCGCGAACTCGGAAAAAAGAAGGAGTCAAATTATTCTAGACAATTAGATATTTCGCCTCCTTCTTTTTTCCTCAAACACACTGCGCGACGCATCATGAACGCTACGAGGGGCGAAGATTGCCAATGAAAATTTCCGATACCGTTCGTGAGAGGCTTGTTCACTCAGTCAGGGTCAGGTTTACGAAGGATACTACGGCGCTGTAAAACGCCTTGTAGTTTATGAATCTTCAAATAAAATGATACCCCCATGCAAAACGGCTTCGAAAGCTTCGCTTTCTGCAGATTGTTTTGCATTGGGGGATCATTTATATTTGCAGAATATTCTGTTATTAAGCGTTTTACAGCACCTTGTTTTCGACGACTCACACACAATGCGCGACGCATTATGATTGCTCCGAAAAGCGGAGTTACGTATTAATTGGGATTTTTTGCAAGGGCTTCATGTTCAGCTTTTATTTCTGTGAATACCTCTGGGACTGTCCAGTTTTTTGTGGTATCGGTCATGACTGCCTTGTATGGAAATGGCTTCTTAGCACTCTTTAGAATGTCTATTGCCACGCTAAGTATCTGACCCTCTAATCCAGCAAAAATTATCATCGAGTCTGCAAGTTCTTCACCCTTGTATGGCTCAGGTCTTTTCTTTGGATCCATCTTTACTGCTCCGGATAATTCACCCAGTGTCATATTGTAGCTTAATTTCTCCACATATTTTACGTTAATCTTTAGGGATGTGTAGATATTTCGTAGATTATTTCTTACACTTTTATCTTCTATGTTAAATAGTAGGATTGTTGGTTTCATAGTTTGTCACCTCTTTTATAATATGTAGGTCGAATGAACTTTAAGTTATTCCGCAATCGTGTAGGTGAGCATCTCATAATCTACTCTGGTTCCCTCGTTTATTTCAGCAGGAAGAAGTGCTCTTGCCACACATTTTTCGTCATCTGATTCTTTAGTTACAAGATAGGCGTAGTCACCATCAATTCTCTTTACTGTGTATTCTATCTTTTCAAACATTTCTTGCTCCTTTCCATTACAATACAGCGATTCGACCTAATTTCCGGTTTCTCGCTGTCAACACCCCGCTTGCTTCTCTCAGCCTTCAGCGATTCGGCTTAATTTCCGGTTTCTCGCTGTCA
>DCHE01000081.1:0-300 GCA_002314775.1 Lachnospiraceae bacterium UBA1760
GTAGTGCTTCCTGAATCACTTGAATTGATAAAGGAAGTTACCGGAGATTCTGGCTATTCCAACAGAATGCTTGCGAAGGTGCAGAAGCTGGTATTTTAGTTTGGATAAATAAAAGCCCCTCTGCCAATTGGTGAAACTCATCAAATTGGCAGGGGGATTAGTGTTTCTAATACATTAAGCTTGCAAAGTGTACACTTTGCGGGCTTTTTAAAATTAATAGTTCTCAGCGTGAACCTCAAAGTAGCTCTGTGGATGGTTGCAAACTGGGCAAACCTCAGGAGCCTTTGTTCCAACTACGAT
>DCHE01000081.1:329-7350 GCA_002314775.1 Lachnospiraceae bacterium UBA1760
CGCAGTTTCTGCACTCCCAAACCTTAACCTCGCTCTTTGCAAATACCTGAGCAGTCTCGATGTTATTGAGAAGAGCGCGGTATCTCTCCTCGTGATGTCTCTCGATTTCAGCAACTGCTCTGAACTTTGCAGCGAGCTCTGGGAAGCCTTCCTCCTCAGCAGTCTTTGCAAAGCCCTCATACATATCTGTCCACTCATAGTTCTCGCCGTCTGCGGCAGCAGCAAGGTTGGCCTTTGTATCACCAATTCCCTGAAGCTCCTTGAACCACATCTTAGCGTGCTCCTTTTCGTTATCTGCAGTCTTTAAGAAGAGTGCAGACATCTGCTCGTAGCCTTCCTTCTTAGCAACAGATGCGAAGTAGGTATATTTATTTCTTGCCTGTGATTCGCCTGCAAAAGCCTCCTGTAAGTTCTTTTCTGTCTGTGTTCCTGCGTACTTATTAGCCATTATTATTCCTCCATTTCTTAACGCAAAATACCACTTAGTTACGTCTATAACTAGGATTATGAGCCGATTATTTTAAAAGTCAATAGAGGATTTATTATTATATATTGAAAATTCACATCCATTAACTTAAATCCTCCCCATAGCTCTTAAAGCAATAAATGCAATTATCGAGAGTATGACAGGTGTTATAAATGCAATTATTCTTCCAGACTTTCTTTTTTGAATACACAAAGTCATTACGATGATTGACGTAAGGCAGAACAAGCCTGAAAGAAGATGGTATGGGAGCTTGTGGCTCATTAAGGACTTTGCGGCGGTAAAAATATAAAATGCTCCAAGTAAAAGCTCTATTGCATTTCCAATTCCAAGAATTATTGCTCCTAATGCATTCTGCTTTTTGGAGAAATAAGCAATAAATCCACCAGGAAGTGTGAGAAGAATAGGAATAGACCAAAGCTTTGTGTAATATATAGCCATTTCAACCGGCATATGACCAAAGATAACCTGAGTGATAAAGCAAAGTGGCTGGCTGATAAGGAAGAAGAGGAAGCATTTTAATGCGGCCTCGATGCAATTCCTGCAGTTGACAACCACAATCACAGCCATCACAACCCAGCACTCGTATGTGATTCCAATATCTCTGAAGGAGGTTCCCTCGAGGATTGGAACAAGCATAACTGCGCCAGTATATAAACCGGCAACAAGGGCAAAAAGAATGACGTGCAATAGACTCATTTTTATACCGCCGAAGAGTCGGGTGATTAAGTTTTGTTTGTTATTATCGTTCATGATAATTTCTCCTTGTATAAAAGTATTGTAGACCTCCGATATAGGGGCTATTGATTTTAAATAATCTGCAAGTGTATTATATCACATTTTTGTCCTAGAAGTGTCTATGAAGTGTCAATAAAGCATCCATTATAAATACCAATTCATAAAATTCTTGAAACTTACATGTATACTATTATAATAATAAACATAGAGAAAATACTACACATGAGCATATAAATGCCGTGCTGGAGAAAAAATCGGAGGGGAATATATGTGGAAAAGAATTAAACTACTAGCCATTTTCTGTGTGGCAGTACTTCTTATTGTTTTACTTGGCTCGCCAAATGTAGTCCACGGTGAGACTGTGAGAAGAAAGTCGGATGTGACAGCTGCGTCTGCAGGCAATACGCTTCTTGGTGTAAAGGGAAGCTTTGTTACAGAAACAGATGCGGCAATTGCCAGGATTAATGAGATAAGGTATGAGGCGTGTGAGAAAGGATACCCGGATCCAAGAAACTCGTCGAGAAAGCTTACTTTAGACGACTATGTTCCAATAAAGTGGTCCACGGCTCTCGAGATGGCTGCGCGATTAAGAGCAGCTGAGGCAAGCGTGCGTGGAAGTCATACAAGACCGAATGGAAAGAGTGGAGATTCTGTAATCTATGGTGGAATAAGCTCTGAGGGTGAGATTCTTTCCTGGAGCTATGACGAGGGAATGGTTGCAGGAATTGATAACTGGTATGAAGAAAAGCAATACTGGATTGATCCGGAAAAATCAGGTGTAACAGGACATTATGAAGCGCTTATTGATCCGAGCTATACTTATTATGGTCTTGGCTGCTTTGTAAATCCAGATGCGAGATTTTCAAGCACTGTTGCAGGTGCATTTGGAGGCTCTGAGGGTTCGTTAGGTACGACTCCTCTTCCTGAAGAATTGAATATCATCCAGGAAGTGGAGTTTCCAAACAGCAATTTTAATTATGTAATTGACTCTGATGATGTCATCGCAAAGGGAAGCAATCAGGGGATTTTATTAAATGCCAAATCAAATTTTGGTTCTTACTTTGATTGTAAGATTTATCTGTTGGATACTACTCCAAGCTTCAGCTCTTCAAATACTACAGTAGCTACGATGAATGGAAGCACATTTGTAGCTAAGGAAGAGGGTACTACAACAATCACAGCTATGATTGGAGGTACAGCAGTAGCTACAAAGGAAATAACTGTGGGGTGTCCACATAACTATATTTATGACAGACATTTTTATGAATATTCAAAAACCTGTAGTATCTGTGGGGCCACAGAATCATTTACTTATGCTATCTATTGGGGATATGATATTACAAAGTCATGTAGTCCTTCTTCAAAACGAAGCTACCCTGTAGGAACTGAAATATACATATGGCCTGCATATCAGCAGTGCACTAACCCTGCTAATAAGACGTGTTCTGTTACAAGCTCAAATCCTGAGGTTATTTCTGTAGCAGCTGCAGGTTATGATACATCAAGATTACTCAAATTTAACAAATGTGGTATTGCAGTATTAAGCATTAGGTGTAAGGATGACCCATATCTGGATACTGATTTGGTTATGAGGTCAACAGGTGATGATAAAATAAATATTAGTGAGGCTATGGTTGAATTATCTGACAATAATTTCACATACACCGGTAATGCCATTAAGCCAAATGCAAAAGTTACCTATGATGGGATAGAACTTGTTCAAGGTACTGACTATACGATCAGCTACAGTGAAAATGTTAACGCTGGAACAGGATACGTTGTAATAACAGGAATGGGTATTTTTGAAGGAACCAAGAATAAGGCATTTACTATTGAAGGAATTGATATTTCAGGAGAAGGATATTCGGCTTCAATCAGCTCCGATTTATATTATACCGGATCTGCCCATACCCCAGCTGTTAAGCTTTATAACGGCAGCAAGGAGATGAGCTCCTCTGATTACACTGTGGAGGTGACTGCCCAGAAGGATGCAGGAAGCTATTCAGGATATGTAAAGGGAAGTGGAAATTACAAGGGTTCTAGAACCTTCGTGTGGAAAATAGAAAAGGCTGACCCGGATTTAGGAACAGTAAGCAGTGATATGACTGAGATCCCTGAGACACTAAGTCCGTTAAAGGTTTCACTTAAGAGCAGCAAGACCATAGTTGCAGGTACGCTTAAGCTTACAGATTCCGCACTTTCGAAGAGTGTAAGCAGCTACAATTATTCATTTACACCAACAGATACTAAGAATTACAATAGTCTGACTGGTAAGGTAACCTTAAATGTTGTAGCAAACAGAGTTACAGGAATTGAGGTGTCAGGAACACCAGCCAAGTCAGTTTACAGCTATGGGGATAAATTCCAGCTTGCGGGTGTTACAGTTAATGCTGTAATGCTTGATGGAACGAAGAAGGATGTGACTTCTTCGGTAACAGTGAGCGAGCTAAAGGCTGGCGATACAAAGGTTACATTAAGTTACGTGGAGATAGAGAATGAAAAAACCTTCAACGCTGAGGTTACCGGACTTACAGTTAACAAGAAGAAGCTTTACACAACTGGTTATTCATGGTCAGTTGGAAGCTATACCTACAATAAGAACAGCCAGGGACCAGTGCTTACTGGAAGTGTTACAGGTATTAAGGCAGAGGTGTCTGGAAATAGCAAGACAGAGGCTGGAAGCTACGAGGCAGTTGCAACATTTTCCCTCGCTTCAGGCTACTCAAGCAGTAGCTATGAAATAGCTGGCACAAATCCACTTAAGGCAAGCTGGTCAATAGAAAAAGCAAAGCCTGATTATGAAAAACCTACTGGAATCAGTGCAGAGTGTGGGGACTACCTTACAAATGTCGTACTTCCAAAGGGCTTCACCTGGGAAGGAAATCTGACAGATGAATTAAATGCTGGCGATGATATTGAAGGAGAGGAACAAACCTTTTATGTAACTTACACACCGACTGATACTAAAAACTATGTCGAATTAAATAATATTGCGGTTACTGTAAAGATAACTCACAAGCTCAGTGCAGTTAACAATGGAGACGGTACCCACACTATGCAGTGTGAGAGCTGTGGAATCAGTGGTGAGAATATAAATCATATTTTCTTGGATTCTGAGGCTGCCTGTCAAAATTGTGATGCTCTGAACATTAATTATGAGGGTCTTGATAAGGTTGTTAAGGTTACCTCATGCACCTACAATGCAGCATTCCAGTCTCCAAACGTAGAAATTACAGGACTTACTAAGAACACTGATTATTCTGTTGTGGTTGTTACAAAGAAGAATCAGGGTAAGTACACAGCAACTATTCAGGGTAAGGGCAAGTATTCAGGAACCCGAGCTATCGAATGGAGCATTGACAAGGCCAAGCTTACTCCAGTTATACAGGGAACTGCTTCGAAGGTGTATGACGGGACTGCAAATGTTCCTGAGGATAACAGTCTTAAGGTTTCTGTGGAGGGAGCCTTAGGCAAGGATGTGATTACAGCAGCAGGTACATTTGAATATGACACTGCGGATGCCGGCTCTTTGGTGAAGATAAATGCCACAGGTATTACTGTTTCAGGTAGTGCTGCAGCAAACTATGAGCTGGTAAGTAGCACTGTATCAGCAAAGGTGGGTGAGATTTTACCACTTTCAATAGAAAAGGCTGAGGTTACTCTTTCAGGAAACCTTACATACAATGGTAAAAAGCAGACTATGGGCGTTGCATCGGTGAAGATAAATGGACTTGATGCAACCTTCGAGGTGTCTGATAATTCAGGAACGGATGCAGGAGACTATACCTTAACTGTCAGTGGAACCGGAAACTTTACAGGAGTTGCATATAAGAGCTTTAGGATTAGCAAAGCCAAGAATGCTCCGAATATGCCAGATGCAACTAAGGATGTAATTATCAAGCCTGCAGTAACCAAGCTTTCTGATGTTTTACTTCCAATGAACTGGCAGTGGAAGAACGGTGACACTGAGCTTCCAAGGACTGAGACCTCATTTGATGCAGAGGCAGTTTATGCTGGAGCCGATAGTGGAAATTACGAAAATGTAACTGTGAGCATCAGTATAAATATGCTTGACAGAAGTGCTGAGATTACAAGCTTCGGAGGCATTTATGTGGTCAGCGCTGATACGGAGAAGATTACTGCAATAGCAAGTGTCGACTTCACAGGCTACGAGAGTGCAATTGAGTACAAGTGGTTCGCAAAGAAGGATGGCTCGGACATTGTTCCAATTCAAGGCTTCAATAATGTAAGCTTTATAAACTGGACTCCTTCAGAGTACGGCGAGTATGATGTTTACTGTCAGGTTCGTGCAAATGAGGATGACAGCACAATAAAAGAAACAGTTACTCACTATTCTTATCATCCGATTATTAAGGGTGTCTGCCAGATGCCAAACGAGGGTGGAGGATTTCTGATAGGTCTCGAGAGCTACAATAATCCAAACAATGAGTATACCTACGAGCTTTCAATTCTTGACTGTACTCTTTATGCTCAGGGACTTGACGCCTGGACCTACTCAACGGGCCGTTGCAGTGTTGATGGAAACTGTCTCTGGACCATATGGGATCCGGTGTACGGATATTACTGGACACTTTTCAGAGTGTATGATAAAGACGGCAAGCTGATTGATGAGGTTTGTTATGGATTTCAGAATATTTAAATAAAACAAGGTATCCCTTGAACTATGATATTTGCCCCTTTTACTGGGTTTCCGGTGAAAGGGGTATTTTTTACCCGTTATCTATTATATTCTAATTTAAACAATTGCTTACACTTCTTTTTCAATATATAATCAGCATAATAAAACCGAAAAATATTTTTTATGAAATGAACTTTCAGGAATTTAAAACCGTAGTAGTAATCATAAGGAACAAAATACTACTAAATTGGAGGAAAAATTTATGTTTTGTAAAGAGTGTGGATATGAAATTAATGGAAATGAGTTGAATTGCCCGGTGTGTGGTGCTAAGGTACTTCAGGTGAAAAATACCAAGGTGGATAAGCTTGAGGAATATGGCAGGAGATTTCTTGCCGGGGATATGAATGCGTATAACGACATTTATATGAACACTGAAAAGTGGTTAAGATCAATGCTTTACCACAGAATCAATAAGGAAGAGGTTGAGAACTGTATGCAGGAGATTTACCTCAAGCTGTACAGAAACATCAGCTATTTCAATCCGGACAAGGGCTCATTTAGAGCCTGGTTTAACAGGGTTGCGGAGAACTGCGCAAATGATTACCGTGACAAGGTTAATAACTATGCAAAGCATATAAATGACAGCTATATGGTAGCCGATGAAGAGGGCTTTAGCGAGATGGAAATTCCTGATTTCAGCTACTCGCCAGATGCGTATTTCAGCGAGTCAGAGGTTTCAACCATTGTAAATGAAATCTTAGGTGAGATATCAGAGGACCAGAGAAAATGCCTTATGCTCTACCATGTTGACAGGTACAGCTACAAGGAAATTGCAAATATTCTCAACATTCCAGAGGGAACCGTAAAAAGCAGAATTAATTCAGGAAGAGCAAAGGTTGAGAAAAAGGTGAATGCGCTTTCTGCACAGGGAATTAAGCTCTTCAGCCTTGCACCATTTACATTCTTTGTATGGCTTATCAGATACTACGATGGTGCAGCACTTACTGTCACCGGACAGCTACAAGGTGCTGTTGGAACTGGAATAGCAGCAGGAACTGCAGGTGGAGCCGGTATGCTTGGAGTTAACCAGGCCGGAACAGGCATGGCAGGTGCCGGAGTAGCAGGAGCAAATATGGCAGGCACAGGCACAGCCGGAGGAG
>DCHE01000081.1:7467-42176 GCA_002314775.1 Lachnospiraceae bacterium UBA1760
GAGGAGCAAGCTACGGAGTGGCAGGCGCCAATATGGCAGGCACAGGCACAAATGCCGCAGAAGCTGGAAAAGCATCGCAGGGTGTAAAGGCTGCAAAGGCTGCAAAGGCAGCAGCTACTACAACCGGAAAGAGCCTGGGCGCAAAGATTGCTATCGTTGCAACCTCAGTTGTAATCGCAGGGGGAAGTATTGCAGCCGCAGTAATAGGAATAAATAATCATAATAAGAAAAAGGAGCAGGTGGTAGCAGAGGCAACAACAGTTGCATTTGGAATAACTGAGGAAGAAACCACAGAGGTGGGAGAAGAAGAAACTACAGAGTTAACTACTGAAGCTACAACAGAGGCAATGACTCCTGAGATGGAGAGAGAGTGCGCTTACTATGACAAATTACAGGAGTATATGGGCATGTATCCAACACAGTATGCGGAAGTAGTGGCAGACTCAGGATACAACAAAATGTCGTTTACGTCAGGCATAGACAATTTATGCGTTTTTGAAACCGATGACTCAGAGCTTATGGCATTAACCTATTCTGAAGGCGAGAAGAAAAAACGTAAGTTAGTGATATTCGACTATATTGATGGAGCAGTCAAAGAGGTTTATTCGAGTGAGTTTGAGTTTTATGTTGATGATGAGCCATATATAGTTGAACGAGAGGGTAAAACATATCTTCAGCTTCAGAATAATGAAGAATTGTATGAAAATAACGGCGACTATTCAGGACACATCCATACCCTGACAGAATACACCTATGCAAATGGTCAGTTCACAGCGGTAAATGAATATAAAATTGAGTATTTCGTCTTCCGTGCAGATAATGGGGCAATGCTCGATGGTCTTAAGTCGGTTAATCTAAATGGCAATGCAATTTTGACAGATATCTGTGGAGATGCCTACGATACAGAATATACAGAGCTTCTTTATGGTAAAAGAATATGCAATTTCGCCAAGACAGCGTTTGAGTGGTCTTTAAACAATGAAAATGGATATGAAAAGCATGAGTCCTATAGAAAGCTTAAGAGCGCAAAGGAGGGCAGCGAGTTCTTAGATGCAGGTGCTTATGGATTTAAGCTTGAGGGAAATACGCTTACAAATGACTACCAGGAGACCTTTACATTAATAAACGGTGGAACAATCTACAGTGACAGAGTGATGCTTACAAAGGCATCAGAAAACAGTGAAACTATTTACTATATCGAAAATGGCAATATGGATAATGTAGCTTTTAGTTTTACAATAGGTTCATATGGCAAGTTTAGGACAGAGGTGCACGAGGATGTGTGCGAGAGAATCGGACTATCTGAAGGGGATTGTGTTGATATAGAAACCATCAAGAATGCGGTATGCAAATAATATGTGAGAGCCCTGCTTTATTGATAAAAAATAAGATTTTTTTGAACTTTTCTAAAGATTTCTAAAGTAGGTAGAATTATAATCGAAAATGTATTAATATATCATCAACTACATATACTTATATGGGTTGATGATATTTTATTTTCAACTCAGTTTCTATAAGTAAATTAATAATACTAGATGCATATATTTGCGAGAAAATTGAAGAAATCTATTGATTATTCTAGAAAGGCATGAAGGTATGGGAATATTAAAAGGAAAAGAAAGGTTAAAACGATTTATTGCGGGTGCTATGACAGCGGTGATGACATTTACCATGATTAGCATTCCGGGCGCTGTTTCAAGTGTTAAGGCCGCGGCTAATCAGACGGTCTATTCCGATTTGTTTGGATCGGATGCACATAATGCTGTGGAGCTTACAAGTGCCCACGATGGAGCTACCCTTAATACAGGTTTCTACTATGTTACTAAGGATTTGAAGCTGAATGAAGAAAAGACTCACAAGAATGGACTTAAGATAGCTGAAAGCAGTACTGTTTACATCTATGTTCCAAAGGGAGTAACACTTACTGTTTATGGTAAGGACGGAGCAAACTCAGGAGAAGGTACAGATGCTGCGGCAATGTCAATCGACTTTAAAAATAAGACAGTTCAGGAAGGCTCGAAATATATTAATACCATATATATGGTGACTAATGTAGGACCAACAGCAGGTAAACCAGGAACTGCCCCAGAAGGTGGTGGAGCAGCAATCTATGTTCCAGCGTCTGCAAAGCTTATTCTGTGTGGTGATGGAACAGTCAATGCGATAGGAGGTAATGGCGGTGACGGAAGTGCTGCTACGAAGGGTTCTCAATCTGACTATTCACTATTATCATTGTACAATAGTAATACTGGAGTAAAATTGAAGGTATATGTGGACAATGAAGATCATAGTGGCGCTATTTATGCAGACGACAAATACTACCCTATGTTCTATAACAGTGATACACCACTAGGACTTATTTACATGTATACAGCTTATGCGGGAGCTGGTGGAGCTGGTGGTAATGGAGCTGCCGGCGGAGGTGCAGGAATTGGTACTGATGGAGCTGGCGGACTTACCGCAAAAGAAGGAGCAGTATTTAGTACAGCGATAACTACAGATGATACTTATACTAAGGTCACTGATGGTGGTAATGTCGGTTCTGCTACCGCGGGAAAGTCAGCTGAGGCGACTGGAACAATATATAAAACATCTTCAGTTACAGTAAATGCCCAGGGCGGAAAGGGTGGAAGTAAAATAGCTACCACCTATACGACCAGAAGTATGAAAACTGAAAAGATATGGATGTATGATAGTACAGGAAATCAGACAACAGGACAATTCGAATATTATTCTGGTTCAGATGGATTAGCTGGTGGAGCCGGCGGAGCTGGTGCGAATATTGGTACCGGTGGCGGACAAGGTGAAGGAGGATTATCTGGTAAGACAGGAATGATATCATGGCGTGTCAAAACGCAGGGTACTCGTATGGGTCCTTCAGAAAATCTGACTACGATTGCAAAAGATGCTGAAAATGGTACTGCTAAGACTATTGAAAAAGCAACTGACAGTGAAACTGCATACGGAAAGGCTACATTTACACCTAAGAACGGTGCAGATGAGTTCACAATAACATATAAGATTGGCGAGGATGATACACTTACAATCCCGGATTATCCAACTGAGGACAGCACCTTTGTTGGCTGGATTATCTCAACACCAGGAAGCTATATTGGAAAGGACGAGGGTGAATCTCCTTTATTAACAATCAAAAATGCAGACAATGAAAAGCTCTACAGAAAGGGTGATGTTGTCAGCACAGTTGATGTTGCAGGAACAGTCTCCTTCAGACCGGTCACACTTTCAATTACTGGTGAAGACAGAGAGATTGATTATCAGGAGACCTATAATGTCTCTAACTTATTCTCAATAGATACTAATGCAGGAACTGCAAAGTATTCAGTTACCCCACTTACTGAGGGTGGAATTCCAGCGGCTGGTAGTCTTAAGGATGATGGAAAGACATTAGCTATAAGCCATGCTGGAAAGTTCAAGGTTGTTCTTACTACAGCCGCAAATGGCTATTATCCTGAAACAGAGACAACTGCCTATCTTACAGTTAAGAGACCTACTGCAAACATTACAGTAAGTCAGGAGGGCTTTGAGTATGGAGAGACTCCAAAGGATCCAGTGGTTTCAGGCAATACTTCAGGTGCTACAGAGACTATAAAGTATTATATGGATTCTGCATTCTCTACACTTACTACTACAGAGAATTCGGGCGCACAGACAGAGGGTGGAATACCTAAATTTGTAGGAAAATACTACATTGTTTATACAGTTGGTGACAGTGCTGATTATCTGGGTGCTACAAAGAATAACACCTTTACTGTCACAGCAAGATCTATTGGAAAAGCTGATATAAAAATAAAGGTTGATGGAAAAGAAACAAACTATTCAAGCTATGATGGAGCGAAGCATACTGCCTCATATACCGTTGTAGATACTATTTTCGGTGAGGAAAAGGAGCTTGAGCTTGGTAAGGATTATACTGTTGACCAGACTAGTGAAGCACTGACACAGAGCGAAAGTGGCAGCTATAACATCGCCATAAAGGGTGCAGGCAATTATAACAATATCTCAAAGGGTATATGGTCAATCGGAGGACCTCCAATCACTGGAGTTTCAGCCGAGGGATACAGTGGTGAGTATGATGGAAAGGCACATACAATCACGATAAACTACGCTGAGGACAGCCCAATTTGGGAGGCTGAAACCTATGCAGCAGGAAGAAAGCCAAGCGGAGTAACAGTAACCTACAGTCTTAAGGAGAATCAGGACTTTTCCGCTACACATCCTGTGCTTAAGGATGTTGGTACTACAGTAGTTTACTACAGAATTTCAAAGGCTGGCTTTGAGGATTACACCTCATCTGCTGTTATTGATATTACAAAGAAGCAGGTTACACTGGAAACCTCTGCTGATAAGAAGGTTTACGATGGAACAATCGATTGTACTACAGTTAATGCTAAGGCAGCTTCAGTAGTATCTGGAGAGACAATTACAGCAACAGGTCTTAAGGGAAGATTCGAGTCAAAGAACGTTGGAAATGACATCGTAATCACAGTGGACAAAACTGATGCAGACATCGTCGTTACAGGTGGCTCACTTTCAAATTACAATGTATTATTTGCAAAGACTAAGGCAAGTATCACAGCTAAGCCGGTTGAGGCTTCTTGCACTGGTGTTGACAGAGAGTATGATGGAACTACAACAGTTGAAATAAATGGCGAGATTACTAGTGGAGTTATCTTAGGCGATGACGTAAAGGTTTCAGGCGGAGAAGGAAAAATCTCAAATAAAAACGCTGGAGAGAACAAGCAGGTTACAGTGACAGGCTTAAATCTTACAGGTGAGGATGCTGGAAACTACAAGCTTTCAGGTAATCCAAGCACTACAGTAAATATCACAAAGAGAAAGCTTACATATCAGATAACAGATGTTGAGAAGCATATTGGCAAGTCTGATCCAAAGCTTGAATATGAAATTGTCGATGGTACACTTGTTGATGGTGATACAGCACCTGCAGTTACACTCAGAAGAGATCAGGGTGAGGCAGCAGGCGAGTATTCAATTACCTCGACTACAGAAAGTGTAAATTCTACTAATTATGAGATTACAGTTAAGTCAGGTATATTCAAGATTTCAGACCACTTAAAGGGCAGCGTAGTTAAGGAGAAGGTTGTTGAACCAACCTGTTCTACAGACGGAAGCTATGAGGCGGTTTACTACTGTACTGACCCAGACTGTGGCAAGGAGATTAGCCGTGCAACCATGACAGAGCCTAGACTCAATCATGACTATGCATCATATGTTGTTGATAAGGAGCCAACCTGTATCGAGGAAGGTAAGAGACATAAGGTATGTTCTAGATGTAAGGCCGCTGGTGATTCAGAGGTTATGGATGCTCTTGGACATAAATATGGTGACGAGGTAGTTGATGTTGAAGCAACCTGTACAAAGGCAGGAAGCAAGTCAAAGCATTGCTCGGTTTGTGGTGAAAAGACTGAAATCAAGGAGATTCCGGCAACTGGACATTACTTCGGAGATTTTGTGATAGAGAAGGCAGCAACCTGTGAGAACAAGGGTCTTAAGTCAAAGCACTGTAGCAGATGTTCCGCAACTACTGATGAGACCGAGATTGATGCACTTGGACATGAATGGGATGATGGTGTAACTACCAAGGTTGCAACCTGTACAGCGGCAGGCGAGAAGAAGTATACCTGTAAGAACGATTCTACACATGTTAAGCTTGAGACAGTGGAAGCACTTGGACATGACTGGGACAATGGAACAGTTGTTAAAGAGGCAACCAAGACTGATCAGGGCAAGGTTCTTTATGTATGCTTAAACAATGCTAAGCACACAAAGACTGAGATGGTTGACAAGACTAACAAGGGTAACAGTAAAACAAATAGTGGAGTAAGTGCAGCTGGCGGCGGTTCAAACACCTCAGACTTCATGGATCCATGGTTATTTGTCTTCCTTATGGTTGATGCGATGGGAATTGTTGCAGCAATCGTGATTTTAAGAAACAGAAAGCTTAGAAGAAGAAGATAAAATATAATAAAGAGGAGTTCGCAGAGCGCGAGATATTTGCGAACATTAAGAATGCCACGGCATACAGTACTTCAGGATATTTCATCAAGGAGACTGGTGCTGTGGCATTTTTTGTAAAGTTGCACATTGATTAGAAGTGTGATAAAATATTGATGGTTGTATACATTGAAAGGAGATACAGCTTTCGAAAAGTTAAGAACTTTAGCGCCAGCACTGTATTACAGATGACGAGGAAAAGGGTTATCGAAAATTCGGCGGATGCCCTTTCGGAAAGCACATACGTTAGCATAGATTTAAAACCCCAGGTGACTGGGAAACAAAGGTCTATAGCGTGCATAAATACTAAAGACAATGTCAGTATATGGCTTATCCCATACGATTCGACTGACATTTGTTTATATGGAGGACAAATTATGTGCGGAATTATTGGATTTACTGGTGAGCTTCCAGTAAAGGATATATTAATTGATGGTCTTGAGCAGCTCGAGTATAGAGGATATGACAGTGCAGGTATCGCGATGCTTGACTCAAAGACTGGACTTATTGTTAAGAAGAAGACAGGTAAGGTGTCATATCTTAGAGAGGCAGCTGCTGATATCGAGACTGATGCAACCTGTGGAATTGGACATACAAGATGGGCAACACACGGCGGTGTTACAGACACCAATGCTCACCCACACAGATGCGGAAAGGTTGCTCTTATTCACAACGGAATTATAGAGAATTACAGAGAGCTTACAGTTGAAAATGGACTTAAGGAGAAGCTCGTTTCAGAGACAGATACTGAGGTAGTAGCTGCATTTCTTGACAAGGTATATGAGGGTGACCCATATCAGGCAATCAAGAAGGTAGTGAAGAAGCTTGCTGGTTCATTTGCACTATGCATTATGTTTGAGGATCATCCTGGAACAATATTTGCAGTGAGAAATGTAAGCCCTATGGTAGCTGCTGCATTTGACGGCGGTTCAATTATTGCTTCAGATATTACAGCAATTATCAATTATTCTAAGAAGTACTTTGTAGTGCCAGAGTACGATATTCTTACACTTTCAAAGGATGGAATCGATATCCAGGATATGAAGGGTAATCCGGTTCATCCAGAAATCCTTGAAGTAAACTGGGATGTTAAGTCAGCTCAGAAGGGTGGATATCCACACTTCATGCTAAAGGAGATCTATGAGCAGCCAGATGCTTTAAGAAATACAGTAACACCAAGAGTAAAGAATGGACTTCCATACTTACTTGATGATGGAATTGACGATGCAGTATTCGAGAATATGAAGAACATTACAGTTGTTGCCTGCGGTACTGCTATGCATGCCGGACTTGTTGGTAAGGCACTTATCGAGGCAAGACTTCGTATTCCAGTAACAGTTGAGATTGCTTCCGAGTTCAGATACAAGGACCCAATCATTGATTCAGACACACTTACAATCGTTCTCTCACAGTCAGGAGAGACAGTTGATACACTTGAGGCCTTAAGACTTGCCCAGAGAAAGGGCTCAAAGGTTCTTTCCCTTGTAAATGTTAAGGGCTCAACTATAGCTCGTGAGAGTGATTATGTAATGTACACACACGCAGGTCCTGAGATTGCGGTAGCGTCAACCAAGGCGTACACAGTTCAGATTTCTGCAATGTACATTCTTGCATGTAAGATTGGACTTACAAAGGGAATCATTTCCGAGGAGGAGGCTAAGAGCTTCATCACAGAGCTTCTCGATGCAGGTGCAATCATTGAGGACACATTAAAGAGAGCGGATGATATCAAGAGAATTGCCAATACAATAAAGACAGCACCGGACGTATTCTTCATCGGACGTAAGATTGACTACACTATGAGTGTTGAGGCAGCTCTTAAGCTTAAGGAGATTTCATACATTCACGCTGAGGCATACGCAGCAGGTGAGTTAAAGCACGGTACCATCGCACTTATTTCCGAAAATGTACCAGTTATCGCAATCGCAACCCAGAAGGACGTTTACGACAAGGTTATCTCAAACGTTCGTGAGGTTAAGGCAAGAGGTGCCTATGTAATCCTTGTCAGCATGGACGATGTGATTGATGATAAGAAGATTTGCGACGCACAGATTAGACTTTCTGATGTTAAGGAGGAGTTTTCAGTATTTGCAACAGCTGTTGTACTTCAGCTCATTGCATATTACACATCAGATGCCAAGGGCTTAGATGTAGACAAGCCAAGAAATCTTGCTAAATCAGTTACTGTAGAGTAATCTGTCATAGACGGGACCCACGCCAGTGGGTGGCTATGACGTAGCCCACGCCAGTGGGTTATTACAGATGCCAAAGAGTGAATAGACGGGACCCACGCCAGTGGGTGGCTATGACATACCACGCCAGTGGGTGGCTATGACGTATCACATCAGGGAGGTGCAAAAGAATGGTAACGAACGACCAGACAATCATAAAGGTTAAGCATAACGTTCTCTACGAGGTAGCAAAGGCTGCATTTGAGGGAACACTTGAAGAAGAAAAGAATAAAATTCCATACAGAATGATACCAGGTCCAAAGGCAAGATATCGCTGCTGTATCTACAAGGAACGAGAGGTAATCAGAGAGAGAATCAACCTTGCAGAGGGCGGACATACAGGTCCAGAGGATAATGGACTTGTAGTTCAGGTTATCGAGCCAGCCTGTGAGGGTTGTCCGATTTCCAGCTACGTAGTAACAGACAACTGCCAGAACTGTATGGGTAAGGCTTGTATCAATGCATGTAATTTTGGCGCCATTACTCCGGGCCGTTATCGTAGCCATATTGATGCACAGAAGTGTAAAGAATGTGGAAAGTGTGCGCAGGCTTGTCCTTACAATGCGATTGCACAGTTAAAGAGACCTTGCAAGTTCTCTTGCCCAGTGAATGCTGTTGCATATGATGAGAATGGTATTTCTCAGATTGATGAAGAGAAGTGCATCCGTTGCGGAAAGTGCATCCACAGCTGTCCATTTGGAGCCATCGGTTCAAAAACTTCAATTGTTCAGGTAATCGATGCTATTAAATCTGGCAAGAAGGTAATTGCAATGTATGCTCCTGCAACAGAAGGACAGTTCGGAGAGAACATTACAGCAAACAGCTGGAAGGTAGCTCTTGAAAAATTAGGTTTTGCAGGATTTATTGAAGCAGCAGCAGGTGCTGATATGACAGCTGCATCTGAGGCCGAGGAGTGGGTTGAGGCATACAAAGAAGGAAAGCAGAAGGTTACAAGCTGCTGTCCAGCATTTGTTAACATGGTTCGTCGTCACTTCCCTGATATGGCTGATATGATTTCTACAACAATATCTCCTATGTGTGCAACTTCAAGAATGCTTAAGGCAATAGATCCAGATGTTGTCACAGTATTTATTGGACCTTGTATTGCAAAGAAGTCTGAAGTGGCAGATCAAAAAATAGAGGGAAATGCGGACTATGTTTTAACATATAGTGAAATTCGTGCCATTATGAGAGCCAAGGGAGTTGAACTTGAGGCTGATACAGAAGCTTACGAAGTATCACAGAAGGGTTCAGTTTACGGAAAGCGTTTTGCTGCATCTGGTGGAGTTACAGCCGCTGTTGTTCAAAGTATTAAAGAAATGAATGAAGATATTGACGTTAAGGTTTGCAAGGCAAATGGTGCTGCTGAATGCAAGAAGTTCCTTATGATGATGAAAGCAGGAAAGCTTCCTGAGCACTTTATTGAAGGAATGGTTTGTGATGGCGGTTGTGTTAACGGACCTAGTGCATTCACAGGTGAAATGGGATCCAGAAAAGATCGCGAAGCTTTGCTTGCAAAGGCAGATGACCGTGAAATTCATGCAAACTTAAAGAACTTTGACATGGATAGCTTCTCGATGCATCGCCACTAATTACTAATATTTTCGAATTGTTTGTGTATCAAGCCTACTCGTGATAGAATGNNGCCAGAACTGTATGGGTAAGGCTTGCATCAGCTCATGTAAATTTGGAGCAATCAGTGCAGGAATCAAGAGAACTCATATTGATGCGACAAAGTGTAAGGAGTGCGGTATGTGTGCAAATGCATGTCCATACAACGCTATTGCGCATCTTCAAAGACCATGTAAAAAGAACTGTCCAGTTGATGCAATTACAATGGATGAAAATGGCATTTGCGTCATTGATCCTAAGAAATGTATCGAGTGTGGACGTTGTATTCATAGCTGTCCATTCGGCGCAATCATGTCCAGGACCTTCATTGTTGACGTAATCGAGGAGTTCAAGAAGGGCAAGAGAGTTGTTGCGATGCTTGCACCTGCAACAGAGGGCCAGTTTGGACAGGATATCACAATGCAGAGCTGGAGAACTGCACTTAAGAAGGTTGGCTTCGACGATATGTACGAGGTTGGTCTTGGCGGTGATATGACAGCTCAGGCTGAAGCAAAGGAATGGGCAGAGGCTTACGCAGAGGGCAAGAAGATGACAACCTCATGTTGCCCAGCCTTCTATAATCTGGTGAGAAACTTCTTCCCGGAGCTTCTACCAAATGTATCCTCAACCCTCTCACCTATGGGTGGAGTTTCAAGAATGCTCAAGGCGCAGGATCCGGATGTTGTAACAGTATTTATCGGACCATGTATAGCCAAAAAGAGCGAGGTTATTAAGGGCCGTATGGATGGAAATGCAGACTATGCACTTACCTACGGCGAAATCAGAGCTATGCTTCGTGCCAAGGATGTTAAGCTTGAGCCAGAACCAAATATCAACCAGCAGGCTTCAGTATTTGGCAAGCGCTTTGGAAATGGTGGTGGTGTTACAGCAGCAGTACTTCAGGCAATGAAGGAGCAGGGCGTTGACACCTCGAAGATGACAGTTGAAATCTGCGATGGAGCAGATGCTTGTAAGAAGGCACTTCTTCTTATGAAGGTTGGAAAGCTTCCGGCAGACTTCATCGAAGGTATGGCATGTCAGGGTGGATGCGTAGGCGGACCATCAAGACACCAGGATGTTAATCAGGCGAAGCGAGCAAGAGACCTTCTTATCGCTCAGGCTGATGGAAGAAATATCGAGGAAAATCTCCACAGCTACAATATGGAAAGCTTCTCAATGACAAAGGACAGAAGACCTTTGGAAGAGTAATAAAAAAGGCTGCAGCCACCGCCCTTATGACGGTGACTGCAGCCATATTTTTTATTTACTCAGAATAAATCAGAGCATTTTCGAGAAGCAGCATATCATCCTTAGATATTGAGTAGCTCGAATCAGTCTGGATAATCGTAACAGTTACTGTTTCTGCCTCCCTGTAAGACATATCAGAAGAAGCCTTATCAAGAATATCGCAAATGCCATCGATAAAAAGCTTCTCATAATCATTCATTACAGTGTCATTATACTTGCCAGCCGCAATTTCTTCGTTTTTCTCATCGATGAAGGCCTTCACCTCATCGTGGGTAGTCTCGAGGAAATTCTCAGGGTAGATAGTTACATCAACATAGTACTTGCCATTCTTCTCATAAGCCTTTGAAACCTCGTATTTGGTTGAGCGGTAGATAAGCTTGGCAGATTCTACAAGTCTAACAGCAATCTCACTTGTCACTCCCACATCAAAACCGTAATAGTTAATCAGGTTTTCTGCAAGGTATTTTGAATTGCCCTCAAGAAGTGCGGTTGCATCAGTTTTCTTGGCTCCAGTGATACTAATATATTCATCAGTCTTTCCATGGTAATTAGCATCTAAAAGAGCCTGAACGTATTTCTGGTAGTTCACATTGCTGCTTTTGCCACAGCCACCAAGTGAAGACATAATCACAAATGCTGCAAGAATAGTAGCAAGAAGTCTGTATTTTCTAGTTTTTTTCATCATTTCTGTCCTTTGTTTATTTATAAAAAATTCCAGGCAAAATAAAAATTTTTGTCTATGCAAGGAAAGTATAACATATTCAATATTGAGTGTGAAGAAAGAAATTATTAAGTATTTGTGTAGACCAGATAATGCTCAAGTTACTTGACGAAATGTCCATAGTATTATAAAATATTAATAGTTTTTTGGGGAAAATGCATAAAAAATAGACGTATTATGTAAACTAAACATGAAAGGGGTAACTGCGAATGAAGGAATTCGAGGGTAAAAAGGTTTTTGGCGGAATCGCTATAGGAAGAATCTTCTACTATAGTAAGGTTGAAAACCAGGTTTCAAGAAAAAAGATTGAGGATGTTGCAGCAGAGTTAGAAAGATTTGAGGCTGCAAAGGAGAAGGCAAAGGAGCAGCTTGGAGTGCTATATGAGAAGGCACTTAAGGAGGTAGGAGAGATGAACGCTCAGATTTTTGAGGTTCATCAGATGATGATTGACGATGAGGATTACAATGATTCTGTCAAGAATATGATTGAGGAGCAGGAGCTCAACGCGGAGTACTCAGTGGCTACCACAGGAGACAATTTCGCTGAGATGTTTGCCAATATGGACGATGACTATTTCAAGGCAAGATCAGCTGATATAAAGGATATTTCTGAGAGAATTATCTCTATTCTTTCGGGAACACAGTCTGTATCAGAGCTCACTGAGCCATGTATTCTGGTTGCCGAGGACCTTGCACCATCAGAGACGGTCCAGATGGACAAGACAAAGCTTATGTCATTTGTAACAAAGCTCGGCTCATCTAATTCTCACACAGCAATTTTGGCTAGAACCATGAATATTCCAGCCTTAATTAAGGTTGCAATTGACCCTGAGTGGAATGGAAAGATGGCTATTGTAGATGGCAATGCCAACAAGCTTATTATTGATCCGGATGAGGCAACAATTGAGGAGTACAAGATAAAGAAGGAGAAGGAGCTTGAGCAGAGAAAGCTTCTCCTCACATTAAAGGGCAAGGAGACAGTTACAAAGAGCGGCCAGAAGGTCAACCTTTACGCAAACATTGGAAATGTTTCAGACCTTGGTGCAGTAATTGCAAATGATGCTGCTGGAATAGGACTTTTCAGATCAGAGTTCCTCTATCTTGAGTCACAGGACTTCCCAACAGAGGAAGAGCAGTTCCTTGCTTACAAGAAGGTTGCAGAGACTATGGCAGGCAAGAAGGTTATCATAAGAACCCTCGATTTAGGAGCAGATAAGCAGGTTGATTACTTCAACCTTGGCAATGAGGATAACCCTGCAATGGGCTACAGAGCTATCAGAATCTGCCTCACTCAGACTGACATTTTCAAAACTCAGCTTAGAGCCATCTTCAGAGCAGCCGCATATGGCAATATCGCAATTATGTATCCTATGATTACTTCAGTTGAAGAGGTTTTAGACATTAAGAAGATAGTTGCAGAGGTTAAGGCAGAGCTTTCTGAGACAGGAGTGCCTTATGGAAATGTTGAGCAGGGTATAATGATAGAGACCCCTGCAGCTGCAGTGATAAGTGATCTTTTAGCTAAGGAGGTTGACTTCTTCAGTATCGGTACAAATGATTTAACTCAGTACACTCTCGCAATTGACAGGCAGAATAATAAGCTTGACAGATTCTTAGATATCCATCATGAGGCTATCATAAGACTTATTAAGCTTGTTGTTGAAAATGCTCACAAGGAAGGCATCTGGGCAGGAATATGTGGAGAGCTTGGTGCAGATACTGAGCTTACTAAGACCTGGCTTGAGATTGGTGTTGATGAACTTTCAGTATCGCCAGGAATGATTCTTCCAATTAGAAAGCTCATAAGAGATTCTGAGTAAAGTTTAGCAAAAATTAATTAAAAAAGAGTGCAATATATCCGTCTCTGTGTTATACTATGACTAGTTATGACCGGAGACGGTTTTTGTTTATATTTGATAATATTGCTTAATAAAGTATTTGAAAGGGGCATGTAAAAGATGGAAGCAGATTTTAAGACAGTCAAATTTGGTGGATATGATAAGAAGGAAGTAGATGCATATATTGAGGAGTCAGAGGCTGCTTACGAGGCAGAGATTGAGGCTCATAAGGCTACAATCGCAAAGCTTGGCGATACAGTAAAGAACCTTCATGCTATGCGTGAGGTTAATGTTAATGAGTCTAAGGATACAATTGACAACCTCAAGCTTGTGAATGAGAAGCTTCAGGCTGAGCTTGATTCACTCAAGGAGGAGATGGAGGTTTACAGACAGCGTGAGAGCGAGTCTGCAAGCAGATATGAGTCTATTTCAAGAACACTTCTTGAGGCTAGAGAGAGCGCTGACAATCTCACAAAGTCTACAGTTGAGGAGTGCGAGAGAAAGATCGCTGAGACAACAGAGAAGTGTGAGATTATGAAGCAGGAGACAGAGGAGTACTGTGAGAAGCTTAAGTCTACTACTGAGGAAGAGTGCGAGAGACTTACAAACAAGACTCAGAGCTCATGCCAGGAGATGAAGGAGACTACCTACGCTAACTGCGACAGCTTAAAGAAGCAGGCAAGAGAAGAGACAGATGCCCTTAAGCTCGAGACAGAGACAGCTTGTAAGAAGCTTAATGATATGACAAATTATGAGTGCGAGAAGTTAAAGAATGACACTGTTAAGGAGTGCGATTCTATGAAGTCTCAGGCACGTATCGAGGCATACAACACAAGAATGACTGTAAAGAAGGAGTGCGAGAGCATTGGAGAGTTCATCACTCAGCTCCTTGTTTCAGTTGACAATGTTAATGAGGCTTGTAAGACTACTAAGGAGTTTGCTGAAACTGCATTTGGAGATCTTTCTGCTCCACAGGCTTAATATGATATTTATGCTATAAGGCTATATTAAAGGGGCATTTTTGAAATGTCCCTTTAACTTGATTTTTAGTCTTCCTTTTATTTTTTAAATTAATTAAGGAAGGTTCCGCATACCGAGGAGGATATATGATAGATGAGAAGAAGTTTTTATTAGATATACTAGATGAAGCTGGGTATACCGTAATGCTCAGAAGATTCTACATGGTAAATCACAGACCAGAGAGAACAAAAGTTGAATATATATCACCTAACTCGGGAATAATTGGCTCAAAGGCCAATGTTATTTTGGAGGGACTCAGATTACCTGAGGATTTTATTCATCCTGAGGACAGACAGAAGCTGGCTGAATCAAGTATTCAGGCAAGAATGACGGGAGAAAAGGTTAAGAATACTATTAGAATGATAGCTGATGACACGAAGCTCATTACCGTCGAGTTCACCTCAGTGTTTGTCGAGGGTGATGAGAATGAGCAGCTTTTTGAGTATATAATTAAGGAGCGCCCTGAACCACAGACTCAGACAATTCCTGAGATATTAGAGAGTGAGGCTGCTGAGCCACAGGATGTTGACAGCTTTCTCTCTGAGAACAAGGTGCTTACAATTGCGCAGACTATTACATTTTTCGAGAATTTATACTCCACCTTTGTCACCTTGGATGGAAAGAATCTTGTAAGACCGGTAGGTCCTGAGACATATCTTGGAATATTCTATGATATGTTTGAGAGACCTATGTATAAGGAACTTTATGGAAGAATTCTAGCTAGCTTTGAAACCTCGCAGACACCATTTGTCTCAGAGATGGATGACAATATGGAGGGAAGCTATGTTTCTGCTGCTCCAATCTATATGAACGGTGAACTGGTTGCAACCTGGCTTATCTGCAGCTATGAGAAGGAGACCTCAGCAAAGATTGGAAGAATCAGCCAGAATCAGTGGAATATTGCAAAGTGTATCTCAGAGTATCTAGATGGTATCTATGCAAATGACGGCAGAACTACAAGACTTTCAGAGATTGAGAAGAAGCTTGAGGCTGAGCTTTCTCAGAAGAAGGTAATTACAACAACTCTTGACGAAATGAGAACTGACATAGACTCTGCTATTAGCAATATGATGAAGGATGCTGGAGAGCTTCTTAGTATTGACTCTGTAGCATACTATGTTGCAGACCCTGGTGATGCTGAAGCATTTATCCTGAAGGATTACTGGGATGTGAATTCTGACGAGCCGGATGAGTTCATTATGAATGAAATCTGGGGAATTAAGAAGTATGTTGAAAAGACCTCTGACGAGAGAGGGCTTGATGGATATATTATAGATCACGAAAGTCTGACTAATCAGGTCAGAGTGGAGGTCTTTCAGGGAAGAGCAAGAGCCCTTCTTCTGTACCCAGTAAGTATGGGAAGTACAATTATGGGTTGGCTTGCATTTGTCAACAGGAAGGAAGAGAGAGTCTGGACAGAGCAGGAGATTGGCTTCACAAAAGAGCTCACAAGAATCACTGCAAGAGGACTTAGAAAAACTATCGGTGAAGATAGTATTAAGAAGACCAACCAGATGCTTCTTGAGACCTATAACCATGTCAGAGCATGCATCTTTATCAAGGAGGATAAGACTGGTACAGTATTATTTTCAAATGATACGCTTAATAAGCTTCTTGGATATGACTTTGTCGGAAAGGACAGCAGAAGGCTTATTCAGGATCTTCATGATAAATTCGAGGATGTTAAGGGTATGAGAAAATCAGGCCTTGATACTGGAAATGTCACTCATTGGAGAAGATACATCAATGCCTTTGATGGCATTTACGATATAACCCAGCTTAAGATGAACTGGGATGGCAATGTGCCAGCTTCGTGCGTAATTCTTAGAATTGCTCGTGATTAGAGACAGTGCATTTAGAATCATGACGAAGTCATGATATATATAACTTTAGGAGGAACCATTATAATGGCGAGTTCAGATATTGGAATAGATCTTGGTACAGCCAGTATCCTTGTTTATATGAAGGGTAAGGGAGTTGTACTTAAGGAACCATCAGTAGTTGCGTATGACAGAGATACAGACAAGATTGTTGCAATTGGAGAGGAAGCAAGACTTATGCTCGGCAGAACTCCAGGCAATATTGTCGCAGTGAGACCTTTAAGACACGGTGTAATCTCTGACTATACTACCACTGAAAAGATGCTAAAATACTTTATAAAGAAGGCTGTCGGCCGTAATTTCTTCGGCAGACGACCAAAGATTTCAGTTTGTGTTCCATCGGGAGTAACCGAGGTTGAGAAGAGAGCTGTTGAGGAGGCTACCTACAATGCAGGTGCCAGAGAGGTTACTATTATTGAGGAGCCTGTTGCTGCAGCTATCGGAGCTGGAATTGATATTATGAGACCTTGTGGCAATATGATAGTGGATATCGGTGGAGGAACCTCGGATATAGCAGTTATTTCTCTCGGTGGTACAGTTGTAAGCCAGTCAATCAAGGTTGCTGGTGATGATTTTGATGAAGCAATCATCAGATTTATGAAGAAGAAGCACAATCTGCTTATCGGTGACAGAACTGCTGAGGAGATTAAGATTAATATTGGCACATGCTACAAGCGACCAGAGAATATTGCCATGGATGTTCGTGGTCGAAATATGGTAACTGGTCTTCCAAAGACTGTTACAGTTACATCTGATGAGACTGAGGAGGCATTTCACGATACAGCTCAGCAGATAGTTGAGGCTGTTCGTTCGGTTCTTGAGAGAACTCCGCCGGAATTATCAGCAGATATTTCCGACAGAGGTATCGTATTAACCGGTGGTGGAGCACTAATTCATGGCCTTGAGGAACTTATTGAGGAAAAGACAGGAATCACTACAATGACTGCGGAGGAGCCTCTGCAGGCAGTTGCTATTGGAACTGGAAAGTACATAGAATACCTTAGCAGCAGGACCTGATAACTGACTTTTAATTTTGAGGGTAGTTGGATAAAGAATGCTAAGAGAAGGCTATATTGAAAAGATAAAATACAAGAGCGAAGAGACCGGATACGTTGTTATGGAGGTCGAAACTCCTGACGGAGACGAGATATTTGTAGGTAATCAGGCTTCTGTCAGTGAGGGTATGTATATAATTGCGGAGGGTGAGTATGTTCATCATCCACAGTATGATCTGCAGTTTAAGTTCACAAGCTGTGAGCTTAAGCTTCCAGATGATATTTACGGTATCGAGAGATACCTTGCTTCTGGTGTGATAAAGGGAATAGGCGAGGTGCTTGCCAAGAGAATTGTCAAAAAATTCAAGATGGATACACTTCGTATTATTGAAGAGGAGCCAGAAAGACTTGCCGAGGTAAACGGCATTTCAAAGGAAAAAGCTAGAAAAATCGCAATCTCCTACTCTGAGACAAGAGAGTTTCAGGAGGTTCTTATGTTTCTATCTGGTTATGGTATAAATGTTAATCTTGCGATGAAGATTTACAATGAATATGGAGACGATGTCTACAGCATCGTGAAGGATAATCCATACAAGATTGCCGAGGATATTCCGGGAGTTGGCTTCAAGACAGCTGACGAAATTGCGGAGAAGGCGGGAGTATTGAGGGATTCCGTATTCAGGAAGCGTGCAGCTGCACTTTATACACTTAGCCAGTCTATGGGGCTTGGTCATATATTTCTTCCAGAGAAGATGCTCACAGCCAAGGTTTGCGAGCTTATCGGAATAAACCTTATGAGCTTTTATGAGGATGATTTCCATGAGGAGGAGATTCAGGCAGAATTCCACGATTTATATATTCAGCTTGCCGTTGAGGGTAAGCTTGTAATTAAGAATATTGATTTGTACGGTGAAAAGGATGTCACCGTTATTTATCTTGCAGTAAACTATTACACCGAGCTTAACAGTGCAAGAATGCTGAAGGATTTAATGCTAAGGTACGATACGCCAATCGAGGAGGTTGAGGAATCCTTAAGCTTTATCGAGAAGAACCTTGGAATTGAGCTTGAGGAGACACAGAAGGAGGCAGTCATAACTGCCATAAGCTCAGGCGTTGCAGTGATTACAGGTGGTCCTGGTACTGGTAAGACAACAATTATAAATGCTGTAATAGAGTATTTCCAGACAAATGGTTTAGAGATAAAGCTTGCTGCACCAACTGGGCGTGCTGCAAAGAGAATAACTGAGTCAACAGGCCATAAGGCTGAGACGATACATAGACTTCTTGAATTTTCCGGTGTTCCGGGGGACGAGGGTAATGTCACTCTGAGATTTGGCAGAAACAGCGAGAATCCACTTGAGTGTGACGCGGTTATAATTGACGAGGCCTCAATGGTTGATGCATTTTTGTTCCATTCCCTGCTAAATGCAATTGCATACGGAACAAGACTGATTCTAGTTGGTGATATCAATCAGCTTCCTTCAGTAGGTGCGGGAAATGTACTTCATGATGTGATTGACAGTGAGTGCTTCCCGGTGACAGAGCTTACCAAAATCTTCAGACAGGCAGCGGAATCAGATATTGTAAAGAATGCCCACCTTATCAAAAATGGCGAGCATCTGACCATTGGAAATAAAAACAGTGATTTCTTCTTTATTCCGAGAAGGAACACAGACGATATATTAAAGGAACTAAGCGTACTTATCATGGACAATCTTCCAAAGTATCTGGGCGTTTCAGCCTACGACATTCAGGTGCTGACACCAATGAGAAAGTATGATCTAGGAGTTGAGAATCTGAACAAAAGACTTCAGGTGGTAATGAATCAGGCCCGAAAAGGCGTTCATGAGAAGGAGAAGAACGATGTAATCTTTCGCGAGGGCGACAAGGTTATGCAGATTAAGAACAACTACAGACTCGAGTGGAAAATCTATGGTGGAAAGGGCTATATAAAGGAAGAAGGCATGGGCGTGTTCAATGGCGACATGGGCACAGTTAAGCTTATAAATGACTTCGATGAGGAGCTTACAGTACTTTTTGATGATGGAAGAGAGGCAGTGTACTCCTACGGCAGCTTAGATGAGTTAGAGCACGCATTTGCAATTACCATTCATAAATCACAGGGTAGTGAGTATCCGGCCATAATTATTCCGCTTTTTGATGGACCTAGAAAGCTTCTAAGCAGAAACCTCCTTTACACAGCCATCACAAGGGCTAAGAGGCTGGTTGTAATTGTGGGCAATCTTAATCTTGTCAATCAGATGATAAATAATGTGGAGGAGCAGAAGCGATTTACAACCTTTGCTCTGAGATTAAGGGAGATGTAGATGACAGAAAAGGTAAATGATTTAAATAGAGTATTCGGGGATTTTAAGACATTTACGGACAATCTGATGTATCCAAGAAGGTGCGTCATGTGTGACGAGATGATGACCTTCGACCCGCTTAAGAGGTTTGATACCGTATGTTCTGCGTGCTTTTGCACGCTTTCTTACGTTAGGGAGCCGGTGTGTATGAAATGCGGCAAGGAGATAGATGACGAGGAGACTGAGTACTGTGAGGACTGCTCGAGACTTAAGAGGACCTTTGTCAAGGGGTTTCCAGTTTTCAACTATGTGCCTCCGGTATCAGACTCGGTAATCAGAATTAAGTATCAGGGCAGAAAGGAATACATCCCCTTCTATGCCAGAGAGATAATAAAAAAGCATGGAAGTGGTATAAGGGATGCAAAGATTGGACTTATCGTGTCGGTTCCACTGCATAAGAAAAAGCTGAAGAAGCGTGGCTTTAACCAGGCAGGTGAGCTTGCCAGGGAGCTGTCAAGGCTTACTGGTATTCCCTGGACGGATGACCTTCTCGTAAGAAGGGTCAATACCAGACCTCAGAAGGCGCTTAGTAACGAGGAACGTGAGAAAAACATTTCAACCGCCTTCAGTGTAAGTGAGGAGTGGTTAAGAGAGAATAAAATTCCTGAAAATGTACTTGTGGTTGACGATATTTACACCACAGGTGCAACAATTGAGGGCTGTGCCCACAGTCTGTATAAGGCTGGAGCAGGTAAGGTTTATTACACCTCAATCTGCATCGGTAAGGTTTAGGTAAGGATTAAGTAAGGATTAAGATTAGACATCTTGAATAATAAATTGTAAAGTGATAAAATAATTTCAATTATGCATATAAAAATATATCACCTGAGCTTTAGCTTTCGGGTGAGATTTTTTGACAATAATGTTAAGAAAGGAATTAGCCATGGAAAAGATGAATCTTGCAGTGATATTTGGCGGTATGTCATCAGAGCATGATGTATCCTGCGTATCCGCAGTTACAGTAATCAAGGCAATTAATAAGGAAAAGTATAATATTTATTTGATAGGAATCACAAAGGATGGACATTGGCTTAAGGTTTCTGACACAGAAAGTATAACTGATGGCAGCTGGGTGAATGGTAAGGTTAAGGCCGCAATTCTTCCAGATACAGACAAGAGTCTTATCTTTATGGAGGATGGAAAGCATGAGACCATAAGAATTGACAGAGCATTTCCAGTTATGCACGGACTCTTCGGAGAGGATGGCACAATTCAGGGACTGTTCGAGCTTGCTCACATTCCTTATGTTGGATGTGGAACTCTCTCATCAGCAGTTACTATGGACAAGTTCTTCACAAAGGTTATCGTTGAACCACTTGGAATTGCTCAGGCAAGGTTTGTGCCAGTACGTTCCTATGAGCTGAAGGATATGGATAAGGCTGTTGCTAAGGTTGAAGCAGCTCAGGAATATCCAGTATTCGTTAAGCCTTCAAATGCAGGCTCTTCACAGGGCGTTTCAAAGGCAAGAAACAGGAAAGAACTTGAGGCAGCACTCACTCTTGCTGCAAAGCATGACACTAAGATACTGGTTGAGGAGACCATTGTTGGACGTGAGATAGAGTGTGCAGTATTTGGTCATGATGACAGTATTATCGCTTCAGGAGTCGGAGAGATTCTTGCAGCAGCTGAGTTTTATGACTTTGATGCAAAGTACAACAATGCTGAGTCAAAGACTGTAATCGGACCAGAATTACCAGAGGGAAAGGTCAAAGAGATTCAGGAGGCTGCTAAGAAGATATTTGCAGCAGTAGATGGATTCGGACTTTCAAGAGTAGATTTCTTCCTTGAGAAGGGAACAAACAGGGTAGTATTTAATGAGATTAATACAATCCCGGGACATACAGCGATAAGTATGTATCCAATGCTTATGAAGGCAGCAGGACATGAGCTTTCAGACTATATTGACGAGCTTATTTCTATGTCCCTTGAGAGACATTTGTACTAGGATGGTTCATCCGAACTGCCGCAGTATTTCCACGCCAGTGGGAGTTGGCTGCGACCTACATTATATTTGAGGAGAATATGCCAAGCATAGATAAGAGATATGAATGAATTTAATTCTAATTCAGCAATAGGTGTTTTTGATTCGGGCGTGGGTGGACTTACAGTTGTAAGAGAAATTCTGAGAAGACTTCCGAATGAAAATGTTGTCTACTTTGGTGACACAGCACGTGTTCCATACGGCAGCAAATCAAAAAATACTGTTGTAAAGTACTCAAGACAGATAGCAAGATTTTTACTTACAAAGAATGTCAAGGCAATAGTAATTGCCTGCAATACAGCCAGCGCCCTTGCGCTTGACGAACTGAGCCGTGAGCTTCCGATTCCAGTTATTGGAGTGGTAAAGGCTGGAGCCCAGATGGCTGTAAATATTACAGAAACAAAGAATGTTGGTATAATAGGAACAGAGGCAACGATTAAGTCTGGTATTTACTCTGAGTATATCAGAAGCCTTTCAAAGGAAATAACCGTAGTTAGTAAGGCCTGCCCGCTGTTTTGTCCACTAGTTGAAGAAGGACTTCTCGAGGACAGAATAACAGATGATATGGTTGAGAGATATCTCTCAGAGCTCAAGGCCTACGATGTTGACTCCCTGGTTCTTGGATGTACCCATTATCCACTACTATGGAACCCAATTAAAAGGTATATGGGTCCAGCAGTTAAGCTTATTAATCCGGCCTACGAGACGGCCAAGGAATTGAAACAGATGCTAAAGGAAGCAGATTTGCTTCGAACCGACAACGCCCCAGCCACCTACGAGTTTTATGCAAGTGACGGAGCCGACAAGTTCATAACATTTGCGGACAGTGTTTTGCCTATGCATGTAAAGAATGCAGAGGTAGTAGATATCGAGAGCTATTAAAGACGGTAGCCTAGTAAAATGCGTAAAATAAAGGAGAATAAGGGTAGTATGGACCAAAAAAATATACATGACGTTGATGTCTTCATCGGTGGACTTTTCAACGGAGAAGAGGAGATAGTAAAACAGACAACCGGTATTATGGAGGAGGTTGACGGTCAGCTGAGAATCGAGTATTTTGAGCGATTTGAGGGCGACCTTGAGGAGACCAGAAGTACCATAGTAGTTGAGGAAAATACAGTTCATGTTCAAAAGATAGGCTCGGTATCATCAATACTTCATTTTGAGAAGGATATGACACATAACACAACCTATCAGACTCCTGAGGGAGATATTCCGATGACAATCGAGACCGATTCACTCGAGGTTGTGAGACAGGATACAGGCTGTGACATTAAGGTTGTATATAAGATTTTATTTGACAATATGGAGCCACTTACAAATATTCTTAGCCTTAAGGTGAGATACAAGGATCATTTCATTATTACCTAATGAATTCCAAACTAAAAAATCCGCATAACCAGATGCAGGAACATCTTTGGTTGTGCGGATTTTTTTATTACTCAGTACACTGAGCCTTTGAATAAATTCTTTTAAACAATATGAAAAGTAGTACTCCAGCCACAAGGCTTATGAAGGTAACAAGTATAGCTAAGCTATATGTTGAATAGAGCTTCATTGGAACCAGGTAGGCAGAGATATTAATCATTGAATGAAGAATGATTCCAGGAATTAAGGAATCAGTTTTTTTAGCTATTACACCAAGAAGAATTCCTGATAAGCATGCATAGGTTCCCTGAATGAGGTTGCCGTGGTAAAGTCCGAATATGACAGCCTGAATAATAACTGGTACGAATAACTTAGCATTCTCGCTCTTTGCTCCGGAACGTTCCACAGCAAGAGATGCATACTTCATTGTAAGGCCTCTGAAGCATATCTCCTCAGCAATGGGTGCGAAGAACATGACGGATATCATGATTGTAACTGATACTCCGCTTCCAGCCAGATTGCTGATCATAGAACCATAATCAGAAAGAGCGTCCGGGAAAACTATGCTAAGCAGATAAAGCACTCCGTCAACGAAAAGCTGAATGGAATATGCAAATATCATAAGCAGAACGATGTTGCCAGGACTAAGCAGCTTGTAAATAGCTTTTTCTTTGGTCGGTTTATAATCAGGCTTTACTGGATTAGCAAATACCTCATGATACCACCAGCCGAACACTATTATAAATAGTGTAAATTTAATAATGTAGAAGAGTCCAGAGTTTGCACCATTTGTCATAAATTCCTCGATAGCAGCATCAGATGCCGTCTGTGTCGCGGTTATCATGTCTGGTGCAAATGCTTTTTCGAAGAAAATAATTGCAAAGTATGCAAGGGCTCCTATCACTTCAAAAACAAAGCATAGGATAACTGGTATAAATGCCAGTATTAATGCTGATACAACATTTTTTTTCTTCATCTAAAACGCCTCTGTCAAAAAAATAATTAGAATTTCTCGATTTTCTTCTCGCGTTCTCTTTCTTTCTTAACTCTTTCCTTGTACTTCTTTTCTTCTTCCTTAGACTTCTGGCTTTCCATATCAGCTGAAAGCTGCTTCTGGTATGCAACCTGCTTTGCACGCATCTTCTCTCTGAAGCCCTTCTTCTTTTTCTTTGCATTTGCCTCTTCCTCGGCAATCTCTGCTGCGGACTTCTTAACCTTACGGATGCTCTTTACAGATACAAGATAGATACCGCTTACCATGGCCTTAACCTCGCCACGCTTTGGTACATCATCAAAAATAGCATCGTCACAGATAAGTGTCATAATCTGAGGACCAATCTTTGCCTTAACTACAGGAACCTTTGCCTTCTGATACTTCTTTGGAGTCTGCTCCATAACTATCTTCGGCAGGCCCGCGTCCTTCATAGGCATTATCTTTTTGTCAATAATAAGCATAGTTGCAGGCTGTGCAGCATCAACCATCTGTTTCTTCTGCTCAAGCTGCTTCTTCTGCATTCTGTTACCTAAAATATAAAGTGTTACCAATACTCCGATGAGTATTACGGCAACAATACCAAATATTATCCAACCCATTAACTTTCTCCTTTATAAAACGTGGTCTTTTTTAAGCTCCATAATACGCTCTGGAATAGAAGCGTAGAAGGCTTTCTTCTCATCTGCAGTTAACTCAGATGGATTAACTGGTTTGTCATACTCGACAATAACATGACGCTTTTTGATCATCATGTGTTTATTTGCCTCGAAGATACCATCTACTCCTGAAAGAGCCATAACAACGATAGGTCTCTTTGACTTTTCAGCGATTCGGTATCCACCCTCCTTAAACGGAAGAAGCTCAGGGCTATGGTTTCTCGTTCCCTCTGGGAAGAGACCGATTGAAAGACCCTTCTTCATATGATCGATACCCTCGTTTATTGACTTTAATCCCTCCTTAGGATTTGAACGGTCGAGGAATACACAACCGATATCAGTCATAAACAGGTTTAGGAAGGGATACTTAAGAAATTCCTTCTTAGCAATGAACCCCATAGGTGTTTTTGAAAGAGTCTGGGTGATAATAATATCAAAGTAACTCTGATGATTGCCCACAAACAGAACAGGCCCGTCGTCGGGTATGTTCTCTTGTCCTCTCACCTCAACCTTTGTTCCAGCGAGAAAGAGTAGAAACTTGAAATATTTGCGAACGTATCTCCAGGCCTTGAACCACCCTTTATACTCATCTTTTTTTCTTGCTGCCTTAAATGCTACATGGAAGGGAAGTGAAAGTAAAATTCCCAGAATAGCCAGTGGCAGAACATAAATAATTCTCATATAATCTCCTAGATATAATCCGTGTGCCAACCCCCAAAAAGGCTATGTTAATATCTACCGAACATTTTTGCAGTTTCGTAAAGTCTTGCAGCAAGCTGATCATTTAAAGCCTCTGGCTTATATCTCCATGACCAGTTACCAGCTCCGACACCAGGGGTGTTAAAACGAGCCCATGAGTCAAGACAAAGTACATCCTGCATTGGAACTATGGCCATATTTGCAACAGAACCGAAGCATGCACGAATAAGTACCCAGCATACATCACTTGCGTCAGTGCTGTAGTATCTTCTGAGCTTATCCTTAGAAGCCTCGAAGGCGTGATTGTACCAGCCAAGAGTAGTATCGTTATCATGAGTACCTGTATAGCATACACAGTTTCTTGTGTAGTTATGTGGAAGGAAGTCGTTTTCATTTGGATTCTCAAATGCGAACTGAAGAATCTTCATTCCAGGTAAGCTGAATCTGTCACGAAGCTCGATAACTGAGTGATCAATCTCACCTAAATCCTCTGCAATAATAGGAATATGGTAACCAAGTGTTGCCTCAAGGTTTGTGAAGAAGTTCAAGCCTGGAGCTTCAACCCACTCACCGTTCATAGCTGTTTCCTCGCCGTATGGAACTGCCCAGTACTTATCAAATCCACGGAAATGATCGATGCGGAGGAAGTCAGTAAGGTCAAGCTGATGCTTGATTCTTGAGAACCACCAGTCGTAACCAGTCTTTGTGTGCTCCTCCCACTTGTAAAGTGGATTGCCCCAAAGCTGACCTGTTGCTGAGAAATAGTCTGGTGGAACACCAGCTACTACAACCGGATAACCCTCTGAATCAAGCTGGAAAAGCTCCTTGTGTGTCCAGACATCAACACTGTCCCAAGCCATAAATATAGGTGTATCTCCAATGATTGAAATTCCCTTGTCATTTGCATATTTCTTCAAGGCTGTCCACTCGCTGAAGAAGAGGTACTGAATAAATTTGTAGTAATCTATCTCCTTAGCAAGAGTTTTCTGCCACTTTTTCTTCTCCTTGGCATTTGGAGCCTTAAGAGTGTCCTCCCACATATACCATGGCATTCCGTTGTGGTAATCCTTTCCTGCCATGAAAAGTGCGTAATCGTCGAGCCAGTAGCCCTCAGTCTTCATAAAGTCCTCGAGGTCCTTCATCTTATTCGCATCACTTGTGAATCTGTCATTAAAATTCTCATCTGTGAAACGCTCATAAGCAAGACGAAGAAGTCCTGTCTTCCAGCTGATAACGTCTCCGTAGCTAATATCCTCAGGGTTCCACTGTGGCATATCTCTGAAATCATCATCGAAGAGAAGTCCAAGTCCCTTTAAGTCGTCTAAGCTAATAATAAGTGGCTGTCCTGCAAATGCAGAGAATGGCTGGTATGGGCTGTCGCCAAATCCAGTGTGTCCAAGTGGAAGTGCCTGCCAAGCGTTAAGTCCTGAACGCTGTAAGAAATCAACAAAGTTGTATGCTCCCTGACCTAAATCACCGATTCCGTAAGGACCAGCAAAGGAGGTTGGATGAAGTAAGATACCAGCATACTTCTTAGGCTTTGTTTCTACACCTGTATTTTCCATAGTTAATATGTCTCCTTGTCAATAAGTAATAGGTGTATGCCTGCTAAAGGGCGGACATACCCGTTTATGTATTATACTCTAAATATCGCTAGAATACAAGAAAAAAGGGTGATTACTCTACAGAGCTCTCATTACCTCTGCGAGAGGGAGACCAACTACGTTGTTGTAATCTCCGTTTATTGATTTCACCAGGCGAACACCCAGAGACTGAATGCCATAGCCGCCCGCCTTGTCAAAGGGGTCCTTTGTCTCGATGTACCACTCGATTTCCTCACTGCTCAGCTCATAAAATGTAACCTCAGTGCATACTGATTTTGTTATCACCTCAGTTGATTTGCTGAGAGTATCTGCTTCGCCAAAGTAGTAGGTTACCTCCTCAGGAAGAAGGAAGCCACCGCAGGGACCTTCGGCTACAGGAAGAATAGTGAAGCCTGTGTATACCTTGTGAGTTCTTCCGCTCAGTGATGAAAGCATATTGTAGGCATCGCTTGAATCCTTCGGTTTGCCAAGAATCTTTCCATCAATTGAGACTACAGTATCTGCAGCAAGAATTTTTGTCACGAGAGAAGAGGCGTTAAGGAGTCCTCCCATATCCTCCCCAGATAAGGATTTCTTCGATAATTCTCTTGCTATATGGAAGGCCTTGGCATAGGAAAGCCTCTCCACCAGCCGATAAGGCTTGTTTATGTTAGAAAGTATGTATTCTTCCTCGATTTTACTCTCGTCAATGTCAGCAGGGATAACTGAGAATTTGTAGCCGGCATTTTTTAAAAGCTCCTGTCTTCTGGGAGATTTGCTGGCAAGCACCAAATTATAGTTTTGTATATTCATAGTTTTAATCCTTTCATGTAATGTGCAGGGCACAGTCTGATTCCATTTGTGTTAAATCCTCACAGTAGGGTCGGAGGAACATCAAAAATCACAGCTTCGTCATATTCCGCTAATATTTCGTATAAATGCCCTGGATGAATTATAACATAAAATTGACAGCGAAGGAGAAGGAATAGGAATAGGAATAGTTCTCAATCGCTGTCAATTATCGATTAATTCAGGGGAATTAATTGTATAACTCGGGTTAGTTATTTGTACATGTCGTAAAGCTTCTTGAATCTTGGAATAGCCTTCTCAACTGTCTCGGTCTGTACGCAGTATGCAATACGGAAATGTCCAGGACAGGCAAAGCTGTCACCAGGAACTAAGATGAGGTCAAGCTCCTTTGCTGCTCTCCAGCAGAATTCATTTGCGTCAGGAATGAGTGACTTAGGGAACATATAGAAGGTACCCATTGGCTCAACACATTCATAACCGATTTCGGTTAATGCCTTGTAGAGAAGGTTCTTATTTGTCTCGTAGATTGAAAGGTCTGAGGTCTCATCAAGCACACTCTCAGCAGCAAGCTGAATGATTGAAGGAGGACAGTTGTGACCTGTGAATCTTGAAACCTGACCGCACATAGGAACAATCATCTCTGCATCCTTTGCCTTTGGATTAACAGCAACGTAACCAAGACGCTCACCAGGAATTGAGAGTGACTTGGAGAAGGAGTAGCAGCAGATTGAATTGTCATAGTGCTTTGAGATAAATGGCGCATCTGCACCAGCGAAAATAATCTCTCTGTATGGCTCGTCTGAGATAAGGAAAATCTCATGTCCATACTCCTTCTGCTTCTCGTTAAGAATAGAAGCAAGCTTATCGATAGTTTCTGTAGTGTATACGATTCCTGAAGGATTGTTTGGAGAGTTGATGATAACTGCAGCAACCTTCTCGTTCATCATCTTCTCAAACTCCTCGAAGTTAATCTGGAAGCTGTCTATATCTGCAGGTACAATCCTAAGCTTGGCACCACAGCCTGTAATATAAGGAATATACTCAGGGAAGTATGGAGCAAAGGTGATAATCTCATCACCATCACCAGCGATGCATCTCACTGCATGAGCGATAGCTCCAGCAGCACCTGTTGTTGGGAAAATGTGCTTTGCAGTGTAGTCCATGCCAAAACGTCTGTTTAAGGACTCTGCAATCTTTGTTCTTGTGGAATCAAGACCAAGGGAAGGGCTGTAGCCGTGAATAGCCATAGGATCCTTCTCAGAAAGAAGTCTTATCATCTCCTTAGTAAATGAATCTGGACATGGAACTGATGGATTACCGAGGGAGAAGTTACAGATGTTCTCTGCACCTACAACCTTCGCACGCTCCATGCTGTATGCGAAAAAGTCACGAATTACTGAAGTTTTTCCGGTCATCTCTTTATAGAATTCTGAAATCATATTGCCTCCTGAAATTTAGTAATATTTGCTGGAAACAGACCAGCGCGATAATGATTAAGTATAACATAGATAGTCTCGAATGTTAACAATTAAAGTGAGGAATCAGGAATTAGGAAGAAAAGACTTGTCAAAATGTACATTCTATATTTAATATAGAGATGACAAATAAATGTGAGAAGCATTTTAGAACTTAAGATAATTGTATGTGTATAATAATATTTGCAGAGTGACATGCTTATAGATTTACGCATAGAAAGGCGAATTGAATTGAGTATCATAGAAAAAGACGCAAGACTAAGTAACCCTAAGGTTACGATTGAGACAATCAAAAAATACAACTTTGCATTTCAGAAGAGATTTGGCCAGAACTTCCTTATCGACAGCCACGTCATAGATAAGATTATCGAGGCGGCAGATATCACAAAGGATGATATTATAGTAGAAATCGGACCTGGAATCGGCACTATGACACAGTACCTCTGCGAAAATGCAAAGAAGGTTTACGCGATAGAGATTGATAAGAATCTTATTCCTATCCTTGCTGATACACTCGCTCCTTACGACAACGTGGAGGTTGTGAATCAGGACGTACTAAAGACTGACATAGAGGCACTTGCCGGTAAGGGCAATAAGGTTAAGGTTGTCGCTAACCTTCCATATTACATCACAACTCCTATCATTATGGGACTTTTCGAAAATCATATACCCGCGGAGTCAATCACGGTAATGGTTCAGAAGGAGGTTGCCTACCGTATGCAGGCGGAGCCAGGTGGAAAGGATTATGGTGCGCTTTCCCTTGCAGTACAGTATTATGCTGAGCCATATATCGCTGCAAATGTTCCACCAAACTGCTTTATGCCAAGACCAGGTGTGGGCTCTGCAGTAATAAGACTTACGGCCTACGACAATCCACCTGTAAAGGTTAAGGATGAAAGGCTTATGTTCAAGCTTATCAGGGCTTCCTTCAATCAGAGAAGAAAGACTCTTCAGAATGGAATTAATAACTCAGGTGAGGTATCATTTACGAAGGAACAGGTTGAAAATGCACTGCTTAAGATGGGGCTTCCAGCTTCGGTTAGAGGAGAGACACTCACATTAGAGCAGTTTGCAATGCTGTCGGATTTACTTGGTGAATAGAATTAGCAGATAGGATTTGCAGACAGGATTTGCAGATAGAACAGACGATAAGAGGTTTGAGACGTTAAATGACTGAGGACGAAAGATATATGAAGCAGGCTATAAAGCTTGCAAAAAAAGCCAGTGCCAGTGGCGATGTTCCAATAGGATGCGTAATTGTCCACGAGGGAAGGGTGATTGGCCGTGGCTACAACAGAAGAAACAAGGATAAAACTACCCTTGCCCACGCTGAGATTCTTGCGATAAAAAAAGCCTCGAAGGTAATTGGAGACTGGAGGTTAGAGGAGTGCAGGATGTACGTGACCTTAGAGCCCTGTCAGATGTGCGCAGGTGCAATAATTCAGGCCAGAATTCCAGAGATAGTAATCGGCTGTATGAATCCTAAGGCAGGCTGTGCAGGCTCGGTCATCAATATTCTGGATATGCCAGGCTTCAACCACAGGGTAAATATCACAAAGGGAGTGTACGAAAAGGAGTGCCAGGATATGATGTCGGGCTTCTTCAGAGAGCTCCGTGAAATGAAAAAAATGGCAAAATCAACAAAAATAGCCGAGACAGAGATAAACCTTTGCGAGGATGATAATGAGAATTAATAATAATCAAACTTGACGTTTAGTTATTATTTATGTATACTATGTGGTAATCGCCGCCTAAGGGTGGAATTAATATTGTTATATAATCAGCAGATTATATGATGTTAACACGATTTAAAGCTTCCGTGCAGCTGGGGAGATAGCGGTGCCCTGTACCTGCAATCCGCTACAGCAGGAGTGATGGCTGACCTCGGGTTGTGTCCTGTAGGGCTGCCCCTGGAAAGTGGTGTTGATATCTGGGTCTTGCGCGACGGAAATCTATGAACCGTGTCAGGTCGGGAACGAAGCAGCACTAAGTAGAACCTTTCGGGTGCCGCAAGGGTGCCTGGGTTGAGCTAACTACCAGGGTAACGCCTATTGGCGCAGCACAAAGTCAGCCGCACGGTTTAAAATTAGCAGTCCGATAATATCGGGCTGCATTTTACATTTGTACAAGTTTTTGGTTAATTTATAATGCATATCATTATTCTTCTAATATTGAAAAAATAAGTTACTGAATTATTTTATGCAATATTCACAAAATGCAAAATTAATATAGAATTATTATCTAAAAGATGATATTATTACAAGGAATGATATTTTGAAAAAATTACTTATTCAAGGGGCGAAAAACTATGAACTACTCAGAGATAATTGAGTTTGTAAAGGAAAAAACCTCCGAGAATGGCAGACCAGCTAATTATCCTTTCAGAAGTCGTTTTGATCATACGATGCGTGTATACAGATGGGCGATAAAACTTCAGGCTAAGCTTGGAGGAGACCTGGATGTTATTGTACTGGCAGCGCTTCTTCATGATGTTGGATGGGAAGAGGGAAGACCTCACGGCGAGGTTGGTGCAGAGATAGCAGTTGACTATCTTGACAGCATCGGTGTGGAACCTGAAAAGATAAAGCAGATTGGGGAGATTATATATATGCATTCAGATAAGGATACTGAGAAGCATCTTTCACTTGAATGTAAGATATTGATGGACGCAGATTTGCTGGATGAAGTTGGAGCTATTGGTATTTTATGGGACGCCATGGCAACAGCCATTGAGGACGAGGCGAGCTATAAGCGAGCATATTATAGAATAAAGAATTATTATAGGATTAACAAACCTAAGATAAGACGCTGCAAGACCGATGCAGGTCGAACAGAATATACAAAACGTATGCAGTTTATAGAGAACTTTATCTATGAATTAGAAAGAGAGTTATTCTAGATTATTGATTAAGAGTAATAATCTTTTGGTAACTTAATAAATAAATTGCCGATAATACAAAACGAGGTATTTGTTTTGTATTATTAGTGTGCATAATTTAAGGAGGCATATATATGTTTAATAAAATTTGTAAGGTTGTTATTGCAATCGCTGTAATTGCACTTATTGGTTTTGGTATTTTCAAGATTTTACCTGGTCAGTACCGTAACGGTCTTATTCAGACCTGGCAGTCATGGACAGATGACAAGGCTAAGCAGGTTGTAACTGTAGTTACTAATGTTAATGTACCTCAGCAGAAGGTTACATATAAGCAGCTTTTCGAGACTAATTCCTCTAATCCTTCATATATTGTGAAGACAATAAGTGAAAGCGCAGGTAATTACGAGATAGAGATGAACGGTTACAAGGTAAACTTTGATCTTATCAAGGACGATGGAACAGGTGAGAACAAGGTATTTACTCAGGCGCATCTTAAGATAGTTGTTAATCTTACATACACCTCTGACACAACAAAGGTTAATTCAGTGGATGTTTATATCAATGATGAGCTTCAGAGCGATCATTACAAGAAGGAAGTATTTACAAGACTTGCACAGAATTGTAAGTAAAAAGAAAGAAGGAAAGGCCAAGTGACCTTTCCTTTTTTATCGCAGAGTCCACATATGAAAAATGTCCTTGCGGACGTGAGGCTTGCGGGCGAGCAGGAGGGAAGGGATTCCCTCCTGCTCGATTATCGAAGGGTTGTATAAGGAGACATGAATTGAGAGAAATAATAAGAAGAAGATACATTTTCAAGGGGAGAGTGCAGGGAGTTGGCTTTAGGTACAGAGCCCAGATGGCAGCAGACAGGCTTAGACTTACAGGCTGGGTCAGAAACTGCTACGACGGAAGTGTTGAGATGGAAATCCAGGGAACAATAGATGAGATTCATGAGGCGATTGAGATGATAAACAGGGGCACCTATATCTATATCGAGAGTATAGAATATATAAATATTGACCCTGAGGAGGAGAGAAGCTTCAGGGTAAGACACTATTAAAGTTTTAGTACAAGAGGAACTGTCATGGTACATAAATATTTTGAGATAAATAAAGAGGGTCACAATATTAGATGCAAGATATACATGACCGAGAATAAGACAATAAGAGACCTGAAGAAGGTGGTAATCTTCGGACATGGCTTTGGCGGTCACAAGGATAACAAGGCTGCCGAAAAATTTGCTGAGAGACTTATTTCAAAGCATAAGGAGTTCGGATTAATCACCTTTAACTGGCCCTGCCACGGTGATGATGTAAAGAAGAAGCTTTGCTTTTCAGACTGCGAGGAATACCTTGGGCTTGTGACTCACTATGTAAAGACGGAAATAAAGAGTGATAAGCTTTATGGGTATGCAACAAGCTTTGGCGGCTTTATGTTTATGAGGTATATCGCTGATTTTGGAAATCCGTTTGTGAAGCTTTCGTTAAGATGCCCGGCAATAAAATTCTATGACACAATAACAAAGAGCATCATGAAAAAGGGAGATTTAGAAATCCTTGAGAAGGGCCGGGATGTTGAGGTTGGCTTTGACAGAAAGGTAAATGTCAGCAGAGAATTCCTGGATGAAGCGAGAGCGAAGGATATTTCAGGTCTTGATTTCATTGATTATGCCGAGGATATTATTATCATGCATGGAACAAAGGACGAGGTTGTTCCCTATCGGGATTCGATGGAATTTGCAGAAAATAATGTGATAGAGCTTATTCCAATTGAAAATGCTGACCATAGATTTATGGACCCACTTAAGATGGAGTCTGCAATAAAGATAATTATGGAGCAGTTTACCGGGCACAACTGATTTGTATATAAAAATAACGAGTAGATAGCGTACTATTTTCAAGATAAAAATGTAAATAATCGTTAAAAATAATAGTATAAAATAATATAAAAGTATGATATAGTAATTTTATACTCGCGAAAAAGGGCCGAATTGTAGGAAAATTCGCCCCTTTTAGAATAAGTATAATAAAGGAGGAAGAAAGTGTATGGATCCAAATAACGGACAGAATACAATGTGGGGACAGGCAGGAGACCTTGGTACTCCAGCGCAGAGCTATGACCCAAACGCACAGATGAACCAGGGCTATGGTAGCTATGGACAGGATGCAGGCTACGGCCAGGGCTACAACCAGAATGCAGGCTACGGAGCACAGGGTTACGACCAGAATGCAGGTTATGGAGCACAGGGCTACGGACAGGGCTACGACCAGAATGCAGGTTATGGAGCACAGGGTTACGGAGCACAGGGCTACGACCAGA
>DCHE01000007.1:0-7223 GCA_002314775.1 Lachnospiraceae bacterium UBA1760
GGTCATGCTCATCGTGGTCATGATGATGATGCTCGTGGCCATGGTCGTGACAGCCACAGGTGCAGTTCTCATCATGCTCGTCATGGTCATGATGGTGATGCTCGTGGTCATGCTCATCGTGATCATGATGGTGATGCTCGTGGTCATGGTCATGACAGCCACAGGTGCAGTTCTCATCATGCTCATCATGGTCATGATGATGGTGATGATTAGAAACCTCCTCCTCAAGATTAAGCAGAGTCTCAGGAAGCTTTGAATGCTCCATAGCCTGAAGAATAATCTTGCCATCAATATCATCCCAAGGTGTTGTTATAATGCTTGCATTTGCATTATGCTCCTTGATAAGTTCAACTGCTGTATAAAGCTTATCTTCCTTCACGTTCTGTGTACGGCTTAAGATAATAGCTCCAGCCGCCTCAATCTGATTATTAAAGAACTCACCAAAGTTCTTCATATACATCTTTGCCTTAGATACATCAACGACTGCTGTTGCACTGTTAAGAACAACCTCAGTTCCAGCATCTACATTTTCAACAGCCTTGATAACATCAGAAAGCTTACCAACTCCAGATGGCTCAATGATGATTCTGTCAGGAGTATAATCATCAATAACCTGCTTTAAGGCAACGCCAAAATCACCTACCAGTGAGCAGCAGATACAGCCCTGATTCATCTCATTAATCTGAACACCAGAGTCCTTGAGAAAGCCTCCATCAATTCCAATTTCACCGAACTCATTCTCGATAAGAACAAGCTTCTCATTCTCAAAACCCTCTTCTATAAGCTTCTTGATAAGAGTTGTCTTTCCAGCTCCAAGAAAGCCTGAAATTATATCTATCTTTGTCATTTTACATTACCTCCATTCAATATGATATAAATGACAATTAATACTACTTAATTACTAGTGTTAAACACCACATTATATAATAGCATTTTATTTCTAAAATGCAAATAAATCTTTATTTACAAAATCATCATAGCCATTTATCAGGAATAAACCCGAACCAAAACATAAAGCCTCTCTTTTCTTGTCATTCCGCCTTCCTTTATGAAAATGAATTTACCATGTCCTCTCACGGAAACTATATCATTCTCCTTAAGTCTTCCACTGTTATTCTCATAAACTGCAGAATTGACATATACCTTCTTCTCCCTGAACAGATTTAAGGACTGTTCTCTCGAAAGATTAAAGAGCTTTGCAACAATTGCATCGATTCTGTTGTTCGAAACAATTATTTCCCTATCAACAAGATTCGGCCTTACATCTTCGGGCAGCTCATCAATTCTCTTAAGCCTAATGTGTGTATGCTTTACAAAAGATAGCTCAGAAATGATATAGTCCGAAATATCCTCCTTACAAATCAGATAAGCTGAATTCTCCTTAACCAGAATATCTCCAAGCTTCTCTCTCTTAATTCCAAGATTCATCAGCGCACCCAAAAAGTCCCTATGACCAAGCTCGTCAGAAAACTTCTTTTGAACCGGCTCAATCAGAAGAATATCCAGAGGAAAGCTAATATCATAGCCAAGCTCAGATGTGTCTCCGAAGCCCAGCATTTTTCGCTCTGCCTCCTCATATCCGCCTGATGAAAATACATTTTTTATATCTGTAACAGAAAGATATGCGTCAGATAACTCCTGAGGTGAGAGAAACTCTGTAAAGGTATACATATATTTTTCCCTTGCTCTGTCTGAAAGCTCATTTATTCTCTTTTTTAAAAATTCTTTATCACTCATATTCCCAATTAAAGCTTTAGGACGTAAGCTGTTAATTATTATTAACCCCATACGTCCTAAATATTATTCTTTTATTTTTACTTCAAGCTGATTAAATGGAATTGTAATTCCATTATGATCAAAGGAATCCTTAACTGCCTCTGTCATCTCAAATTTTGCATTCCAGTAATCCTCTGTCTTTACCCAAAACCTCAGCTGCATCTCAATTGAGCTGTCTTTAAAGTCATTTACTATAACATTTACTGGTTCTTCCTGTAAAACATATCCTGATTCCTTAGCCATATTGCATAAGACTTCTCTTACCTTCTTCAGGTCAGACATATATGCAACTCCAAAAGATATTTCAACTCTTCTCTTAGCCTCTGCAGTAAGATTAATTATCGTGGCCTGTGACAGGGTTCCATTTGGAATAACAATCTTTTTGTTGTCGTAGGTAATAAGTGTTGTATAGAATATCTCTATCTTTTTCACTGTTCCCTCGCATTTTGAGGTATTATCAACTATGTAATCCCCAATGACAAAAGGCTTAAGAATAAGTATCAGAACTCCACCTGCCAGGTTAGAAAAGCTTCCCTGAAGTGCAAGTCCTATTGCAATACTCGCTGAACCAAGTACTGTTACAAGCGATGTAATCTGGAATCCAAGCATACCGATAGCCGCAAGATAAAGTGTACAGTAAAGTATTATCTTTATCACAGAAATAAGGAAATGCTCGACCTCGAGGGAAATATTCTTTGATTTCTTAAAATACTTTTTTGCAAGCTTTAATATCAGGTTAATAACCTTTTTTCCTATATAGAGGAATAAAAGCGTGAGAAGTATTTCAACTCCCTTTTCAATCACCCAGTCAATAAACTGATTAAGCAAGTTTTTTAAAAAAGTTGAATCAGTATTTGCTGTATTGCTATCATTTATACTTGTAGCTGCGTCAGCTAATATAAACATATTATCTCCAATCACTAATAAACAAAGCTATTAATAAGCTAATTAATATGATTTACTATATAGCTTTTATTTTGTAGCCTTTTCCTGAATCTTCTTAAACACTGCAACTGATAGTGGAGATACATTTATTGAAATGTAATTCTCTCTTCCATCAACCTTTCCAGCCTTAGACTGTTTTGCAGTTTTATTGTTTCTTCCCTCACCACCGAACTTTATCTCATCACTTGAGAATACTTCCTTCCACTTGCCTTTTTCTGGAACTGCAAGCTTATAGTTTTTATGCTCAATCGGTGTAAAGTTACAGATTACAAGAAGAGTATCCTTCTCATTTTTTCCATGTCTTTCAAAGGAAATGATGCTCTCATTTGCATTGTTACAATTAATCCACTTAAAGCCCTCTGGATCCGAATCCTTCTGATAAAGAGCAGGCTCCTTAGCGTAGAACTCATTAAGCTTTTTAACATAGCTCTGCATATAAACATGAGCATCAAACTCAAAAAGTGACCAGTCAAGCTCAGCTGATTCATTGAACTCCATAAACTGAGCAAACTCCTGACCCATGAAAAGAAGCTTCTTTCCAGGGTGGAACATTGTATATCCGTAGGCTGTTCTTAAATTAGAAAACTTATCTTCATAGCCACCAGGCATCTTTGCAATCATTGAGCCCTTCTCATGAACAACCTCATCGTGCGAAAGAACAAGAACAAAATTCTCACTATATGCGTATACCATGCTAAAAGTAAGATTATTATGGTGGTACTTTCTATAAAGTGGATCAAGCTTCATGTAGGAAAGGAAGTCATTCATCCATCCCATATTCCACTTAAAGTCAAAACCAAGACCACCCTCCTCAAGGGCATGTGTCATAAGTGGCCATGCTGTAGATTCCTCAGCAATCATAGTAACACCCTTGAACTTTTCCTTCATAACCTTGTTCAGTTCCTTGATAAATGCAAGTGCTTCAAGGTTTTCATTGCCGCCGTACTGGTTTGGAACCCATTCTCCATTATCCCTGCCGTAATCAAGGTAAAGCATTGAAGCAACAGCGTCCATTCTGATTCCGTCTACATGGTACTTATCAGCCCAGTAAAGAGCGTTCGAAACAAGGAAGTTTCTTACCTCATTTCTTGAATAGTTGAATATATATGTGCCCCAGTGTGGATGCTCACCCTTTCTAGGATCCTCATGCTCATAAAGAGCGGTTCCATCAAATCTTCCAAGACCATGATCATCCTTAGGAAAATGTGCTGGTACCCAGTCGATGATAACTCCAATTCCCTTCTTATGCATATAATCAACAAAATACATAAAGTCATCCGGATTACCATATCTCGAGGTTGGTGCATAATAACCTGTTACCTGATAGCCCCACGAAGGATCATATGGATGTTCCATAACTGGCATAAGCTCAACATAGTTATATCCCATAGCCTGTACATAATCAGCAAGCTTTACAGCGATTTCTCTGTAATTGTAAAACTCTCTTCCATCCTCAGGTCTCTTCCATGAACCAAGATGAACCTCATAAATATTAACAGGCTTCTCAGTAATACTTGTCTTTGCTCTGTCACTAATCCATTTTTTGTCATTCCAGGTGTAATCAAGATTTACAATTCTTGATGCATTTGCAGGTCTTACCTCACTTGAAAATGCATATGGGTCACTCTTCATCTGTACAGTGCCATTCTTTGAACGTACCTCGTATTTATAAATCTCACCAAGATAGTCACCAGGAATAAAGAGTTCAAATATTCCTGAATAATCAATCTTTCTCATAGGATGTCTTCTGCCATCCCAGCTATTGAAATTACCAACGACAGAGACTCTCTCAGCGTTTGGAGCCCAAACTGCAAAGAGTACACCCTTAACACCATCCACCGTCATAGGATGCGCGCCAAGCTTCTCATATATCTCATAATGAATTCCTTCATTAAATCTGCTTACATCAATCGGATCAATTACTGATTCAAATACATAAGGATCAATATATGTTTCTTCATGTCCGTCTGTAAACTTAGCAATAACCTCATAATCAAAGGATTTCTTATTCTTTATTACTGTTGTAAAAAATCCTTCATATCTTTCAGATACAAGTGAATAAGTTTTATCCTCTTTAACATCTCTGATTTTAACTATCTTTGCATCCGGAAGAAATACATTTACAAATACATCATCGATGCATTCATGCATACCCAAAAGGTGATGCGGATTATCATGTCTAGTATTAACTAACGCATCAACCTCCATCCAGTTGATTGCGAATACCGCTTTCCTTTGTGCCATACTATTACCTTCCTTTTCTCGTTATATATAAATTAATTAAATCTCATGAATGAATATGCCCGATCTAAGCTTTGGTTCAAACCAGGTAGACTTAGGAGGCATAAGTAAACCATTGTCAGCAACGCTAAACAGCTCACCTATCGATGTAGGATACATTGAAAACGCAAGCTTCATATCACTATTAGCACGCTTTTCAAGCTCATCTAATCCTCTGATTCCACCAACAAAATCAATTCTCTTGTCAGTTCTTGGATCAATTATTCCAAGTACTGGTGAAAGCAGATTATCCTGTAAAAGTGAAACATCAAGTCCCTTTACCGGATCACTCGACATATACTCTTCCTTTATCTTTAGAACATACCACTTGTCATTGAGGTACATACCAAATTCTCCCTTAGCCTTTGGCATTACCTGTGTATCTGACTCGGTAACGTTAAATTTCTCATTAAGAATACTTAAAAAATCTTCTTCCGTGTGACCATTTAAGTCCTTTACAACTCTGTTGTATGGAAGAATCATAAGCTCATCATCCTGGAAAAGTACGGAGAGGAAATAATTGAATTCCTCAGTTCCGTCATAATCAGGCTTCTCACTGCGTCTCTTAAGACCAACCTTAACAGCTGAGGCTGCTCTATGGTGTCCATCAGCAATATAAATACTGTCCATTCCATAAAAGGCCTCTGTTACTGCTTCTATATCCTTCTCCTCATCAATCACCCATACATTGTGAGTAATTCCATCCTCAGAGGTGAAGCCGTAAAGCTTGTCAGTATTTTTAACTTTATCAATAACATTTTTCAATACATCATTATGTCTGTATGCCAGAAAAATAGGACCTGTCTGGGCGCTCAGAGTATCAACGTGTCTGATTCTGTCTAACTCCTTTTCTTCACGGGTATTCTCATGCTTCTTAATTACATTATTAAGATAATCATCGATAGAAGCACAGGCTACAATACCGTTCTGAGATCTTCCATCCATAATCAGCTCATAAATATAAAATGCATCCTTTTCAGACTGGATATAGCTTCCTTCCTCCTTCATAAGAAGAAGCATCTCCTTAGCCTTCTCGTAAACCTCTGGCTTATACATATCATAAGCCTCATCAAACTGTGTCTCTGGTCTGTCGATTCTAAGGAAGGTTAGATTGTCACCCTTAACCTTCTCATATGCTTCCTTTCTGTTATAAACATCATATGGAAGTGCTGCAATCTTATCCTCTAGTCCAGCCTTTGGTCTTATTGCCTTAAACGCCTTAACTACTGCCATTCTTTTTCCTCACTAATAATTAATTATCCAAGTTAAAAAATATAAGTGGCATACATCAATAAATGTAGCCACTTATGATATTATCCTCTTATATATTTTACAGCTGCTTCAATAGACTTATTGAATGACTCGTCTGAAGAATTATCAAAAACAAATAATTCTGGAATATTATCTGGTTGATTGTAATTCTGAGTTGCTACATACTCATCCCAATGCTCAAGCTTCCATACATCTCTGTCAGAAGCACGCTTAATCATACGCTGATGAGCAACTTCTTTGTCTGTATGTACCCAAACAACGCAAAGCTCTGCACCTTTTTCTGCAAGCTTAGCACGTAAATCATCAAGATATGCGTCGTCACGAATTTCCTTATTGAAAGGCGCATTAACTAATACGGTATCATTGTACTCTAAAGCATCAAATGCTAAATCTAAAATACAATAATATTCGTAATCACGAATTTCTCTCTGGAAAAACTCTGAAGATCTGTTGTACTCCTCGCCAGCAATTACAAAAATCTGCTTTGACAACACAATCAATGTATCCTTATCAAGATACACACAATTTGTTAATGCCTTTGCAAGCTTCTTTGAGATAAATGTCTTACCACATGCTGGAGGCGAAGTAACTAAAACTAACTTTTTCATATATGCCTCCTAAAAATCACTTTTTTGTAATATATCCCTGAGCTTTTAATAACTCAGCACATAAAACTGCACCACCTGCAGCACCACGAACTGTGTTATGAGATAAACCAACAAACTTCCAGTCGTAAATAGTATCCTCACGTAAACGTCCTACGCTTACACCCATACCATTCTCGTAATCTACATCTAAGCTAACCTGTGGACGATTATCCTCTTCCATATACTGGATAAACTGCTTTGGAGCACTTGGAAGATTAAGTTCCTGTGGAACGCCCTTAAACTCAACTAACTTCTGAATAAGCTGTTCCTTTGTTGGCTGCTTCTTAAACTTAACAAATACAG
>DCHE01000007.1:7255-7375 GCA_002314775.1 Lachnospiraceae bacterium UBA1760
GTACACGAATACACTGACATGTAATCTTTGGTGACTCTGCAGGAACAATTACACCATCCTTAATTTCTCCCCAGATTCTAAGAGGTTCCTTCTCTGACTTTTCTTCCTCACCACCAATGA
>DCHE01000024.1:0-16175 GCA_002314775.1 Lachnospiraceae bacterium UBA1760
CCCAATGGTTGGTATGACAGTTTCAGTTGCTGTTTCTATCGAAGAGGCTGCAAAGGCTGGTAAGTTCTAATTAATTAGATAAGCAATTTCTTAGGCCAAGGGCAAAATGCCCTTGGCCTTTTGTGTATACAATGAGCCAAGCCGAGGAGAACACCTCGTAAGAGGTACACAAATAAAGACAGGGTCGCGAAACATCGTAAGATGCTTCGCAGACTCTGTTTTTGTTTGTGTAAAGCCCGGAGGGCGTGTTCTCCGAGATTTGGCGAATGTACATCATCGAGTCGCAGCGGAGCGAAGACGAGATGGGAGCGACATTTTCAAAATCTTTATATACCACACCTATATTTAGATTGACATATAGGCGAGGCCTATATATAATTACTTTAGTGCGTTAAAGCTATAAAGCTGTAAAGTTTTAAAGCTTTAACGTAAAGATGCAAAGCGTTTCTATGAAGCAAGGATGCTTTGCAAGTCATGTATGAAAAAAGGAGAAGGTAAAATGACAGAAATTTTATGTGTGATCATGCTGGTAATTTTCTTTGCAGTAATGATTGGTGTCGGTCTTTACGCGAGAAGACACGCAACAGATGTTAATGGCTTCGTACTTGGTGGACGTTCGGTAGGTCCTTGGCTTACAGCGTTTGCATTTGGTACATCTTACTTTTCGGCGGTTATATTCGTCGGATATGCAGGACAGTTCGGATGGGCTTTTGGTCTGGCGTCAACCTGGGCTGGACTTGGTAATGCATTTATCGGTTCACTTCTTGCATGGAATGTGCTTGGTAGAAGAACAAGAATTATGACTCAGCATATAGATGCTAAGACAATGCCTGATTTCTTCGGAAAGAGATTTAAATCAACAGGACTTAAGGTTGCAGCATCAATTATTGTATTCATTTTCTTAATTCCATACACAGCATCACTTTACAATGGTTTATCAAGCCTTTTTGGTTTAGTATTTGATATTCCTTACTGGGTAGTTATCCTTGTTATGGCTGTACTTACAGGCTTCTATGTTATCTTCGGTGGATACATGGCAACAGCTATCAATGATTTCATTCAGGGTATTATTATGTTAATTGGTATTGTGGCTGTTATCGGTGCAGTACTTACACAGAATGGCGGACTTCTTGAAGCTACCAAGAAGCTTTCAGCAGTTCCTGCAGAGGGATGGACAGGCGGTGCATTTACCTCCTTCTTAGGTCCTGATCCTACATTCTTATTCTTCGTTGTAATACTTACATCACTTGGTACCTGGGGACTTCCACAGATGGTTGGTAAGTTCTATGCCATAAAGAGTGAGAAGGATATTCACAAGGGAACAGTTATCTCTACAGTATTCGCTATTATCGTTGCTGGTGGCTGCTACTTCCTCGGAGGATTCGGCAGACTCTACGCAGATAAGGTTAAGTTTAATGAAGCAACTGGAAAGCCATTATTTGATACAATTATTCCATCAATGCTTTCAACACTTCCATCAATCATTATCGCTGTAGTTATCGTACTTGTACTTTCAGCTTCAATGTCAACACTTTCATCACTTGTTCTTACATCAAGCTCAACCTTTACACTTGATGTAATCAAGCCAGCTTCAAAGAAGGAGATGACAGAGAAGAAGCAGGTTCAGATTATGAGAATATTTATCGTATTCTTCATTATCGTTTCAGCAGTTATCGCAGTAGTTAAGGACGCAAATCCTGGTATCACCTTTATCGCACAGATGATGGGTGTTTCATGGGGCGGTCTTGCAGGTGCTTTCCTTGCTCCATACCTTTATGGTCTCTACTGGAAGGGAGTTACAAAGGCTGCTACAGTAGTATGCTTTATCTGGGGAACAGGACTTGCTGTAACACAGTTTGTAATCTCACTTACTATGACCGCAGCAGACATCGCTGCATTACCAGGATGTCTTTCAACAGTATTTAAGTCAAGTATCCATTCTGGTGTAGTTGCTATGGTTGGTGGACTTATTATAGTTCCTATTATCAGTTCTTTCACTAAGAAGCAGGATAAGAAGGAATTAGATGAATTATTTGAGTGCTATGAGGAGAAGACAGCAGTAGCTGTAAAGGATCATTTAAAGAACTAGGCTGTGTATACAATAAGCCAAGTCGGGGAGAACACCACACTTGTGGTAAACATATAAAAGTAGGGTCGCAAAACATCGTAAGATGCTTTGCAGGCCCTATTTTTATATGTGTAAAGCCCGAAGGATTATTAATTATTTATTAAATGGGTGGAAATGCTCCCCAAAAAGGAGTATATTAACACTTGAAAAATGCTAGGGAACGGAGAATAACATATGTCAGCTGTATTAAAATGGTTTGTTGAAATCATGGCTAAGATTCATAATTTCATAATGGGACTAAATAACAGATTTGGCTGGAAGCTATCTGATAAGCAGTTGCATTTTATTGTGATTGGACTTATTGGAATGGGAATATTATTTGTGGTATTTCCACTCTTTAAAAAGCTTGCAGAGAAGGATCATATTCTGGTTATCAGCTGGATATATGTGTTCACATTAATCATAGTAATCACTTTTGCGATAGAGATTGGACAGAAGATTACTGGAACGGGTAACATGGAGTTTAATGACATAGTTGCAGGTGTTGCAGGCTTTCTTTTGATGTTTTTTGTATTCGCTCTAGTAAGGGCTGGATATCTGTTTATTAGGGAAAAAATAGCAGACGGTCAGGGAAAAAAGAAAAAGAAGAAAAGAAGATAAAAATGAGTAAAGAAAAGAAGAAAAATGACAAGGTATTTGGGTTTATCCCCCAATATTCAGTAATCCCGCTTTTGTCAGCATTTGGATTTAACACCCTGGTTTACAGCGGTACGATGACATTTATAAGTGATAACAGGGTATTTCATGACCTGTCACTTCCTATAGACAAAAAGGTTCCGCTTCTTACGGGCTTCATGGGAATATATGTTGCGAGCTATGTTTTTTGGGCTCTGAACTATATACTAGCCTCTACAAAAAGCAAGGAGGACATGTACAGGTTTGTTGCCTCAGATATGTGTTCAAGAGTAGTATGCCTTCTGTTCTTTGTGTTTTATCCAACAACCATAGTAAGACCGGAAATAGTTGGAAATGGCTTCTTCGACAATCTGACAGCATGGATGTACTCAATTGATAAGCCACAGAATCTGTTTCCGTCGATTCACTGTCTGGTAAGCTGGTTTTCAGTGATAGGAATCAGAAGGAATGAGAAAATTCCAAAATGGTACAAGATACTATCGGTAATAATAGCAATCCTGATATGCCTTTCAACCCAGTTCACAAAGCAGCATTACATAGTTGATCTGGTTGGAGGAATTGCACTTGCAGAGCTGAGCTATTATTTTATTGGAAAAAAATCAAATCTGTATATATATTTTGGAAAATTTTTCACCAGAGTTAATAAATTTTTTAAGCTTGAGTAGGCTTAGACCTGCATATTAATCAAGGAGGAAATAGAATGAAGATTATTGCACTTGAGGCAGACAGTGCCGGACAGGATATGGACTGGAGCTTCCTTACTGAATTTGGCGAGTATGAGCTTTACCCTGCACTTAGCCAGGACAAGGTTAAGACTGTGATAAAGGACGCAGATATTATTATCCCGAATAAATTAAGAATAGACGAGAGCGTACTCGAGGGAAGTACAGTAAAGATGGTCTGCGAGATGGCAACAGGCTACAATAATATAGATATAAAGTATTGCGAGGAGAAGGGGATAAGAGTAACTAATGTCAGTGGATATTCAACAGACAGTGTTGCTCAGCACACTGTAGCACTTCTTCTTTCAATCTATGAGAAGCTAAGCTTTTACAATGATTATGTGAAGAGTGGCAGGTATTCAGAGTCTGGAAGATTCTGTTACATAGACAATTATTTCAATGAGGTTTCTGGAAAGACCTGGGGCATAGTTGGTCTCGGGGCAATTGGAAGAAGAACCGCTGAAATTGCAAGCTGTCTGGGGGCAAAGGTTGTATATTTTTCAGCTTCAGGAGGAAATTATGCTACTGGCTACAAGAGGGTTGATTTTGATACACTTCTTGCCGAGTCAGATATTATATCTATCCACTGTCCATTGAATGAGTACACAAATGATTTGTTCAATGAAGCTGCATTCAAAAAGATGAAAAGCAGTGCAGTTCTCATTAATGTCGCAAGAGGTCCTGTCGTAAATGATAAAGCTCTTGCCGATGCACTTATTAATGGAGAGATAATGGCTGCAGGTCTGGATGTATTTGGAAGGGAGCCAATACCTGAGGATAATCCACTACTTGAAATTAAGGATAATGACAAGCTTTTTATGACCCCTCACATTGGATGGGGAACTGTCGAGGCGAGAACTAGACTATTACAGGAATGTGCATTAAATATCAGGGCATTTCTTGATGGAAAAAAGCGAAATGTGATTGTTTAGAAAAATGATAAATAATCACTAATCGTGATTGAATATCAAGCGGTGTTTATGGTATACTACCATTTGTATGTTAATATAAATAGTTACATTAGGTCATAATAAATTATATTAAGCTTATGCTGCTTGGCATGATTCGATATATATTTTGCGAGCAGGAGAGGCTCTATATGAGACTTAAAGGAGGTAATAGAAATGGCAGAAAAGAAGATTAACCTTAGAAAGGTTGCAATAATTGGCTGTGGCTTTGTTGGTTCCTCAACAGCCTTCGCTCTTATGGAGAGTGGACTTTTTACAGAGATGGTACTTATTGATGTTGATCCAGCCAAGGCAGAGGGCGAGGCGCTCGATATCAGCCATGGTGTTCCATTTGTAAAGCCTATGGAGATTTACGCAGGTACCTACGATGATATTGCTGATGCTGCTATCATTATCATAACAGCTGGAGCAGCTCAGAAGCCAGGTGAGACAAGATTACAGCTTGTTCAGAAGAATGTTTCAATCTTTAAGAGCATTATTCCAGAGATTTCAAAGAGAAATAAACACGGTATTTTACTTATCGTATCTAATCCAGTTGATATTCTTTCATACGTTGCTAAGAAGCTTTCAGGCTTCCCAGAGAACAGAGTAATCGGTTCAGGTACAGTTCTTGATACAGCAAGACTTAAGCATAATCTTGGCGAGCATCTTTCAGTAGACAGTAGAACAGTTCATGCCTTCATTATCGGTGAGCACGGAGACAGCGAGCTTGCTGTTTGGAGTAGTGCTACTGTTTCAGGTGTTCCACTTAGCCGTTTCTGCGAGATGAGAGGACATTTTGAGCACGAGGCATCAGAGAACAGAATTCAGGAAGAGGTTAAGAACAGTGCTTACGAGATTATTTCTAAGAAGCATGCAACCTACTACGGTGTTGCAATGGCAGTAAGAAGAATCTGTGAGGCGATAATAAGAGATGAGAAGTCAATTCTTCCAGTATCAAGCCTTATGACAGGCCAGTTTGGAATAGAGGATATCTATCTCAGTATGCCAGCAATTGTGGGAGCTCACGGTGTATATGAGAGAATTCCTATCTCACTTGATGAGGATGAGACTGAGGCATTACTTGCTTCAGCAAAGCAGCTCAAGACAATCTTCGATTCACTTGAGCTATAAAAAAAGGACATGGGGACAAAGAGTTGAATAGTATTACATTTATTACAGAAAAATATACAAAGGACGAGAATGATAACCACAAGCTGATTGGCGTTATCAAGAATGGTCTGTTTCAGAAAAGCCAGGAGGTTGACATCTTTAGCTATGGTGGAAGAACCTACAGGGGAACGGTTCTTGACATAGATTATACTACTGATAAGGATGTTAAGGATGTTGCTGACGAGAAAACCTGCTACATCACAATCGAGTATGAGGATGAGAGCATCACTCCTAGTCAGTTTGATGTTATCACACCAATCATTATCCAGTTTGAGGATAAGGAGGGAAGAAAGCAGCTCGACAACAGAAGGCTTGAAGCACTTTTAGAGAGATTCAGATATCTTAAGAGAGAGGCGCTTATGGGTGCTGTTTTTGAGGAAATCTCAATGAATGCAAAGTTCTATGTGGTTGCATCAAAGACAGAGAAGGGTCTTGCCTTCCCAACACTGAGCGGTTCAGGAAAGAAGAAGTATTATGCTGCATTTACAAGCTCTGAGGATTTGGCCAAGGCACCTAAGCTTGCACAGTCGGTAGTTGTAACTATGGCATTTGAAGAGATTTTAAATCTCTTCCATACAGATGTGCTTGCAAATGGACTCATCATCAATCCTTTCTCTTCAAACCTTACAATTGACAGAAAGACCCTGGGATTTCTCAAGACTCAGAGAACTAATCTTCTTAGTGGTCTTCATCAGGAGAAGCCTGAGAAGACAGAGAGAGTTATTATCTCTGACCCGGACAAGCTTCCTGATGGCCTTATAAGAGCACTTAAGCTGTACTCAGAGACAGATAATGGTGTATCAAAGCTCTGGCTTAGAAAAATCGTGAGAGAAGAGTCAAAGAGAGAGAGTCTCCTGCTTGTAGTTAAGCTAAATGGAGAGCTTACAAGGACATTTTCAGGACTTATGGCTACAGCAAAGCCATATGTAAATGGATTTATGAGATTTGAGATGATCCCTGATACAGAGCCTGTTGCCAAGGATTGTATCGAGGGTGCAAAGCCGATTTTTTCGCGTTAATTCACATTATTTTCACATTTTGATGTAATAGTTTTCACATTTATTGTATATCATAACCTCATCTTAGTTTTATCATGAGAAAGGATGAAGGGTTATGGCGAAAAAGAATAAGAAATCAAAAAAAATAAGGACAGTGATAATAGTTATTGCGATACTTGCAATTATTATCACTGTTCTTGTTGTTTTTTTAAGAAAGTATGTTGCCAAAAATGTTGCAACCTCGAATGTTGAAATACTAACGGGTACTGCAAGTAAGGGATCAATCAGCACGACCGTGTCAGGAACGGGTTCACTTAGCAACAAAACTGAGGAAGAGGTTTTAGTTCCGGAGGGAGTAACTCTTGAGACAGTTTACGTTAAGGTTGGCGACGAGGTTACTGAAGGACAGTTAATTGCAACAGTTGATTATGCAACTCTTCAGACAGAACTTGATACAATAAATGCTGCAATAGAAGATTTAGACGAAGAGATTGAGGATGCTAACAGTGAGTCAGAGAGCTCAACAATCACCTCAAAGGTTTCAGGAAGAGTAAAGAAAATCTACTGTGAAGAAGGTGACAGCGTATCAGATGTTATGTATAAGAAGAGCGCCCTAATGCTTATCTCACTCGACGGCTATATGGCAGTTGATATTGAGGGCTCAAGCCTCGCGAGAGAGGATGAGGTTACAGTGACTGCCTCAGACGGAAGTACATTTGATGGTACAGTTTATTATGTGAGTGATGGCGTTGCAACAATCGTTGTGACAGATGACGGAACAGTGTTTGATGATGATGTAAAGGTATCAAAGGACGGATCAGAGGTTGGCTCTGGCAAGCTTTACATTCATAAGCAGATGAAGATTACAGGCTACACAGGAACAGTTTCAAAGGTATCAGTATCAGAGAACAAGGAGATTAAAGCAGACACAAAGCTTATATCTCTTACAGATATGGAAAACAGAGGAAATGTTGCTCAGCTCATCAAGGAGAGAGAGACCTATGAGGAGAGACTCACAGAGCTTCTTTCAGTTTACCATGATGGTGGAATTAAGGCACCAATTAACGGTGTTGTTGAGTCTGTTACAGAGGATGCTGAGGCTGGTGCTTCATTTACAACAATTTCAGGAAATGATGTTATGAATGTAAGTGTATCTGTAGATGAGTCTGACATTTTATCAATCAGTGAAGGACAGGCAGCAAGCGTGACAGTAGGTTCTATGTCAAATGTAACCTTCTCTGGAACAGTTGCTTCAATTGATAAGAATGCAACAAGCTCAAGCGGAGTGACAACCTACACAGCAACCATTGAGGTTGAAAAGACCGAGAGTATGCTCGCCGGTATGTCAGCCTCAGTAGTAATCACAATTGAGGGTGTTGAAGATGCGATACTTATCCCTGTAGATGCCCTTCAGAAGACAAGAAATTCATATTATGTATATACTGAATACAATGAAGAGACAAAAGAGCTTGGTGGAATGACTGAGGTTGAGGTTGGAATAACAAATGGTTCCTACGCAGAAATAAAGAGTGGAATTAGCGAAAACCAGACAGTATATTACGAGGATACAAGCAAGAACAGTTTTGGCGGATTCGGAAATGGCAGCTTCCCTGGCGGTAAGGGTGGCTCTGATGGTTCAAGCAGCTTCCCAGGTGGCTCAGGCAGCTTCCCAGGTGGCTCAGGCGGCTTCCCAGGTGGCTCAGGTGGCTCGGGCGGTTCAGGAAACAGACCAAGTGGAGGAAGTTTTCCGGGAGGAGGTAATTAATGATTGAACTAAATAATATATGTAGAAATTATTATATAGGTGACAATGAAGTAGTTGCTCTCTCCAATGCCAGCATTACAATAAATGATGGTGAGTTTGTTAGTATTATTGGTCCTTCAGGAAGTGGAAAATCCACACTTATGAATATAATGGGATGTCTTGATTCGGCAGATTCAGGCGAATATCTTCTTGACGGAATTCCTATTGAGGATTATTCGGAGAAGGAGCTAGGACGAGTACGAAATAAAAAGATAGGCTTTGTATTCCAAAGCTTCAATCTGATATCAAAGCTTACAGCAGAGGAGAATGTTGAACTCCCTCTTATTTACCAGGGAGTAAAAAAGGCTGAGAGAAAAAAGAGAGTGGAGGATGCACTTGAACTTGTGCACCTCACAAAAAGAGCAAAGCATTTACCAACTGAGCTTTCAGGTGGACAGCAGCAGAGAGTTGCAATAGCAAGAGCAATAGCAACTAATCCAACACTGATTCTTGCTGACGAGCCTACTGGAAACTTGGATTCAAAGACCAGCCATGAGATTATGGAGATATTCCATATGCTGCATAAAAAGGGAAATACTATAGTGCTTATCACCCATGACAATAATGTGGCAAAGGAAGCAAGCAGAATTGTCCATATTCTAGATGGTCAGCTTTCGGAGGTGGCGTATGATTCAGTCCTTTAAAATGGCCCTAAAGTCAATTTCGGGCAATAAATTCCGTGCCTTCCTGACAATGCTTGGTATTATCATCGGAGTTATGTCACTGGTAATACTTGTAAGTCTTGTAAATGGCGTAACAGGTGAGGTTACAAATACAATTTCAAACCTTGGTTCAAATGTCGTTTCGGTATCGGTTTCTGATAGCAAGGGAAAGCCAATAACTATAGATACTCTTAATGAGTGGTCGAAGGAAAAAGAGATAGGATATATGTCTCCAGCTGCAAGTGAGAGTATGACAGTAAAATACAGCTCAACAAGTACATCGGCAACTGTGTACGGTGCAGATGCATCCTACGATACAATTCAGAACATTAAGATTATGCTTGGCAGATTCCTGAAAACTACTGATGTTGATAACTCAAGCTTTGTATGCGTTCTCAATTATTCTGCTGCAACAACCCTGTTTGGATATGCAGACTGTATTGGTGAAGAGATATCTGTTGACGGATACAGATTCACAGTAGTGGGAGTACTTGAGGAGGAGGATTCCTCACTCACTAGAAGTATGAAGGGTGATTCTGTTGACATTTATATACCTTATTCAGTGCTTATAAGAGTAACTGATAGTGTATCATCAGAGATTTCATCATTTTATATAAGCAGCGCTGAAGGATATACTATGGATCAGGCAGAAACAAAGATAGAGTCGTTACTAATGGAGAGATTCAACGAGGATGATGATGCATTTACAATCATTACATCAGATGCTCTAGAGAGTGCAATGAGTTCAATCACAAATGTACTAGCCGTGTTGCTTGGAAGTATCGCAGCAATTTCACTTATTGTTGGTGGAATTGGTATTATGAATATCATGCTTGTAACAGTAACTGAGAGAACCAGAGAGATTGGTATCAGAAAGGCTATTGGAGCAGGAAGAGGTGCAATCCTTATGCAGTTTCTGGTTGAGTCAGTTGTAATCTGTATGCTTGGCTGTGCAATTGGAATCTTCTTCTCATGGGGTATTCTTCAGATTGCAACAGTAATCGTATCAAGTCTTGGATTGACGTTTAAGATGAAGCTTAACGTTGTAATTATTGCAGTTGTATTCTGCTTCGCAATAGGAGTTGTATTCGGACTTTACCCTGCAAATAAGGCAGCTAAGCTTCCATGTATAGAAGCACTTCACTACGGAGGTTGATATTATGAAAGAGAAAAAAGAAAAAATAGAAGCCCCAAAGAGAAGGAAAGGGCATGGAATTATCTGGCTACTGCTAATACTGATTATTGGCGCAGTATTCTATATGTTTCCTAAGCTTGTTAAGGTTAAGGACAATACTGGAAGCTCAGTAGATAAAAAGCTTATCACAGAAAATGTTGAAAAGAAGGATATATCAAGTGTAGTAAAGCTTTCTGGCTCACTTGTCAGTGAGGATACAAAGGAATTCGCACTCCCGGAAACAATAACAGTAACAGAATACTACGTTAAGAATGGAGAATCAGTAAGCGTAGGCGATAAGGTTGCCAAGGTTGACGTAGATTCTGTTTACTATACAGCAGGTCTTGTTCAGGCAAGACTCGACAAGATTGATGATGAGACCACAGAGAGAAAAGAGCTTGAAAAGCTCATGGTAACACTCAACTCAATGATAGTTGACAATCACATTTACGCTGAGGCTGACGGTGTGATTGATGGAGTTGATGAGGATTTATATGTTGAGGCAGAGAAGGAGACTGGTAACGATGTGGCCAGTATAATCGGTGGCAGCGGAATGGGTATGGCCCTGTATGTCTCAAGAAACATTTTATCAGGTAATATTATCAACTGTGATTTGGAGGGTGAGCCTTCAGGTAATCAGGAGAATGAATTAGCCACAGAAAAAGGTTCCGAGAATGGCAGTGAGACTGAATCAGAAACAGGAGAAACTCCTGCTGAGCAGCCATCTACGGAGCAGCCATCAACCGAGCAGCCACCTGCAGAGAACCCTGATGTGCCAGCTGAGGAAGCATATGATGTCTATCCAGCAATTGTAACAGGAGTAACACTTAACAGTATTACAGTTGCTTATGCTAAGGATGCAAAGCAGGTTAAGGACTATAAGGAGCTTACCTCCTACGACTTTACAGTATTCACTGCAGAAGCTGAGGAGACAATAAAGGTATCTGGTGATTACAAGATTTACACATATTCAAATAATAAGTGGTCAGAGAAGAGCATTAAGGATATTTCATTAAATGACAATGTTATTGTTCTCTCAGTGAAGGATACTGGAATCACAAACTCAAATATGCTTGTACTTTGCAAGAATGATCAAAGCACAAATGAGAATCCTGGAGGTACAACTCCTGGAGCAAATGAAAATCCTGGAGGAGCGAACTCTGGAAATGGAACAAATTCTGGAAATGGAACAAATTCTGGAAATGGAACATTTCCTGGTGGACAAGGTTTTCCAAGTGGCCAGAATAGTCAGAGTGGAAGCAAACCAAGCGGAGGTTCCTATAGCGGAATTGGTCAGGGAAGTGGCTACAGCAACAGTGGACTTAACATTTCGGGAATGAATATCCAGGGAATAACTACTTCAGGCTCAGCAACAAGTGCAATTACTTATCTTGATGTTGAGGAGGTAAATGTTTACACTGTAACTCCAGCGGATTATATGACCTTTGAAATATCAATCGATGAGCTTGACATTGGAAAGGTATCAGTTGGAGCAAACGCAAAGGTTTACATCAGTGCAATCTCAAAGGAGGTTGACGGAACAGTATATAGTCTTTCAAGAATTGGTGAGAACAGTGGTGGAAATACAAAGTATCAGGCTTACGTAAAGATTGAAAAGACAGAGGAGATGCTTTCCGGTATGAATGCCGCAGCAGATGTAAATTACAATGATACAAAGGATGTATGTACAGTATCAATAAAGGCAATCTATGAGGATGAAGAAGGAAGCTTCGTTTACACTGGCTATGATGAGAAGGAGAAGGAGCTTAAGAATAAGGTCTATGTGGAGACAGGAGTTTCTGATGGAGAAACTGTAGAAATTACAAGTGGCCTCAGCGAGGGGCAGACAGTATATTATGAGTATGCTGATGAGATAACTTATACTTTCAAATAAATATCAGATAGCTAAAAAAATGTAGCGTCAACCTATTATATTGGTTGACGCTACACTTTTTTTGAGTAAAGGCTGACGCTACACTTTTTTGATTAAAGGTTGACGCCACCTGTTTGCAACTCGAACTTACGCGTTGTTAATAAGGTCTAAAACTTGTGCCTTAGGGATAAAGCCTACAGAGCTTGCAACCGGCTTTCCGTCCTTGAAAACGAAAAGTGCTGGGATTGACATAACCTTTAAGCTGATTGCAACCTGAGAATTCTCGTCAACATTTACCTTACAAACCTTTATCTCAGGATGCTCATCAGCTATCTCAGCGATTACCGGGGAGAGCATCTTGCATGGTCCGCACCAGTCAGCGTAGAAATCGATAAGAACAGGCTTGTCTGACTTAAGAACCTCTTCCTCAAAGGTTTCATCTGTTACAATAGTCATATTTATTACCTCCAAAAAACTCTTTATTAATTGACAGATTATGTTATAATGTTACTTAACTATGCCAAGCTAGTATTACAATTACAAACAATTTTTGTAAGGTAATTATAGTACAATTTCTGGCTTGTCGCAATATAATGAGGAAAATGTTGCGAGAATAAGAAGTAGTTAAAGAAATACGAAAAATCAGTGCATAATTTATTTTGGGAGGAAGAAAATGAACAGCTTTAAATTACCATATCACCTTATTGTTGAAGAGGGAATTTACGACAGAATCGATGAGGTTATGTCAGACTATATACCAAACATTGGACGTAAGAAGGCAATAATTGTATCAGAGGATAACCTTGTTAACATCTTCAAGGATATTGTAGCAAAGCTTCAGACTGAGTTTGAGAACAGTGAGCTTTACATGGTTCAGGATGGTTATTTTGATGATGCAGTTAACCTCGCAAAATACATTGTTATGAATGATATCGAGGTAATAATCGGCTTCGGTGGAGGAAGAGTGCTTGATCTTGCTAAGTATGCAGCATTTGTAAGTAAGAAGCTTTACTTATGCCTTCCAACAACACTTTCAAATGACTCTCTTGCATCACCTGTTGCAGTTCTTGGAACAGTAGGTAAGGCAAGAAAGACCTTCAGATGTACTATCCCTTCATCTATTATTGTTGATGTAAATGTTATTATGGGAGCTCCTGAGAAGCAGCTTCTCGCAGGAGTTGGTGATACAGTTAGTAAGTACACAGCTTTAAATGACTGGAAGATAGCAGCTGCAAAGAACGAGGCGAAGGTTGATGATTTCGCATACATGATAAGCAAGATGGCATTTAACTCAATCTGCTTTAATGAGGAGAAGAATATTAAGAGCAAGAGCTTTATCAAGATGCTTACCCAGGCACTTGTTATGGGTGGTCTTGCGATGGAGATTGCTCAGAACTCAAGACCATCAAGTGGAGCAGAGCATTTATTCTGCCACGCACTTGAGGAGAATTTTAGTGAGTATGTAAATGTTCCTCATGGTATTGCAGTGGCTATGGGTGCTTACGGCGCATGTATTTTCCAGAACAGAAATATCTGGAAGATAACAAAGATGATTAAGTCCTACAATATTCCTGTTAAGCCATCAAACTGGAATATTACAGAGGAAATATTTGTAAAGGCTTGGCAGCAGGCAAGCGATACAAGAAAGGATAGATATACTATTCTTAACGAGACAGACCTCTCAGACGATAGATTAAAGGAAATCTATCAGAAGATGGAGAGTGAATTCTAATTATTTTTTTAGTGACAGTATTCACTGATAAAAAGGAGATAATCATTATGATACTGGATGTACTGAAGGATGCAGCAATAGACACCCTGAAGCTAATTCCATTTTTGCTCGTGACTTATTTCGTCATGGAGTATATCGAGCATAAGACAAGTGAAAAAACTCAGAATAAGATACAGAAGGCAGGAAGATTTGGACCGATATTTGGTGGAATCTTTGGTGCAGTGCCTCAGTGCGGTTTTTCCGCTGCGGCATCTAATCTCTATGCTGGAAATGTAATTACAAGAGGAACGCTTATAGCAATCTTTTTATCAACCTCGGATGAGATGCTTCCAATCTTCATATCCGAGAGAGTGGAGATATCATTCATTCTCATTGTGCTTGGAATTAAGATTTTAGCAGGTTCTGTTTTTGGTCTTTTAATTGATTTATTTGAGGCTAAAATCGAGAAGAAGCATAACCATGAGCATGACCATCACCACCATATTCATGAGATGTGTGAGCATGATCATTGTAATTGTGAGAAGAATATTTTTGTCTCAGCATTTATTCATACCCTTGAGATTACAGCTTATATATTTATATTCACATTTATAATCGGGCTTATCATTGAGGGAATAGGTGCGGACAAGATAGCCAATATTGTGATGGATATACCATTTGTTGGAGAGCTTATTGCGGGACTGGTTGGACTTATTCCAAACTGTGCAGCTTCAGTAGTTATAACTCAGCTTTACCTGAAGGGGCTTATCGGCTTTGGTCCTATGATGTCAGGACTTTTAGTTGGAGCTGGTGTAGGCCTGTTTGTACTCTTTAAGAGTAATCATAAGATTAAGGATAATTTACTTATTGTTGGATTACTTTATTCAATAGGAGTTGTGGCAGGAACAATACTTGGATTTATTTTCTAGACTAACCGAGAATTAAAGTTACTCTCTAACAGCATAAATCATAAAAAAGAACTCAGATGAAATATTTCTCATCTGAGTTCTTTTTATATGCGGTAATTCAAGCTTTAGTGCAAGCTCGAGGAGACTGCAAATGGAATTTACTCAAATTTCTTAACAAGAATACTTGAATTCTGACCGCCGAAGCCAAAGGCATTTGACATAGCAACCTTGATATCGGCCTTTCTTGCAACATTTGGTACGAAATCTAAATCACACTGTGGATCAGGATTGTCAAGGTTAAGAGTAGGAGGGATAATTCCTTCCTTTACAGCCATAACACAGGCAATTGTCTCTGTAATACCACCTGCACCCATAAGATGTCCTGTGGAGCCCTTTGTTGAGGTTACAGCAAGCTTATAGGCATGCTCTCCGAAGAGGGTTTTGATTGCATTTACCTCGATTGTGTCACCCTTAGGTGTTGAGGTACCATGAGTGTTAATATAGTCAACCTCTGAAGGAGCAATACCAGCTCTCTCGAGAGATTTCTTCATACAGAAGATTGCACCGATTCCGTCTGGATGAGGGCTTGTTACATGATAGCCATCAGTGCTGTTAGCAAAGCCGATAATCTCAGCGTGAATATTGGCATTACGCTTTGCGGCGTGTTCTAAGGATTCGATGATAACAGAACCTCCTCCTTCACCCATGACAAATCCATCACGGCTCACATCAAATGGTCTTGATGCAGTTTCAGGTGAGTCGTTATTAGTTGAAAGTGCATGTGCACTTGAAAGTCCCTGGATAGTAAGTGGACAGGTCGCAGCCTCTGCACCGATACAGCAGACAACGTCAGCCTCTCCGGAATTGATAAGCATAATTCCTGTCGAGATTGCGTCTGCTCCTGATGAGCAGGCAGTAGTAACTGTTAAGCTTGGTCCCTTAAAGCCCTTTGCAATTGCAACCTGGGCAGCGGTGATATTGCCAATTATCTTTGTCACAAAACGTGGGCTTACTCTTTTTGCGGCTCCAGTTGAGAGGGAATCCTGAGCCTCAGAAATTCCAGCAACTCCGGCAAAAGCAGTACCAACAACAATACCAATTCTTTCAGGGTTAATGTCAAGCTCGCCCTCATCAGGGTTAAGTCCTGCATCAGTTAAGGCTTCATTTGCAGCAGCATATCCGAACTGCATAAATAGGTCCATCTCTTTAGCCTGCTTTTTGGTCATAAATGCCTCAGGGTCAAAATCCTTGACCTCTCCGGCAAACTGAACAGGAAGGTTCGAGGCATCAAATCTGGTTATTTTTCCGACACCTCTCTTTGAGGAAATGAGTCCATCCCAATAATTTGCAACTCCAATACCAACAGGAGTTACAGCACCCATTCCGGTTATAACAATTCTATTCTTTCCCATATTATTCATCCTTTGATTCTTTATTAG
>DCHE01000024.1:16201-17461 GCA_002314775.1 Lachnospiraceae bacterium UBA1760
AGATTCTTTATTTTCAGTTTCTTTATTCTCAGTCTTTAAATCATTTTCCTTGATTTCTACTCGTCTTATCTTTCCACTGACAGTCTTAGGAAGCTCAGTTACAAACTCAATCACCTTTGGTCTTTTGTAGGAGGCAACATTTGCACGCATGTACTTCATTACTTCCTTCTTTAAGGAATCATCACCAACTGTGCCCTCTGTAAGAACGATAGAGGCCTTTATAGCCTGTCCTCTTATTACATCAGGAATAGAGGTGACAGCACATTCGAGTACATATGGAAGCTTCATGATTTCATTTTCAATTTCAAATGGTCCAACACGGTAGCCTGCGGATTTAATGATATCATCAACACGTCCAACATACCATAAATATCCGTCCTCGTCCATATATGCAGTGTCACCTGTATGATAATATCTATCATGCCATACCTGGCTGGTTTTTTCCTCATCAAGGTAATAGCCAAGGAAGAGTCCGTTTGGAGCCGCAGCTTCTGTGTTTACTACAATCTCACCAACCTCACCAGTTTTACAGATTGTCCCGTCAGGACGCATAACCTTTACGTCGTACTGTGGACTAATCTTACCCATTGAGCCTGGTCTTGGAATCTGACCCTTAAGGTTTCCGATTGTAAGAGTAGTTTCAGTCTGTCCGAAGCCCTCCATAATCTTCATTCCAGTCTGCTCAAGGAACTTGTAATATATCTCAGGATTTAAAGCCTCACCGGCAGTAGTAACATTCTGAAGATGTGAGAGGTCGTAGGCCTTAAGATTAAGGTGAACAAGAACTCTGTATACAGTTGGAGGAGCACAGAAGGTTGTAATCTTGTACTTCTCAAGCATAGTAAGGATTTCCTTTGCATAGAAATCGTCGTAATCGTATGTAAAAATAGGAGCCTCGCATAACCACTGACCGTAAATCTTGCCCCATAATGCCTTTCCCCAGCCTGTGTCTGAGATTGCAAAATGAATTCCGTCAGGGTCAACCTGGTGCCAGTATTTGGCTGTTATATAATGGCCAAGCGGATACTTGAAGGAGTGAGTAGCAATCTTTGGATAGGAGGTTGTTCCCGAGGTGAAGAACATGATGCTTGGATCATTTCCACCAGCTGAGGAGGTTGTTCTCTTGTACTCAGAAGAGAAGAACTTGATATCTCTGTTAAAGCTTGACCAGCCCTTCTTAATTCCGCCAACAAGAACCTTGGCCTTAAGTCCGTCGTAGTTCTTGATTGATTTATCGATTTCCTTTACAACATTTCCATC
>DCHE01000024.1:17631-17969 GCA_002314775.1 Lachnospiraceae bacterium UBA1760
ACTCTGTCACCCTTTTTGATACCAAGGAACTGAAAATAGTTTGCAGCCTTTGAAGAGTAAACACTCATATCCTTGAAGGTTATTCTTCTTTCTCTGCCTTCTTTTGAGATATGAAGCATTGCCAGCTTGTCAGGACATTTTTTTGCAAGAACATCTACGCAATCAAAGGCGAAGTTGAAATTGTCATCATTTGTGAACTGAATACCATTTAGAATGCCATCCTTATCCTTAGAGCACAAGATGTACTTTCCAGCAATACCGTCTTCCTTTTCATATACTAAATCATTGATATTTTCTTCCATTATAAAGTCCCTTTCATTATAGTTTCATTATAGTTT
>DCHE01000024.1:18140-33610 GCA_002314775.1 Lachnospiraceae bacterium UBA1760
AGTAAAAAGAATACGAAAAAGTAAAAAAAAGTAGTGCAAATTATCAATATATGCTATACTATACAAGCTAAAGAGTAGTGTTTGAAAAAATGGGGTATAACTAGATTATGGGTACAGTTGTGGAAAAAAAGATTCTAGATCTTATGAGTGATCATGGAACCTCGATATACTATTACTGGAACTGTGAGAAAGGTGAATGGTGGGTTAAAACCGGAAACTTTAAAGGGCTTTCTCTCGAGTCAGATAAGTATAATCCAATCGAGAATATTCTTATGACCAACCAGCTCGACAAGGATGCGTACTTCGTACTTAACAGGTACTATATGAGAATGCTGGGTGGAACAGTAAGACCTATTGCAGATGATTATATGAGAGTTACCTTCCGAGTTCACAGAGCAGGAATGAGCGACAGAATCTATACATTTACAAGTTATTTTAAAAAGAATGAAAAGGGAATAATCACCGAGATTTCAGGAAAGGGAAGAGAGTATACAGATGCGGAAATCATGGATAATGATATCCTGTCTGGTTACACCATCGATTTTAATCCGGCGATTTTTCATAGAAGAATAGAGAAGCTGGTTAGAAAGAATCCGGAAGAAAAGTATGCGGTTATCGAATTTGATATCTGTAATTTTAAGGGTATCAACGATAAATACGGAACTGCAACTGGAGATAAAATCCTTTCCTATATCAGTAACATGCTTTCAATTCTTTGCGGAAACAATTATATCTACGCAAGAATGAATGCAGATGTATTTTTGCTTGTCATGAATTATCATGAGATTGACGAAATTATGGATTTCATCGGAATCCTGGATTTTAACCTCAGCTGGTATGAGGGAATTGAGTATACATTTTCCTATGGAGTCAACCTATTCCCAGAGTCAATAGATGACCTTGACATAAGGACTCTTGTTGATGGAGCATCAATTGCAAGAAAGTCAATAAAGGGTAATGAGATTGACAATATCGCCTTTTATGATACTGAACTTAAGGATGCGATTGAGTATCAGAAGAATATGGGTGCAAGGCTAAGAGTCGCACTTGAGAACAATGAGTTTCTTATGTACCTTCAGCCAAAGTACAATATTGAAAGCAATACTGTTGTTGGTTCAGAGGCTCTGCTTAGATGGTACGATCCTGAGTGCGGAATTGTAATGCCAGAAAAGTTTATCTATATTCTTGAGGCAAATGGTCTTATCTTAAGCGTTGACAGATTTGTCTGGGAGCAGGCCTGCATTACACTTAGAAAGTGGATAGATGAGAAGAAGGAAGTAAAGCCTATCTCGGTAAATGTTTCAAGAAAGTATATTGACAACGGAAGCATTGTCGAATACCTGAAGATGCTGATTAATAAATACAAGATACCAATCGATCTTCTCGAGATAGAGATTACTGAAACTGCAGAGAGTGAGGGTACTGAGGAATTAATCATAAGCCTTAAGGAGAATGGATTTACAGTTCTTATGGACGACTTTGGTTCAGGCTACTCATCACTTACTATGCTTAGATCAACACCATTTGATATAGTAAAGCTTGATAAGAATTTCTTGTCCGAGTTCATGGATAATGAAAAAGGAAAAACAATTGTTTCGCATATGGTTGCTATGTCTAAGGAGATGGGAATCAGTATTGTTGCAGAGGGTGTTGAGACAAGGGAACAGGCAGATTTCCTGTTTAGCTGCGGATGCACAACAGCACAGGGTTATCTTTATGCTGAGCCAATGCCACTTGAGAAGTTCGAGGAGCTTATTTAATAGTCATTTTGTATTAAATAATTATTAATAAAACTTAATGAACTTATGTATTGACAAATCGTTAATACAATATATAATAGTCTTGAATTAATACTTAAAAATTTTTAAGTATTTTTATTAAGAAGAATAAATAATTTATTTTCAAAGGAGAATTAAAAATGTTCGAAGAGATCAAAACAATTATCGTTGACACATTAAGCGTAGATGAGGATAAGGTTACATTAGATGCAACACTTACAGATGATTTAGGTGCTGATTCACTTGACGCTGTTGAGCTTGGTATGAATATCGAGTCAGAGCTTGGAGTAACAATCTCAGATGAGGATCTTCCAAACCTTAAGACAGTTAAGGATATCGTTGATTACGTTGAGGCACACAAGTAATTATCAATAAATCTGAATAAACAGAACATGAGGGCTGCTTCTATGGGATATCATTAATAGATATGTCCATAGGGCAGCCTATATTTTGAGGGTACATTAAATGAAATTTAAATTATTTGGAAGAAAAAAGGATGATGATGTAAGCTTCGACGATACAGGGCTTCCAATATCAGAAAAGAAAGACAGCGAAGATGTTAAGCAGGAGATAGTTCTTGAAGAGCCTGCACAGGTGCCTGAGGAAAAGGAACCAACAGAAGAAGAAAAGATAGAAGTGATGGAGTGCAGCAAATGCAAGGAGAGCATTCCAGTACTTGAGATGAAGAAGAATTTGTATGTTTGTCCAAAGTGTGGCAAGCATCATTCGATATCAGCAGAGAGAAGAATTAGAGGACTTGTGGATCCAGGAACCTTCAGAAGACTCAAGATTGAGATTCCATTTGTAAATCCACTTGATTATCCGGAATATGAAGAGAAAATAACCAAGCTTCAGAAGAAGACCGGCCTTGATGAGGCAGTGCTTGCTGGAGTGGGTGAGATAGAGGGCTACAAGGCAGTTATCGCTGTTATGGGTAGCGAGTTTTTGATGGGTAGTATGGGTATCGCCGTAGGTGAGAAGATTACTCGTACATTTGAGGTTGCAGACAAGCTTAAGCTTCCTCTTATCATATTTACAGCAAGTGGTGGAGCAAGAATGCAGGAGGGAATTCTCTCACTTATGCAGATGGCTAAGACCAGTGCAGCTGCAGAAAAGTTCAGTGAGCATGGAGGACTTTATGTTGCCTGCCTTACACATCCAACAACTGGTGGTGTTAGTGCAAGCTTTGCAACACTTGGAGACATCACAATTGCTGAGCCAGGGGCACTTATCGGCTTTGCCGGACCAAGAGTTATCGAGCAGACTATAGGCCAGAAGCTTCCAGAGGGCTTCCAGAGAGCAGAGTATCTTGAGAAGCATGGCTTTGTAGATAAGATTGTAAAGCGTCAGGATATGAGAGATACAATAGCATGTATCTTAAGACTCCATGAAAAAAGGAGGAAGGCATAATGATAAGAGATATAGATGATAGACTTTGTGCCATCGAAACTGAGCTTTATGATATAAGTCAGGGCGGCGATAAGGCAGATAGAAAGAAAAGCTTAAAGAAGGAGTACAGTGAGCTTTCAGCGAAGTGTACAGAGCTTTCTGCAAGCGATAAGGTATTCCTTGCAAGACATAAAAAGAGACCTAAGATTGATGATTATATCGATGCTCTTTTTGATGATTTCTTCGAGATGAAGGGTGACTTTTTAAGCAAGGACGACAGAAGCATTTACGGAGGTATTGCTCTTTTCCATGGAACACCAGTTACTGTTCTTGGACATAGAAAGGGTAGAAACTTAAATGAAAATATGGCCTACAACTTTGGTATGCCTGAGCCAGAGGGCTACAGAAAGGCTCTCCGTATGATGAAGCAGGCAGAAAAGTTTGGAAGACCTATTATTACATTTGTTGATACACCTGGTGCATATCCTGGTATTGAGGCCGAGGAGCATGGACAGAGTATCGCAATCGCTAAGAATTTAGCAGAGATGAGTGCACTTAAGGTGCCTGTAATCACAATCGTAACAGGTGAGGGCTCTTCAGGTGGAGCACTTGCAATCTCTGTCGCAAACAGCATTTATATGCTTGAAAATGCAGTCTATTCTGTGCTTTCACCAGAGGGCTTTGCATCTATCCTCTGGAAGGATTCGTCAAGGTCTGCAGAGGCCTGTGATTTGATGAAGCTTACAGCACAGGATTTATATAAGTTTAATGTAATTGAGGGAATTATTCCTGAGCCACTTTGTGGTGCACATCATGATCCAAAGGCAGTTTATTCAAGCATTGATGAGGTCCTCACAAAGGAGCTTGCAAGACTTAAGAAGATGTCTGGACATGAGCTTGCAAAAAACAGATATGAGAAGTTTAGAGAAATCGATAAAATAATAGTAAAAGCCGCTGAGAAGGAGAATTAAATATGATTCCAAATTTACCGGGAATTCACATTGTTGCGACTGGTCACTATGCACCACCTAAAGTTGTTACTAATGATGATTTAAGTGAGATTATAGATACTAATGACGAATGGATAAAGAAGAGAACCGGAATTGAGAGAAGACATTTCTCAGAGGGCGAGACCAATACTGATATCGCTGTAAATGCAGCGAAGGAGGCACTCGCTAATTCTGGAATTGATGTAAATGATTTAGCTGCATGTATAGTAGCTACATTTTCACCAGATTATTATTCACCATCCGTTGCATGTATGGTACATAAGGAGCTAGGTCTTCCGGAGGATGTTCCAGCATTTGATATCAACGCAGCCTGCAGTGGATTTATCTACGGACTTGAGGTTGCAAGAGGAATTCTTCTTCAGAGCGAAAAGAAATATCTCCTTCTTTGCGGAAGTGAGATTATTTCAAAGGTTCTTGATATGGAAGACAGAGGAACCTGTATACTATTTGGTGATGGCGCAGGTGCGGTTGTGATTGAGCTTTCAGAGGACAAGCAGTATGTAAGCTACCTTGGAGCAAAGGGAAACAGCGATTACATCTTCGTTCCAAATGCTGATGATGAGAAGAGAAAGGTACATATGGAGGGTAATAACGTGTTTAGATTCGCTGTTACCACGGTTCCAAAATGTATCGAGGAGGTTCTTAAGAAGGCAAACCTCAGTAAGGATGAGGTTACACATTATGTATGCCATCAGGCTAATAAGAGAATTATCGAGGGAGTTGCATCCAAGCTTGATATTCCAATCGAGAAATTCTACATGAACCTTATGGAGTATGGCAATACTTCAGCAGCCTCAGTTCCAATCGTACTTAGCGAGATGAACAAGGATGGCATGCTTAAGCCAGGAGATAAGATTGTATGTGTAGGCTTTGGTGCAGGACTTACTTGGGCCGGAGTACTGATTGAATGGTAATTGTCACCTCCCCACACAAGTGAGATGGGGTGGAGCGAAACAAACTATCCCCACGCAAGTGAGATGGGGTGGAGCGAGACAAAATTGTTTTTAATAATAAATGGAGGCAATAATGAAACTTAACGAGACACTTGGTATAAAGTATCCAATTATCCAGGGTGGTATGGCTAATATTGCAACAGGAAAGTTTGCAGCCGCAGTTGCAAATGCTGGTGCTCTTGGAATTATCGCATCAGGCGGTATGCCTGCAGAGGCACTTGAGAAGGAGATATTTGAGTGTAAGAAGCTTACAGATAAGCCATTTGGTGTAAATCTTATGCTCATGAACCCAGATGTAGATAACATTGCTCAGATGCTTGCTGATAATAAGGTAAAGATTATCACAACAGGAGCTGGTACTCCTGGAAAGTATATGGGAATGTGGAAGGAAACAGGCGCAATGATTATGCCTGTAGTTGCAAGTACTGCACTTGCAAGAAAATGTGAGAAGGAGGGCGCTGACTTCATAATCGCAGAGGGCGGTGAGTCAGGCGGACATGTTGGAGATATGACAACTATGGCGCTTCTTCCACAGGTAATTGATAGTGTAAATATCCCTGTTATCGCAGCAGGTGGTATCGCAGACGGAAGACAGTTTGCAGCAGCAGTTGCTCTTGGTGCAGCTGGTATCCAGATTGGTACCTGCCTTCTTGTTTCAGAGGAGTGTCCAATTCATCAGAATTACAAGGATGCCCTTATCAAGGCTAAGGACAATGGAACAGTTGTTACAGGACGTTCACTCGGTGCACCAGTTCGTATCATCAAGAATCAGATGGCAAGAGACTATCTTAAGCTTGAGGCACAGGGTGTTGAGAGAGATGAGCTTGAGCAGATTACACTTGGCGGACTTCGTCGTGCCGTATTTGACGGTGATGTAAAGACTGGTTCTGTTATGTCAGGACAGGTTTGCGGTCAGCTTAAGGAGTGTAAGCCACTCGCAACTATCTTAGACGAGCTTTACGAGGGCGCAAAGGAACGTCTCGAGTGGTTAAAGACTGTTACTATATAATTCGCTTAATAGTTAAGGTGATTAACGGATTGTTTTCGACACTTCCGTTATAGATATACAGGCAAATGACGATAACCTAAATTAATTTCATATCATGTTATACCTAAGCAGGCAATCTGAGGCCGTCGGTACTTAGTGAGCGGTAACGCGAACTTAGTACCGCTACGAGCCGAGGTTAGCGGGAGCGTGCCTGCAGGGTATAATATGATATGAAATTGCGTAGAGTATATACATTTGCCGTCATAAAAAAAGGAGAAAAAAATGAAGTTAGGTTTTCTATATGCAGGACAGGGCAGCCAGGCAGTTGGTATGGGCAAGGATCTCTATGAGGCATATCCAGAGTTCAAGGCTGTTATGGACAGTGCAAATGTTGGTTTTGATGTTAAGGACGTATGCTTTAACGGACCAGCAGAGGTATTAAATGAGACTAAGTATACACAGCCATGTATGGTAGCATTTGCGGTTGGTGTAACAAAGATATTAAAGAATAAGGGAATCGTGCCAGAGATGGCAGCAGGACTTTCACTTGGTGAGTATTCAGCCTTAAATGCAGCCGGTGTACTTACTGATGAGCAGGTAATCTCACTTGTAGCATTCAGAGGAAAGTCAATGCAGGAGGCAGTTTCAGGAAGAGACTGTAAGATGATAGCAGTACTTAACCTTGACAGAGACAAGATTTTTGAGGCTTGTGCAAGAGTTAAGGAAGAGATGAAGGATGAAGAGTTAAATGTTTGCGAGCCAGCAAACTTCAACTGCCCAGGACAGATTACAGTATCAGGTGATGCTGCAGCTGTTGACAGAGCAGGAGAGATTATGAAGGAGCTTGGTGCAAAGAGAGTAATCCCAGTTAAGGTTAGCGGACCTTTCCACACATCACTTATGAAGCCAGCAGGAGATAAGCTTAAGGAGAGATTCAAGGAAGAGAGCTTTGGCGAGATGCAGTTCCCAGTACTCTTCAACACACTTGGTGCTCCAAAGAAGGATGAGGATTCAATTCCAGAGCTTCTTGAGAAGCAGGTTCAGAGCAGTGTATATTTTGAGGATTCAATCAGATATATGGCTGAAAATGGAATCGATACAATCGTTGAGATTGGACCTGGAAAGGCACTTTCAAAGTTTGTAGCAAAGACTGCTCCAGAAATTAAGGTTTACAATGTTGAAAATGCAGCAGATGTTGATGCCTTAGTAGAAGCATTAGCTCAGTAATAAATAGAGACTATATTAGGTATTATTTACATACATATTTACATACATTAAGAAATTGAGGTATATAAAATGACTTTAGAGAATAAAACAGCAGTAGTAACTGGTGGAAGCCGTGGAATTGGACGTGCAATCTGTGTTAAGCTTGCAAGTCTTGGTGCAAATGTAGTTACCTGCTATGCTAATTCATCAACAGCAGCTGATGAGACAGTTAAGCTCTGTGAGGAGTTTGGTGTTAAGGCGGTTGCAGTTAAGGCTGATGTTTCAGTTAAGGAAGAGGCAGAGGCACTTTTTGAGGAAGCAAAGAAGCTTACTGGCACAGTTGATATCTTAGTTAACAATGCTGGTATTACAAAGGATAACATTGTAATTCGTATGTCAGATGACGAGTTCAACCAGGTTATCGATACAAATCTTAGAGGAACCTTCTACTGCATGCGTGCAGCATCAAAGCTTATGATGAGAAAGAAGTATGGAAGAATTGTAAACATCAGCAGTATCGTTGGTGTAAATGGAAATGCAGGTCAGATAAACTATGCGGCTAGTAAGGCTGGTATTATCGGTATGACAAAGTCTCTTGCGAAGGAGCTTGGTTCAAGAAATATCACCTGCAACGCAGTTGCACCTGGATTTATTCAGACAGATATGACAGACGTACTTCCAGACAGCGTTAAGGAGAGCCTTGCAAAGACTATCTCCCTCGGAAGACTTGGAAACCCAGAGGACATTGCAAATGCAACCGCATTTTTAGTATCAGATGACGCATCCTACATCACAGGACAGGTTCTTGTAGTTGATGGAGGTATGTCATAGAGGGGGACCCAACCCTTAGGTTGGGGGAGTTGGCTATGACGTAGCCCACCGAGCGTAAGCGAGTGTGGGTTGTACCGTGGTAGAAAATGTCACTGGCGGGACCCACGCAATAACAAAATAAATTCGAAAGGATAAAAATATGAAAAGAAGAGTAGTAATCACAGGAATGGGAACAATCAATCCAATTGGTCACAACTTAGCTGAGACATGGGATTCGGTTAAGAAGGGTGTATGCGGTATTGCTCCAATTACACAGCTTGATACAGAGAACTTCACAGTAAAGATTGCTGGTGAGGTAAAGGACTTTAAGCCAGAGGATTATATTGATAAGAAGGAAGCAAGAAAGATGGACAGATATACTCAGTTCGCCTTCGCTGCTGCAAAGGAAGCATTTCTTGATTCCGGACTTGATATTACAAAGGAAGATCCATATAGATGTGGAACAATCATTTCAAGTGGTATCGGTGGACTTCAGACAATCGAGTCAGAGCACGAAAGGGGACAGCAGAGAGGCTTTGAGAAGATTTCTCCATTCTTTATTCCAATGTCAATTTCAAATATGGCTGCAGGACAGATTGCAATCTTCACAGGCTTCAAGGGAGTTTGTACAAGCATCGTAACAGCTTGTGCAAGTAGTAATAATGCAATTGGTGAGGCCTTCCACTATGTTCGTGATGGTTATACAGACGTAATGATGGCAGGTGGTTCAGAGGCATGTATCTGTGATATGGGTCTTGGCGGATTCACAGCTATGAAGGCACTTAATACATCTAATAATCCAGACAGAGCATCAATTCCATTTGACGCTGAGAGAGGCGGCTTTGTAATGGGTGAAGGCGGCGGAATCCTTGTTTTAGAGGAGCTCGAGCATGCAAAGGCCAGAGGAGCCAAGATCTACGGTGAGGTTATCGGATATGGCGCAAGCTGTGACGCTCATCATATTACAGCTCCAGATCCAGAGGGCTTAGGCGGAGCAGCAGCTATGACTATGGCTGTTAAGGATGCTGGAATTGATCCAACAGAGGTTGACTACATCAATGCACACGGAACCTCAACTCATCTTAACGATGCTGGTGAGACAAAGGCTATTAAGATTGCATTTGGTGAGCATGCATATAAGCTTATGGTAAGCTCAACAAAGTCTATGACAGGCCACTTACTTGGTGGTGCTGGTGCAGTTGAGGCTATTATCTCAACAATGGCTCTTAAGGATAGCTTTGTTCCTGCAACAATTCATTACGAGGTACCAGATCCTGAGTGTGATCTTGACATCGTACCAAATGAAGGAAGAAATGCAGATATTAAGGTTGCTGCATCAAATGCTCTTGGCTTTGGTGGACACAATGCTTGTATCGTACTTAAGAAGTGGGAGGAGAATTAATAATGGAGCTTAATTCTAATCAGATTCAGGAGATTCTCCCACATAGATATCCTATGCAGCTTGTTGACAAAATCGTTGATTTTGAGCCAGGTGTATGGGCAGATGGAATCAAGTGTGTATCTGTTAATGAGCAGTTTTTCTGTGGACATTTTCCACAGGAGCATGTTATGCCAGGTGTTTTAATCGTTGAGGCACTTGCTCAGGTTGGAGCAGTAGCAATTCTCTCACTTGAGGAGAACAAGGGTAAGATTGCATTTTTCGGCGGAATAAAGAATGCTCGTTTCAGAAAGCAGGTTAAGCCAGGTGATGTACTTGAGCTTCACACTGAAATTATTGAGAGAAAAGGACCAGTAGGCTTTGGAAAGGCAGTTGCAAAGGTAGACGGCAAGGTTGCCTGCCAGGCTGAGATTTCATTTGTAATCGGAGATAAGTAATGAAAAAGACCGATACAGATATAGTTGCTGAGGTTTACAACAAGTTTAAGCTTCAGTTTTACAGAGATGTTCTGAGTGGTATTCAAAATAGAGAACTGTCTTTATCTACAGTTGAGGTTTTCAGTGTTGAGATAATTGCAGCACTCGGTAATCCAACTATTAATGAGTTTGCGGAATACTGTCATATATCATCTCCAAATGCAACCTACAAGATTAACTGCCTTATCCAGAAGGGCTACGTGAATAAGGTGCAGTCAAAGCAGGATAAGAGAGAGTACAAGCTTGAGGTGACTGAAAAGTATTACAAATACTATGCAATAAGTCAGTCCTATGTAGCAAAGGTACTTGAAAGAGTTAAGGAAAGCTCAACTGACGAGGAGTATGGAAGCTTTATAAGAATGTTTCAAAAAATGTCCGATGAGCTGATGCCTGAGGTTGATTTGTCAAAATAATGAATATTTAGAGAATGCTATGAGCTCTCTGACATGTGTTTGAAATCATAACACATATCACTCGCGCTCATAGCATTTTTTTGGTATAATAGCTAAGAGAAATATTATTGGAGAAGTTAACGGTGGAGAAAAGAAGTATAGATATTTTTGACTCTACAATTGAATATTCGGTAATGAAAAGGGCAGGAAAATGTGTTGCCGTAATAGACTCAGCACGCGCCCAGGGTGAAAAGCTTACTGTTCCTGCTATGCTAGGTGACAGTATAGTGTATGAGCTTGGAAAGAAATCATTTATGGGTGCTAGAGTAAAGAAGCTTGAGTTTTCAGAGGGACTTACGGAGATTGGCAACTGGGCCTTCTACGGAATGAAAAGGCTTACTGAAATAACTATTCCTAATACGGTTTTAAGCTTTGGCAGGGAAATATTTGAGAAGTCTGATAAGCTTGAAAGAATATATTATGGAAGCCTTAAACAGGACGAAACAGAAGAAAAGTCTTGTGAAGAAGAGCAACTTATGAGGAAGGCATATGATGCTAAGGCTATGCTTCTGGCGGCAATAATAGTTGTTGCATCTGACTATGATTTGCTGATACAGGCAGCAGACATAAGCTGGTTTACACTCTGGGATGAGCACGTATTGGAATACCTGGATATTCCAGATGAAACAGGTTTTTCGCCAGTTCTTGCTGGTGGTGAGGAGGACTATATCACAAATGAAAGTGATATTGACTGCCACAGAAGGCTTATGAGATGTGGAAAGGTAAGGCTCTGTTTTATGAGACTTATGAATGATATTTACATATCTGATAAGGCGAGGAAAAGGTATAATGAATACCTGGAGAGCCTGAATATCAACAAGGATTATAAGGATGCCTGGAACTATGTTAAGCGTGAGAGCGTAAATGATTTTTCGGTCTGTCAAATATTTGACAGGGCAGGATTATTTAAGGACGAGCTAGTAAAGGATATGCTTATTGATATAGGAGAGGAAAATGTTGAGCTTAAGGCCTTTCTGATTGGAAAGCAGGGCGAAAAGGTTTTTGAGACAGATTCATTTTCTCAATTTGATTTATAGATTAGATAGAATTAATTAGAAGCCGGAAGCTTGTAAGATACAGATTTTAGCAGGTTTCTAGAAAGGAAATAGATATGACAATATTAGATGAGGTAATAGAATTTATTCAGTCGGATAGTATGAAGGAGCATCTTAAGGAGCTTGAGAGAAGAAATGAGCTGTCATTTACGGATGAGGAGTTAATCAGCATTGTTTATAACGGAGATGGCGATATCAATATGAAGGAGGCATTTCTCCTTAATTATCCTGAGATGCCGGCTGCAATAGATATGATAAAAAGATTTGAGGCAGTAAGGCGATATATTGAGGAGCAGCACGAGCACGAAATCTATGTGCTTATGATTAACAATGTGATGAGCGGAGTTTACTACAGATTTGCTCAGGCTAAGATGGATTTCGATGATCTTAGGGATACAGTCAGCCAGAATGCTGAAATTGCTGTTGAGATGTATGATCCTAGAGAGAGTAAATTCAGAGGAAGAATAGTGGTTGACCAGGGCTTTGAGATAAAGTCCTTTGACTTCAGCTTAGATACGATTAAAGAGAATGACATGTGGAACAACAAGGATACTGACAGAGTTATTAACATGTTCATTAATATTCCACATCCTTTTATGGAGGGTGATATTGTTACTATGAAGGGCAGTCTTGAAACCTATAAGGTGGTAAATGCGGACCTTCCAACACCAAAGCCGGATGCAGATATGGATGAGGCACTCTATGTTGAGGATATGGCTATTGAGGTTATTCCTTATGATGAGGACAACGAGGAGAATAACGAGATAATTGACGATGGAATGAATGAGGGAGCAGAGAAGATATTCCTTCCGCTTCTTGTGGTTGAGTTTGCTGATTAATCAGCAAACTCCGATATCAGCTTCAATTTGAAAAATATCTAGACAACGAGAAAACGCCGGGTCTTTCGACTCGACGTTTTGCATTAGTGAAGGTTAAAAGTATTTATATGATTAAAGAAGATTGGGAGTATCTTCTTTAACAGGGGGGCAATTTCAATCAGCTTCAATCCCTTGCTGATGTACTTAGTATATAAAAAAATAACAGATATATATACAAAAAAAACGATTTAAATATAAGAAATTTAACTATAATAGTGATAAAAATAGCATTTTTTAAGAAATATTTAGAAATTTTTAGAATTCATTTTATTTGCCGAGTCGAATACTATGCTGTAATAATTATGAAGATTAATCATATTAATTATATTTGACTTGAATAATAATATTTTTAGTTTATACTTTAGTATAGGGGATTGGGTCAGTGTGATTATTATTAATATTTAAGGGAGATATACTTAATATGCTGACTTCTTAGTTAAAGGTTTTTATGTGAAAGGATTTAGGGATTAAAATGGGATATGATAATGGTTTAGATAAGGGTATTGATGAGGACTTGACCAGAAATCTGTTTATGAAGAGGGAGAATGATATTATCCATCCAACCTATGAGAAGGAGATGGAATTCTACAGACTGGTAAGCTCTGGAAGAGAGGAAGAATTAAGGGAATTTAGAAAGGGAAAGCCTGCATTTGACGCGGTAGAAAGAGGAGTATTGTCCAAGAATCCTCTTAGAAATGCGGTTTATCACTTCGTGGTAATGGCTACGATGCTTACAAGATTTTGTATTGAGGCAGGTCTTGAGCCTGATGTTGCCTATGAGATGAGTGATCTTTATATCAACAAGGCAGATATGGCTGCCACAAGAGATGAGGTATTTACATATCATGAGGAGATGATATATGGATTTACCAGAAAGATGGCTGAAAATTCTCATAAAAATGTTTACTCAAAGCAGATTATTCTCTGCATTGATTACATCAGTCAGAATCTTCACAGTAACATCTCTGTAGCAGACCTTGCAGAGAGTGTTGGATTAAATGAAACCTATCTCTCAAAGCTTTTCAAGAAGGAGATGGGTGAGTCAATAAGTGAGTATATCAGATACAAGAAGGTAGAAACTGCAAAAACTCTGCTTCAGTATTCTGATAAGTCAAGTATAGAGATTGCGACGGATCTTGGATTTTCGTCACACAGTTATTTTATTAGTGTATTTAAAAAGACAACAGGTATTACTCCTCGTGAGTATAGGAATCAAAAGTTCAGAAAAACCTGGGAAGGATAGAACAGATGGGATTTGCAGAAGAGCTCGAGGCTGAGCTTGAGGAACAGTTTAATTCTAATGAACAGATAGCAAAATGGTTTACTAAACATAGAGAGTTTGACCAGCTGATGACCTATTACAGATGTGCCATGATGGAGATTGAGACAAAGCTCAATGTTTTGAATGCTGAGTTTTCTCTTGAGTATGACCGTAATCCATTTGAGCAGATTGAGTCAAGATTAAAGAAGCCAATCAGCATAATTGAGAAGATGAGAAGAAAGGGCTTTCCAATTACCATAGAGGCTCTTGAAAAAGAGATATTTGACGTGGCAGGTATCAGAGTGGTATGCTCCTTCAAGGAGGATATCTATAAGCTGGCTGATTTGCTTATAAATCAGGATGATATAATACTTGTTATGCGTAAGGATTATATCATGAATCCTAAGCCAAATGGCTACAGAAGCCTTCATCTTATTCTTGATGTGCCAATTTTCATATCAGAGGGTAAGAAGCATATGAAGGTTGAGGTTCAGTTTAGAACTATCGCCATGGATTTCTGGGCGAGTCTGGACCATAAGCTAAAATACAAAAAAGAAGTAAAAAATGCAGATGAGATAGCTATCAGACTTAAGGCTTGTGCCGACAGCCTTGCGCTTATGGATACTGAGATGCAAAACATCAGGCATGAAATTGATAATGAGATGTAATTGACATGACTAACAATGTAACAAAGGGTGATGATAAGAAGGTCAGAGGTAAATTTCTGACCTTCTTTTTCGGAATCATCAGGTTCTTCTTAAAGTTAATATTAATATGCATTATCGGAACTGTTGCAGTAAATGTATGTATGGTTTTGATTGAGCAAAAGAAGGAGCTTTCTGTATCGGAGGCTTCCTGTCTTACTGAGGTGGATTGTATCTATGTTCTCGGCTGCAGCGTTCAGAAGGGAAAGCCAAGCTACCTTTTAAAGGACAGGCTGGATAAGGCAATTGAGGTTTACAATGCTTATGAGATTAAGCCGGTGATAGTGGTATCGGGAGACCACAAGACAAGATACTATAATGAGGTAAAGGCTATGAAGGAGTATCTTGTTGAAAATGGTATTCCTTCGGAAAAGATTTTCCTTGACCATGCGGGCTATAATACATATGACAGCTTCTACCGGGCAAGACATTCCTTTGGTATAAAGAGACTTGTAATTGTGACTCAGAAATATCATATGTCGAGATCAATTTACATCGCCAGATGCTTTGGTATGGATGCGTATGGAGTCTGTGCTGAGGATGTGAAGTATGATAATCAGTTCTGGCGAGATGAAAGGGAGATTCTTGCAAGAAACAAGGACTTTTTATGGTGTCTGTTTAAGCCTGAGTCTGAGGTTAGTGGTGATAAGTATGACCTATCGGGAAATGGTGATGACACGAACGAAAAGGTGGTACAGGAAACAAAATAGGGTAGGTGTAAGGTAGCGTCAACCTTTTCAAAAAGGTTGACGCTACCTGTTTAGGTTGACGCTACCTGTTTTAGATTGACACTACTTTTTAAAATAATCAGTTGACATAAGTTATAAGTAGTGGTATACCATAATTAAAGATTGTTAGCACTCGACTGTATAGAGTGCTAACAACAAATGAGAATTGATGAATTATCATAAAATACTATAAAAGGAGGATGCACTATGAATGCAGATAAATACACAAAGAAAACAATAGAAGTCATAAAAAACTGTGAAAAGCTTGCTTACAATAAGAGCAATCAGGAGCTAAAGCAGGAGCATTTGCTTTATAGCCTTCTTACAGTTGAGGAAAGTCTAATACCGGGACTGATAGAGAAGATGGGCATTGAAGTGAGTGG
>DCHE01000024.1:33713-46493 GCA_002314775.1 Lachnospiraceae bacterium UBA1760
GAAGCCAAAAAGATGCAGGATGAATATGTGTCTGTAGAGCATTTATTTATAGCTCTTATTGAGAGAGCAAATCCAGAGCTTAAGAGGCTTTTCAGTAATTACAGCATTTCAAAGGGAGAATTTTTAAAGGCACTTAAGAGTGTAAGAGGAGGTAAAAAGGTGGAGTCAGATAATCCAGAAGCAGGCTACAACGTTCTTGAAAAGTACGGCTCAAGCCTTGTTGCGAGAGCGAGAGAACAAAAGCTGGACCCAGTAATCGGCAGAGATGCAGAGATTAGAAATATTATTAGAATCCTTTCAAGAAAGACTAAGAATAATCCAGTCCTTATAGGAGAGCCAGGAGTTGGTAAAACTGCAGCAATTGAGGGACTTGCCCAGAGAATTGCCGCAGGCGATGTTCCTGACACATTAAAGGATAAGGAGATATTTGAACTTGATATGGGCGCGTTAGTTGCAGGTGCCAAGTACAGAGGTGAGTTTGAGGAGAGACTCAAGGGCGTTCTTGACGAGGTGAAGAAGTCTGAGGGTGAGATTATCATGTTCATTGATGAGCTTCACACAATAGTTGGAGCAGGCGCCAGCGAGGGCTCACTCGATGCGGGCAATATGCTTAAGCCACTTCTTGCAAGAGGAGAGCTTCACTGTATCGGTGCTACAACCTTAGACGAGTACAGAAAGTACATCGAGAAGGATAAGGCTCTTGAGAGAAGATTCCAGCCGGTTATGGTAAATGAACCTACAGTCGAGGACACAATATCAATTTTAAGAGGCTTGAAGAATCGCTATGAGGTATTCCACGGTGTAAAGATTGCCGATGGTGCAATCGTTGCTGCGGCAACACTTTCTAATAGATACATTTCCGACAGATTCCTCCCTGATAAGGCGATTGACCTTGTGGATGAGGCCTGTGCCATGATAAAGACTGAGCTTGACTCAATGCCAGCTGAGCTTGATGAGATTGAGAGACGTATCATGCAGCTTGAAATCGAGGAGGCAGCTCTTAAAAATGAGGACGATGTACTCAGCAAGGAAAGACTCGAGGTTTTGAAGGAGGAGCTTGCAGAGTTAAGAGACAAGGCCGGAGTAATGAAGGCTACCTGGGAGAATGAGAGAAGCGGAGTTGAGAAGATTCGCTCCCTCAGAGAGCAGATTGAGGAGGTTAAGAACCAGATTCAGATTGCCCAGAGAAAGTATGATTTGAACAAGGCAGCAGAGCTTCAGTATGGCAAGCTTCCAAGCCTTAACAAGGAGCTTTCTGAGCTTGAGGCTAAGGTTGGTGAGAAGGACGACAGAATTCTTCATGAGATGGTTTCTGAGGAGGAAATCGCAAAGATTGTATCTAAGTGGACTGGAATTCCTGTCGCAAAGCTAAACGAGAGCGAGAGAAATAAAACACTTCACCTCTCTGATGAGCTTCACAAGAGAGTTATCGGTCAGAATGAGGCAGTTAACCTTGTTAGCGATGCAATCATTCGTTCAAAGGCAGGTATTAAGGATCCTACAAAGCCAATTGGTTCATTTTTGTTCCTTGGACCTACAGGTGTTGGTAAGACAGAGCTTGCTAAAGCGCTGGCAGAGGCATTATTTGACAATGAAGCGAATATTGTCAGAATTGATATGAGTGAATATATGGAGAAGCACAGTGTGGCAAGACTCATCGGAGCGCCTCCGGGATATGTAGGCTACGATGAAGGCGGTCAGCTTACTGAGGCAGTGAGACGTAAGCCATATTCGGTTGTACTTTTTGACGAGGTAGAGAAGGCTCATCCTGATGTATTTAACGTACTTCTTCAGGTACTTGATGATGGACGAATCACGGATTCAAAGGGTAAGACAGTGGACTTCAAGAATACTATTCTTATCATGACCTCCAACATTGGTTCGGAATTTTTGCTTGAGGGTATTGATGCTAACGGAGAGATAAAATCTGAGGCAGCAGACAGTGTTCATATGCTTCTTAAGTCAAAGTTCAGACCGGAGTTCCTCAACCGTCTTGATGAGATTATTATGTTTAAGCCTCTCGTTAAGGAGAATATCAGAAGTATCATTGACCTTTTAGTAGTAGATTTGAATAAGAGACTTGCAGACAGGGATTTGAAGCTTCAGATAACCGGCGAGGCAAAGGATTACATCATTGACAGTGCATATGATCCAATTTACGGTGCAAGACCGCTTAAGAGATTCCTTCAGAAGAATGTGGAAACACTTGCTGCAAGGGCTATTCTTTCAAATGCGCTTAAGATGGGTGATACAATTACTATTGATTTCAGAGATGGAAAGCTTGTAGTTAGGTAATAAAGTGTCGCAGCGACTCTTTGATGTGTCGCTGCGATTTTTTTATGTGTTATCTTTGTTCAAAATGCTAAAAATAGTTGCACAAGAACATTATTTATAGTAAAATTGCACATAGGTGCTTTAAAGGGGTAAAGCAGTAAAAATATGTATTAAGGAGATTATTAATGAGAAAGTATTATCAGGAGGAGATCGAGTGCGCATCTCCAGAGCAGATCAAGGCATGGCAGGACGAGAGATTAGTTAAGCAGGTTAAGAATGTTTATGAGAACAATACCTACTACAGAAAGCTTATGGATGAGGCTGGAATTACACCAGACGATATTCAGTCAACAGCTGACTTACACAAGCTTCCATTCCTTACAAAGAATGATCTTAGAGAGGCATATCCATACGGACTTATGTCAAGACCAGTTAAGGATTGTGTTAGAATTCAGTCAACATCTGGTACAACAGGTAGAAGAGTTGTTGCCTTCTATACTCAGAATGATATTGATATCTGGGAGGAGTGCTGCGCAAGAGCTATCGTTGCTGTAGGCGGTGACGAGGATGATGTATGTCAGGTATGTTACGGATATGGACTTTTCACAGGTGGTCCTGGACTTAACGGTGGTTCTCACAAGGTTGGATGTCTTACACTTCCTATGTCATCTGGAAATACAGAGAGACAGATTCAGTTCATGAGAGATCTTGGTTCAACAATTCTTTGCTGTACACCAAGCTACGCTGCATTTATCGGTGAGACACTTCATGATATGGGCTTCACACCAGATGATATCAGACTTAAGGCAGGTATCTTCGGAGCAGAGCCTTGGACAGAGGAGATGAGAAGAGATATCGAGGCTAAGCTTGGAATTAAGGCTTATGATATCTACGGACTTACAGAGATTTCTGGACCTGGTGTTTCCTTCGAGTGCGAGGAGCAGACAGGTATGCATATCAACGAGGATCATTTCATCGCTGAGATTATCAATCCAGATACAGGAGAGGTTCTTCCTGATGGAGAGGTTGGAGAGCTTGTATTTACAAGTATCACAAAGGAGGCATTCCCACTTCTCAGATATAGAACAAGAGACCTTTGCGTACTTTCTAGAAAGAAGTGCTCATGTGGTAGAACACATGTTAAGATGTCTAAGCCAATGGGTAGATCAGATGATATGCTCATCATCAGAGGTGTAAATGTATTCCCATCACAGATTGAGACAGTTCTTCTTAAGGAAGGCTACACACCAAACTATCAGATCTTAGTAGATAGAATTAACAATACAGATACACTTGATATCAACGTTGAGCTTACTCAGGAGCAGTTCAAGGAGTACAATGACAACGTTGAGGGATATGAGAAGAAGCTTGCAGCAGCTATCACAACAATGCTCGGCATCAGACCTAAGGTACACTTACTTGCACCTAAGTCAGTTGTTCGTTCAGAGGGCAAGGCCGTAAGAGTAATCGACAAGAGAAAGTTACATGACTAGTCATAGAGGGGGACCCAACCGCAAGGTTGGGGGAGTTGGCTATGACGTAGCCACCCGAACGCCAGTGAGCGGTGGTCGGAGCGAGAACGACTAAATTGGGGGAGTTGGCGGTGACGTAGCCACCCGAACTTTGTCACTGACGGGACCCACGCTAGTGGGTGGCGGTGACGTAGCCCCCGAGCGAAGCGAGCGGGGTGTACAGGAGGAGAGACCTTCACTGACGGGACCCACTCTAGTATATATTTAATCAAAAAGGACCTTCGGGTCCTTTTTTTATGTTAAGAGCAGTGTTTGTTCTTGAAAAAAACGGTCGAATATGTTATAAATTCGTAATGTTGAGACATTTTTAGAATTAACCTGGAGGCCTATATGGAGCAAAAAGAAAACAAAATGGGTGTAATGCCGGAGGGAAAATTACTCATCAATATGTCACTTCCGATGATAATTTCCATGATGGTACAGGCACTTTATAATATTGTAGACAGTATATTCGTGGCGAAGATTAGTGAGGATGCGCTTACTGCGGTTTCGCTTGCATTTCCACTTCAGACACTTATGATTGCAATTGCAGCAGGTACTGGAGTTGGTGTAAATGCACTTGTTTCAAGGGCACTTGGCGAGAAGAACCCTAAGTATGCTAATAAGGTTGCTGCAAATGGTGTATTCATCTATATACTCAGCTATATCGTTGTCGCAGTGATGGGAATAACACTTGTCAAGCCGTTTTATGCGATGCAGACAACTGCTGAGCAGACAGATATTTACAACTACGGTGTATCATATCTTTCAATAGTTATGATATATGCGGCAGGACTTTTCACACAGTTTATATTCGAAAGACTGCTTCAGTCGACTGGCAGAACCTTCTACACAATGATATCTCAGTCGACAGGTGCAATTATTAATATTATTCTTGATCCAATTCTTATCTTCGGACTTTTTGGAGCACCAAAGCTTGGAATTGCCGGTGCGGCTATTGCAACTGTAATAGGACAGACAGTTGCAGGAATCGAGGCATTTTTCTGGAACTATTTCAAGAATACAGATGTCAGAGTATCCTTTAAGGGCTTTAAACCAGATGGAAATATTATCGGGAAGATATATGTGATTGCCGTTCCGTCGATTATCATGCAGTCGATAGGTTCGGTTATGACTGCTGGAATGAATCTTATTCTTATGGGAATTTCTTCTACAGCTGCTGCTGTATTCGGAGTTTATTTTAAGCTGCAGAGTATATTCTTTATGCCTGTATTTGGACTTAACAATGGTCTTATTCCTATTCTTTCATTTAATTATGGTGCGAGAAATAAGAAGCGTATGGTGAATACAATAAAATACGGTTACGTTATAGCATTCATCTTTACATTTATTGGATTCGTTTGCTTTGAGCTTATTCCGGATAAGCTGCTTATGCTGTTTGATGCGACAGAGAACATGCTTCAGATAGGAATGAAGGCTCTTAGAATTATCGGAGTTCATTATCTTATTGCATGGTTCTGTATTGTTACAGGAAGCTTGTTCCAGGCGGTTGGAAAGGCAATTTACAGTCTTTATGTATCGGTTGCGCGTCAGCTGGTGGTTCTTCTTCCTGCGGCATATATTCTTGCCAAGCTCGGAGGACTTGATGCAATCTGGTGGTGTTTTCCAATTGCTGAGGTGATGTCACTTGCGATTTCATTGGTATGTCTTAAGTTTACCTGGAACAAAACTCTTGGTGATTTCTAGGATAACTAAGGCTTTGGGATAATCGGGATAGCCCAAGTGACTTGAATTTAGAAGAAGAGAAATAGTAATAAGTAATGTAAGTATTACTGGTCAGGGTATGCCCTGGCCAGTTTTTTTATTGGTTTAGGAATATTAGTCAACTGGTTCGGGGTATTAGTCAACTGGTTCGGGATTATTTTGTAAACAGATTAGGTTGTTCGTCAACTGATCCGGAAATAGCTGTCAACCTAATTCAACAAAAAGGTTGACAAATATAAATGGCTGTTGTATAAACTTATTTGGACATTCGTCAACTAGATTTGGTAAAACGGTTGACAAGAGCTGGCGCTGGTTGACTAATAAGAAAAAATGGGACATGGAAAGATTATAAAATGACTATAATAAAAACTAATGTCCAAGAAGGAGAAGAAAATGTTAATTGCACTCATTATTTACATCGCATTTCTTGTTGGAGTAGGAATCTACGATGCATTTAAGGTAAAGGATTTCAATGATTATGTTGTTGCTGGTAAAAGGCAGAATACCTTCACTGTATTTATGTCACTTATGGCTTCGATGATCGGAGCATCAGCGGCTATGGGAATTATGGCCAGGGTTTCAAGCCAGGGATTTCCTGCTATCTGGTGGATGGCCGTCGGAACTATAGGACTTATAATCCAGTCGATATTCCTGTCAGAGAAGATTAGAAGTCTTGATGCAGATACACTTCCAGATGTAGCAGGAAAGACTATTGGAAAGGCAGCAGAGGTTGTATTTGGAATTATCATTGCGGTATCCTGGACAGGAATTGTTGCTGCACAGATAGTTGCAATGACAAGCCTTATATCACTAGTAACTGGAAACAGCAGTAAGACATTACTTATTATTGTAGCTCTTGTTGTTATTCTTTATACACTTATTGGCGGACAGTCATCAGTAGTAAAGACTGATGTAGTCCAGGCAATGATTATATTTGCAGGATTTATCGCTTGTATCATTTATCTATACTTTGTTAAGGGCGATGCCTCAAATGCTGTTGCCTCAAATATCGAAGTGTTAAATACAGCATATTCTGGTAAGAGCCTTATCTATGATCTTTTTATCGTAGGTGGAACTTATCTTCTCGGACCAGATATTATCTCGCGTAACCTTCTTTCAAAGGATGGAAAAACTGCAAAGAAGGCTGCTGGAATTTCAGGAATAGTACTTCTTATATTTGCATTTGTAGTTGTAATGATTGGTATGTGGATTAAGTATAATGTATCAGCTGAGGAGCTTGGTTCTACCTCGCAGATGATTTATCTTATCCAGAATGTAATTCCAAAGCCAATAGGAATTATCCTTGCAATCGGTCTTATCTCAGCACTTCTTTCTACAACAGATACATCTCTCATCAATGCATCCTCAATCTTTGCAAAGGATGTCTGTGGTCTTAAGAAGGTATGGCAGGTTAGAGTTGTTGTTGCGGTACTTGGTGCTATCAGTATGTATATTGCACTTGGTCAGGGAGATATCATTTCAATACTTACCGGAGCATATAGTGTTTATGCACCTGGCGTAGTATTCCCACTTCTTATTGCAATTCTCTGTTATAAGAAGAAGGATATTAATAAGATTATCTGGCTGGTTGCAGTTATTGCAGGTGGTACCTGTGGAATACTTAAAACCTACCTTAAGGTTGATATTGAAATGCTTCCTCTTTACGGAATGCTTGCATCACTTGTGCTTGCGCTTGCTTCTGTTAAGTGGAAGAGTAATACTCCCGAAAAAACTGAAGAATAAAATGTGTATACAATGAGCCAAGTCGGGGAGAACACCTCGATAGAGGTACACATATAAAAAGAGGGTCGCAAAACATCGCAAGATGCTTTGCAGGCCCTCGTTTTATATGTGTAAAGCCCAAAGGGCGGGTTCTCCCTGATTTGGCGAATGTACATCATCGAGCCGTAAGGCGAGATGATTATAATGCTTCAAGTCGGGGAGTCGTCAGTCGAGATGATGTACATTTAGGGTGGATTATGTCCGATAAAGTGTTATAATGAGATGTGGATTATAGGTATAAAAGAGAGTAAAGCGATAAGCGATTTTCGCTATATTGAAAGGAGAAGACTTATGTTTTATCCGACAGGACGTGAGATGGCCGAAATCGACCGTTATTCAATTGAAGAGACAGGAATACCACAGCTAGTTCTGATGGAGAAGGCTGCGCTTTCTATAAGCTGTGAAATCGAAAAACTGATAAAAGAAAAAATGGTTCAAGGAAAGTCGTTCGGTAAAGGGAATAAGAAGACTGCAAGAGTTCTCTGCGTATGTGAAAGTGGAAATAACGGCGGAGACGGAGTGGCGCTTGCAAGAATCCTCTGTGAAAAGGGCTGCGAGGCGGATATTCTTTTTGTAGGCGGACTTTTAAGGTCGACCGAGGCATTTACAAAGCAGATGGAGATAGCGAGAAACTGTGATGTAAAGATATACGGAATGGAGCTTTTCGAAGATGAGGAGATGCTTAAGAACTACGATATTATTGTTGATGCGATATTCGGAGTGGGACTTACAAGAGAGGTTAAGGGAGTGCAGAGGGAAGCGGTTGACGCAATTAATTCGCTCTCAGACAATTCATACATAGTTGCGCTTGATATACCGACTGGAATCAGCTCTGATAATGGTAAAATGCTCGGATGTGCAGTTAAGGCTGATATGACAGTGACCTTCGGATTTACAAAGCTTGGAATGCTCTTCGGTGATGGAAGGGAAATGTCAGGAAAGATAATAGTATCGGATATTGGCTTTTCAAGAAAGGGAGTAGATAAGGTTTCACCGGTGTGCTACGGTATGTCAAATGAGGAAGCTGATAGTCTTATTCCTGAAAGAAAAACAAATGGCAACAAGGGTAATTTTGGCAGAGTGCTTGTTGTGGCAGGCACTAAGAATATGTGCGGGGCCTGTATATTTGCAGCAGAGGCAGCGATAAAGACAGGTGCAGGACTGGTGAAGATTCACACAACAGAGTCAAACCGGGAGATAATTCAGACAAGACTTCCTGAGGCTATGCTTGTTAGCTACGAAGATAATACATTTTCGGCTGAAGATATAAGGAAACTTGATGAGGCTATGGACTGGGCTACAGCCATTGTATGCGGGCCTGGACTTGGGACAGATGATGCGGCAGGTGAGATAGTAAAAACAGTCCTTATGCATGGCGATAAGCCACTTATTATTGATGCAGATGGAATAAACTGCATAGTGAAATATGGATATGGGGAGCTTCTTAAGAATAGACCTAACACGGTTCTTACTCCGCATATGCTTGAAGCTGCAAGGCTTTTATCCATGGATGGTGAATATAAAGAAAAAGATCCAAAGCAGATTGTTGCAGAGATTATCGATAGAAGAATTGACATTGCCAGGGAATTTGCAAATGCCTACAAAACTGTACTTGTTCTTAAGGACGCAAGAACTGTGGTTGCCGGAGGTGAGAAGGTATTCATTAATACAACAGGTAATTCTGGAATGGCGAAGGGCGGTTCCGGGGACTCTCTTTCTGGTATCATTTCAGGACTAGTTGGAATGGGGATTGATAAGGTTACTGCAGCAAGGCTTGGAGTTTATATTCACGGAAGAAGCGGTGATATAGCCGCAGAAAAATCTGGAATAAACGGCATAAAGATTTCTGATATGATAGAATGTATCGGAAAGGCTATGGAAATTAAATGATGGAGTATGAAAGGACGAAGAAGGCGAAGAAAATGACAGGTAAATTCAATAGAATTGAAGCTGACATTGACGTATCAGCAATCAGACATAATGTAATGGCAGTTAAGGAAGTGAACGATAAGGACAAGAAGACTCTTCTTGTAATCAAGGCGGACGCCTATGGGCATGGTGCGGTGTTTATCGCAAAGCACACTCTTGATTTGGCAGATTACTTCGCAACTGCAACAATAGACGAGGCAGTTGAGCTAAGGGAAAATGGAATTGAAAAGCCAATTTTAATTCTTGGATATACAGATGAGGAGGATTTCGATAAGCTTATCAATTTTAACATTACTCAGGCAGTGTATGACGTTGAGAAATGCAGGCTTCTTTCAGAAAAGGCAGTGGCCCTTGGAAAGAAGGCAAGAGTGCATATCAAGGCCGACAGTGGAATGTCGAGAATAGGCTTTCAGTGTAATGAGGAGGGCGTTGCCCTTGCGAAAACCCTAAAGGATATGCCAGGTCTTAACATTGAGGGTATTTTCACTCACTATGCCAAGGCTGACGAGTATGATAAGTCTGCAGCAAGTAGTCAGTATGAGAAATTTACATATTTTGTAAATGAACTGGAGAAGGCTGGTTTTGAGTTTAAACTTAAGCACATCGATAACAGTGCAGGCTCGATGGAGATACATTCCGAGGGCTACAATATGATGAGACTTGGAATAGTTATTTACGGTCTTTATCCATCTGAAGAGGTGTCTAAGGATATAGTAATTAAGCCAGCTATGACCCTTAAGTCCCACGTGGTTCATGTAAAAACTCTCGAGCCAGGAAGAGGTGTAAGCTACGGCTGGACCTATAAGGCAGATAAGCCTGTAAGGGTAGCAACAGTAAGCTGTGGTTATGCAGACGGATATCCTAGAGCACAGTCTGGACAAGGCAGAGTACTGATTAACGGTCAGTATGCAAATATTCTCGGAAGAGTCTGTATGGATCAGATGATGATTGATGTCACAGATATCCCTGATGTAAAGGTGAGAGATGATGTAATCTTAATTGGTACAGTTGGTGACAAATGCATTTCCGTGGAGGAGGTTGCAGCTCCTGCGAACAGCTTTAATTATGAGCTTGTATGCAATGTGGCAAGAAGGGTTCCAAGAGTATTCTTCATTGATGGAAATGAAGCAGGAAGTGTGAATTATCTCACCAGGTAAACTAAAAAAAGCTCGCACAGCGCAAAGCATTTTGCGAGCTTTAGTAGAAAGTGGATATACCAATTCTTTATGCAAAGCATAGATAGGGCAAAAAAACAAGCTTTACTGATAAAGTGGTAAAACTTGTATATTATCTTTGATTTGATTTTTATAGGTTGACAAGCTCTTGGTTATTCTACTAAAATAGGTGTGGTTACCAGAGTTGTAAAAAAGGAGAAATATATGTCTCAAAACGGACCCAGTAAGAGAAGGTCATTTTTAAAGAAAAAAGAAAATGAAGTTGAAGAAGAGATTCTGTCGATAGTCGAGGAAGGACATGAACAAGGAATTATTCATACTGAAGAAGCAGAGATGATTTCCAATATTCTTGAGTTCTCGGATAAGGAAGCGCACGATGTTATGACCAACAGACAGAAAATCGTTGCAGTAGAGAAGACTATGACAATCAGGGATGCTCTAATGTTTGCGCTAGAGAATAACTATTCGAGATATCCGGTTTATGAGGAGGATATTGATACTATAGTCGGAATGCTTCATTTGAAGGATATAATCAAAGCATACCTGGAGACTCCAGATGCTATGGTTGATACAATAACCGAGGAAACAATGTTTATTCATCCGACATATGATATTTCCAAACTCTTAAAGAAGATGCAGAAGGAAAAGAATCATATGGCTATTGTCGTGGATGAGTATGGTCAGACTGAGGGTATTGTTGCTCTTGAGGATATCATCGAGGAAATAGTTGGTAATATCTTCGACGAGCATGATGTTGAGGAAAATACTGTTCGCAGGCTTGCGGGAGAGAGTTATCTGGTAGATGGCTTTACACCAATCTCAGAAATAGAGGATCTTTTAGAGGGAGTTGAGTTTCCGGATAATGATATAGAGACACTAAATGGATTTCTCTTATTTCAGTTGGGCAGACTTCCGGAAGAGAAGGAAAGAATTGAAATTGATTATCAGGGTTACAAGTTCGTTTCAATCAAGATTGAGAACAGAATGGTGAAACTGGTTAAAATTATAAAAACTAATAATAAATCAGAAAATAAGGAGTAAAAAGATGTCAGGACATTCAAAATTTGCAAACATCAAACACAAGAAGGAAAAAAATGATGCAGCAAAGGGTAAAATCTTTACAATTATCGGAAGAGAAATTGCCGTAGCTGTAAAGGAAGGCGGACCTGATCCAGCAAATAACTACAAGCTTGCAACAGTAATAGCAAAGGCTAAGGCCAACAATGTTCCTAACGATACAATTGAGAGAGGAATCAAGAAGGCAGCAGGCGATGGCAATGCAGTTAACTACGTTGCTAACACATACGAAGGCTACGGTCCAGGCGGAACAGCTATCATCGTAGACTGCTTAACAGACAACAAGAACAGAACAGCTTCAAACGTAAGAAACTGCTTTACAAAGGGCGGCGGAAACGTTGGAACAACAGGTTGTGTATCATATATGTTCGATAAGAAGGGTCAGATTATCATCGACAAGGAAGAGTACGATAAGGACGCAGACGAGCTTATGATGCTTGCACTTGACGCAGGAGCAGAGGATTTCTCAGACGAGGAAGATAGCTTCGAAATCATCACAGACCCAGATTCCCTTGAGGAAGTAAGACAGGCCCTTGAGAAGGAAGGAATTCCAATGGCCCAGGCTGAGGTTACAATGATTCCACAGAACTACGTAACACTCACATCAGAGGAAGACATCAAGAAGATGAATCGTATCCTCGACCTCCTCGACGAAGACGATGATGTTCAAGCTGTATATCACAACTGGGACGAGTAAAAAAATCACTCAAGCACAAAGAAGGATATGGCCCTATGCCATATCCTTCTTTGTATTTGAGGGTGATTTTTTTACTCGTCCCCCGGAGTACATGGCACCGGCGTAGCCGGTTGTCAGCGCAAGCTGACATAACGCGAAGCGTGCCATGTACGAAGGAAGGGACGAGAACCGATGGAAGCGGTTCTCGTCCCGGAGTACGTTGGGGCTGACTGCGTCAGCCGCAGCGAACCGAGAAAAAAACGCCCTTTCGCTGTCATCACCCCAGACATTAACCTCAACCAACAGCGAACCGAGAAAGAAACCGCTATTTCGCTGTCCACACCCCGGACTTTAACCTCAACCAACACCGGACCGAAGAAAAAACCGGTTTCTCGCTGTCCACACCCCAGACTTTAACCTCAGCCAACACCGAACCGAAGAAAAAACCGGCTTTTCGCTGTCCACACCCCGGACATCAACCTCAACCAACACCGGACCGAAGAAAAAACCGGTTTCTCGCTGTCCTCATCCCAGACTTCTTCCTCAACCAACAGCGAACCAAGAAAAAACCGGTTTCTCGCTGTCCCCACCCCGGACATCAACCTCAACCAACACCGAACCGAGAAAAAAC
>DCHE01000094.1:0-3905 GCA_002314775.1 Lachnospiraceae bacterium UBA1760
TTCATTGATGACTATTTCAACTGTCTTACAGTCGGATCAGTTATGCGTCCTGTTACAGACAAACACGGAATCAGCCGTGAAAAGCTTGCTTACCTTATTGACTCTACTGCTGCTCCAGTCTGCATCATCGCTCCTGTTTCTTCATGGGCTGCCGCTGTTGCAGGTTTTGCCGGCGAAGGTGAAAACGGATTCATTCTTTTCTGTAAGGCCATCCCTTACAACTTCTACGCACTTCTTACAATTGCCATGATGCTTTCACTGGTTTTCCTCAAAGTTGATTTTGGCGGAATGAGCAAATACGAAAAGGCTGTTCAGATGATGAACGACAAAGCTGATGAAGTTTCAGAAGTAAACAGCAAAGGAAAAGTAATCGACCTGCTTATTCCTATCATTGTTCTTATCGTCTTCTGTGTAATCGGAATGCTTTACTCAGGCGGCTTCTTTGCTGACGGCGATGCACACCTGAACGTTATTGAAGGCTTCTCAAACTCTGATGCATCAGTCGGACTTATGATCGGTTCTTTCGGCGCCCTTATCGTTACACTCATCCTGTACATGTGCCGCCGTGTTCTTTCTTTCAAAGATGCAATGGCCTGTATTCCTGAAGGTTTCAAAGCCATGGTTCCAGCCATCCTGATTCTTACTCTGGCATGGACACTTAAAGGCATGACAGATTCCCTTGGTGCAAAACAGTTTGTTGCAGGTCTTGTAACAAATGCTGCAGGACTCAAGAGTTTCCTTCCTGCAATCATCTTCGTAATTGCATGTGGTCTGGCATTCGCAACAGGTACATCATGGGGTACATTCGGAATCCTGATTCCAATCTGTATCGCAGCCTTCCCTGAAGTAAGCGACCCGATTCGCATCATTTCAATTTCTGCATGTATGGCCGGTGCTGTTTGTGGTGACCACTGTTCACCTATTTCAGACACAACAATTATGGCATCAGCAGGTGGCCAGTGTAATCACGTTAACCACGTATCTACACAGCTTCCATATGCTATGACATGTGCTGTGGTCAGCTGCATTACATACATCATTGCAGGAGCTACAAAGAATGCAGCAGTGAGCCTTATTATCGGTATCGTACTTATGATTGGTACAGTAGTAGCTATCAAGAAGATTTTTGGTACAGTAGAAGGAGAGGCTGCTCCTGAAAAGGCAGAATAGATTGACCTTAATTATTTTGTATAACATATTGAAATAGAACACTATATCTTGTAGAATATATAAGAATAGTAAAGAGGCTGTTCAGAAATGGACAGCCTTTTTTACGGAATTAATCCCTAATGGGCAGAAAAATGCGTCATTAAGGGGCAGGCACTTAAGAAGGAGATGCGCCTGTATGTAACCACAATATAAATACAAGGGAGGGACGATTATGTCAGATGTAAAAATCGGCGCTGAGGGCATTCGCGACGCGAAGACTCTTGGCACACCAAAGGTTCTATTACTAGGACTTCAGCACATGTTTGCTATGTTTGGGGCAACAGTGCTTGTACCAGCTCTTACAGGATTATCTGTATCTGCAACACTTTTATTTGCTGGACTTGGAACACTTCTTTTCCATTTCCTCACAAAGAAAAAAGTTCCTGCTTTCCTCGGTTCAAGCTTTGCTTTTATCGGTGGATATGCAGCAATTGCTCCTAATGGAGAAAAGGAATTACTTCCTTATGCGTGTCTGGGTGTTTGTTGTGCAGCACTTCTTTACCTTATAATTGCTGCATTAATTAAGGCTTTTGGTGTTCAGAAGGTAATGCAGTTCTTCCCACCTATCGTAACAGGTCCAATTATTATGGCAATCGGACTTAACCTTTCACCTTCAGCTATTAATAACTGTTCAGCTGACTGGCTTGTAGCTATTGTCGCTATCGTTGTTATTGTTGCATGTAACATCTGGGGTAAGGGAATGGTTAAGATTATTCCTATCATTATTGGTGTTGTTGCTTCATACATAGTAGGAGTTATTCGCGGTGGCGTTGACTTCTCAGGCGTTGCACAGGCAGCTTGGATTGGTCTTCCTTTCAAGATGGAAGATACAGTATTCTCAATCTTTGCTAATCCTAATACAAGCCTTATTGTTTCAGCTATTATCGGCATTATGCCAATCGCTATTGCTACAATCGTTGAGCACATTGGCGATATGTCAGCTATTTCATCAACAGTTGGTGAGAACTTCATCGAGGAGCCAGGTCTTCACAGAACACTTCTTGGTGATGGACTTGCAACAATGCTTGCTTCATTATTTGGCGCACCAGCTAATACAACATACGGCGAGAACACAGGTGTTCTTAACCTTACAAAGGTTTATGATCCAATGGTAATCAGACTTGCAGCTATCTTCGCAATCGTATTCTCATTCTCACCTAAGTTTGCAGCACTTGTTTCATCAATGCCTGCGGCTACAGTTGGTGGTGTTTCAATCGTTCTTTATGGTATGATTTCAGCAGTTGGTGTTAGAAACGTAGTTGAGAACCAGGTTGATTTCAAGAACAATCGTAACGTTATTATTGCAGCTCTTATCCTCGTACTTTCAATTGGTATCGGATACTCAGCAAGCGGAGCAATTGCTTTCACAGTTGGTTCAGTTAATGTATCACTTTCAGGTATCGCAGTTGGATCACTTGTTGGTATTATTCTTAACGCTGTACTTCCTGGCAAGGATTATACATTCGACGCTAAGGGTGAAGAGTCAGCTAACCTTGAGGTTTAATGATAAGCTGTATACATGATTACAGATCATGTATGAATATCTGGGAGAAACATCGGTTTTGTTTATACCTAATGAGTTTAAAAACAGAATGAAGGAATACCTTGGCGACGAGTATGATGCGTTCATTGCTTCATATGATAAAGCAGAGGTAAAGGGTCTCAGAATTAATACAAAGGCACCGGGAGATATTCTCGGTGCCCTTTGTGATGAAAAAAGTGAAATATCAGCTGAACTGTTTTTTACGAGGATTCCTTGGATAGATAATGGATATTCATATATTCAGTCAGACGATGGAAATACTTTGGATGCCAATACAGATGAAACGTTGGCAACTGACAGCAGATTATGCAAAATAAGCCTGCGCCCAGGTAAACATCCATACCACGAGGCGGGCGCATACTACATACAGGAGCCTTCTGCAATGTCACCGGCTATATACCTTGATGCTGAACCTGGTGACAGAGTACTGGATTTGTGTGCCGCTCCTGGGGGCAAGAGTACACAGATTGCAGATATGCTAAAGGGTGAAGGAATTCTTGTAGCCAATGAAATAATGCCAGACAGAGCCCGTATTTTATCAGAGAATATAGAAAGAATGGGTGTGAAAAACGCACTGGTTATCAGTGAAGACCCAAGAAATATTTCCGGAAGATTTGCCGGATTTTTTGATAAGATACTGGTCGATGCACCATGTTCGGGCGAGGGCATGTTCAGAAGATCACAAACAGCAGTAGAGGAATGGACGCTGGATAATGTATTAATGTGTGCAGACAGACAGGAGTGGATTCTTGATGAGGCATCTCTTATGCTGCGACCGGGAGGAAGACTGGTATATTCTACATGCACATTTTCCAAGGAAGAAAACGAAAATACCATTGCAGCATTTCTTAAAAGGCATGAGGACTTCGAACTGGAAGAGATGATGCTGTTTGGGGAGATGAGAAGAGGCTTCGATAATATTGGAATCAGGTTATGGCCTCACCACGTTGATGGAGAGGGACATTTTGTATGCGCACTGAGACGGAAGTCTTATAGCGAAGTTGATTGTGATAATGCAGATACAAATATTATTTCTGACGCGAATATATTTAAGGAAGATACAGATGCGGACAAGAGGAATAGTCTGGAGGCTGTAAAAAAGGTAATGCCCCCCTGCGGATATGAAAGAGGTATTAATAAAAAGGATCCGGCA
>DCHE01000094.1:3981-4343 GCA_002314775.1 Lachnospiraceae bacterium UBA1760
TAAAGACAGAGTACTTGTAAGATTCAAGGATCAGATATATATGCTTCCAAAAGAGTGTCCATCGCTATCAGGGCTTAAGGTTATAAGGCCAGGTCTTCATTTGGGAGAACTTAAAAAGAATAGATTTGAACCGGCACATGCCCTTGCAAAGGCCTTACATGTTGGTGATGTTAATGGGGCATGTCAATTGACGAAGGATTCTCCCGAAATATACAAATATATTAATGGTGAAACATTTAATATTTCCCTTCCGAATGGCTGGCATGTTATTTTTATAGATGGTATGCCAATAGGTTGGGGGAAAGTTGCAAATGAAATTATGAAAAATCATTATCCGAAAGGATTAAGAAAGAAACTTGACT
>DCHE01000094.1:4462-9032 GCA_002314775.1 Lachnospiraceae bacterium UBA1760
TTTTTGCACAACATTTTGTGATGAAAAAAAAGTTAAATACTATTTTAAAAAAAGCCTTGATTTATGCATTTTTAATATCTATAATCGGTATTGTGATTGGGCACCAACCCTTCAATGGTGTTCATTTACAACCCCTTATTAATTATTTATACTCCCCTCATCGTAGCCCGCCAGTTCCCCTGTCGGGCTACCTTACTTTTTGGGTTTTATCTCTACCACGGTCTTAAAATATATCTGAAAATATATAAAAACTCCACGAAATATGATAAGATATTCCGTGGAGTTTTTTATGAATAAATACATCTCAAGAAGGAGCGTATCATGGATAAAAAAGAATTTGCATTAAAGAAGCATGAGGAATGGAACGGCAAGATAGAGGTAGGTCTTCGCTGTGAGGTGAACACAATGGAAGATTTATCAGTAGCCTATACACCGGGCGTTGCTGAGCCATGTCTTAAGATCAGTGACGACACAGATCTTTCATATAAGTATACACGAAGAGGAAACCTTGTTGCGGTAGTTACAGACGGAACAGCGGTACTTGGTCTTGGAGATATTGGACCAGAAGCAGGTATGCCAGTTATGGAAGGAAAATGCGTACTGTTCAAGAGGTTTGGTGATGTTGATGCATTCCCACTTTGCGTTCGTTCAAAAGAGGTAGACGATATTGTTAATACAGTTGCGCTCCTTGCGGGTTCATTCGGTGGAGTAAATCTTGAAGATATCTCAGCCCCAAGATGTTTTGAAATTGAGAAGAAGCTTAAGGAACGCTGTGATATTCCTATTTTCCATGATGACCAGCACGGAACAGCTGTAGTTGTTCTTGCAGCAATGATTAATGCCCTTAAGCTTGTAGATAAAAAGATTGAAGATATAGAAGTGGTTGTTAACGGCTCTGGTGCTGCTGGAATTGCCATTACAAAGCTCCTTATGAAGACTGGTCTTAAGAATGTAGTTCTCTGTGATACAAAGGGGGCTATTTACGATGGAAGAGACAATCTTAACCCAATTAAGGCTGAAATGGCTAAGATTTCAAATCTTGATAAGAAGCAGGGTGGCCTTGCTGAGGTTATTAAGGGCGCAGATGTGTTCATCGGAGTTTCAGCTCCAGGTGTTCTTACAGCAGAAATGGTTAAGACAATGGCTGATAAGCCTATAGTACTTGCAATGGCTAATCCTGTTCCTGAAATAATGCCAGAAGAGGCTATGAAGGCTGGTGTTGCTGTTATGGGAACAGGACGTTCGGATTTCCCTAATCAGATTAACAATGTGCTTGCATTCCCAGGAATATTCCGTGGAACACTTGATGTAAGAGCTAAGGATATCAATGATGAGATGAAGCTTGCCGCAGCTTATGCAATTGCTTCAATTGTAACTGATGAAGAGCTCAAACCAGACTATATTATTCCAAACTCATTCAATGAGAATGTTACTCCAGCAGTAGCAAAGGCAGTAGCTGAGGCGGCAAGAAAGACAGGGGTAGCACGTATCTGATAAGCTAAAAACGGTATATATTATGATGTATGAATTTATAGCTCCATGCCATTTTGGCATGGAGTCAGTGCTTAAAAGAGAAATAGATGATCTTGGTTATGAAATAAGCCGGGTAGAAAATGGTAAGGTTTATTTTAAGGGTGATGAGTCAGCAATCTGCAGGGCGAATGTTTTTTTAAGAACTGCTGAGAGAGTACTCATTAATTGTGCTGAATTTGAGTCAAGGACATTTACTGAACTGTTTGATGCGGTTGAGGCAGTTGACTGGTCACATTATATTCCAAGAGATGGAAGATTCTGGGTTGCAAAGGCTGCAAGTGTAAACTCAAAGCTTTTTTCACCCTCAGATATCCAGTCAATTATCAAGAAGGCAATGGTTAAGAGCCTTTCCAAGGTATATGGCATAGAACATTTTGCAGAGACTGGAGCGTCATATCCATTCAGAGTATTTCTGATGAAGGATGTGGTGACTATAGGACTTGATACAACTGGTGAATCACTTCACAAGAGAGGATACCGAAAGCTTGTAAGTAAGGCACCTGTAGCGGAAAATCTAGCAGCAGCGATGATAATGCTCACACCATGGAAAAAGGACAGAATACTTATAGACCCCTTCTGCGGAAGTGGAACTATTCCTATTGAAGCGGCAATGATTGCAGCAAATATAGCACCTGGAATGGACAGGGACTTTATTTCTCAGGAATGGGATAATCTTATCAAACGTAAGAACTGGTATGAGGTGTCGGATGAAGCGGGGGACCTTGTAAATCTTGATATTGAAACAGATATTCAGGGCTTTGATATTGATGGAGATATTATCAAGTCGGCCAAGCAGAACGCGCAGGCGGCAGGAGTGGAAAAGCTTATTCACTTCCAGAAACGCCCAGTATCAGAGTTAAATCATCCGAAGAAGTATGGCTTTATAATCACGAACCCTCCATATGGCGAGAGAATCGGTGAAAAGGAAATACTCCCTAAGCTGTATACAGAGTTAGGGGAAGGCTTTAAACGTCTCGACAGCTTCAGTGCATATGTCATTACCGGGTATCAGGATGTTGAAAAGTATATGGGCAGAAAGGCTGATAAGAACCGTAAGATATACAATGGAATGATGAAGACATATTATTACATGTTTATGGGGCCTAAGCCGCCAAAGAGGAGACCAAATGTTTAAAATCATTTTTGCCACAGGAAATAAAGGAAAAGTGAATGAAATCAGAGAGATTCTTAAGGATCTTGATGCTGAAGTCATTACTATGAAAGAGGCCGGGATTGAAATTGATGTCGAAGAAAATGGCACAACTTATGAGGAAAACGCTATTCTTAAGGCAAAGGCAATTATGGAGGCATCTGGCTGCCTCACACTTGCAGATGACTCTGGACTTGAGATAGATTATCTTGGCAAGGAGCCTGGAATACACTCGGCAAGATATATGGGACATGATACGTCATATGACATTAAAAATAAGAACTTTATTGACAAGCTTGAAGGGGTCCCTGATGAACAGAGAACAGCTAGATTTGTATGTGCTATTGCTGCGGCATTTCCTGATGGAAGAATAGAAACAGTCCGCGCAACTATGGAAGGACAAATAGCACATGAAATAGCAGGCGGAAATGGATTTGGATTTGATCCGATTTTCTTTCTCCCTGACAGAGGCTGCACAAGTGCTGAAATAACATCAGAGGAAAAGAATGAAATTAGTCACCGTGGAAAAGCGCTTAGACTTATGAAGGACAGACTTGTTGAAATGGGAGTGCTGAAGTAAGCGTTAGGCAAAATAATCCGTATACAGTTATGAGCAGAGTTTTAATAGTGAGTGATACTCATGGCGATAATAGAATACTGACGGAAGTAATCAAATCAGAACGTCCTTTTGATATGCTGATACACTGTGGAGATGCAGAGTGCACGGAAGGGAGTCTTAGAGCTATTGCAGATGTTCCGGTATATGTGTGCGAAGGCAATAATGATTTTTTCTATGATTTGAGCAGGAGAATAGTATTTAATCTGGCGGGACACCGTGTCCTTCTTACCCATGGCCATTATGATAAGGTTTACAGTGGCCTTGATGGGCTGTATTACAGAGCAAAGGAATTGGAAGCAGATATCGTGATGTTTGGCCATACTCATGTTCCCTGTCACAGAGTTGAGGATGGTATTACTTTTATTAATCCTGGGTCACTGACATATCCAAGACAGACAGGACGTAAGCCGACCTATATGATAATGGAAATTGAAGAGAACAAAGTCGACATAGAATTGAAATACTATTTATAATTCTGCCAAATTGTGCTATAATTTTTTAATCTATATTTTTGCACTAATTGGTTAACGGATAGTAACCAAGTGTGGTATTCGACAATACGAAGTATGAAATTATTTAGTAGTGTTAAAAATTTAATAAATCGTGAAATTATGGAAGAGAGCGAACCAAAAGAAACAGCCGTAATGATTCGTACTCTCTGCCTTGTTGATGTTCAATTCCTTCTGATTTTTTCAATATTTGCATTTTTTAATTTTGATAAGTCACTTGGATTTTCTATATTAGGCTTCATGATGCTAATTGTTGTTACGTTATTTCTTACCTACAAGATAAGAATGAACGAGCTCATATATGCATATTATATTTCGCTGGTTATTAACGTTGTGTATCTCGTTTCTCAGTTGGGATTGTCATATATGTTCCAGGCGCAATTATATGTAGCATTTATGATATTCTTTTATCGTGCTGCAGGAAACAGAAGAGAAAGAATAGTTTCTGTTGTAGTAAGTGCAGCAATACTTATGGGCCTCATATTCTATGTGAATAATTATGGACACACGCTGGTAGTTATTCCGTATGGAAGTTCATTAGCAACATTCATCTGCACGGTCTATGTTGTTTTAAAGGTAGCAACGATATCTTATTTCTTTAGGCTTAAGTTCTCAGCTTCAGAGGAGAAGATAATTAAGTATTCAAGAAAGCTTGAAATGCTTGCTACAGTGGATCCGCTGACAAAGCTCCAGAACAGACGTGGAATGCTTAACCATATTGAGCAGATCAATAAAGAAAGCCGTAGTGTTGATGGTGGT
>DCHE01000094.1:9055-9792 GCA_002314775.1 Lachnospiraceae bacterium UBA1760
TGACAATTGTCATAGGTGATATAGATTTATTTAAGAGTATTAATGATACATATGGCCATGAAGCTGGAGATTATGTGCTTGAAACTCTTGGTAAAATAATGAATGAGTTTATGGATGGCAAGGGCTTTGCATCCAGATGGGGTGGGGAAGAATTCCTCTTCTCATTTGAGGGTATTAATGGTGATTATGCATTTGAGGAAACAAGTAAACTCCTTCATCTCATCGAGAAATATGAGTTTAGTTATGAGGGTCAACCAATTAAAGTAACAATGACATTTGGTGTTGAAGAATATGATGAAGGCATCGGAATTGACCGAATTATAAGCAAAGCTGATGAAAAATTATATATGGGTAAAAAACAAGGAAGAAATAGAGTAATTTACTGATTGACATTTTGCCAATAGTAGTATATAATCTTCCTTGCGTGTGAAAAACGGGGTGTGGCTCAGCTTGGCTAGAGCGCCTGCTTTGGGAGCAGGAGGTCGCAGGTTCGAATCCTGTCACCCCGATTTCTGTTGTTAAAGAATAATTTTTTTAACAAACAGGGCAGATTCATTCAGAATTTGAATGATGTGTGTCCGTAGCTCAGCTGGATAGAGCAACGGCCTTCTAAGCCGTGGGTCGGGGGTTCGAATCCCTTCGGGCACGTAGTTATCATATTGCATAGCAGTATGATATTTTATTTTTTATGGTGGCTATGGCGCAGTTGGCTAGCGCGCCAGATTGTGGCTCTGGAG
>DCHE01000094.1:9912-10174 GCA_002314775.1 Lachnospiraceae bacterium UBA1760
CACGTTGATCGGGGCAACTGCCCATGAAGGGCTATAGCCAAGCGGTAAGGCACAGGGTTTTGATCCCTGCATTCGCTGGTTCGAATCCAGTTGGCCCTGATTTTTTTTTATCAGAATTACTTCTGGTAAAAGCAGAGCGTAAGCTCTGCAAAACATATGGGATACTAGCTCAGGTGGTAGAGCACTTGACTTTTAATCAAGGTGCCCGGGGTTCGAATCCCCGATGGATCACCAAAAAGCACTTGCAGTTTTGCAGGTGCTT
>DCHE01000074.1:0-153 GCA_002314775.1 Lachnospiraceae bacterium UBA1760
TTCCATTAACTGAGGAAGAGGCACAGGCGATTGTATATCATGATGGTCAGTACGTTGATGACAATAGAAGTGTAGCGACTAAGGAAACGCCTTTAACTTTGCTCTTGCAATATGCAGATAATTGGAGTGGTTTTGTGATAGAGAAGGAGGAAG
>DCHE01000074.1:161-1663 GCA_002314775.1 Lachnospiraceae bacterium UBA1760
GGATAGGATTGAGTAATACATCAAAAGGAGCTGCTGAGCATGATTATGGCAGTAAATATTGGATTCAGAAAATAGTAAATGATAGTGAGTTGTGTAAGCAGCTAAACAGATCAATCAGTGGTCAGGAAAAGCTTAGATGGGTAAGCCCGGTGAAGTTTGATGATTATGCGGAGTACAAGCTGAACCAGGAGATTGTTCTTGATAATATAGGTATTATTGATAAGGACGTTTCCAGGGAAGTGTTTAGCTTCTGGCCTATTCAACAACCCCAATGGGATGGTATAGCAGTCAGCAATGATAACATGGATTACTATTTGATTGAGGCTAAAGCGCATACTGAAGAAGTCAGAACCAAAATGTCCACAACGAAAGAAGGTGCTTCAGAAAAGGCGAAGGAAAATGAGGCTTTGATTATTTCTTCTATGAAGGCAGCTTTCGATGTATTAGCTGATGGTGGTGATTTTGAGAATTGGAAGAGTAAGTATTATCAGCTGGGAAACAGACTGACATTCATGCATTATCTAAATAATTGCAAGTTCCTGGAGAAAAAGAGATTCCATATTGTCCTTTTGAATTTTGCAAATGATAAACACTTTAAGAACACTGCTCAGATGTGGGAAGAAGACTACAGTAGAATCTGGAATGAAATGTTGGGTAAGGCAAGGATTCCTGACAGAGTAAAAGTAATAACCTGGGATGTAAGATAGGAGGAGCCTAATGTACTTGACCGGTAATAAGAAAATGCTAAATATGTTGATTCTTGAGATCCTTGAAACCTATTCGGACGAGAATCACACTTTGACACAGCAGGAAATTATAAGACTCCTAAAGCAGGATTATGGAATGGAATGTGACAGACGTTCTGTTAAGGCAAATGTTCTCTCTCTTATTGAGCTTGGATATGAGATTGATATGGAGGATGGATATTTCCTGATTAATAGAAAATTCGATGATGCTGAGCTTAGAATGTTGATTGATTCTGTATTGTTTTCAAAGACTTTGTCTGGAAATCAAGCAAAGGAGCTTGTTAAGAAATTAGAGTCAATGGGAAATAAGTTTTTTGAATCTAAGGTTTCTCATGTAAGCACCACACCAAGCCTTAAGAGGACTGATAATAAGCAGGTTCTCTATACAGTCAGTGCGATTAACGATGCTATAGATCAGAAGAAAAAAATCTCTTTTAAATATAATGATTACGGTCTTGATTTCAAGCTTCATCAGAGAGAAAAAGAGTATATTGTGAATCCATATCAGATGGTGGCTGCAAACGGTAACTACTATCTGCTGGGTAATTATGATAAATATGGAGATATTTCGTATTATCGAATTGATAAGATTACGGATGTATTAATCCTTGACGAGAAGGTTAAGCCAATGAAGCAGGTTGAAGGCTTGGAGCATGGACTGGATCTTCCAAAGCATATGGCAGAGCATGTATATATGTTCTCAGGACCTGCAGTACCAATCAAAGTGCGTTGTGATTACCAGACAATTGATACTTT
>DCHE01000074.1:1826-2819 GCA_002314775.1 Lachnospiraceae bacterium UBA1760
AGAGTCGCTTGATGATATGAGAACTAAATATAATGACTAACGAATTGGAGATCAGAAATGGTCTCCATTCTTTATGTAAAAAATAATGTACATATGCTGGAGCTATACTGTATTTACTGAGTAGGACGCGTGTTCAAAATCACTTCTCAGAATGACATTATATGTCCTAATTGATTGTTAGTATGAAGATAATTTTGTAATGGAGGAGACAAATCATGATTATTGGAAAAGACGATACAAAGGTAATTGATAAGGAATTTATGGAGAAGGAGCTTGAGTATCTTAAAGGAATTCCGGCTGGGATGAAAACTGGATTCATAGACTTGGATTACCAGTGGGGAGGATTAAAGCCAGGGTGTACGTATTTGATAGCAGCAAGACCTGCAATGGGTAAAACTGCATTAGCACTAAATATAGTTCAGTCCATGGCTATAAAGGAAAATCACAGAATTGTGTATTTCTCTCTTGAACAATCAAAGGAGCAGCTAGTTAAAAGACTTCTATCCATGGAGTCAAGACAGAATCTGTATGGAAGTCATATAAATAATATGTCTGAGGAAGGCTGGAATCGTGTTATCCAGGCTACAAAGCAGATTGGTAACAGTAATTTGATTATCAATGATACACCAGGAATAAGTGTTGAAGCTTTGGAGCAGGAACTGTCAAAAGAGATAATGTCAGACGTTGATGTTGTAATTATTGATTATTTGCAGCTACTTAATACTGAATATGACGCAAAACATGACCTATGCAAGATTAATTACATTTGTGACTACTTGAAGCTTATTGCTGAAAATCATGGAATTGCAATTGTAGTATTATCACAGCTTACCAGAAGACCAGAGGAGAGAGAAGACCATAGGCCGGTATTAAGCGATTTTCATTCAAAGGACATGGTGAACTATTTTTCTAATGTTTCATTTATATATCGTGATGAGTATTACAACAATCAGACAGAACTTAGGAACATAGCTGAGATTATTACTGTAAGAA
>DCHE01000057.1:0-17443 GCA_002314775.1 Lachnospiraceae bacterium UBA1760
AGCAGGTATGTGAAAACTTTGCAGAAGCAGATAGAACAATCGCTAGTATGATTTTTTAGTATCGGGTAGATTCGACAGCTTTTGAATGCATATTTTATTCGTTCAAAAGCTGTTTCTCTTTACTAAAGAATATCCGGTTTTCTTAGTATTAGGATTAAATTGGAGATAGATATTGGAGGTGGTTCGGTGGATAAGGAAACGCTGAGAAGAAGAATAGCATACTATGAGGATTGTATCAAGGAGAACGAAAGAATTATTGAGGACTACAAACAAAGAATTCAACGCCTCAATAAGGAAATAGAAAAACTACGTAGTATGCAGGGCGAGGTAGAACAATTCTTTTCGGAAAAGAGAGCAAAGCTTATGGATATCTATGGAAATGCAAAGGGGTTAGCTAACCAGGGGGCTACCTCGAAATTTTTAGATTTGTATAGCCTTACAAATGGTAGTTTTCATGTGGATGGTTTAGATAATATGATGTACAACATTGAGGCCAATATTAATAAGCTCAACCAGATGATTGATGAACTGCAAGGAGAGATAAGGCATTATAATTCGTCAATAGATGAGTGTAATAGAGAAATTGCTGACATAGAGAGAAGAGAGCGAGAGGAACGCGAAAGAAAAGAAAAGGAAGAAAAGGAAAGAAAGGAAAATGAGAAATGCAAGACTTGATAGTTAAAGATGAAGAATTTAGTGGCTATTCTAATAGAATTGCTGGATTAAGTGATTCTATTGAGTACACTTATCAAGGTGTTATCAAGCAACTTAGAAGAGCTTGTGAAGAGGGCGTTACGGATGGCGCATTCCATGATAATTTACTTGCATTTATTGGTTCCTTGGAGATAATGCAAGGCCAGTTACAATATATTACCAATGCAATGCAGAGAAACGCGAATGAATTTGTAGAACAGATAGATGCAATTGATGGTGATATATATTAATGTGAGGTGGGGATATGGCAAATTTAAAGGTTAGCTATAGCGTTATTGATAGTGTAAATTCAAATTTAAATAGTTTATTTTCGAGTCCGGAACATTTTTTTCTTCCGCTTGGACAGTTAAGACAAGAGTTTTCAACAAGTAAAAGCGCATGTGCAAAAGAACTTATTGCTGCGTTAGATAGATATGAAGAGATTTATAGATTGATTTGGGAACTTAAGGATAACAGCGTTACAATGCTAAATACTGCCAAGCTGATGTATTCGAATCTTGATACGGAAATGAATAGAGATATGACAGCGGAGAGTTAAAGGTGTTAATATGATTAGAGATTTTACAGAAGAAGCAAGAAGCATAATCGAAGAAGCGGTGTTAACAAGCCTTAGTACTCAGGTTAGATATTATGGCCGAGGAGCATCATATGAGTCAGAACTTGAGGCTACAGTTAACATTCTTGGTCAGGATTGTGTAATGAATTTTGATGCATTAGATGCCCAAGCTAAGAGTCTTTCACAGCGGTCAAGAGGAGCTATGACTGAAAGAGATGCTATCAAAAAAAAGCTTAAGGATGTATTTGATAATGCAAGAGAGTATGATGATACAAAGTCTGAAAAGGTGCTGGCTGATAAAGATACAACAGCAGACCCATATATATCATCATTAAAAGGCTTGGTGAATAGTATAAATGTTGGCGGACTTGGCAAGACAAGAGAAGAAGTTGGAATTAACTTTGGCATGCACCACAGTTGTTATGAGGATTCGATTTTTGGAACAACTAGTGGATTTGCTCAAAGACTTGAGGGAGTAGGTGGCGGATTATTCAAGGAGTTTTATGATAGTATAAATCTTGTAGAGCCATTTGATCAGCACCCAGAGCAACTTGAGAATCTTAAAAAGTTTTTAAGTAAGGATCCTAGTGAAGTTACTGATTGGGAAAGAGATGCAATTTTGGTATATCTTGATTCGTGTGTAACGACAAATGAAACAAATGGGATTACAACGGTTGATTATGAAAAAATCAGTCAGCTGTTAACACTTTGTTACACTGAGGAAGATTATAATATATTAGCGGGATTTAGGTCGTATACAATATATTATGCTAATGATATGTTGGGATACATTGCAGAGCAGTATAACGAATATTATCAGTTTAAAGCAGATAATTTTCAGTATCTTCATTATTCTCTTGAGGGTTACGCAAACCTAAATGCGATTTTAACTGCAACTAACACGTTTTACCAGGAATTGCATATGGATGGACTTGTCATAGGGTGCGATGAGAATACAGGATTAGCAATATGCGCTGATTTTGGAATAGTGGTGAGTCAGGAGACTGAAGATCCTAGATTGATAGTTATTGATACAGTGGAGAATGATAAAGAAGAATTTCAGTATTTTTCTTCGGAAATGTATGATGATACGAAGCACAATATTTACATTACTCCAGCGGGGATGGAAATGAATTGGAGCGATTCATATAAGAAGAAAATAAATAATGAATATATCAGAGTTCAGGATGCACTTGTAAACAAACTGGTTGGAGATGTTACAAATTATGGTGAGGGTAAGGTGACGGGCGCTATAGAAGGTGCAATCAAGAGTACAGGCCCTTACGGAGTAGTTGGAGTAGCAATATATAAACAGGCAAAGTCCTATTATGATGTAATTCAAGATACAAATGAAGCAAATAATGCTACTACTGAGAAACTTAATCTTGAATACTATAGGGACTATACTACTGATCTAGCCGTAGGAGGTCAAACAGCAGTATGTGGAAAGCAACAAGTAATTGCAATTAATTCTAAAATTAATGTTGCTGAGCTTGAGACGCGAGTAGCATATTATAACTTGACACACCAAGATAGTCCTATCACAAGCGAACAGGTTGTTAATGGTTTTCAGAACTTTGTTCAGGGTTCTGATGAGAACAGAGAGGCACTTGATGCACTTTCAAATTCTAGGGGAGCAAATACAAATTATGCTGCATCAAATGGTCAGGTCTATTATGAAAGTGATTTTAGAGATGGTGTAGCAGAGTACATTAGAGACCACTATAATATTAGATTTGAGAATGCAACGTCAGAACAGATTAATAATGCAATTACATATGTATCCAGTCATCCTGAATATATGAAGAATGATAATTAAGGAGAATGGTAATGAGTAAGAAGAAGATAGTTATTTTTGGTTTAATATCAATCGTAACGGCGGCTATTATTACCGGATGCACGAATAAAAAAAAGACAAATGTGATTAGCAATCTCAATATTTCTGAAATAAACGATAGATATAGAGATAAGCTTTGTATTACAGGTGAATTTGAATGCAAAAATAATATGGTTGAGTATAAAGAAAGATGGGGGACTGATAGGTGGCAATTGTATAGAAAGATTGCATTTGTTAGAGTATTTAGTAACGAGCCTTCAATTTCTTATGATCAGATTGATGATCTTCTCGATGAATATGATACATTCTGTAATTCAGGTAAAGAGAGTGAATTGATCAATAACTTTTGTAAAGCTTATGATTTAGCAGTTTCTGAAGCAAAAAAAGAAGTACTGTGTAATGATGATGTAGCTTCAATTATATACGAGTTTGCATTAGGCAATTATCAAATTGTGAATGGTGAATTAGTTCATGAAAAAAAAGCTGAACCAGGTATGTATAAATTTGATGAAATTACTATGAAGAGTGCATGCGAGACATACGAAAAGTATCATGAAATTGCTAATAAATGGTATTTTGAAAACTATATAAAATAGAATAGGTTATCAAAGAAAAAATTCAGGTTATATACCTGGATTTTTTTTTAAAAATGTTTATTTAAATTTACATAAAAATGAATATATAGTAAAATATCATGTAGAATTATGACAATAATAAATGAAAAATGCAAAATAATAAATTGGAAGAAAAGGGAATAATGGGAAATACTATTTTATTAATATCATCCGATGAGGAATATGTAAGAACAATTGAATTAAAACTGGCTAAAGTGTTTGCAGGAAGAACTCATATTGATGTTATTACAGACTATAATGCGATTTCTAAATATTTTGAATCAGGGAAAAAAGTGGATACAATCCTTATCCCAATTGAGGATTCCAGATATGTGAAAGGCTATGCTTCAAACATCAGAGTAATCTATATAGTTGAGGATAATAATTCATCAGATGACAAGAATACCGTATTTAAGTATGCCAGTATAAAAATGTTGGCGGATATAATTGATTCTAATGTATCTAAAAAAAGAAATAATGGAATCAGACAAAAAACAGAGGTTATAGGTGTATTTTCAGTAAGTGGTGGATCGGGACTTACATTAGGAGCATTGTCGATTGCTCATAATTTGTTTAATGATGGCAAGAAGGTAATATATATAAATACTACTCTCAATCAGGACTATATGTATTATTTAGATAATATTAAGTCATTGAGTACTCAGTTTTCGTATCAATCTGCAGTAAATCTAACAAATGCTATAAAAATGATCGAATCGGAAATAATAAAACAGGAGTTTTATTATATACCTCCATACGCAAATCATCCTATTGCATATCAGGTTAGCTTTACAACATATGTAAAAATAATTGAGTATATTAGGCAAACTAACACATATGACTATATTGTTGCTGAGATAGACGGAACAATAAGCCAGGAAAAATTAGCATTTTTAAAGACAGTGGATAAGATTGTTGTGACAACAAGGCAGGATGAAGCATCAATTAGTAAGTTGGAAAAGGTGCTAGCTATGGTTCCGGACATAAAAGAAAGAGTGCTTATAGTGTGCAATATGTTTTTACAGAAGAAGAGAGACTATCTTAAAAGTGCATCATTATCAGTAGAATGTATTGTTTCAGAATATGTATATCTCTATGATATACAGTTTGGTTTTGAAGAAGCTAAGAATAAAAAATTCTTGGAAAAAACTACAAGAATGATAGGAGGGAGCTAAGTGAAAAAGTCGGTTATTGTAATATTTGATAATCAGAAGAATAATAAAAAAATGGATATTGAAGTTCCGCTCAATATCTCTGCAAATGAGCTGATATATGGCCTTAATAAAGGTCTTGGACTTGGAATTAATACTGATGATGTTGCTGAATGTTACCTGTGTATGGATAATCCCAAAGCATTGCTTAGGGGGGATGATGAACTTGAAAAGTTTGGTATTCATGATGGGTCAGTCATTAAGTTTAACAGATAATATAAAGTTAGAAGGAATATGATGTCGGGGGTAGAAATGCAGTACAAGGTTATTATACATGGTAATAATATGTACAAGGAGATTTCTCTGGATGAGAGCTTTAATAGAAATCTTCTTATAGGTACAGAAAATGGTTGTCATATTATGTTCAGTAAGGATAAATTTGATCTTCCATTTATCCTTAGAATTGATAGGGAAGAAACAGGCAAGTTTATATTAAGTTGTAGTGAGAATGTTTATTTAAAAGGAAGCCAGGGACTTATGGAGTATGTAAGATACCTGGCTATTGGTGACTATGTTGATATTTGCTATGGAGATAGCAATAAAGAGTTTTTTAGAATAGAATTTTTCATTGAATATGAGAGAGTAGGAAAAGACTATGATTTTCAAATAGATTGCAGAAGTAGGAATGAAATTATTATTGGTTGTGATGCGAACTGTACAATTCGAATCGATAATCCAATCTTAAATAACGAAAGCATAAAACTGGCACCAACAGGAAATGGAGACTACCTAGTAGATATTTCTAATACCCAATATGATGTATTTGTAAATGGAATGATTCCAAGAACAAACAATATTAGAATTAGAAATGGAGAATTTATTTCACTTAAAGGATACTCGTTTTGCTTTGAGGATGGTTATGTTTATACTTCGAAAAATGCGGGAATAATAACGAATTGCCCAATAAAGAAAATGGTGTATCAGAAGAATCATTTTGAATACCCAAAGTTCGTACGAAATGTGAGACAAAAGTACAAGACACCGGAAGAAAAAATAGAGGTTTTAGACCCTGAGTCAAAGGATGAAAATGAGGAACAAAGCTTTTTAATGACAGTTATGCCTATGCTTGTAAATATGTTACTCATGGTTGGACTTCGTGGCATGATGGGTGGTGGAGGAATGTTCGTCATATATTTTGCGGCAACAATGACAGTGAGCACCACAATTACAATTATTAATTTTGTCAAGCAGAAAAAGGGTCGAGAGAAGACAGAAAACAGAAGAAAAGAAGTTTATATGAAATATCTTCAAAAGCGAGAGGATGAAATAATTAAGCTTAGAGAACGTGAAAAAGTCGTAGCCAATGTTATGAATCCGAGTTTGGTTGAGTATGCAGGTTTTATTGAGGATTTTAACAATAGACTTTTTGAAAAAGACGTTGATGATGAAGATTATCTTTCTGTTAGACTCGGTTCAGGCATTGTTGCTTCGAATTGTCAAGTCGACTGTAAGGAAGAGGAGTATGTTGATACAACCGACGATCTTAAGGACTTTCCGAAGGCAATTCATGATAAATATATGTATTTAGATGAAATGCCAGTTATTCTTGAGTTAAAGGAGTCTAATGCTGTTGGATTCGTTGGTTCAAGAAGCAAGCTGTATCAGATGACAAAAAACTTGATTATTGAGTTCGCTGCATCTCATTTCTACAAGACAACCAAGATTTTCCTTATAATGGATGAGGGTGATGTAGATATGTTTAGTTGGGCAAGATGGTTTCAGATTACATATAATGAAAGAACAGGCGGCCGAAATTTCATGTATGATAAGGATTCTGAAAAGATTACCCTTGAATACTTATATTCTGAGCTTTCTTCGAGAGAAACAGTTGGAAAGGATGCAATCTTTCCTGAAAACTATGTTGTTCTTGTTTACAAGTCTGATGTATTGAGCAATCATCCGGTATCAAAATATATTGAAAATGCAAATCAGTATGGTTTCCACTTTGTATTCTTTGAAGAATTCGAGGAAAAGCTTAATCCAAACTGCGAAGCAAGAATATTCCTCAATGAAAGGGAAAATACAGGCTACGTACAGAAGGTTGATGATGGAGAAAATATACAGCACTTTACTTATCAACATATTGATAAGGCTAAGGCAGTTCAATTGGCTACAAAACTTGCTCCGGTATACATTGATGAAGTAAATCTTGAGAATACACTCACTAAGAATATTACATTATTTCAGCTGCTCAGTATTCAAAGTCCATATGATCTTGATTTAAGTAAGAGATGGTCAGAATCAAAGATATATGAGAGTATGGCAGCGCCTCTTGGCGTAAAGAGTGGAGATGAAACAGTATGCCTGGATCTTCATGAGAAGTTCCATGGACCTCATGGTCTTGTTGCAGGTACCACAGGCTCCGGTAAGTCAGAGATTATGCAGTCATACATTCTTTCAATGGCTACACTTTTCCATCCATACGAGGTTGGATTTGTAATCATCGACTTTAAGGGTGGTGGTATGGTTAATCAGTTTAGAGATTTGCCACATCTTAATGGTGCAATTACGAACATTGATGGAAATGAAATTGAAAGGTCTCTTCTTTCTATCAAGGCAGAACTTATGAAGAGACAGGAACTTTTTGCGGAACAAAATGTTAATCATATCGATGACTACATCCGAGCATTTAAGGAAGGGAAGGCCAAAACTCCACTACCACATTTAATACTTATTGTTGATGAGTTTGCTGAATTAAAGGCGGATCAGCCTGAGTTTATGCAACAGCTGATAAGTACGGCGCGTATTGGTCGAAGCCTCGGTATTCACCTTATCCTCGCTACTCAGAAGCCTGCGGGAGTTGTAAGTGATCAGATTTGGAGTAACTCTAAATTTAAACTTTGTCTTAAGGTTCAGAATAAAAATGACAGTAACGAAGTACTCAAATCGCCTCTTGCGGCAGAAATTACAGAGCCAGGTAGAGCATATCTTCAGGTTGGTAATAATGAGATATTCCAATTATTCCAGTCAGCATATAGTGGAGCTCCAGCTCAGACCTCTGGTATAAATGAACAGAAAAAGTTCTCACTTATGTCCGTTGAGTTATCTGGAAGAAGAAAGATAATCTATGAGCAAAAACCAAAGAAAACAGAGGGTGGGGATAGTCAGCTCAAGTCGATAGTAGATTATGTAAATGAGTATTGCCAAAAGAGTGGTATTAAAAAATTGCAAAATATATGTCTTCCTTCACTTTCAGAGGCAATTCCATTTACTGTTGATAATTGTAAGTATGACGGAACGGATATTGTTATTCCAATTGGAATTGTTGATGATCCTTCAAGGCAGAAGCAATATGAGGAAGTGCTTAATATTTCTCAGAACAATCTGTATGTACTTGGTGCATCGCAGTCAGGTAAGACAAACCTTATTCAGACAATGATTAGAGGACTTGCCGAGAGGTATTCACCAAAGGATGTAAATATATATATTCTTGATTTTGCATCTATGATTCTCAAAAACTTTGAGACATTAAATCACGTTGGAGGAGTAATCACTTCATCAGACGAAGAGAGGCTAAAGGGATTCCTTAAGCTTATGCAGTCAACTATTCAAATGCGAAAGAAGTATTTCTCAGAACTTGGACTTAGTTCATACAGTGCATATCGAGAGGCTGGAAAGACTGAACTTCCACAGATAGTGGTATTTCTTGATAACTGGGTTGCTTTTAGAGGATATTTCCCAGATTATGAGGATACTATTATCAATATTAGCCGTGATAGTGTATCGGTAGGAATTTCTCTTGTTGTAACAGCTGGACAGGCAAATGGTGCTGGATTCAAACTGTTATCAAACTTCGCAAAGAGAACGGCTCTCTATTGTAATGATTCAAGTGATTATGGTGTGATTTTTGAAGCATGCCGTAAAAAAATCAATAATATTGCAGGTAGGGGTATAGTTGAGAATAATAAGACCTACTATGAAATCCAATACTATCTCGCATTTGCTGCAGAGAAGGAGTTTGAAAAGATTAACCTCATGAGAGAGTTTATCGGTAAGATACACGATAAATATGGCGAGGTATATGTTGCGGGAATTCCTGAGATTCCTCAAACTGTGACAGAGGCTTACATGAATAAGCAATTTGGTGCAGATTATCTACCTTATGAGGTTCCACTAGGAATGGAATTCAACACTATTGGAAAGAGAACTATTAGTTTAGATAAAACATTCTTGCAAGGATTTGTTGGACCAAAGGTAGGAGCTAAGCATAATTATCTGGTATACTTAATTAATCGATTAATACAGAATAACGAAAAGGCACCAGTTTCAATTAATATCATAGATGATGCAGAAGCAGAGTTTAAAATGTTTGCTGATAAGGTTGATGGGTATACTCAGTCAATTCCAGGTATGATACAGATTGTCACCAATATATTTGAGATTCTTAAGGAAAGAAGTGAGAAGGTTAAAGCGGGACAGCTTAATCTTGCAAGTGAACCACTTCAAGTAATATTAATTAATTCTTTCAATCTAATGAAAGCATTTGGTACTGATAAGACGCTTGTTGAGATACTTAAGTTAATGACTACGTCACTTAAGTCGTTAAAGATATGCTTCTTATTGACCGATGTAGAAAATAATATGATTTCGTTCACTGCAGGAGACCTTCTTAAACTAGCAAAAGACACGAAGAATTACATAATTTTTGAGGAAATCAAAAATGTTAAGGTTACAGATGTTCCAATGTCTGCGTCAAGAGAGTTTAAGAAGCCTTTGGATAAGGATGATGCATATGTATTTAAGGGAGAATCGATTGAAAAAATCCGTACAGTAGCAAAGTAAGGCGGGCGATTAAATGAGAGACACAAATGAGGCAATATTTTTCGCCATATTTTCTATACTCGTAGCTGTCACCATCTACGTTATAGTGCGAAAATTCGTAGGAAATTCGAGAAGCAAATGCACTGTTTTGGTTACTGCGACAGTAATTGAGATAGAAGAAAAGCGGGCAGCAGGATCAAGAGCCGGGCAGACTATGGTATATAGGCCGGTATTCTCCTTCGAGTGGAAGGGCTTTACAAGAACTGTTGAAAGCAGAATGTGGGCAAGCTTCACAAAATTTGAGGTAGGAGACAAGGTCGAGCTTTACATCGACCCTGAGGACTCCTCGAATTTCAGGTATAAGGATGGCTTTATGGAACCGATGAGCTTCATAGGTATATCAACCATCCTGGTGATAATTGTACTAATTCTTGCACTTCTAAGGAGATAGCCAAATGGGACAAAAACCAAAGTCAGAGCTTAGTCTTAAGCTCTATAAGATAATGCTTGATAAGGGGTATCCGGAGCCGTTTTGTGACGAGATTACGAAGAATCTTAATACGGATTTCACGGCGAAGAGGATGATAGGATACCTGAGCCATTATGAATATCTTCCCTTGGAGGAGGTCGCAGACGAGATGCTTGCGATTCTCAGCGACAGGGAGAGAATTATAAAGAAGAAGGTTTACGAGGCGAACAATGCGGCCTGGAACGAATACCTGGATTCCAGAAAGAAGGTGTAACATGCTAAACTTTATGGATGAATACAAAAGCAAATTACGAACAGCCGAGGAAGCGGTGTCTGTTGTGCAGAGCGGCTACTGGGTTGATTACACCTCTGCCCTTGGAAAGCCGGAGATACTTGATAGAGCGTTAGCGAAAAGAAGGGACGAGCTGTTCGACGTTAAGGTTAGAGGAAACCTTATCTCCGGACCGATTCACGTAGCCGAGTGTGATGAGACGAATGAACATTTCATCTACCATAGCTGGCACTGCTCATCTTACGAGAGAAAGCTCTGCGACAGGGGGCTTTGCTACTACATTCCTATGGTTTTCCATAACAATGCAGCTTACTATGAGTACTTCCTGAATGTAAATGTGGTAATGCTTGCAGTAGCACCTATGGACAGCCATGGATATTTCAACCTGTCAGTAAATACAGGAGTTGCTGCACCTATTATAAGACATGCGGACGTTGTAATTGTTGAGATAAATGAAAACCTTCCGAGAGTCAGAGGTGGCTACGACGAGGTAATTCACATTTCAGATATTGATTACATAGTTGAGGGCGAGCACAGCGAAAACCCTGGACTAAAGGTATCTGAGCCAACAGAGTATGACAGAAAGATTGCATCCCATATCATTCCTTATATTGTTGATGGCTCAACACTCCAGCTTGGAATCGGCAGTATGCCAAATGCCTTGGGTGAGATTATTGCAGAGTCGGATATTAAGGATTTGGGAATGCACACAGAGCTTTGCAGTGATGCATATCTTAAGATGTACGAGGCTGGAAAGCTTACAAACAGAAGAAAGATGGTAGACAGAGGAAAGGGAGTATTTGGCTGTGCAGTTGGTTCGCATGCACTTTATGAGTGGCTTGATGATAACCCTGGACTTGCAGCCTATCCTCTTGAGTACGTAAACAGACCGGGAATCATAGGTCAGATTGACAATATGGTTTCCATAAACAGCTGTGTTGCGGTAGATCTTTACGGCCAGGTGGCAGCAGAGAGCTCCGGAGCAAGACAGATAAGTGGAACTGGAGGACAGCTGGACTTTTTGGTTGGAGCCTCACAGTCCAAGGGCGGAAAGGCATTTATATGCATGAGCTCGGTGTATAAGGATAAAAATGGTATAATTCACTCCAGAATAAAACCGCAGTTTGACGGAGACATAATTACCTCACCAAGAAGTCAGGTGTATTTCCTGGCAACAGAGTACGGAGTAATAAATCTCGAAGGCCGTTCAACCTGGGAGAGAGCGGAGGCTCTTATCTCCATAGCCCACCCGGATTTCAGGGAAGGACTGATAAAGGAAGCCGAGGCAAGAAAAATCTGGAGAAAGTCTAAATATATATAAAGATAGCCCGAAAGTCGTGAAGCATTTGCGAGCTTAAGTAGACAAATGAAAAATGTCGCAGTAATCTAAATAATTTAAATTGCTGCGACATTTTTTAGTGTTTGTTCCTGGTTATTTATCAGAAGCTTTAACATTTTCCTTATTACGAGTATCCTTAGAAGCCTTATTATCCTCCTTCAAAGACTTCATATGCTCCTTCGCCTTGTCATAAATATCATAAGGGTCGCCGTACTTTGGACTGTAGTCGTTGTTGTAGCGGCCGCGGTGGTTGTTTTTTAACATATAAGCTGCCTTTCGTAGAAAATATATGAATGCTTAATTAAGCACTCGCTAACATTTAGTATACACAAAGTACATATAATTTGCTATAGTAAAAGGAATGAACAGCTAACTCAAAAAAGCAAAAATACCAAATATAAATAAATGTTTATTTGACTATGACGCATATCTGTGACTATAATCAGTTGATATGCGTCATATTTGCGTTTTTGTCTAAAAATGGACAGACTTAAGTCTGTGAGAGAAAATGAAAACAATTAGTAAGTGCTCGCAAAGCGCGCAGCATTTTCGAATTATAAAAAAGGAGAAGAGGAATGCTTTCAAAATTTAGTGTAAAAAAGCCCTATACAGTACTGGTTGCGGTAATAATGGTTCTCGTTTTGGGCGGTGTTTCATTGTACAAGATGACAGCCGACCTGATTCCGAGTATCAGCTTTCCGTACGTACTGATTATAACAACGGATATAGGAGCCAGCCCGGAGGAGATAGAGTCGGGTGTGACTGCACCTATGGAGGCGAGCATGGCGACGACCTCAAATATTAAGACGGTAAGCTCCATGTCCTACAACAGCTACTCTATGGTAATCCTTGAGTACGAGCAGAGTGCCAACATGGATTCAATCCTTATTGAGATTCAGCAGAAGCTGGATCAGCTCGAGTCAACCCTTCCAGATTCGGTTGGAACACCGATGGTAATGCAGATTGACCCGGACATGATGCCTATTATGATTGCTGCGGTTGACGTTGATAATATGGAGCCAGTGGCAGTTACTAATTATGTAAATAACGATATTAAGCCACTGCTTGAGTCGGTGGAGGGTGTTGCCTCTGCAAATATGACAGGTGGTATTGAAGAAAAGATTAATATCACAGTAAACAGCGAGAAGGTTGATGCCTTAAATGAAAGAATTAAGAAGGTTATCGACGATAAATTCGTGGATGCTGAGAAGGAAATCACAAGTGCAAAGAACGAGATAAACAGTGGCAAGAATCAGCTCGAAACTGGTGCAAATCAGTTAGCAAACACAGTAACCGAGACAGAAACAGAATTAAATAGCAAGAAAATCGAGCTCTACCAGGCAGAGCAGAAATTAACAGAGCAGCAGGCACAGCTTGAGAATCAGGCAGTTGAGCTTCAGAACTCTATAGATGGACTTAAAAAGGCTTATGATGGAGCAGTAGAGCTTAAGAAGGGTATTGATGGAATCAACCAGATTTTAGGACTTTATGAGCAGGGCTTCATAACAGAGGAGCAGTTTGCAGAGCAGCTTGGAATGGATGTTGAGACAGCAAGAGCTACAGCTGCAGGACTAGAGGCACAGCTTGATCAGATAAACACTCAGCTTGCTGAGCAGGGCAAGTCTATGGAGAGTCTTGGAGTGACAATTAATTCCTATGAGGATCTACCAAATGCAATCGCAGCCCTTGAGTCAGCTCTCACACAGGTAAAGACAGGAATTCAGACCGTCAAGTCTGGACTTGAGCAGATAAAGACAGGAAAGGCAAGCATTGACTCAGCCCTTAATACACTTGGAAAGACCAGTATACTTAGCTCTATCGAGATGGGCTCTGCAAATGCACAGCTTGCAAGCGGTGAGTCTCAGCTCGAGTCGGCAAAGACTCAGATAAGTGACTCAAAGGAGCAGGCCTACCAGGCAGCAGACCTTGAGACAATACTTTCAACAGACACAGTAAAGGGACTTCTCACAGCTCAGAATTTCTCGATGCCAGCAGGCTATATCGCTGAGGACGGTGACCAGTACCTCGTTAAGGTTGGAGATAAAATTACAGACATTGATACAATCAAGGATACCGTTCTCATAGATATGGGAATGGAGGGAATTGAGCCAATCAAGATTGGTGATATTGCCGACGTTGAGCTTGTTAATAATCAGGATGAGGTTTATGCAAAGGTAAATGGTAACCCTGCAGTACTCTTCACCTTTGAGAAGCAGACAGGCTATTCAACAGGTGATGTTACAGATTCTCTTCTCGCAAAGTTTAAGAGCGTTGAGAAGGAATTCACAGATGTACATTTCACAGCTCTTATGGACCAGGGTGTATATATCGACCTCATCGTAAGCTCAGTTCTTAAGAACATAATAGAGGGTGCAATACTTGCTATCGTCGTACTTATTATCTTCCTGAGAGATTTAAGACCAACCTTTATTATTGCGGCAGCAATTCCGCTCTCAGTAATATTTGCAATTGTACTTATGTACTTTACAGGAATTACCTTAAATGTAATCTCTATGTCCGGTCTTGCGCTGGGTATAGGAATGCTGGTTGATAACTCCATAGTAGTTATTGAAAATATTTACCGAATGCGAAGCGAAGGCTGCTCAATTAAGAAGGCCTCAGTTTACGGTGCAAGCCAGGTAGCAGGAGCAATCGCTGCATCTACAATCACAACAGTATGTGTATTCCTTCCAATCGTATTTACAGAGGGTATAACAAGACAGCTCTTCACAGATATGGCCCTCACTATCGGCTATACACTTGGCGCTTCACTCATTGTAGCCCTTACACTTGTACCAGCCATGGCCAGTGGAATGCTTAGAAAGGAGAAGGTTCATAAGAAAACTCTCTTCGACAGATTCCAGGAGGCCTACGGAAGATTTGTTGGAAAGGCTCTTAAATATAAGATTATTGTATTTCTTCTCTCGCTTGTATTTCTCGGAGCTTCAGTGTATGCGGCATTTTCAAGGGGAACCTCATTTATGCCAAGCATGTCAGGTAACCAGCTGACACTCACTGTTTCTCCAAAGGAGGACGAGGAGAAGACACTTGAGGAGATGGCAGCAATGTCTGATGAGATTGTTGACAGGGTACTCAAGATAAAATATATAACCACAGTCGGTGCCATGAGTGGTTCAGGTTCAACCATGAGCCTTATGAGCAGCACAGGCGCAGCAAATACAATTACTATGTACGTTCTTCTTGAGGAGAATGGAAAGTATGACATTAAAGACATTCAGAATCAGATAATCGAAGCCACAAAGGATTTGGACTGCGATATAAAGGCAAGCTCAGAGATGCTTGATATGTCAGCTCTTACAGGAAGCGGTATCTCAATCAATATCAAGGGACGTAACATCGAGAAGATGCAGGAAATTGCAGGAGAGCTTGGAGCAAAGCTTGAAAAGGTTGAGGGGCTTGTCGACGTGGACAACGGACTTGGAGAGATGACCAAGGAGCTTGTTATCTCAGTTGATAAGGAAAAGGCAGCCAATTATGGCTACACAGTAGCTCAGGTATTCCAGCTTGTTTACGGAAAGATGGCCAGCACAACAGAGGCAGCGGTTATCTCAACAGACATAAAGGATTACAGCGTATATATCCAGACTGATGACCAGTCAGAGGCTACCCTCGATGATATAAGAAACCTTACATTTACATATACGGACAAAAATGACAAGGATGCAAAGGAGGAGGAGATTAAGCTCTCAGATATTGCTGAGATTAAGAATACCGAAACCCTAAGCACAATTCGCCGTTCGGCACAGTCAAGATACATTACAGTATCCGCATCGGTTGACGAGGACCACAACGTTGGTCTTCTCGGAGATGAGGTTCAGAAGATAATTGACAAGATGGAGATTCCAGAGGGCTACACAGTAACTCTTGCAGGTGAGAATGAGACGATAAATGACGCAATGAGACAGGTAGTGCTCATGCTTGCTCTTGCAATTGTGTTCATCTACCTTGTAATGGTTGCTCAGTTCCAGTCGCTTCTGTCGCCATTTATCATTATGTTTACAATTCCGCTTGCATTTACAGGTGGTTTCCTGGCACTTTATCTTACAGGAAATGAAGTAAGTATTATCGCCATGATCGGCTTCGTACTTCTCTCAGGTATCATCGTAAATAACGGTATCGTAATGGTTGACTACATAAACCAGAGAAGAAGAGAGGGGCTTTCAAAGAAGGAGGCCATAGTTGATGCGGCAGTAACAAGACTTCGTCCAGTACTTATGACAGCGCTCACAACAATCATTTCTATGTCAGCGCTTGCACTTTCAAATGACCAGGGTGCTAGTATGATGAGACCTATGGCAATCGTATCCGTAGGAGGACTTGTATATGGAACTTTACTTACACTTATAGTTGTTCCTTGTATATACGATGCATTTAACAGAGATAAGAGTATGGTTGAGGAGGATTTAGAAGAAGCTCCTATAGTGGAGGCTGAATTCGAGATGAACTAAATGACTTATATCCCGTAATCTCTGAGAGGTTGCGGGATTTTAGTCTTTTTTAATGATTTAATTAGTATAATAATTTGCTATAGTGTTACTAAGGGAAAAGAATGAAAATATCTGATTAATACTGAGAGATAAATACGGAGGTAAATATGAGAGAATTTACGATAATGACTGATGTAAATACAGACGTTGACCCGGAATATGCGGCTAGCGAAGGAATAGTAATCATGCCGCAGTACTATCACTTTGGTGACGGAGTTATATACGGAGATGAGATTAAGCTTTCTTCAGACGATTTTTACAAGAGACTGTCGGCTGGCGAGAAGTCCCTCTCAATGGGCTGCAACCCGGCAAGAGTTGAGGAGATGTTCACGATTGAGCTTGAAAAGGGAAATGACATCCTTTGTGTTATCTTCTCATCAATGCTTTCAGGAAGCTACAACACTGCCTGTATGGTAGCAGGCGAGCTTTCCGAGAAATACCCTGAACAGAAAATCATTGTGATTGACTCTCTGAATGCCTCAGCCGGTGCAGGAATGATGCTGTATATGGCAAGAGATATGCAGAAGGAAGGGAAGACAATAGAGGAGGTAAAGGAGAAGATAGAGGAGCTGAAGGATAAGTTCCACGCAATGTTCGTTGTGGATGACCTGCAGTACCTGGTTCGTGGCGGAAGACTCAGCAAATTCAGCGGAACTGTTGGAAATCTCCTTTCTATAAAGCCTATTCTTCATCTTTTAAATGGCCAGATTCTTGTTCTTGTAAAGAAGAGAACCAGGAAGAAGGCAGTGGACCAGCTGATAGAGGAGCTTAAGGCATTAAACCCTGACCCAACCTATATCTGCGTTGTTCACACACATAATCGAAAGTCGGCTGAGGAGCTTGGACTTAGAATAGAGCAGGAGCTTGGTATAAAGATAGATAAGATTACCGAGATTAATCATACAATCGGAACCCACACAGGCCCAAATGCTCTTGGTTTTGGATTTTTAGGACAGTAAATATATTGTAAAATGTACTTTATTATGGGATAATTAATTGTCTGTAGATTTGTGAGATAAATGGGGAGTATTTCATAATGATAAGGTGGTTACAATAGAAATTAAGTTGATTCAAGGAAGGATGAAGGTATGGACAATAATAATCAGGGTTATGGATATGGCCAGCAGCCACAGTATGGCCAG
>DCHE01000057.1:17590-23562 GCA_002314775.1 Lachnospiraceae bacterium UBA1760
AGTATGGCCAGCAGCCACAGTACGGTCAGTATGGACAGAATGCGGCTCAGGTGGAGCCAATGAGAAGTATGCCTAATCAGGGCGGCGGAAGCTCTGGAGGACAACCACCTAAGAAGAAGGGTAAGACGGGTCTTATCTTAGGAATAGTTGGTGGAGTAATTGCCCTTGCGGCCATTGCATTTGTAGTACTATATATGCTTGGCGTATTTGTAAAGGGTGGCGTTAGTTCAAATGACGGCGTAATAAAGCAGTACTGGGAGGCATTTTCAACGCAGGACAAGGATAAATTTAGAGAGTCTTTTCCAGGCAACGCATCAAACATAGACGATTTGGTTCAGTCAAACTATGACCAGTCTATGAAGTTTAAGGATTCAGTTACTATTTATGTCGATAAGATTGAGATTACCTCAGAGAACTATGATGTTGAGACTATTAATGAAAAGAATTACAAGGCTAAGGAAGCAAAGAAGAATCAGGTAAGAGTGCCTGGAGAGCAGGTTATTGACGGTCATACCTACGGAATAGTTGACTGCTATGAAATTATCACCTTCAAGCAGGGTGGAAAGTGGTTTGTCTTCGATGTAAATGAGACAGGGGCAGAGATTACGACTCGTGATGGCCTTCCATACACCAAGGATGCTACTACCGAAGACACAGAGGAGGTTACCACTGAGGAGTGGACAGAAGAGCCAACTACAGAAGAGGTTACTACAGAAGCTGCTACATTGGAGATAACAACAGCATCATCAGGTGACACAAAGACTGTTGGAGATTCATATGTTGGCTATATTGATATTCCATCAAGCTGGCTGAATTTTAATGATACAAATGGACTTGATGTTCCTCATGGTGCACAGTACGCAACTGCAGATGCAGGAGCGATTATCACACTCTGTAAGTATGATAATGCAGTTGATATAAGCGAAGCAGCAAAAAATATGGTCGACACCTACAACACACAGGATGGCGTTGAGAATTTAAGTATGGAGGAGACAACCTTCGCAGGCCAGACTGCCTACAAGGTTTCCTGCTACTACACAAATGATGGAGTAACCTTAAATATCTTCTTATTTAGTGACCCATCAGATGGACTCCTTCATTTTGCATCGGTAGAATACACCTACGATTATATGGATTCATATAATTACTTAGTGAATACCTTTAGATTTAACTAATCGAATAAATAATAAAAAAACTGTGAAGAGCTTTCCAGGTGATACTTGCGAAAGCTTTTCACAGTTTTTTGATGTGATAAAATGATGTGATAAAATGATGTGATAGAATGATGTGATAGTATAATATGTACTCTCTGACTGTCACGATATAGAATTTGCAATGAATAATACTTACAGATGAGCTGTTCTGGCATTAGTCATTAGCTGATTAAATTCAGAGTCAGTGAGGGAGTATTCATTTCTTAGTAATTCAAACTCCTTCTTTACATTGGTATCGGAAACGGTCATGTTGTCCGAGTTGATAGTTGCCTTTATTCCAAGCTCAAGGTAGGTTCTGAGAGGGTACTCAGACAGGGAGCTACAAGCCTTGGTCTGAAGGTTGCTGCTTGGGCACATCTCGATTGCAATGTCAGACTGGGCAAGATATTTTAGAAGCTCCTTGTCCTCTATGGCTGTAATTCCGTGGCCGATTCTTCTTGCACCAAATTCAATAGCCTTTAGGATGCTTTTCGGACCCGCGGCCTCTCCAGCGTGGATAGTGAAGGGAAGTCCTAAGGCTCTGGCGCGAACAAATAAATCCTCAAAGTTATCAGTTGGATAAAGCCCTTCTGCACCGGCAAGGTCAATACCTGCAACTATCTCTCTGTCAAAGGAACCTGCAACCTCTATAGTTTCCAGGTTCTCCTTATGGTTTGAGTCACCCCTCATCATACATAGGATGAGTCTTATGCTTGTGCCAAGACTCTCCGGCAGAGATTTGCAGGCAGCTACCGCAGTCTTTACCACCTCGTACTGGCTAAGACCGAGTCTGGTATGAAGCTGTGGAGCGAATCTTAGCTCCGCATATTCAATGTCGGCTTCGCTCATTTTTTTTGCAATATCATAGACAGAGAGTGTGATTGCCTCTGGACTTTGTAAAAGAAGAAGAGGAAGCTCAAAGCGCTCTAAGTAAGTATTGAGATTAGTACAGCTTGCTGGTGCTCTTAGCAGCCCGAGCAACTTATCTCTGTCTCTGGTTGGAAGCTTAATCTCCTGAATATCAGCGAGCTTGAGAACATTTTCCACTGAGAGTGAACCATCAAGATGCATATGTAAATCCGTGTATTTCAAAGTAACACCTCCGAATAAACTAAAATATAAGCTAAATGCTTGCTTAGTAATATTTTACCACGAAGTATGTAAGGTAGAAACAAAAACCTTGACTTTACTATGAAATTCTCTAAAATAATTGGAATAAGGCTATATGAGTCCCGCTGGCAGCTGGTGGTGGGAGGTTCACATAAGGACGGTGAAATAGATGAACTATTCAGACGACAAAATTCTTCAAAGAGATATGAAGTATATTTCGGATAATTATGATTTCCCAGAGCTTAGGGGAAGATGCGTTATGATTACCGGAGCGACAGGGCTTATCGGCATGCATCTGGTAAGAGCACTTGATGCATTTAATCAGAATAAGGATTATGATACGACGATAATAATCGCGGCGAGAAATGAAGAAAAGGTTAGAGAGGTTTTCAGTGACCTTCTTGATAAGAAGTGGATAAGGGTTTTCATCTCTGATATTAATTCACCTCTAAGTTATCCAGGGGAGGTTGATTATATAATTCACGGTGCCAGTATGACGGCTTCGAAGGATTTTGTTTGTAAGCCGGTTGAGACAATTAAAACAGCACTTACCGGAACTGAAAATGTTATGACCTTTGCAAGAAATAAGGCTATATCAGGGGTTGTCTATCTGTCCTCGCTTGAGGTTTATGGAACACCGGATGGAAAAAATGAAACCATAAAGGAAGACGATTACGGCTACATAGAGCCACTTAATGTGAGAAGCAGCTACTCAGAGGGAAAGAGGATGGCAGAGTGTCTTGTTTCAAGCTACTCCTCGGAGTACGAAATTCCGGCAGTGATAGTAAGACTGTCCCAGACCTTTGGAACCGGAGTGGATTATAATGATGGCAGGGTATTTGCGCAGTTCATAAGAAGTGCGATGGAGAAGAAGGATATAGTTCTTCATACTGCAGGAAATACAGTGAGAACCTACCTTTACACAAGGGACGCAGTGACAGGAATTCTCACAGCTCTCACAAGGGGAAAAGTAAGAGAAGCTTACAATATAACCAACAAAGAAACCGCAGTATCTATAAGAGAGATGGCGGAGCTTGTGAAGGATACATTTAAAGAGGCAGATATCGACGTGAGAGTTGAGATACCTGAGGATGTGTCAAAGCTTGGTTACAATCCAGAGATGGTAATCAGATTAAATACAGAGAAGCTTGAGGCTCTCGGCTGGAGGGCAGAGGTTTCACTTAGGGAAATGTTTATAAATATGAGAGACAGTATCGAGGCGAGATATAATGAATAAAATCAAAAAAGCTTTGGTTGAGGGAAGACTCATCTATAGAATTTTTAGAAAGGAATGGCTTCTTGTGAGAGGCCCTGTTAGCTTTATCGCGAAGCTCCCTGGAAGGGCAGTTGGCTTCATCGACAGAAGGATTTCAAGCCGCTACAGAAATAAGTGGGCAGGGAAGCTTCCGGTAAAAAAGAACAGGGTAGTATTTATGACCTTCAATGATTCCTACAGCTGTAACCCAAAATACATCTGTGAGGAGCTTAGAAGGAGGGGAAACTACGATATAATCTTCATTTCAACCAAGGGAATTATGAAGAAGAAGGATGCATTTCCAAAGGATATTAAGGTTTTCGAGAGGTATTCTGTCGATGCCTACAAGGCTATGGCAACTGCTGGCTTCTGGATTGAAAATGCAATCGGCTTTTATTTTTATGATGGAATAGATAAAAAACCGGAGCAGACCTACATCAATACCTGGCACGGTTCGCTTGGCTTTAAGAAAATTGGAAGGGACAACGTTCCATCAAAAAGATGGGGCAAGGCAGCACTTAAGTCTGGTGCAAATACTGACTACATAATCTCAAACAGTGAGTTCGAAAATGGAGTTTACAGGGAGACCCACTGGCCTGCCGCAGAGATTAAAATGCTGGGGCATGCGAGAAATGATATCCTTTTTGAGAAGGATAAAACGAAGCTTAATGCTATTAACAGAAGAGTTAGAAGGCAGCTATATATTGAGCCGGAGCAAAAAATCTGTCTTTACGCACCGACCTTCAGAGACAATGGAGACGTAAGCTGCTATGATATAGATTATCCAAGACTTAAGAAGGCTCTTGAGGAAAAATTCGGTGGAGAATTCGTTATAATAAGCAGAATGCACCACAAGAACAGGCGTCTTGCATCAGAAAGTCCATATGATTACGTTATCGACGGAACTATGTATCCGGATATGCAGGAGCTTATGGCAGTCTCAGATGTTGGAATATCAGATTATTCCAGCTGGCTTCTTGATTTCCTTATGACCGAAAGACCGGCATTTATATTTGCCACGGATATTAAGGAGTACGAGGGCGGAAGAGGACTATACTATCCACTTGAGTCGGCGCCATTTCCGATTGGAAGAGATAATAAGGAATTGCTTAGTGTGATTAAAGGCTTTGACGAGGAGAAGTTTAAAGCTGACAAGGAGGCATTTCTTAAGGACAAGGGCTGTATGGAGGATGGTCATGCAGCAGAAAGAATTGCGGATTTCATGGATGAAATAATCGCATCAAAATAAGAATTATAAAGGGAATTGAAGGATATAATTGATGGATAAAAAATTACTTGTATTAGATATCGACGGGACACTTGTGAATAACAAAAAGGAGATAACTCCGAAGACAAAGGAGGCTCTTCTTAAGGCTCAGGACGCAGGCCATATTGTTATGCTTGGCTCAGGAAGACCGACTCCAGGGCTTATGAAGAATGCAGAGCTTCTCGAGCTTGAAAAGAGGGGAGGATATCTTCTTTCGTTCAATGGAGGAAAGGTTTCTAAGGCTGGAAGCGATGAGATAATTTACCAGAGCACGCTGCCAAATGAATATATTAAAATCGTGTATGATTTTGCCTGCGAGAAGGACCTTGGGCTTGTAACCTACAGGGACAACGATGTTATCTGTGCCAGAAGACCGGATGAGTATCTCGAGTTTGAGGCGAGATTAAATGGTATGAACCTTGTATGCGTGGACAACTTCGTAGATTATGTAAACTTCCCTGTAAACAAATGTCTCATCTCGGCTGACCCTGAGAAGTCCTTCGACCTTATGAATGAGCTCCAGGAAAGATGCGGGGACAAGCTTAATATTGGAAGATCAGAGGCATTTTTCATAGAGGTCACCTCGCCTGGAGTAGACAAGGCTGACACGATTGAGAAGATTCTCCCAATACTTGGAATCAGCCGTGAGAATACCATCTGCTGCGGAGATGGCTTCAATGATAAGACTATGATTGAGTTCGCCGGACTTGGAGTAGCCATGGCGAATGCCAAGGAGGAGGTCAAGGCGGCAGCCGACTACATTACCTCCTCAAATGAAGAGGATGGAATTGCTGAGGTTGTGTATAAATTTGTTCTCTAATAAGTAAATTTGTGATAGAATGAGTTTGGACTGCGTGGGTTCGAACTCATTTTTTGTGGGTGAAGAATGGTGGATTGGAGATAATATGAGAATTGTAGAAGATAATTGTCTAATCATACTGGATGATGATAAAAATGAAATACTTAGAATTGCAGAAGAGTTAGATGATGGTACGATGTATATTGAACTGTCTGGTGATATCAATATGAAGGTGTCCCATGAGTTTGAGGATGAGCTAAATACAGTGCTTTCAGTTTGCAGCAATATCGTCGTAGATTTCAGTGAGCTTAAATCAATCTCAAGCGCTGCACTTTCTGCTCTTCTTGC
>DCHE01000057.1:23705-39461 GCA_002314775.1 Lachnospiraceae bacterium UBA1760
TGGCTGCGACTTACATATTATTGAGAGAAGATTTGAGGAACGGCAGATGAGAAAATGCAGGGCAGTCCCTTACGAGGGCGATGAAAACTACATATTTTTTAGTTATACACACGAGGATGCAGATATTGCGTATCCTGTAATAGAGCTATTATATGACAGTGGCTACAGAATCTGGTACGACGAGGGGATAAATGCTGGCGACGAGTGGCCAGAGATTATTGCGGAGCACCTTGAAAAGGCAGCAGTATTTATTTCCTATGTGTCAGCGAAATCTCAGGAGTCGCACAACTGCAGAAGAGAGTTTAACTTCGCAGTACAGGAGAATATGAGAAATGTCTGCATTTTAACTGAGGACATAAGGCTCACCCCTGCAATGAGGATGCAGATGGCATCCATTCAGGCAATTAAGAGGTATGAGCTGAGTGAGGAAGAATTTAAAAGCACACTATGTAATGCAGAGATAATGAAGTCTTGTATTGGCAGTGTGCCGGGTGAGGTAAGGACAGACTCAGCAATGGCTAAGGACGAGCCAAGTACCGTGATATATAGACGCGATAGAAAAAGCTATGAATTAGTTTCAGCAAAAAATGGCGAGATAATCAAGCTTGATAAGCCGGTATTTAAAATCGGCAGAAAGAGCGAGCTCTGTGACTACGTTATAAAGGACAATGTTGGTATAAGCAGGGTCCATGCAATATTTACGGTAGGTGTTGAGGGCGTACGGGTTACGGACAACAATTCGCTGAACGGAGTCTACATCAATGACAAGCCGATAACTCCGGGAGCAGAGGTAATTCTTAAGGATGGAGATACCGTGGATTTGTGCGAGGAGATATTTACGTTTAGAACAAAACAAATGTAACAGAAGCATAATAGCAGTGTATATACTATTGGAGGCGTATAAGCTGTCTCTAATATTATAAGAAAAGAGGTGTGACCTATGAAAAAAAGGAAAAGCATAGAAGATTTACTTTTCTCAGTTGCAGACTACATGAGCTTTACCGGGGAGAAGGTTGATCTTAGTACCGAGGAGCTAAGTGAGAACGAACTGGATTTTATCGTGGCAGCTGCAGCTGCAGACACAAAGAAGATTGAAAGCAGCCTAGATGACGATAAGAAATAATTAACCTTAACCAGGTTAAACAGCTTAGAAAAATGGGGAATTAGTATGTCTAATTATTGTATGAAGTGCATGAAGCCATTAGATGGACATAGCGAGTGCAGCTATTGCAGGTTTAAAGGCGAACAATTAAATAACAGCATACAGCTTAAGCCGGGAACAGTTCTTCAGGAAAGGTATCTTGTCGGATGCAGCATCGGACAGGGTGGATTTGGAATTACCTACATTGGCAGGGACGAAAGACTTGATATGAGAATTGCCATAAAGGAGTATTTTCCATCTGGATACGCAAACAGAAACTCTGACGTGTCACCTGAGATAACCATAGCTGATGAGAGGCAGAGGGAATTTATCAGTGCGGGAAGGGAAAGCTTTCTCAAGGAGGCAAGAGCCTTAGCCGGACTTATAGACCACAAGGGCGTAGTTGATGTAAGGGATTTCTTCGAGGAAAATGGCACAGCATATATCATCATGGAGTATCTTGAGGGAGATGACTTGAGGGATATATTAAAGAAGACTGTGTTTAATGCGGATGACATTTTTAAGTGGATGGAGCCTGTGTTTAGTGCGCTCGAAAAAATGCACTCAAAAAATATAATTCACAGAGACATTAGCCCCGACAATATTAAAATGCTTAAGGACGGAAGCCTTAAGCTTATGGATTTTGGCGCAGCCAGGATGATGAACTTTGATAGCCAGAGAAGTATGTCGGTTGTGCTCAAGGCAGGTTACGCTCCTGAGGAGCAGTACAGACCAAAGGGCAGTCAGGGCCCATGGACAGACGTTTATGCACTATGTGCAACAATTTATAAATGTATAACTGGAATAACACCTGATGACTCGCTGCAGAGAAGTTATGAGGACGAGATTAAATGGCCATCGGAGCTTGGAATAGCAATATCTCCAAATCAGGAGAAGGCACTTAAGAAGGGTCTTGCTGTGAGAGCAAAGGACAGAGTGCAGAGTATTGCTGAGCTCCGAGGCATTTTGTCTGGTCGTGAGTCAGAGGGAGCTTATGCTGCGAATCAGCAGTCTAAGCAAAAAGAGGATGCAAGAACCGTGTACGTTCCAAGGAATAAGGCCGTAGAGGAAGATCCAGACACAGTGTACGTTCCAAGGAATAAGGCTGTAGAGGAAGACCCGGACACGGTGTATGTGCCAAGGAATAGGGCTGTAGAGGAAGACCCGGACACAGTGTATGTGCCAAGAAGTAAGGCAGCAGATAGCAGTGCAAAAGCCGAGCAGAAAAACACTAAGGCCGAGCAAAGTGACAAAAAGGCTAAGCAAAATGTCACTGAGGGAACTGCATCCGCAAGTAAAAAAGATAATAATAGTATTAACATAGATAAGCTGAAAAAGGTTAACGGAGGAATCAATATTCCAGATGACCCGGCAGGCGCAAAATCTGAGATTAATCATCAAAATGACTGGTCAGGCGACAAGGCTAAGATAAATCAGTATAGCAGGCAGGCCGCAGAAGAGAGAGCAGCTGAGAGGGCGAAAGCAGAGAGAGCAGCGGCAGAGAAAGCTGCGACAGCAGAGTACTTTTACATGATAAACCAGGTGAGAGACAAAGCAGCAGCAGAGAAGGCAGTAGAGAAAAGGGCTGCAACAGAGAAAGCAGCAGCAGAGAAGGCGAAAGCAGAGAAAAAGGCCGCAGAAGAGAGAGCAGCGGCAGAGAGGTTAGCATCGCAGAAGACCGCAGTAAAGAATAATAGCAATAATAAGAATGCATCCTCTAGAAAGAAGGGGCCAAAGATATTTACAAAGATATTTAATGGAAGCTTGATAGCAGTTCTCTCAATCATATCCTTCCTTGGAGCATGTATAGCAGGAGCGTACGTTGTAAAGAGCGCGAGAGCAAGGAATAACCAGGAGCCAGTAACAATAACTGCCTCAGATTACAGGGATGTGATAGAAACAAAAACCAGCTCAGGGGATAATACTGAAGAGACTGCAGCAGCTGCGTACGAGTATCCCGTGGAGCTACTGCTTGGAACCAAGAGAGTAAAAAATGATCATTTCGGACCTGATGTTAAGTTCAAGCAGGTAAAGGCTGGCGGAATTGATATGACTGTTTATGAGATTCCATATGAGATAACTGGCGACAGAACAGAGGATGGAAGAACCTATATGACAGTCACTCTGGGCGATGAGTATGATGGTAAGAATAAAATAGTCGGAACATTTTCAGTGAACAAGGATGTGGTTACCGTTACATCCATGGCGGGTAACAGTGATTATCAGGATATATACAATAAGTATAATGATGGCGAGCATTATGTGGACTTTGAGGACTACAGCTTCAGATTTGTGATTACTAAAATGGAGTATTATGATAATTACAAGTCTATGTACCTTATTGGAACAAACGGAACCTCTAAGACAGAGTGTAATAGCATCGGTAGAGATGGCTTTGAGGAAAATGATATCTACATATATGGAAAGGCCAACTCAGATGAGGATATGATTTGTGACATAAGATATATCTATGCATATAGACAGGGAGATGATAAGAGAAACTGTCTTATCTATGATGACAATGGATATGTATCAAATCCGGATATTACCTACTACTATGGACTGGGTTTATTAAGACTAGGCTGGACCTATGATATAAAAGTCTTCAACGGCAGAGTTGAGAAGGTTCGTAACCGGAAGAACTTTAATGCAGATATTATTGACACCTATCCTTACGGCTTCGTGCTAATCACTGAGGATGAAAAGTACCACTGCTACCAGCAGGGAAGCCTTGAGGAACTGAAAAGTATCGATTATCTTACCTATGATTCATCGGAGGATAATGTAGAGACGGTTAATCCGAAGGATATTATTAGGTAATAGTAGAGGAGACTGAGATGAGAAATAAGGAATATTTTAATAATCTCTATAATGAGTACTATCCACAGATAGTAGCCTATATTCATAAGCATATATTTAACCATGAGGATGCAGAGGAGATGGCGCAGGAAATAATGCTTGCGGCCTACAAGCATATTGATGAGTTTGATGAGAAGAAGGCTTCATTTAGAACCTGGATATACGTTATTACAAACAACAGATTAAAGAATTACTACAGAGACAAAAAGCAGCTCACATCAATAGATGATGAGGAGAATCCTATCGACATTGCCAGCAAGGAATGCGTTGAGCAGGCTGCGATTGTGGAGGAGGACAAGAGATATGTCTTAGAGGCCATCAACAGTCTTCCTGAGAGGGAGAAAATCATAGTGGTTGGCAAGTATTTTGAGAATAAGAGCTCGAGTGAGATTGCAGCCTCCCTTGGAATTGCTGAGGGAAATGTAAGAGTAATCCTGAACAGAACCCTGAAGAAGCTGCAGAGCTATCTTTCAAAGCAGGGCTACGAATTTGGCTAGGATGTCAGCCTGGTTATGAAATAGCGAATTCGGCAGAATTAGTAAATTAGATTGCAGCAGGAGAGGATTTTAGGGATGTATTGTAAGACACCTACAATTTATCAGATGGAGGCGGTTGAATGTGGCGCAGCCTCACTGGCGATGATAACAGAGTACTGGGGCAAGCACGTTCCTCTTGAGCAGATGCGAATCGAGGTTGGAGTCTCAAGAGACGGCAGCAGTGCAAAGAATCTTGTGCTGGCAGGAAAGCGCTTCGGCATGGAGGTGCACGCCTACAAAAAGGATGTAGTGGGTTTAAAGGAGCTTCCTATGCCCTGCATTATTCACTGGAACAATGTGCATTTCGTGGTCCTCGAGGGCTTCAAGGGGAAGTACGTTGTGATAAATGACCCCGAGATGGGAAGAAGAAGGCTCACGGAGGAGGAATTCTCCAAATGCTTTTCGGGGGTTGTAATCACCTTTAAGCCAGAGGCGGGCTTCACTAAGAGAAAGAAGGAAAACAGGTTTGTACCACTGATAAAGGAGAGACTTAAGGACGAGAAAAAGTCGGTAATAAAGCTTATGCTTCTTGGCCTTTTACTCATAATTCCAGGTATCCTGATACCAGTGTTCTCGCAGGTATTTCTCGACAACATACTCGGCGCGGGAGAGGTAAGCTGGTTTTACCAGTTTGTAATACTATTTCTTCTCACTGTATTGTTTCAGCTATTTCTCACTGCTTACAGATTAAGGCTTCTCGCAAGGCTTCAGATAAAGCTCACCCTCTATTCGGCAAAGGGCTATCTAAAAAGGATGTTCAGACTTCCGATAAGCTTCTATGCTCAGAGATATGCGGGGGACCTTGCAAGGAGAGTTGACAGTAACAATGAGGTAAATACATTTATAACAGGAGAGTTAGGTAGAAGTGTGCTAAATCTTTTCGTGGCAATCTTCTATCTTATTTTGTTGCTTATTTTTAACCCGCTTATGACTCTTGTCGGAATTATCGGCATTGGAATAAATGGGCTCATCATGAAGCTTGCCTCAGAAAGGCTTGCAGAAACCTCGATAAAAAATCAGCAGGATAAGGGAAGACTTGACGGAGTACTTATCGCAGGACTGAGTGTGTCCTCAACCCTCAAGGCCTCCGGAGTTGAAAATGAATACAGTGCCAGAATTCTCAGCCATGACGCGAAGGTTATGGCGGTGGAGAGACGCATGAGCAGACTGTCCCAGATAGTTGGCTCAATACCAGCGATTATTTCAGATGTTACAGAGGTCATTTTGTTAATGATGGGTGCATTTTACATATTAAGTGGAAGGATGACACTCGGAATGCTGGTTTCATTTACCACACTCTACTCATCCTTTTCTGACCCTGTGGAGGAACTGATTCAGTTCGCTGAGAAGATTCAGCTGCAGAAGGCAAATATGGAGAGAATAGATGACGTAATGAAATACCCTATAGCCGAGCAGTTTGAGAGAGAAGGTACGGGAAATGCCTCGTCAAAGCTTTCAGGACATGTCGCACTTAAAGGTATAACCTTTGGCTACAGCAGTTTGGCGGACCCTCTAATAACAGATTTCTCGTTCGACCTTGCACCCGGAAAATCCATTGCCTTTGTAGGGCCATCGGGCTGTGGAAAGTCCACAGTGTCAAAGCTTTTAGGCGGACTATATGAGCCCTGGGAGGGAGAGATTTACCTTGATAGAACACCGCGAGGTGAGCTGCCAAAGGAGATGATAAGCGCAAGTATCTCCACAGTAAATCAGAATATTGCATTTTTCTCAGGTACCATTAGAGATAACATCACCCTTTGGAATCCTGCGATACTTGAGAAGGATATCATTGCCGCGGCGAAGGATGCCATGATACATGACATCATAATGAAGAAGCCAGGGGGCTACGATTATATGCTATCCGAGGGTGCGGAGAACCTTTCTGGCGGCGAGGGACAGAGGCTTGAGATAGCAAGAGCCCTTGCGACAAATCCGACCATACTTATTATGGACGAGGCCACAAGCGCCCTAGACCCAATAACAGAAAAACAGATAATAGATAATATAAAAAGACGAGGCTGTACCTCGATAATCATCGCCCACAGGCTGAGCGCAGTCAGAAACTGCGATGAGATTATTGTGATGTACGATGGACAAATCGTCGAGCGAGGAACAAATGACGAGCTTGCACAAATTGACGGCCTTTATAGGCAGCTAATGTTAGGAGGAGCATCATGACGGACAAAGAAAATACCATAAAACTTTCTGGCGGCGACTCATACGTTACAGAAAATCCGTCAGACTGCTACAGGGTAATAAGTGGAACAGTTATAGTGTATATCGCACCGATTAAGGACAGGGAGACTCAGAGAAGAAGCTACCTCTGCGAGATGAATGAGGGCGAGACGATACCCGCATTTTACTACAGGGATATGGATTACGAAAGCTTTTGCTTTGTACTTGCAGCCATGGAGGAGGCAGAGCTTGAGGTTATGAAGGATTCCTCAACCAAGCCACTCAAAAAGAAGTTCCTTCTAAAGGCCGAGGTTACGGGCTACGAGCAGGATGGCTTTGAGGATTCTCTCGTCAACAGATACAGAATGAACCTTGTAAAAGAGGACGGATATATACTAAGAACCAGCAAGGAGAAGGAGAAGGTAAAGGACGATATCGACGGCCTTATCAGCTCAGTCATAGATAAGGAGGACTCTCCCAGGCAAGGTGAAAAGGTTACGGGGCTTTACCAGGTAATGTCAGTTCTCTGCAAAAAAGCCGGAATAAAAATCGCAGACTACAGTAAGGTGAAGGCCTGCTGTGGCAGGGAACTAAGCGTGGAGGATATTGCAAGAGTCTCACATTTTCCCTACAGAAGGCTGACACTAGAAAATAACTGGTACAAAAAAGAACTGGGCTATATGCTTGTATATCTTGGAAAGGAAGCAGAGCCTGCGGCACTTATCCCACGCGGACGAAGGGGCTACTATATTATCAGAGAGGGAAAAAAGCCAGAAAAACTCACAAAGGATGTGGCAGCAGAATGCCTGCCTGAGGCATACGTAATATATAGACCATTTCCATCTGGGGGCGTGGACAGGAAAGCTCTCACAGAGTTTGTAATAAAGAGCATACAGAAAAGAGATATAATTGCAGCAGCGGTACTCACGGTAATCTCAAGCCTTATCGGACTTCTGATACCAACCCTGAATCAGAGGCTATACGACCAGTATATCCCAGAGGGGGATAAGAGCCTGATTCTTAAGGTAGGCGTTTTGATTATCGCATTTATGCTTGGAAATATATGCTTTTCAGTGATTAAAAGCCTATGCACCTTCAGACTGTTTAACAGAGTGAAGTACGAGGTCCAGGCGGCCATGTTTTACAGAGTGTTTGAGCTGCCTCAGGATTTCTTAAATAAATACGAGAGCGCAGACCTCGGAGAGCGAATTATGGAGCTTGGACTAATCGCAGAGAGAGTAGTAAACCTTGCTGTGACACTCTCCTTCAGTGCAGTTATGATGCTATTTTATCTTGTAAGAATGCTCACCTACTCAGTGAAGCTGACCGTAATCTCCCTGATTGTCGAGATAATCATGGCAGTGCTCATTTGCATCCTTGCAGGGCGCAGAGCGAAAAATCAGGCAGAGATATCAAGGCTCAGAGGAAGAAGCCAGTCAGTTATGTTCCAGCTCATTTCCGGAATCGATAAGATAAGAGTATCCGGCATTGAGGACAGAGCGCTTTACGAGTATATGAAGCCATTTACCAGGGAACAGGAGCTAAGTAGAGAAAATACCATTCTAGACAGGAAAACAACACTCCTATCCATGGCAGGAGGAAATCTTGTCACCCTCCTTATGTATCTTATAACCTACAATCAGACAGAAATCTCCATGGGTCAGTATGTGGCATTTGCCTCGGCCTTCGGAGTAGTTGCGGGAGGTATAAACGAAGTCGCAAATGGAATAGTGAGCATGAAGCTTATTAAACCAGTGTACGAGAGGGTTCGAGAGATAATCGAGGAGCCGCCAGAGATAAATGAAGCAAAAAAGCTGCCGCAGGAAATCACGGGAGATATAAAAATCGACCATGTAACATTTTCCTATGGAGAGAACCTTCCAAGGATAATGGACGACCTCTCACTGCACATTAAATCAGGCGAATATGTCGGAATCGTTGGAACCTCAGGCTGTGGAAAGTCGACACTTCTTAAGCTTCTCCTCGGCTTCATAAAGCCAAACCAGGGAAGTATTTACTATGACAACCAGGATATGACGAGTCTTGACATAAGGGAGCTAAGAAAGAAGTTTGGAGTAGTTCTACAAAAGGGCGAGCTAATTACAGGAACCATCCTTGAAAATATTACACTCACAGCTAAAAGTGCGGACATAAATGATGTGATTCAGGTGGTGCAGGCGGTTGGCCTTGCCGAGGATATCGCGAGAATGCCTATGAATCTGAACACTGTTGTGAGCGAAAACAGCAGCACCATTTCAGGAGGACAAAAGCAGAGAATATTAATCGCAAGAGCTCTGATGAACAATCCGAGGATATTACTATTTGACGAGGCAACCAGTGCCCTCGACAATGTAACCCAGCATATGGTGGGCGAAGTATTAGATGCCATGGGAGCAACAAGAATAGTAATCGCCCACAGACTTAGCACAATAAAAAGCTGCGATAGAATAATCGTGCTCGATAAGGGAAAAATTGCAGAAGAGGGAAGCTACGAAGAACTCATGAAAAAGCAGGGAATGTTCTTTAAGCTTGCCTCGAGACAGATTTTTCTATAGAAAAATCGTCACACACAAATATTTTTCTATAGAAAAATCGTCGCGCATAAATATTTTTCTATAGAAAAATATTGACTAGCCGGTATCATCGTATATAATTAAGTAGGAGAAGTCATCGTGACGCAGTCATGATTCAAAGTGGCTTCTCCTACCTACATATAATGGAGGAGGTGCTTGTCGTGCTAAAGAGAAAGATTTTAGACAGACTCCTGGAGTGGAAGGAAAAACCAAATAGAAAGAGTCTGATAATAAGTGGTGCCAGACAGATTGGCAAAACCTTCAGTGTCAGGGAGTTTGGAAGGGAACACTACGAGTCATTTGTAGAGATAAATTTTATAGAGAATCCTGAGATGAAACAGGTTTTTGAGGGTGCACTTAGTGTAGATTCCCTGATTTTGAAGCTTTCTATGTATATAGAGGATAAAAGGCTTATTCCGGGAAAGACACTAATCCTTCTTGATGAGATACAGGAATGCGAGAATGCAATAGCCTCGCTCAAGTTTTGGAATGATGATGACAGATATGATGTGATTGCCACTGGATCAGCGCTTGGCCTAAGCTACAGAGGAAGTGCTTCATATCCCGTTGGCAATGTTGAATATTTGAATATGTATTCACTCGATTTCGAGGAGTTTGTATGGGCAAATGGAATATCCGAGGAGGTAATTGCCAAGCTAAAAGAATATTATGAGAAGAGAGAAAGAGTTCCAGAAGCAATCCATAACAGAATGTCAGAACTTATGAAGTATTATATGGTTATTGGAGGAATGCCGGATGTAGTAAATGCATTTGTAAGTACCAAAAACATAGCAACTGCTGATGAAGTTCAGAGAAGGCTGTACAAGGACTACATTATGGATATCGCACATTATGCCAAGCCAGATATAAAAATCAAGGCAGAAAAATGTTACCGAACAATTCAGGCACAGCTTGCAAAGGAAAATCATAAGTTCCAGTATGGCGCAGTTGAACATAAAGCAACTGCAAATAAGTTTGGAAATAGCATTGACTGGCTGAAAAATGCATATTTTGTAAAAGAAGTGACCAATATTTCACGAATTGCCTATCCACTTGATACATATAAGGATGAAGGGAATTTCAGACTGTATTCAACAGATATTGGCATATTTATGGCGGGGTATGATTTCAATCTGAAACGAGTGCTGCTTGGAGAAAAAGAACTAGAGAATAAGTCGACAGATTTATTAATCGGAACTGCAAAAGGAGGCATTTACGAGGCCTTAGCGGCAGATATGCTCATAAAGAAGGATATAGAAAATATATATTTCCTTAAAGATCCGAAAAGTACAATGGAGATAGAATTTATTATAAATGGCAGGGATGGAATTTTGCCAATTGAGATAAAGGCTGGAAGAAAGAAAGCAAATTCGTTATCGGGAATCTTGGAAAATGAAATCATTCCATACGGAATCAAGTTTTCGTCGCAAAATATCGGTGTGGCAGGAAAAAAACACACAATGCCACTATATATGATGATGTTTTTATGAGAAAAAAGCCAAGAAAAATACGAATAAAAACTTGAAAAGAGCGAGGTATTTACGAGCCTTAATCAGATGAAATGAAGCCTTATATATGAGATTGGAGGAAGAATGAAATTCATAGGAATAGAGAAAAAAGAAGCGGGAAAATTCATCACAAGATATGATGTAAAGTATGAGACAGTAGATGGAAAAATCAAGAATTACGAGATGATAAGCAGAATACCAGACATTGACAGCTTCGAGAAGCTGCACGGAAAAAAGGCAGACGCAGTAGTAATAATAGCAACTGACGAGACCGGAGAGAAAATACTTATCGACAGAGAATTCAGACTCGCACCAGGAGAGTGGGTATATAACTTCCCAGCAGGATTAATTGACCCGGGCGAGACACCAGAGGAGTCAGCAGTGAGAGAGCTTCGCGAGGAGACAGGCCTTTTACTTTACGAAATCACAGACTTCATAAACACCAGCTACAGCGCAGTGGGCTTTTCAAATGAGACAAATGTCTGCGTGGTCGGAAAGGCGAGAGGAGAGTTTAAGGAAAGCACCTCGACAGTCGAGGAGATAGAGCCAGGCTGGTACACAAAGAAAGAAGTGCTCGAACTACTGAAAACCGAAAAGTTCGCAGCCAGAACTCAGGCCTTCTGCTACAATTGGGCGAGAATGTAAAAAAGCAAGTAGTCATTCTACTGCAACCAGGCAAGAATGTAGCAGACACGCAGTAGGAATATATTGAATACGTTGAAATATGGACACATTTTCCAACAATATAAACTATATTTTAATTGAAATATCCCCCTTATTCCGATATAATAAAAAGGATTGGTTTAAGGGGGATAATTCTTTGGGTAGTCATAAAAAGAATCATTACGAAGCACTGTCAAAGCTTGTACTTATAACACAGGTTGGTATATCGATGATGACACCGATTTTTCTTTGCCTAATTCTTGGCTACTACATCGACAGATACTTCGGAACCCACACCATAATATTTTTAATTATACTCGGCGTTGGAGCTGGCTTTAGAACAGCCTACAATGTGCTGAGAAAAGAATTAGAGGAAGCAAAGAAGCCTGATGAAGAAGATAGAGAATGGGTTAAAAAAGCTTTTGGAAATCCTGATGAGAGTGAGAAGAGATGAGAAATCCGGAGAAACACTCGGAGAACTCTTGCTCGGAATAATACTATACGCAGTGGTAGTCCTTGTAATTGGCGTGATAATACTGCCAGGAAGACTCTTCTATGCACTAGGCTTTGCAGGCGGAACAGTGGCAGCAATATTCATCGTAATCAATATGTACGACGGACTAAATGAAGCCCTCACCATGAGAGGAGCGGACTCAGCAAAGTACGTAATGAGAAAGAGCGTGATGCGACTACTCATCGCCATGTTCGTAATGATGGCAGCAGTCATAATCGACAAATACTGCTTCGTAGGAGCCTGCCTGTCACTAATATCAATCAAGATATCGGCAGCCTTTAACAGAGTAATCCACAGAAAGCTAACCATAAGCATAAACCCTGAGCCTTCACCAGAAGAAAGCCAGTCAGACGATTGTTAATGAGATTGTTATAAAACAATTAAGATAAAGAAAGGTGATTAAATCACTTTCTATATAATGGTTTATCCATAAAAAATTAGTTAATTAAGAAACTAAACCCAGTAAACTAAATATTGCTTGGATTGTATATATACTAAAGCAGGTACTCTGAGGCGGCCGGCACTTAGTGAGCGCCTCAGCCTAAATACTGCGAAAACCAAAAAGCGCGAACTTAGTACCGCTGCCAGCCGAAGGTAGCGCAAGCGTGCCTGCGTAGTATATATACAATTCGAGCAATCAACACAACCTACCGGTTTAGCACCAACTAACTAACTAAACATCACTATAGGAAGGAGGATGGAAAAATCAACATGGGAATAAACACACCAATTGTACCTGTGAGCATGGATGCAGACTTTTATATACATGAATTGTATCCGATAAACTTTTTCGGACACACAGTCTACATCACAACAACTCATGTGTGCACTGTTATAATAATGCTGGTGATTATGGCATTTACACTTGTCGCAAGAGGAAGTGTGAATAAGTCCATAAAGCAGGGCAGGATGACGGTACTTGCGACTATCTGCGAGATGGGCGTATCGATGTTAATCAGCTTTGTTGAGGGCGTCATGGGAAAGCAGATGGCGAAGAAGTTTATTACGTATATCGGAGCACTTTTTCTGTATATATTTGTATGTAATACCTCGGGACTGTTTGGACTCAGACCACCAACAGCGGACTTTGGCACAACATTTTGTCTGGCACTGATTACATTTGTTATGATCCAGTATGCAAATATCAGATATAACAAGTGGGGCGCATTCACAGAGTTATTCAAGCCAATATTCCTGTTTTTCCCTATGAATCTCGTAGGAGAATTCTCGACACCAGTATCGATGTCACTCCGTCTATTCGGTAACGTTGTAGCTGGTACAGTACTTCTTGCACTTTACTACGGAATGCTTCCATTCTTTGCAAAGCTTGGAATTCCAGCATTCTTGCATTTTTACTTTGATTTGTTCTCAGGAGCAATTCAGACCTATGTATTCTGTATATTAACAGTAACATTTGTAAAGAATAAGCGATCAGCTTAAAAAATAAATAAATTGGAGGAACGAAAAATGAATATTAACATTGAAGGATTAGTATCTGCTTTCTCAGCACTTGGTGCAGGTATCGCAGTATGTTCAGGTATCGGTACTGGTATTGGACAGGGAAATGCAGCAGGTCACGCAGCAGCAGCAGTAGGACGTAACCCAGGTGCAAAGGGAGATATCATGTCAACAATGATCGTTGGACAGGCCGTTGCAGAGACAACAGGTCTTTACGGTCTCGTAGTTGCATTACTTCTTATGTTCGTTAAGCCTTTTAACTAGGTTTTAGAACTGAAAGGGTAAATGGTGAGAAGATGACTAACATAGTATTAAATAGTGCGCCGGCAGTACTTACCGGACGTATCTTTGGTCTTGACAATCAACTTCTTTTCGACCTTTTATTTCAGGGTATCGCAGTATTCATCTTGTTTACATTTGTGGGATATATACTTATCAATCCAATAAAGAAGATGATAGCTGACAGACAGGCTAAAATCGACGGTGATGTTGAGGCGGCAAAAAAGGATAAGCAGGAAGCAGCACGCCTTAAGGAAGAGTATGACGAGAAGCTTAAGAACGTAGACGTTGAAGCAGATCAGATTCTTTCAGAGGCAAGACGTAAGGCTCAGAAGAACGAGAGTGCAATCATTGATGAGGCACGAACTGAGGCAGGGCGTATCGTTGATACTGCTAAGAAGGAAGCAGAATTAGAGAAGCTTAAGGTTAAGGATGAAGTAAGAGTTGAAATCATAAGCGTAGCTTCTATGATGGCTGGAAAGATTGTTGAAAAAGAGCTTTCAGAGGCTGATAAGAATAAGCTTATTGATGACACCTTAAGAGAAATGGGTGATAAAACATGGGCAGACAAGTAGAATCAGTTTATGGAAACGCCCTGTTCGAGGCAGCAAAGGAATGTGGAAAGCTTGAGCAGCTTTTAAATGAGGCGAGAGCCGTCAGAGAGTCAGTCAAGCAGAATCCGGATGTCCTAAAGATGCTCAGCCATCCGAATATCGAGATAGAAGATAAGCTTGTTTTCGTCAAGAATATATTTGACGACAGGACAGATGATATCCTTACAGGGCTTATAATTCAGGCAGTCAAAAAGGGTCATGGCGGAAAGCTGAACAAAATCTTAGATGAATTTGTTTCGCTTGCAAGAAATGAGCTTAAGATTGGTGAGGCATTTGTGTATTCAGCAAAGGAACTCACAGAGGCTCAGAAGAAGAGCGTCCATGACAGACTTGTTGAGACAACAAAGTATAGAGAGATGAGAATCCACTACAGAGTTGATGAGACACTCATAGGTGGACTTGTAATAAAGTTAGGAGACAGAATTGTCGATAGCAGTATCAAGACAAAGCTGGATCTTATGACAAAAAGTCTCATGTAGGATGATTTGGAATGAAGCATCCGACCTACATACAATCATCACATTTTATGTGAGGAAAGGAAATTTAGCAAATGAGTTTAAAACCAGAAGAGATCAGCTCAGTTATAAAAGAGCAGATTAAGAATTATAAGGTTAAGCTTGAAACCTCTGATACAGGTACTGTAATTCAGGTGGCCGACGGTATTGCTCGTATTCATGGTCTTGATAAGGCTATGCAGGGAGAATTACTTCTCTTCCCTGGCGACGTATACGGAATGGTCATGAACCTTGAAGAGGACAACGTAGGTGCCGTACTTCTTGGTGACTCAGCTCCAATCAGCGAGGGTGACATCGTTAAGACAACTGGAAGAGTTGTTGAGGTCCCAGTAGGTGATGGAATGCTTGGTCGTGTAGTAAATGCACTTGGTCAGCCGATCGATGGCAAGGGACCAATCCAGTCTACAAAGACCAGACAGATTGAGAGAGTTGCATCAGGCGTTATTTCAAGAAAATCAGTTGATACACCACTTCAGACAGGTATCAAGGCTATCGATGCCATGGTTCCAATCGGAAGAGGACAAAGAGAGTTAATCATCGGTGATAGACAGACAGGAAAGACTGCTATCGCTCTTGATACAATAATCAATCAGAAGGGTCAGAACGTAAACTGTATCTATGTTGCAATAGGACAGAAGGCATCAACAGTTGCCAATATCGTTAAGACACTTACAGAGTATGGTGCTATGGCATACACAACAATCGTTGCATCAACAGCGAGTGAGATGGCACCACTTCAGTATATCGCACCATACGCAGGCTGTGCTATCGGTGAGGAATGGATGGAGGAAGGTAAGGATGTACTTATCATTTACGATGATTTAAGTAAGCATGCTACTGCATACCGTACACTCTCATTACTCCTTCGTAGACCACCAGGACGTGAGGCCTTCCCTGGAGATGTATTCTATCTTCACTCAA
>DCHE01000057.1:39489-46314 GCA_002314775.1 Lachnospiraceae bacterium UBA1760
TCAAGACTTCTTGAGAGAGCTGCAAGACTCTCAGACGAGCTTGGCGGAGGCTCGCTCACAGCACTTCCAATCATTGAGACACAGGCAGGCGATGTATCTGCATACATCCCTACAAATGTTATCTCAATCACAGACGGTCAGATCTACCTTGAGACAGAGATGTTCAACTCAGGCTTCAGACCTGCTGTTAACCCAGGTCTTTCAGTATCACGAGTTGGTGGTTCTGCTCAGATTAAGGCGATGAAGAAGATTGCAGGTCCAATCAGAGTTGAGCTTGCCCAGTACAGAGAGCTTGCTTCATTTGCTCAGTTCGGTTCAGAGCTTGATGCAGATACCAAGGAGAAGCTTGCACAGGGCGAGAGAATCAGAGAGATGTTAAAGCAGCCACAGTTTAAGCCAATGGCTGTAGAGAAGCAGGTAGTAATCATTTACGCTGCTACAAAGAAATATCTCCTCGATATCGATACAGACAGAGTTCAGGAATTCGAAAATGGACTTTTTGAGTACATCCAGACAAAGGAGCCAGAAATCTTCTCAAATATTAAGGAAGAGAAGGTTATCTCAGGCCAGACAGAGCAGCTCCTTGTGAAGGCAATTGAAGAGTTCAAGAAGACATTCTAGTCGGAGGTGATAATATGGCTTCCATGAGAGCAATTAAAAGACGTCGTGAGAGCGTTCAGTCTACAGGACAGATCACCAAGGCTATGAAGCTTGTAGCAACTGTAAAGCTGCAGAAGGCGAGAGGCGCTGCCGAAGCAAACAAGCCATATCTTAATATGCTATACAATACCATTTGCTCTATCTTCGCAAGAACGGGAGCAAGCAGTAACAAATACTTCATAACTCGCGAGGAGGGTAAGAAGCTTGTTATTGTCATATCTGGTAACAGAGGACTTGCCGGTGGCTATAACTCAAATATCGTTAAGGCTGTTGACGCACTCGGACTTGAGAAGGATGACACTGTTATTTACGGTATCGGACGAAAGGGTATTGAGGGCTTGTCCAGGAGAGGATATGTGATAGAGAAGGATTATTCAGATGTAATAAATGATCCGCTTTATAACGATGCAATATCTATCTCGAAGGAGATTCTTGAGAAGTACGATGCAGGAGAAATCGAGGCACTTTACATAGCATATACAGAATTCAAAAATACCGTGGTTCATGATCCTAAGGTTATCAAGCTGCTTCCTCTTGATGAGGACGATTTCATTGTCACAGACAAGGATGATAAGGTAGACAAGACAGCTATTATGAACTTCGAACCATCAGAGCACGCAGTACTTGACATGATAGTACCAAAGTACCTGACAAACATCATTTACGGCTCCTTCCTTGCAGCTATTGCAAGCGAAAATGCAGCCCGTATGCAGGCCATGGATTCAGCAACATCAAATGCTGAGGATATGATCCAGAAATTAGGACTCCAGTACAACCGTGCAAGACAGGGTTCAATCACTCAGGAGCTCACAGAGATTATAGCTGGTTCAGAGGCTATAAGCTAGGCTGGTATTTACATAAGGTAAAGTAGCTTGAACTGACATCGTCAGAAAAAGCAAATTAATAACGTATGACAACTGAAACTGGAAACACCAGTTTTAGTCAGATTATATAAAAATACACACATTGTAACGCCGCGAATACCTAGTTGGAGCAGGATGATATTCCTCCACCAGGTAGTATGAGGCCGTCGGCACTTAATGAGCGCTTGCGCGAATTTAGTGTCCGCTACGAGCCGAATCTAGCGGGAGCGTGCCCGGTGGAGGGATGTCATCCAGCCCAACGGCAGGCTAGAATAAACATTTGAAAGGAAAACAGATGGCAGAGATTAGTTACGGAAAATTAACTCAGATCATCGGTGCCGTTCTCGATATCAGATTTAAGGAAGGAAAGCTTCCTGATATCTATGATGCAATCGAGATTACCAAGAAGGATGGCGATGTGCTTACAGTAGAAGTAGCACAGCACCTTGGCGACGATACTGTAAGATGTATTGCTATGGGTCCAACAGACGGATTAGTACGTGGAATGGACGCAAAGGCAACAGGCGCAGCTATCACAGTACCAGTTGGTGAGAACACACTTGGACGTATGTTCAACGTTCTCGGTAATCCAATTGACAATAAGCCAGCACCAGTAACTGAGGTTAAGCTTCCTATTCATAGAAAAGCACCTGCATTTTCAGAGCAGGCAACAGAGACAGAGATTCTTGAGACAGGTATTAAGGTCGTAGACTTACTTTGCCCATATCAGAAGGGTGGTAAGATCGGACTCTTCGGTGGTGCCGGAGTAGGTAAGACAGTACTTATTCAGGAGTTAATCAGAAATATCGCTACAGAGCACGGTGGATACTCAGTATTCACAGGTGTAGGTGAGCGTACAAGAGAGGGAAATGACCTCTACTACGAGATGACTGATTCAGGCGTTATCGAGAAGACAACAATGGTATTTGGTCAGATGAACGAGCCACCAGGAGCGAGAATGAGAGTAGGTCTTACAGGACTTACAATGGCTGAGTACTTCAGAGATGAGTGTAACAAGGATGTACTCTTATTCATCGATAACATCTTCAGATTTACACAGGCAGGTTCAGAGGTTTCAGCACTTCTTGGACGTGTTCCGTCAGCCGTTGGTTATCAGCCAACACTTCAGACTGAGATGGGTGCACTTCAGGAGAGAATCACATCAACAAAGAATGGTTCTATCACATCTGTACAGGCAGTATACGTTCCTGCGGATGACTTAACAGACCCAGCTCCAGCTACAACATTTGCGCATCTTGATGCTACAACAGTACTTTCAAGATCAATAGTTGAGCTTGGTATCTACCCGGCCGTAGACCCACTTGAGTCAACCTCAAGAATTCTCGACCCACGTATCGTAGGTGAGGAGCACTACAAGGTAGCAAGAGGAGTGCAGGAGATTCTCCAGAAGTACAAGGAATTACAGGATATCATTGCAATCCTTGGTATGGATGAGCTTTCAGAGGCAGATAAGCAGGCCGTAGCACGTGCAAGAAGAATTCAGAGATTTCTCTCACAGCCATTCCACGTTGCTACTCAGTTCACAGGCTTCGAAGGAAAGTACGTTTCAGTTCAGGATACCATCCAGGGCTTCAAGGAAATCCTCGAAGGAAAGCACGACGAGATACCAGAGAGCTACTTCTTAAATGCAGGTACAATCGATGAGGTTGTCGCAAGATACAACGAAGCTAAAAAATAATCGGCCCGGCAGTGTCAGTTGTACGACGACTGTCTACCTACTGAGTAGCCACGAACAGGTCCGTAGGACATATGTGCCCGCTAGGAAGCGTTCGCCCGAGCGCAGGCCCTAGAAAGAATATAAGCAGAAACAAATAAAATGGGCCGTGAGCGGTCTTCCTAGCGGGTACATATGTCCCTAGGACCGTCCGTCTTAGCCCATGTAGCAAAGGAGTACAATGAGTTTTATATTAAAGATTATTGATCCGAAAAGAGAATTCTACAACGGAGACATAGACTTCGTAGAGTTCAATACAACAGAAGGATACATGGGAATCTATCCAAAGCATGAGCCTATGACCATGGTGCTTGAGCCAGGAATTCTTAGAATTACTGCGAAGGGCGAGGTCAAGGAGGCTGCACTCCATTCTGGATTTGTTGAGATTCTTGGGGACAGGATCACTATACTTGCAGAGGCAGTAGAGTGGCCAGAGGAGATTGACAAGAACAGAGCTGAGGAAGCAAGAATTGTTGCTGAGAGAAAGATTCAGGATAGTGCAAAGGATGGCTCCGGAGCAGAGCTTGCACTTAAGAGATCACTCATTCGTATCCAGATGGCAAACAAAAACAAATAGTATATGAGCGAAAAGAATATGAACTATAAGAAACAGGATTATATGTCGCTCTCTATGTGGTTTAAGAAAAATTATAACGGAAGAGTAAAAAAGATAGCTCTTTCAGGCGGGTTTACCTGCCCTAACAGAGATGGCACCCTCGATAACCGGGGGTGCATTTTCTGTAGTGAGGGAGGCTCAGGAGATTTTGCACTAAGTGTAAATCCGGATGATTTTTCTTCACTCAGGGAGGAGATTATGCGTCTTGATAAGGAGGCGCGGGAAAATAATACTGAAAATGCAGGCTACGTTGCGTATTTTCAGGCATTTACAAATACATATGGAAAGACAGAATACCTCAGAAGCCTTTATGAGCTGGCATTATCTGAGGAGAGAGTACTCGGAATATCAATAGGAACAAGACCAGACTGCCTTGGGGATGAGGTGATTGAGCTGATAAGCGAGCTAAAGAAAAGGTTCAGTGACAAGTTTATCTGGATAGAGCTCGGACTTCAGACCATCCACGAGGAATCTGTTAGATATATAAGAAGACATTACGGACAGGAAGCATTTGATGCGGCAGTCCGTAAGCTTAAAGAGATAGAAGTCCCAATTGTTGTACACGTAATCCTTGGACTTCCGGGAGAAACAAGGCAAATGATGCTTCAAACGGTGGATTATGTGAATAGATTTAAGCCCTTCGGGGTAAAGCTTCAGCTTTTGCATGTGCTTTACGGCACTGATATGGCTGAGGATTATAGGAAGGGAATGTTCGACACCATGACCATGGAGGAATATGTCGAGACTGTCTGCGACGCAGTGGAGCACCTCGACTATGACATAGTGATTCACAGGCTGACAGGGGATGGTGACAAGGAGATACTCATTTCGCCCGAGTGGTCAGGCCACAAGATGACGGTGCTAAATGCCATAAACCATGAGCTGGCACTGCGTAAAAAAGTGAAGTGAAAAATAGTTGTATAAATTAGACAATATCTGTTATATAATAGATATATATGCACATTTTTGGTTAATGCCAATATTTATTTGTACCTGCAAAAAGGAGAAAATATGATTAAGAAATTTAAAAAGGTTGTATGTCTCGTAGCAGTATCAGCCATGATGCTCACAAATCTGTCGTGCGCAATGCTAAAGGGTGTTGATGTTGATACAGAGAGCAAAACCACTGAACAGGGGACCGAGACAACCGGAGAACCTACAACAATTGAGATTACAACAGCAGCGACGAAGACTGATTTCACAGATGCTGAGCTTGCTGAACAGGATAAATTCGAGAAGTATTGTGACGATTATTTTGAGGATCAGATTACCGGTGACTATATGTCCTACCATTATTTTATTAAGGATGGCAGCAAATTCGGGCTTGAAGAGCCAGCACCAAATCTGGGCAGTTCATCAATGACAGACGACTCAATCAAAAAGGAAGCCGAGGATGCAAAAAAGGGCGTTGATGAGTTAAAGGCAATTGATTACAACGCACTTACTGAGGACCAGCAGTTTGATTATGATGTTCTTCTTATGCATTTGGAAAATGTTATCAAGGTTTATGACAATATTTATCTATATGAGCCATTTTCACCGATGAATGGTCTTCACGCCAACATTTCCCAGTACTTTACTGATTTCAGATTCGATAAGAAGGAGGATGTTGAAAACTATATCGCCTGCCTCAAGGACACTAGAAATTATTTTAAGGGATATCTTGATTTCGAGAAAGTTAAATCAGAGAAGGGCTTTTTCATGTCTGACGCAAGCGCAGATCAGGTAATTGAGCAGTGTGAGGATTTCCTTTCGAACAGGGATGATCATTTTATGATCGCAGTTTTCAACAACAATATTGAGGGTCTGACCTTCCTTACAGAGGAGGAGAAGCAGGAATACCGAAGCCAGAACGAGGATGCGGTAAAGAATTATCTTCTGCCAGCATTTGAGGATACAAAGTCTACATTTGAGAGCCTTAAGGGAACAGGAAAGAACCAGGGCGGCTTGTGTGGTTACGAAGGCGGAAAGGAGTATTATGAGTATTTATTCTTCGAGAGAACAGGCTCAGCAAAGACTCCTGATGAGGCGATTGAAAAGCTTGAGAGCGAGGTTCCAAAGCTTATGGCCAGTTTTTACGCAATCTATGCTAAGAATCCGGATGCATATGAATATTTTGTTAATAATGAAGATGAATTATTCAAGGATGTGGATAATCTCACACCAACAGAGATGATAAATAAGCTTATGGAGGTTTCAACAGCAGATTACCCTGCGTATAAGAAAATTCCATTTAGAGCAGAGTACCTTGATAAGAGCTTAGAGAAAATTCAGGAGGGAGTTCTTGCATACTGTCTCTCACCAGCAATTGATGACCCAGATAACAACCTTATTCGTGTAAATGGCCTTAAAACAAAGGGACTTTGGTCAACACTTGCTCATGAGGGCTATCCTGGACATATGTTCCAGAACAGCTACTATATGGATACGAACCCTAGAAACTTCAGATCAATGCTTAGTTTTCTTGGATATAAAGAGGGATGGGCGATGTACACCTGCTATGCAGCTATCGCAGACTATGACTTTAGCAGCACTGGCTTTGGTTCTGAGCTTGCAGACTTATATCAGTTAAATGAGGAGCTTAGCTACCTTGTAATGGGTATTATTGATTTAAGAGTAAATTATAGTGGCTGGACATTGGATGAGGTTAAAGACTATTTGAATAGTAATGGCTTTAACGGAGATGCTGCACAGGAATTATTTGACACACTTTCAGGAGACCCGGCACTCTACCAGAGCTACGTAATGGGCTACTACGAGATGAAGGAGATGCGCGAGTACGCAGAGGCTCAGCTTCAGGATAAATTCGACGTGGTTGAGTTCAACAAAACTGTGCTCGATGCAGGTCCATGTGAGTACGCGTTACTTAAGAAAAAGGTTGATAAGTATATCGTGGAGAATAGATAAGAAGCTACTGATGGTGAAAGAAGACGCTTTTGGCGAGAGAAGAC
>DCHE01000057.1:46528-48598 GCA_002314775.1 Lachnospiraceae bacterium UBA1760
GAGGATAATGATAAAGCACCTGTGGTTGATGCAAAAACAGGCTTTATAGAAAATGAGACAAGTCTTGGCTACGCGAGCAATGAGGCTCCAAAGGGCAAGGTAAAAAGCGATTTGGAGGATGACCTTGAGGTTATCGAGGAGGCAGTACAGTCAGTTCAGATTGGCGACCCTGTAACCAAGATTTCTTCAAACGGACTCTTTTTCTACGACGCAGAGGCAGATATTTACTGTGGAATGGGAATCAGCACACTTGGAGATACAAGACGCGTTGTATATTCCTGGGATGTTTCAGCAGACAATGGACAAACCTGGACCAAGATGCTTGACTGGAATTATTCCAACAGCTTTTATTATTCACCATACAGATTTGGAAGCTACATGATTCGTGGCTGGGCAATGATTGACAGTGATGCTTCGACACTCATTTCTACTGTTGCAGTTAGAGAGTATCATCCTGAGATTAGCGCCACCTGCCAGATGCCGAATCCGGGACCGGAGGGCGGCTTCCTAGTAGGTATGACAACCTATGAGAATATGGGCTACTACTATGAGCTTCTTATACTTGACTGTAACCTGTACCTTCAGGGACTTCCAGCCTGGGTATATACAACCACACCATGTGCCATAGAGGGCACAAGCTTCTGGACAGTGTGGGCACCGGTTTACGGCTATTACTGGACACTTTTCAGAGTTTACGACGGTGGTGGTTCGATAATCGACGAGGTCTGCTACGGCTTCGAAAATGATGGCACCATCGGCAAGGAGGACCTTGTCACAAAGACTGGACTTGCCATGTACGAGTACGCAATTCCGTACATCGGAACCAAGTACGTGCTCGGCGGAAACAGCCTTAAAACAGGAACTGACTGTTCAGGCTTTACAAGAATTCTTTACAAGCAGTTTGGAATTGCAACAATGCCACACTCTGCAACACAGCAGTCATACCTTGGAAGAGAGATTCAGCTTCAGGATTTAAAGCCCGGGGATTTAGTCTTCTACACCTACAACTCGAATCGAATAGAGCACGTTGCCATGTACATTGGAAATGGTGCCATTATTCATTCGGGAAGAGCTGAGGATGGCTCAAGCTGTATAAATATACGCTACAATTACTACGTACCGTACAAGGCTGTCAGAATTATGAAGGATTAGCGTTTATATTCGAATATCTGCATCTGTAACCGCGAGTTCGAGAGAGGTGTGGGTAGAGATAGATGAAGGTTGCATCTGTACTCATGGGTTCGCGAGAGGTGTGGGTAGAGATAGATGAAGGCTGCATTTGTACCCATGGGTTCGCGAGAGGTGTGGGTAGAGATAGATGAAGGTTACATCTGTACCCACGAGCTTGCGAGAGGTGTGGGTATAGAGAGAAAAGAAAAAAGAGAGTAGAATGATGAGATTAGAGATATTATATGAGGATGAATATATAATAGCCTGTGTTAAGCCTTGTGGCGTGCCGGCGCAGGGCGATAAGTCAAACACAGAGGACATGGTTTCCATGGTCAAGAATTATCTCTTTGATAATTCAGATGATGACGAGGAACCATACGTTGCACCGATTCACAGGCTGGACAGACCTGTTGGAGGAATAATGATATTTGCGAAGGACCAGGATACGGCAGCAGATTTATCCGACCAGGTTCAGGATGGTAAGGTCACAAAGTACTATCAGGCAGTACTGACAGGCTCCCTTCCCGAGGAGGCAGGTGAGTTCGTGGATTACATTTTGAAGGATCCAAAGACGAATACATCAAAGATTGTAGAAAAAGGAACCAAGGGCTCAAAGAGAGCAGAGCTTAACTACGAGATACTAGATGAGTTTGATACAGACGACGGAACGCTTACATTTGTCCTTATTCAGCTGATTACCGGAAGACATCACCAGATCCGAGTTCAGATGGCAAAGCACGGAGCAGGAATATGGGGCGACACAAAGTACAACCCGAGATTCCAGATGGTTCGCAGAAGATATAATGAGATGGGACTATATGCATCGAGAATCGAGTTCACACACCCGCATAGCGGTGAGCATATAGTGATAAAGAGTGAACCGACAGGAGAGGCATTTGA
>DCHE01000069.1:0-23334 GCA_002314775.1 Lachnospiraceae bacterium UBA1760
CCTTGAAATCCATATCTCCGAAGAAGTCCTCAAGACCCTGGATATCTGTAAGAAGTACGTAATCATCATCTGTCTCGCCTGTAACAAGACCACATGAGATACCTGCTACCATTCTCTTAATAGGTACACCTGCTGCCATAAGTGACATACAAGATGCACATGTAGATGCCATAGATGTTGAACCATTTGACTCAAATGTCTCAGATACTGCACGGATAGCATATGGGAACTCTTCTGGAGTTGGGAGTACTGGAAGAAGTGCTCTCTCTGCAAGTGCACCGTGTCCAATCTCACGACGTCCTGGTCCTCTTGAAACCTTTGTCTCACCAACTGAGTAAGCTGGGAAGTTGTAGTGATGCATATATCTCTTAGATACAGTGTTCTCATCAAGACCATCAATCTTCTGTGACTCTGAAAGCGGAGCAAGAGTTACTACATCACAAATCTGTGTCTGTCCACGAGTAAACATAGCTGAACCATGAACTCTAGGAATAATATCTACTTCTGCTGCAAGTGGACGAATCTGAGAGATCTCACGACCATCTGGACGCTTGTGATCCTTGAGAATCATCTTTCTAACAGTCTTCTTCTCATACTGGTAAACTGCCTCATCGATAAGTGCAAGCCACTCCTCGTTATCAGCAAACTTCTCTGCGAGAGTATCCTTCATATTGCGGATTCTCTCTTCTCTCTCCTGCTTCTCAGGTGAGAACATAAGAACCTCCATATCTGCAGGTGGAACAACTTCCTTGATTGCTGCAAATACTTCCTCTGGAATTGCACAGCTTGTGTAAGCATGCTTTGGCTTTCCACACTCAGCAACGATCTTATCGATGAACTCAATAATCTGCTTATTTACAGAATCTGCGAGGTAGATAGCCTCAATCATCTTCTCCTCTGGAAGCTCGTTAGCTCCAGCCTCGATCATGATTACCTTCTCTCTTGTAGATGCAACTGTAAGCTTAAGATCTGAAACAGCTGTATCTGCTGAGTTAGGGTTAATAATAAACTCACCATTGATAAGTCCAACCTGTGTTGTTGCACATGGGCCATCAAATGGGATATCAGAAATAGCTACTGCAATAGCTGAACCAAGCATAGCTGTAAGCTCAGGTGAACATGCAGGATCTACTGACATTACTAAGTTGTTGATTGTTACATCATTTCTGTAATCCTTAGGGAAAAGTGGACGCATAGGTCTGTCGATTACACGTGATGTAAGGATAGCATTCTCAGATGCCTTTCCCTCTCTCTTGTTGAAGCCGCCAGGAATCTTTCCTGCTGCATACATCTTCTCCTCATACTCAACACTGAGTGGGAAGAAATCAATACCATCTCTTGGCTTCTCTGAAGCAGTTGCTGTTGAAAGTACTACTGTGTCTCCGTAGTGCATAAGTGCTGCACCATTTGCCTGCTTAGCAACTCTGTCAACGTCTACGCGAAGAGTCTTACCTGCAAGCTCCATCTCAAATTTCTTGTACATTTGATATACTCCTTAAATTTTTTTCTTCTGTAATAAGCTTCCGAAACGACTGAACCAACCACTCATATCCTAATCAGATTTCAATCAGTGCTCGCTTCAGTTGTCTCGGTAATAAGCTCCATTACAGACGGAAATATTTTATCACAATTTTCATCATTCTTCAAGGGTGTTAATACCTAATTTTGTACATACTAAAAGGCGGGCAAATCGCCCGCCTCTTTGATAAATTTTTATGCGCCTTATTGATGAAGTTACTCAGCTTAAATATTTTGGAAACCGTAGCAGACTTCGTCAATAAGCTTCTTATCCTTATCATAAACTCTAAACAGTGTCCAGTAATATCCATACTGTGGAGCCCAGGTTGTCCAGAAGTACTTTGCGTCATCTCCTGAAACCATCTCAACTAAACCTGTTGAGCTAACCCATGCAGGCTTTCCCTGTGCGTAAAGTGTACAGTCAAGAATTGAAAGCTCACAGTAAACTCCCTCTGTCTCCTTGTATGAAGTAAGACCAATTAAGAATCCATTTCCATTTGGATCTGGCATCTGACAGGTTCCTGAGATAAACGGATGAAGTTCTACTTCTGTTGTGGTATATCCACAGTACTCATATTCATAAGGGTTAGTTACATCTCTAACCTCACATCTAAGAGTTACCTTTCCATAATACTTTGGATTGTTCCAGGTTAAACAGTTTCCGTTTGCAGAAGAAAATGACTGAATAAGACTTGACTTACCGCGCTCATCCTCTGCTTCCCAAAGATACTCTAATTTTGAACCTTCATTTTCATCAGTTATAGAGCATGCTGCAAGAACCTGATTATAATAGTTAGCTCCAACATAGATTCCATTTACTATTATAGGAGAATATGCCTTTCCCACACAAATATATGCCCATATCCTTGTTCCATCTGAATTTGAATAAACATCTCCATTGAATTCAACGTAATCAACAATTACATCACCTGCAAATTTAGGCACTGAAGTTGTAGTATGCTCAAATCTATATCCATCATTTGCAGTTATTTCAACTAATAATGCATATGTATAATTCTTTTCAAACTTTGTGAAGCTGCTGTCTGAAGATTCCTCGATTTTAGAAGCATCCAGCGAACGAACCCACTGAATTGTAGTCAGTGTACTTGTTTCATCACCAACAACTATGTCAGTAGATGGAGTCTTACCTACTACTGCTTTTTCTGTTCCATAAAGTTCAACGGAGTGAATTATATGATAAGCATATTTCCAAGTATACTTTCCCTTAACAAGACTGTATGCAGTACTATTCGGGTAAACATAACAGGTGTTCTGGCTACATCCATAAAATGCATAAGAGCCTATAATTTCAAGTGATTCAGGCATCCAGGTACTTCCCAAACTGCTACATCCATAGAACGCACCCTCTTCTATTGTTGTAAAGCCTTCAGGTAAATCAACCTCCTCAAGCTTAGTACAGCCAGAAAATGCAAATCTACCAATAGATACTAATGATTTAGGGAAATCAATGCTACTAACATTATAGCACTGATAAAATGCATTATTACCTATACTTGTTATGCCATCTCCCAATTTGATATTGTAAATCATACCATTGTAGTCATACCAAGGAGCTGAATCGTACGATGAAAAGTTCTGCATATTTGATCCTGTTTGCGACTTAGTAATGTAAAGAGTCTTATCACTTTTGTGATACTCAAAGTTACAATTACCAATCTCGCCATAGGTATTCTTTACTACGCCTGGAGTGTCACCCACTGATGTAGTTTCGCTATCTGAATAGGAGGTTCCATCTCCAATTGCTGAAATTCCAAAGCTATATGAATAACCTGCCTCAATTTTCTTAAATGTACCATCCTTTACAAATAGCTCAGTGTCAGTTGTCTGTCCGGAAATGATAACTGTACCATTTGATTTCACAAGAGAATACTGATATTTCGTAGCATTTGGAACCGCTTTCCATTTGATTGTTCTGTATGACATATCAAATATTTCCATAGTAGGTGCTGCAAGCTTTGACGCATTAACACTTTCCTCAGCTTCAATTACTCCCTCTGGTTCTGCCTCTTCGGCTTCAGCATAAGCATCCTGCTCCACTATGGTTTCTTCTTCTGTCTGGGACTCAATTACTGTCTCGTCAGCCTCAGCAGCCTTTACCCCCACATTAGGTACAAGGCCAAAGATCATTGCCGCTGTAAGTATCGCAGCAATTTTGGATTTTATTTTCTCATAAAATACCCTCCGTTTCATTTATATTTTAACACGTTCCAACAATTTAACTGTCAGTATCAATTCATAATACATCTACAGTTAACTCAATTGTAGTATACCATAGCAATTATGTAATTTCATCATAAATAATAATGAAAAAAACCTGCGAATGTTAACACTCGCAGGTTTGAAATCATTATTTTGACGCCTTATTGACGAAGTCGCATAGACTAAATATTCTGGAAGCCGTAGCAGACTTCGTCAATAAGATTCTTATCCTCATCATAAACTCTAAACAGAGTCCAGTAATATCCATACTGTGGATTCCAGGTTGTCCAGAAGTACTTTGCGTCATCTCCTGAAACCATTTCAACTAAACCTGTTGAGCTAACCCATGCAGGCTTACCCTGTGCATAAAGTGTACAGTCAAGGATAGAAAGCTCACAGTAAACTCCCTTAGCTTCCTTGTAAGAAGTAAGACCGATTAAATATCCATTTCCATCTGGATCTGGCATCTGACAGGTTCCTGAGATAAATGGATGAGACTCAAGTGTTACTCGGTAAGGATCTTCATAACGATAAGCATCCTTAACTCTTACCTGGACACCTAACTTAACCTCTCCATAGAAGCCATAATCCTGTGGATTAAAGGAAATGCAATTACCATTTGCACTAGAAAAAGTCTGGAGATATTTCGAAGGGATACCATCCTTACTAATATACCAGCAATACTCAAGTTCATATTCTCCATTGTTTGGATCATTTACAGCTGCTGCAGCAAGAATTTCAGTTGCATCATTCTTTGCTACATAGATACCTGTAACGCTAGGAATGGCTGATGACTTACCGTAATTAATATTACAATATATAACTGTTCCACTAGAGCCTGCAGAATAAAGCTCACCATAGTCATAATCGTCACAGAAAACTTTTCCATCAAAATATGTACGTTCTTTTGCGCCAATTTTTAATGTTTTAGTTTTAAATTTATATCCTTCATTCGCCTTAAACTGAATGCGAAGCTGATATGAGTATCCAGCCACAAATTTGTCAAGCCCTGCTTCTTCCATAGTCTCGTATGAACCATTATTATCCTTATCTACCATCCAATAAGAATTTTTCTTGTCGACTGAATACCCCTTCGCCAATGTATACATATATAATTGAGGTAAAAATGAATCACACTCCTGGAGTACAATTCCTCTACACATACCGAAGACATCAACATCATCAATAAGGTCAAATTCGTATGCGTATCCATTATCCTTGCAATACTGCAATGCATATTCATTACTATCTGAAAAATGAAGTGTCAAATCAGAACTGCAATTTTTAAATGTATCCGCAGCCATATTGATAATTCCATCTGGAATTGTTACATCTGTAAGCTGGCTACATCCATAAAATGCACCTGTATAGATACGCTCTACTTTACTTGGAAGCTCAACTGAAACAAGAGAAGTACATCCCTTAAATGCATAACTTGCAATGCTTGTTACTCCTTCTGCAATTAAAACCTCTGTTGCATTAGAATACCCATCAAAGCAATTAGACCCAATTCTTGTAATTCCCGAATCAACTACAATTGTTTTTACATCAGATACCGTAATATGTGAATACCAGGGAGCATCTGATGCACTCGAATAACTTGGAATCTCTCCATTTCCATATATTTTAAGTTTGCCAATATTGATGTTAAACTCCCATCTCACCTCACTATCAGAGGTTACATCTCCCGAAATCATCAACTTAACATTCTCTTCTTCTTCACTAACCTCTTCAGTATTCCCAGCTTCCTCAGCGGTCTCAACAGTCTGTTCTTCGATTACAGTTTCCTCGATTACAGCTTCCTCGATTACTGTTTCATCAATTTCTGCAGCATTAACACCTGCAGGGCAGATTCCAATTATCATGGCTGCTGTAAGAAGTGCTGCTATCTTTGTTTTAATCCTTCTCATTCTTTTTCCTCCCTTGTATAATATCGGCACTAAGTTATCTCCTTCGCTTTGGTGGTTCCCTTAGTACATTTTACAGTCAACTAAAGTCTACCATAATCATATTTTGAAATAATCATAATATTTAATGATATTATGATTATTTTATGCGATTATTCTATTTAATTATTCTATTTAATTATTCCATTATGCCGTTCTATCTTCTATTCTATATTCATTTCACCTGACTAATAATTTCATCCGCAATATACTCGACAGATCTTCCGTCAACCTTCACCTCAACATCTGAAGCCTTAAGGTAATAGCCTCGTCTCTCATTAATCATTGACTTGATTTTATTCTTTACTTCCTCCTTGGTACCGCTCTTTAAGAGTGGACGTTCAGTGTCATTTTTGACTCTCTCATAGGTTTCCTCAGGTGAAGCATTGAGATATACCACTTTTCCAAGCTTTTTTAATAGCTCCTGGTTTTCTTTCTTTATCGGCATTCCTCCACCTGTTGAAATTACTGTATTGCAACAATCCTCCTGAAGAGTTTTTATAATACCCGTCTCCATCTCTCTGAAGGCACCCTCTCCGAGAGTTGCAAATATCTCATTGATTGTAATTCCTTCATTTTCGACAATAAGTCTGTCTGTATCAACAAGCTTCATGCCGTATTTTTCCGCAAGGCACTTTCCAACAGAGGTTTTTCCAGAGCCCATATATCCAACCAGAATGATATTCTCACCATAAAGCTTTCTCTTAAGAACATTTAGCACTCTCTTGCAAAGCTTTTCATCAATCTTTATATCATTCCAGAGCTCGTAAGCGATAATGCCCTGATATAAAAGCATTGTAAGTCCGTTGTAAACCGGAATATTTCTCTGATTGAGTGCTCTCATAAATGGTGTAACTGCTGGATTATATATCAGGTCATATCCACATTCAGCCATATCATAGAACTCGTCATCATTTATAAGAAGACCGTCACCCTCCTTAAGCCCCATAGAGGTGCACTGCAGCATAACATAGCTGTCCACTGGAACTTTCTTGTAATCCTCCACTGCAATCGGATAGATAGTCTTCCTCTGAAAGAGCTCATTCATCTCGTCTGCAAGTGCCATAGCCTTATCAAGACTTCTGTTGACAAGGTAAATAACTCTTGCCTTTCTCAGCATGCACATATAAACTGCTGCTCTCGAGGCACCGCCTGCCCCAAGGATTATTACGTTCTTATCCTCAATCTCAATTTCATGGTTATCCATTGCTCGAGACAGTCCCATCATATCTGTGTTATAGCCCCTAAAGCCGCCCTCTGCTCTTACAAGTGTATTAACCGCCCCAATCTTTTTTGCATTTTCATCAATTGAAACAAGATGTGGAATTACATCCTGCTTATAAGGAACTGTAACATTTATCCCCTTCACATTCATGGCATATGCGCCCTTCACTGCCGCTTCAATATCATCCTCAACGTGAAATGGCACATAAATCAAATCCTTTTTAAGCTCCTCACTTATTGTATTGTGTATTGCCGGTGAAAGCGTATGCTCTACCGGTTTGCCAAATATTCCAAGTACCCCTGTTTTTCCATTTACTTCCTGCATATCTTTTTACCCCACATCGTGGGCCCTCCTCACTTATATCATTATAGCCAGCAAATTCTTCTCGCCTTGCTCATCATCTTTTTCGTATTCCGCTTTGCTTCATACTCATCAATATTCGCAATCCACTTACGCTACTTGCTCATATACTGACTTTATAGATTATAAAATATATTGTTTTATTTAACAAGAAAAAACGCAGTGGAAATCCACTGCGTCTTCTTATGTGTGTGTTGTGTGATTTTTTGTTTTTAATTAATTTGAGAAATTTGTTTGAAGTAAATAAATTACTTTCTAAGACCAAGCTTCTCGATGAGTGTTCTGTAACGCTCGATGTCCTTACCCTTAAGGTATGCAAGAAGGTTTCTTCTCTGACCTACCATCTTAAGAAGACCTCTTCTTGAGTGGTGATCGTTTGGATGAGCCTTGAAATGCTCGTTAAGATCATTGATTCTGTATGTAAGAAGAGCTACCTGAACCTCTGGAGATCCTGTATCGCCTTCCTTTACACCATAATCAGCAATAATCTGCTTCTTCTGCTCTGCTGTAATCATTTTAGTTTCCTCCTATAAATTATTTATTCCAATTACTAAGTCCTGGTCGGAGTCGTCCAAAAACTGAGTAACGGCCTTTGTTACTATAGCAAATACCTACTTTAATTGCAAGTATTTTTTTGTGAAATATAATATATGCTCTCTCTTATTACTAATATGCAGCTAGTACTGCTCCAATAATAATAATAAATAGTCCAGCCAGCTTTCTTTTTGTGATTTTTTCATCTAAAAACATTGCGGACATTACTGTTGTCCAGATAAATGTAAGCGATGTCATCGGAAGTACAACCGAATAATCAAGATACCTCATAGCAAGAATATTAAGTGTACCACCCACCATATAAAAAACTGTTCCCAGATATAAATATGGTGATTTGAGCAAATGTATAAACTTTTTGCCCCCTGTTGATTTCTTAAGAAGAACCGCTCCACCCGCATTGAATAGTGACATTCCAATCATCAGAAAATAGTATTTATTCATCAGTGTCACCTCCGCAAATAAGAAGTACACCAACAGTAATAATTACTACGCCTGCTATATTTACCGGTTTTATAATCTCATTAAACAGAAAATGTCCTACAATAAGGCTTACTATATAGTTTATACTATAAATCGGCTGTAATATAGAAAGCTTTCCATACCTAAAGCCAACCAGCATAAACGCAGCACTGAGAAGAAATACCGCAAGACCAATCAAAAGAAAAAATAATGAGTCATCACTCTTTGCTGATATCTTCCAGAACATTTGTCCTGTACATGCAAGCAAAGAAGAAAAAACCATTATAATTATTCCCTTTTTATTCTTTGCAAATGAATTTATGAATTTATCCATCTGTAAACTCCCCACACATAATAATATGTGTGTTATTAATTATCAAAGTCTCTATAATGTGCGTCTAAGCAAGTCTATCCTTCATAGAGTATCTGTACTGTATCAACACAATTCTAATTTCCATAAATCATCTTTATGTAATCCATCCTTGATGACAGATTCATAAGCATCTCATCAAGAATTGTAATCGCAGTCATAGATTCTACCACAACTACTGCTCTTGGTGCAACTATCGGATCATGTCTTCCCTTAATCTCAATATTTACATCCTCAAATTTATTGTTAACAGTTTTCTGCTTCTGATAAATTGAAGGGGTTGGCTTAAAGGCTGCAGTTATTATTATCTCTGAGCCATCTGTGATTCCTCCAAGGATTCCACCTGAATGGTTGGTCTTCTTGGCAACTCTTCCATCCTCCATGATGAAGCCATCATTGTTTACTGAGCCATTTAACCTTGCTGCTTCCTTGCCATCGCCAATTTCGACAGACTTTACTGCACCGATTGACATTATTGCCTGTGCAAGTCTTGCATCCATCTTGTCAAATACAGGCTCACCAACTCCTGGTTTAACTCCATTTACCTTGCATTTAACTACTGCCCCGACCGAGTCAAGCTCCTGCTTCATCTTAAGCAAATATTCCTCAGCCTTAACATATGCATCGTGATCAGGCATATAGAGCATATTTTTTGAAATCTCTTCCCTGTCAAACTTTGCATCGTCAATCTCGATATTGCCTACTGAAGATACGTAGGTTGTAATAGAAATACCAAGCTCCTCAAGTATCTTAATTGCAATTGCACCTGCCGCTACTCTTGCAGCAGTTTCTCTTCCTGAGGATCTTCCACCTCCACGATAATCTCTGAAGCCATACTTCGCATCAAACCCGTAATCTGCATGTCCAGGTCTGTAGGTATATGCAATATCTCCGTAATCACCTGATCTCTGAGAGGTGTTCTCAATCATCATAGCAATAGGAGTTCCTGTGGTTTTACCCTCAAACACTCCAGACATAATCTTAACCTGATCGGCTTCACTTCTCTGAGTTGTAAACTGAGACTGACCAGGTTTTCTTCTATCCAAAAACTTCTGTATATATTCTTCATCAATTGAAAGCCCTGCCGGACATCCATCAACGACTACGCCTATTCCTTTTCCATGGGATTCTCCCCAGGTTGATATTCTAAAAATATTACCAAATATTGATCCTGCCATTTTTTCTTCCTCGTATAATTGTGTTGGGCCGAAGCAAATCCCCGTATTGAGAGTCCCTTTTTGCGATATATCGCAGCTAACTCTCACTTCGTATTTTTCCTCTATTTAGCTGCCCTTGGATGTGCCTTGTCATACACTTCCTTTATTCTGCTCTTTTTATTCATCAGATAAATCTGAGTAGTTGAAATATCTGAATGTCCAAGCATCTCCTGCACAGCCTTTAAATCAGCTCCATTGCTCACAAGATGTGCCGCAAATGAGTGTCTTATCATATGTGGAGTTATATCCTTATCGATTCCTGCCTTTTTGGCATAAACCTTAATTATCTTCCAAAAGCCCTGTCTTGTCATAGGCTCGCCCTTACAGTTTGTGAACAAATACTCTGAATCTCTGCAGATTGCTTCTCTCACACAGTTTATATAATTGTTAACTGTTTTCTTGGAAATACTGTCAATCGGAATTGTTCTAAACTTTCCATTCTCACTGCAGGAAATATAACCAAGATTTACGTTCACATCAGTAAGCTTAAGTGAGATAAGCTCTGAAACCCTCATACCTGTTGCATAGAGAATCTCCAGCATTGCCTTATCTCTTATCTCCTTCTTATTCTCTCCTGAAGGTGCAAGAAGAAGTCTGTTTACCTCCTCAACCGTGAGAATCTCCGGCATCTTTTTCTCAATCTTAGGAGACTTAATATTGTCAGCAGGATTTTCCTTTATCTCGCCCTGCTTAAATAGATACATATAAAATGATCTTAAACATGCAATATTCCTCGATACGGTTGCAGAACTCAGATTACTATTTTCAAGCATCAAAATATACGAGCCAAGTTCAGAATTTGTAACCTGACACGCATCCTTTATTCCTTTTTCAGAAAAATAGACATAAAACTTACTCAAATCTCTCTGATATGAAGAAACAGTATTTTTGCTTGAATGCTTTACATCATTCAGATATTCAATATAACCCTTTATCTGATCTTCCATAAATGACCCCATCCCAAAAATATTACATATTTTTACTATCTTTTACAGTATAATTACAATTATATGTAAAATCAATACATATTTTTCATAAAATCCTTGATTTTAAGCCATTTTCGGGGTTTTTATATATTTTTTAGAGTTCTCCTCTATTTTTAAGGTCTGAATAAGCAAGTATTGCAACAATTGTTTTACTGTCCACAATTACTCCCTCGTAAACATATCTAAGTGCTGTCGAAAACGGAAGCTTTATAAGTTCAATGTATTCATTTTCATCTAATGACTTTCTTCCTTCTATAAGCTGCGTCCCGATAAACACAGCTGTCCTCTCCTGAAGAAGACCTATAGCTGCCACTGTATTACTTATGAAGTAGGTTTTCTCTGGTATGAGTCCCGCCTCCTCCTCTGCCTCCCTGAGTGCACAGGCAAGAAAATCCTCCTCTGGATTATTAAGACAGCCTGCAGGAATTTCAATATCAACCATGTCTATGGTATTTCTGTACTGCTTGACGAATATCATATTTTCTTCATCGTCCACCAGAAGTATTCCTGCTCCATTTCTATTCTCGACTAAGTCATAGTGTACAACATTGCCAGAGGGTGTTTTAAGTACATCCTCATACACCTTAACTCTTCTTGCCTCGTACAAAAGATTCTTCTCTAATCTTTCAAACTCTAACATATTGTTCTCCTTCGATATATTGCCTCAATAAATAAAACCTTTATATTAGTCATAAAAAAGCCCTTGGAATGATAGCATTCCAAGGGCAAGCTCTTTGTTGTGAATAATAGTTACTTCGCGTAATCAGTCACTCTTGATTCTCTAATAAGATTAACCTTAATCTGGCCTGGATATTCAAGTTCATCTTCAATCTTCTTTGAAATATCTCTTGCCAAAAGAACCATGTCTGAATCAGTAACCTGTTCAGGAACCACAATAACCCTGATTTCTCTACCTGCCTGAATGGCAAAGGTCTTATCTACACCCTTAAATCCATTAGCAATATCCTCAAGCTTTGTAAGTCTTGTAGAATATGTCTCTAATGTTTCTCTTCTTGCACCTGGTCTTGCTGCAGAAATTGTATCAGCAGCCTGAACGATACAAGCAATTAAACTTTCTGGCTCTGTGTCGCCATGGTGTGATGCAACTGCATTAACAACAATTGCTGGCTCCTTGTACTTTCTACAAAGATCAACACCGATAGTAACGTGAGAACCTTCCATCTCATGATCAACAGATTTTCCGATATCATGTAAAAGACCAGCACGCTTGGCAAGTCTAACATCGACACCTATTTCGCCAGCCAGGAGTCCACTGAGCTGTGCGACTTCAATTGAATGCTTAAGTGCATTCTGACCGTAACTTGTTCTGAACTTCATCTTACCAAGAAGTCTTACAAGTTCTGGATGAATACCATGAACCCCAACCTCAAGAGTAGCAGCCTCGCCCTCTTCGCGGATCATAGTTTCAACTTCCTTCTGAGCCTTCTCAACCATCTCTTCAATTCTTGCAGGATGGATTCTTCCATCGACAATCAGCTTCTCAAGGGCAATTCTTGCAACCTCTCTTCTGATTGGATCGAAGCTTGATAAAAGAACTGCTTCAGGTGTATCATCTATAATTAAATCAACACCTGTAAGGGTTTCGAGTGTACGAATATTTCTACCCTCTCTACCGATAATCCTTCCCTTCATCTCATCGTTTGGAAGCTGTACAAGTGAGATTGTTGTCTCTGATACGTGGTCGGCAGCACACTTCTGAATTGCTGTAACTACGTAATCCTTTGCCTTCTTGTTAGCTTCTTCTTTGGCTCTTGACTCTAATTCCTTGATCATGACTGCAGTTTCATGTTTTACATCTTCTTCAACAGTCTTTAATAAGTATTCCTTTGCTTGTTCAGAGGTCAAACCAGAAATTCTTTCTAGTTCCTGTAATCTCTTTGCTTCGAGTTCGTCAACCGCTTTTTTCTTCTTGTTAATCTCGTTTTCCTTAGCGTTGAGAGCAGCTTCGCGCTTCTCTACTGCATCGGTCTTCTTATCGAGATTTTCCTCGCGTGACATAACCCTTTTCTCCATACGCTGAACTTCGTTACGACGATCTTTTACTTCTTTGTCCATATCATTCTTGGTCTTAAGAGCTTCCTCTTTAGCCTCAAGAAGTATCTCGCGTTTCTTAGCCTCAGCTGTCTTAAGCGCTTCATCTATAATTTCACGTGCTGTATCTTCTGCTTTGCCAACCTTTGCTTCAGCAATATTCTTGCGATATGCAATAGCCGCAAACCATGTAATAACAACAGCAACGATAACTATCGCAGCACAGATAACTATGGTCATCGGATTCACAGGAGCACCTCCTTATTAAGTTTTAATTGTATATGAATACAACGTATTAAGTTTATACGTTTTTCTATCTTATGTCAAGTAGTTCTTGATACTACCTAGACTGTATCCATGTCTTAAAAAATAAGAAATTACCCTGTTTTTCGCCTTTTCATCAGAAAAATCAACATTACGAAATTTCCTTAAAATAATTTCTTTTATTACCTCTTCTTCATCATAGCCAAGATCATACGCTATCTCCTCATAGGCCTCACTCATGAAATCCTCTGGAATCCCCTTGTTCTTAAGCTCCGCAAATATCATAGTCCTGCTCTTTTTTCCAAGATTAGACCTGATATAACACTCTGCGTATCTTCGCTCGTCAAGAAACCTTAGTTCCTTCGCCCTCTCAATAATAAGATCAATCATAAAATCCGGATAATCCTTAAGTCTCAGCTTCTGCCTGATATCGAAGGAGGAATACTCCCTGACAGTTAGTAAGTCAACTGCCTTCTTGAGACCTCTTTTAAAGATGACAATATGGATAGCGGCGAGGTCCTCTTCATCCACCTCGCCGCTAAAATCTATACCCAGGTCACGAATCTCGCCTAGATATAATGGACCATAATAATCGCCATCTATGAATAGTCTGTAATAGTTTTTAAATTCCTTTATCTGATATTCATACATAGATTATATCCTGTCATATGTCAATATTCGCAATCCGCTTACGCTACTTGCTCATATATATTATTACTCTTCTGTATCCTCAGCCTTGTCAGTTCCGATACCAAGCTTGGTTCTGACCTTCTGCTCGATCTCCTTACAGATATCCTCATGTTCAAGGAGAAATACCTTAGCATTCTCTCTTCCCTGACCAATCTTCTCACCATTATAAGCGTACCATGCGCCAGACTTGTTAACTATGTCGTTAGCAGCTGCAAGATCAAGAATATCTCCTTCCTTGGAAATACCCTTACCGAACATGATATCAAACTCTGCCTCCTTGAATGGAGGAGCTATCTTATTCTTAACAACCTTAACCCTTGTTCTGTTACCGATAACCTCTCCGCCCTGCTTTAAGGTTTCAATCCTTCTGACATCACATCTTACAGAAGCATAGAACTTAAGTGCACGTCCACCAGTTGTTGTCTCAGGGTTACCAAACATAACTCCAACCTTCTCACGAAGCTGGTTGATAAAGATTACAACACAGTTTGTCTTACTGATAACAGCTGTGAGCTTTCTTAATGCCTGTGACATAAGTCTTGCGTGAAGACCCACATGGCTATCACCCATATCACCATCAATCTCAGCCTTTGGAACAAGAGCTGCAACAGAGTCGACGATAATAACATCAACTGCTCCAGATCTTACCATGGTCTCTGTAATCTCAAGAGCCTGCTCACCATTATCAGGCTGTGAGATATAAAGATTGTCAATATCAACACCAATATTCTTAGCATAAACCGGGTCAAGAGCATGCTCCGCATCGATAAATCCTGCAATACCTCCAAGCTTCTGAACCTCAGCAACTACGTGCAAGGCAACTGTTGTCTTACCACTTGATTCAGGTCCATAGATCTCGATAATTCTTCCCTTTGGCATACCGCCAAGTCCAAGAGCTATATCAAGGCTGAGTGAGCCTGTTGGAACTACTTCAATATTCATATGAGCGCTATTATCACCGAGCTTCATAACTGAGCCCTTACCATACTGCTTCTCAATCTGTGCAAGTGCTGCATCTAATGCCCTTAACTTATCATCATTACCCATCAATAATGTCCTCCTAAAATCTGTTATTTATAATAATATTCATACAAAATATAACATCTACCAAACATTTGTTCGTTTTGATGTTCTTATAATAATATATAGCTTATCTCTTGTCAACCGGAAAATGAAAAACTGAATAGTTTTTTCATGCTTTTCAGTATAGAAACTGTTTGAATTTTAGAACGATTTGCATATGTAAGTATAGCATATGAGCTAATTATTTGCTATTATTATTTTGCAACAATTTCAAGCATAAGCAAAGGATAATGGGAGTTAATTTTGAAGACTGTAGGAATAATATCAGAATACAATCCATTTCACAATGGACATAAGTATCATATAGAGGAAACCAAAAACAAGGTTAACGCTTCCGGGATAATATCAATCATGAGCGGTTCCTTTGTTCAGAGGGGCGAGTTCGCAATGGCCGACAAATATTCACGCGCCGCCGCCTGTGTATCCCAGAATGTAGATATATGCTTTGAGCTTCCAACTCTCTATGCCCTTGGAAGCGCCAGGGAATTCGCAAGAGGTGCTGTCGCAATGCTTGCTGCATTAAATGTAGACTATATCAGCTTCGGCGCTGAGACGGATGATATCAGCCTTTTTAACTATGTTGCTGATATTATTTTTGATGAACCGACTGAATTTAAGGATAAGCTTAAGGAGTTCATTAAATCAGGCTGCTCCTACCCTAAGGCAAGAGCCCTTGCACTTAGCAGTATTTTCCCTTCTATTCCTGCTGATTTTTTATCCAGTCCCAACAATATTCTTGGAATTGAATATCTTGCCGCCATCAGATATTTCAAGGCTGACCTTAAGCCAATCATTATCAAACGACTAGGCGCAGGCTACAACGATACAAGGCTTGAACAAAACAGTCATATGAGCTCGGCCACTGGAATAAGAAAAGGCTTATCTATGGGCGATGATATAAGTACTGAGCTTCCACCTTCCTCATACTCTCAGCTTGAGGAGTATATAAAGCATCCACTTGTAAATATAGATGGCATTTCCGATATACTAGCCTACAGAATTCTGAGTCTAAAAAAGGAGCTTTCTGAAAAAGGCAGTATCTCGTCTCCTATTTTGGATTTAGACACAGAGCTATTAAATAAGCTATTAGGGATAAGCCTAAAGAAAAAGCTTTCATTTTCAGAAACTGTCTCATATCTTTTATCAAAAAATTACACTGAGACAAGAATAAAGAGAACACTTTTTCATCTGCTTCTTGACATAAACGAAGAACTCTTAATGAAGGCGCGTAAAGAAGGCTATGCGTACTATGCAAATCTTCTAGCTGTAAGCAAAGAAAAAACAAAGCTTTTGAAGGCCCTGTCCCAGTCCGCTGCAATTCCTGTAATCACAAAAAAAGCTGACTTTAAGCCTTGCGGAATTGCAAACGATCTATGGAACCTGGATATTTATGCTACAGATTTTTATTCGCTGATTGCGCATAAAATATCCGGACTCGAGGTTAAACCGGAGCTTTCAAGCACACCGGTAATAATATTATGATCAATGCATTAAGATTAATATCAAGATTAATGTTATATATCTTAAATTTCATAATAAAAAGTAAAGGTCGCTGCAACTAAAATCTAGTCGCAGCGACCTTCGCTTTTATATGTAATTACATAATAATCAACTGATTACTCATCGAGGAAGTCATCATCATCGTCAAAGTCATCGTCATCGAAATCATCGTCATCATAATCCTCTGACTCATCATCGTCATAATCCTCTGATTCATCATCGTACTCATCATAATTGTCATTAGACTGAGCAGACTCACGGTATACTGGCATTGATGGCTCCTTACCCTGAAGAAGGTTGATGCTTGTATCCATATCTGTGATGTTATCGTCGATAGTATTAATCTGATTCTCAAGCGAATCACAGAGATTTCTGTAGTGCTCACTATCTGCTGCAAGGAATGCCTTGAACATATTCTTCATCTCAGTAAGCTTCTGCTGTGTATAATCCATAGAAGCAAGTCTAATCTCCTGAGCCTCTGCAGTAGCATCATCAAGAATCTGCTGAGCCTCTGCACGTGCAGCTTCAAGAATTTCGTTCGCTCTTGCATTAGCAAGCTCTGTAATATGGTTAGTCTCAACAAGTCTGTTTGCTTCATTTACAGACTCAGAAATAATAGCATCTGAACGTGTTCTAGCAGAAGCAAGGATTGCTTCCTTGTTTCTCATAATCTTCTTACTTCTCTCAAACTCTGAAGGAAGCTTAAGTCTTAATTCATTGATACGCTCCTCTAACTCTTCCTTAAGTACAACTATCTTATTCGGTGCAAGTGGCTGACGTTTGCAATTATCCAGATAAATCTGAATCTCATTAATCATATCCTCAACGCCTTTTTTACCCATCTTAGTTTCCTCCTGTGTTTATACTAAATAATCAACTATAATATCATCTTTAATCAAATAAATTTTAATTCTTCCCAAGCTTTACTTTTTATTATACTTTTCTTCAATCTTAGGAATAACATTCTCTGGGACAAATCCCTTGACAGACACGCCGTAGCTTGCGTACTCTCTCACCATGCTTGAGCTGAAACATGAATACTCAAGACTGGTTGACAGAAACAGTGTGTCAATATCAGGTGCAACCATCCTGTTCGCCTGTGCCATCTGAAGCTCAATATCGAAATCAGCAAGAGCTCTAAGACCTCTGACAATAACTTTTGAGTTATGCTGTTTGACAAAATCCACTAAAAGTCCATCAAAACTCTCTACTGTAACATTCGGAATATCACGAGTTGCTTCCTTTAACATCATAACACGTTCATCTACAGAAAACAACGGCTTCTTTTTTTCAGAATTATTGAGTACACCTATCACGACCTGGTCGAAAATATCGGCTGATCTCTTAATTATATCAAAGTGTCCTAGTGTTACCGGATCAAAGCTGCCCGGATAAACTGCTATCTGCATCTTCCTATACCGCCTAATACAATTTCCCGCCGCAAAACATAATAAAGTAAAGCAGCAAGATGTAATTAACATTTTATTTTTATAACATTTGAATTGATTTGTCAATGTTTTCCTTATATTATAACGAATTTTCATCAATTCATAAGGAATTCATCAGACTAATCCTTATATTTTACTTCTTAAACTGCTCGATCAGCCACTTGCCTGCCTCGGATAAATCTCCGTCTGACCAGCCGCTCTTTTTTGACGAGCCAGAGCTTATCAGAGCAGAGCTTTCGTCCTTGTTGCAAAGTGACCAGCCAGCATATGAAATGTTGTACTCGTTAAGCATATCCATCCACTTACCAGCTTCATTTTTATCAAGTGCTCCGTTACCAGAGGCATCACAGATACTGAACTCTGTTACGAAAATAGCAAGTCCCTTTTCTCTGGCCTTCTTAAGCTTGTTTCTTATGTCATCCTTATGAGTTGCTGCATAGAAATGAACTGTGTACATAATGTTGTCATATCCTGTAATAGGATTCTCTGCTGCCTTATCAACGTCCTGAGACCAGGTTGGTGTACCTACAACAATGATTGCATCAGGATCATTCTTTCTAATAATAGGAATGATTGCCTCGGCATACTTCTTAACATCTGCCCAGGAGGTTCCACCGTTAGGCTCGTTACAAATCTCATAGATAATGTTGTCATAATCCTTGTACTTAAGAGACATCTCTGCGAAGAACTCCTCTGCCTCCGACTGATACTTGAGCGGAGTCAGGTCATGCAGTATATGCCAGTCAATGATGACATACATTCCAAGCTCTGTTGCTGCAGTAACACCCTTATCAACTGTGCTCTTAAGATTCTTCTTATTTCCGCCCGAACAGTAGCCACCGTTCTCATCAGTGTACATTGCAAGTCTTATAAGATTACCGCCCCATTCATCTCTGATTGTCTTAAATGCATCCTTATTTACATACTCTGGGAACCAGGCGATACCGTGAGTACTAACACCCTTAAGCTGGAACTTATTTCCATCCTTATCTACGATATCTGTACCCTTAACAGTAAGCTTTCCATGATTCTCAAATGGTGTCTTTGAGGAATCCTCCTTTGTCTCAGACTTATTCTCCTCAGTACTTTTTTCTGTTGCCTGCTCAGTCTTTTCCTCAGTTTTTTCTTCAGTAGCTTCGGTATTGTTCTTTTCCTCTGAGGTATTTGTGCCTGCAGTCTCACCGTCAAATGTAAGAGTTGCATTTTTAGCAAGCTTATCTGTCTCCTCCTTTGAAGACGCACTTACGATAAATCCAAATTCAAGCTTCTGTGAGTTCTCTATCTTCTGATTATACTCAACTGGTGTGAAGATGAGCTTTCCATCCTTCTTTTCCACCTCACAGTTCCAGTTCTGTGAAAGCTCAACCTTTTCACATCCGCTTATAACAACCTGCCAGTTAGAAAGTGTCTTCCCTTGCTTATTCTCATATACAAAATCGTACTGACAGAAATAATCGCTTCCTGACTCCCATCCATTGTTTGTAGCGAGTGAAAAATCAGCCTTTACTGAAGCATTTTCTTCCTTCTTCTCAGAAGCCGACTCAGAAGTCGCCTCAGTGGTCGTTTGTGCAGTAGATGTTTCCTCCACAGTCTTTTCCTCTGTGGAAGCATTCTCTGTCACCTCACTGCTTGCCACAGCAGTTGTATCCTCAGACTTCTTATCCTTTCCACCTGCCACTATTCCAATGACAAGTCCAATTATAAGAATAAAAAGTGCTGCTATTATGCCTATGTATATCTTCTTTTTTCCCTGTTCCATATTTTGCTCCTTATTTATTTTAGAGTGTGCCAAAACCCTTACTTAGCTTTGCAGGCTTTACAGTATCCGAATACTTAAGAACTGCCTCCTGGGCAAGCTTCAGCATATCCGCATGGTTGTAAATGTCTGCAATCTCAAATTCCATCTCACCACTCTGTCTCACTCCGAAAAAGTCTCCTGGACCTCTAAGCTTAAGATCGCTTGAGGCAATGAAGAAACCGTCGTTTGATTCCTCAAGTACCCTGAGTCTCTCCATACTCTCCTCTGTCTTCTTCGAATTTATAAAAATACAGTAGGACTGTGCATCGCCTCGTCCAACTCTTCCTCTTAACTGATGGAGCTGTGCAAGACCAAATCTTTCTGCATTTTCAATCATCATAACTGTTGCATTCGGATTGTTAATTCCAACCTCAACAACTGTTGTGGAAACAAGAATATCAATCTCCCTGTTTCTAAATCTCATAAGAATATCAGTCTTTTCGTCATCCTTCATCTTTCCGTGAAGCATCTCTATCCTGATATTTTCCGGAAATGCTGAAATAAGCCTTTCCTTATACTCGGTAACATTTTCCACATCCAAGGCTTCATTTTCCTCGACCATAGGACAAATAATGTATGCCTGATGACCATCCTTTATCTGGCTACTAATAAAGCCCATCGCCGTTTTCCTGTAGCTTGTTCCGACTACACAGTTCTTTATAGGCTTTCTTCCCTCCGGCATATCCTTTATCACCGAAATATCAAGGTCCGCATACATGATTATTGCAAGAGTTCTCGGAATCGGTGTGGCGCTCATTATCAGTACGTGAGGTCTTTCGCCCTTCTCCTCAAGCTTTTCTCGCTGCCTCACACCAAATCTGTGCTGTTCATCTGTTATTACAAGTCCAAGATTTGCAAATTCGACCTTATCCTGAATGAGTGCATGTGTACCGATTATGATATCTATTTCCTTATTTTTCAGCCTGTCGTATATATGCCTTTTCTCCTTTGCCGGGGTATGGCCTGTAAGGAGCTCAACTCTTATGTTATAGCTTTTAAAAAGCCCTGACAAATCCTCGTAGTGCTGGTTTGCGAGAACCTCCGTCGGAACCATAAGTGCACCCTGATATCCGGATATAACCATCATATATAATGCTGCTGCACCAACTATGGTTTTTCCAGAGCCAACATCTCCCTGAATCAGCCTGTTCATAACCTGTCCTGAGGAAAGGTCGTTATAGATATCATTTACTGCCTGACTCTGACCATTTGTAAGCTTGAAGGGCAGCATGGTTATAAATTCATTTAACTTGTACCGCACCTCAGAACTAATCCTGTGGGTATTTACCTCCCTGGAATTAATGTCTCTAAGAAGCTTTACCTCATACAAAAATGCGTAAAACTCATCAAACGCAATCCTCTTTACAGACTCCTTAAGCTCATCCTGATTCTCTGGAAAATGCATATCATAGAGGGATTTCGCTCTGTCCTTCAGCGAAAATTCTTCTTTAACAAAAGAAGGCAGATAATCCTCCGTCTCCATGATAAGTGGTGCGACCGATCTTACTGCCTTCTGAAATATCTTGTTCGATAATCCTGCAGTAAGCGGATAAACAGGCTGCATAACACTGGTCATTCTCTCATAGTCGCTCTCCGTGTAGTACTCGGGCATCTCCATGGTCCTCATACCATTCTTCTTTTTTACTGAGCCGACAAAAACAAAGCTTTGTCCCTTGTGAAATACATTTTTTAGAAATGGACTGTTGTAGAATACCACTCGCATGGAACCTGATTCATCTCTGGCCGTAAGTGTTGTGAGAGAAATACTCTTAAACTTCTTTACCTCCACATATGAAACTATGATTGCCATAACTGACACTCTCTCGCCCTCTTCACACTCAGCAAGGGGAACTACACTATCATAAGTCAGGTATCTCCTTGGATATGTCATTATTAGCTCGCTCACCGTGGTGATTCCAAGCTTTTTGAAGAGAGCCGCAGTCTTTTCTCCAATTCCTTTTACTTCTGTAATATTATCGCTAAACTGCATATCTTCTAAATTTCTTTATATAATCTCTTATTTTATAAGCTCTTATTCTAATAATTTCTTATTCTAATAATTACTTATTGTGTAATCTTTTGGTTTTACTATTTTACTCAACAGATACTATGTAATAGTAGATTGGCTGTCCACCATAGTGGATATCAACCTCGAGATCAGGGAACTCTAAAGCAATCTGCTGTCCGAGTTCATTTGCCTTCTCCTCTTCAATATCTGCACCGTAGTAAATGCTTACTAAGCCTGAGTCCTCATCAGCCATCTTCTTGATAAGCTCAAGTGTAACCTTTGCAACATCATTACCAACTGCCTTGATGCCCTTATCATCAAGACCCATGATGTCATCAACCTTGATTGTAATTCCATCTATCTGAGTATCTCTAACTGCATAGGTAACTGAGCCTGATTTAACCTCACTCATAGCTTCAATCATTGACTCCTTGTTAGTCTCACTGTCATCATCAGGAGAGAAGCCTATCATTGCAGAAATACCCTGAGGAACTGATGTTGTAGGGATTACTATAATATTCTTCTCCTCACAGATATCAGCTGCCTGATTAGCTGCAAGAATAATATTCTTATTATTAGGAAGAATGAAAATATTCTGTGCATTTACCTTATCTACTGCATCCAAAATATCTGCAGTACTAGGGTTCATGGTCTGTCCGCCTTCAATGATATAATCTACACCGAGACTCTTGAAAATCTCATTAATTCCATCACCAACACTGACAGCAATAAATCCAACTTCCTTCGGAGGTTCTGCAGGGGCTGCTGCTTCCTGCTCTTTTTCAGACATCTTAAAAAGCTTCTCCTGATGCTCTAATCTCATGTTATCAATCTTCATGTTAGACAAAGCACCATACTTCAATGCACGCTGAATGGCAAGTCCAGGATCATTGGTATGCACATGTACCTTTACCACATCCTCATCAGCAACACAAACGATGGAGTCACCGATGGATTCCAGATATGCTTTAAAATCAAGTTCCATTTTATTGGTAAAGACCTTATTTAACATAATGATAAATTCGGTGCAGTAACCAAACTTAATATCAATATTAGCCTGAACGTCCATGTCAGGTCCAGAGGTAGTTTTCTCAGTTTTTGCAGGGGCTGCTGTTATGGAGAAATCAATTTCCTTGCCAAGGAATGCATCATATGCACCGCAAAGAACCTCAACAAGTCCCTGTCCACCGGAATCCACTACGCCTGCCTGTTTCAATACAGGAAGCATTTCTGGAGTCTGGCTGAGAACATATTTTGCATGTTCAATCACATCTCCAATATACTTTTCCAAATTATTTTCACCTGCTTCATGAAGTTCTTTTGCCTTCTCAAAAGCACCTCTTGCAACAGTGAGGATAGTTCCTTCCTTAGGCTTCATAACTGCCTTATACGCAGTTTCCACAGCCTTCTCCATAGCCTGACTAAGATCTGTAATCTCCAGACATTCTTTGCCGGAAATACTCTTGGTAAATCCTCTTAAAAGCTGAGACAGAATTACTCCTGAATTTCCTCTGGCACCACGAAGTGATCCACTGGAAATAGCCTTGCACAAAGCAGCCATTTCAACATTTTCACCTAATGCAGCCACTTCCTTGGCGGCAGACATAATGGTCATAGTCATATTGGTACCTGTAT
>DCHE01000069.1:23375-23591 GCA_002314775.1 Lachnospiraceae bacterium UBA1760
AATTCATTAATCCATTCCTTTTTACTTTCCAGATTTTTGGCACCCGCTAAGAACATTTTTGCAAGTAACTTAGCGTCGATTGTATTTGAAGCCACGGTTAATCCTCCTTAAAAACATCAAAATATAAATATTAATCTATTAGTCGATTACTCTCACACCCTCAACGAAGATGTTAATCTTTTCAACTTCAAGACCAGTAAACTCCTCAACCTTATA
>DCHE01000027.1:0-25078 GCA_002314775.1 Lachnospiraceae bacterium UBA1760
CAACCGCCAATTGTGAAATAGCCTTCTTATTTTAATTATAAGGTAGCGCAAACCTTTTTGACAACCTTTTTCGAAAACCATTAATATTATTGAAGCTATTTTCCATAAATTACTATATAATATGATAAAAGTGTCAAAACATGACTCAAAATTAAGTATGATTTATTGAGAAGTTAAAATGTTGACACAGTAATATTTACATGAATTGTAACTTCATTACTTGAAAATGGTTGCATGAAAGGAGTTTATTATGGGTGGAAAAGGTTGTGGATGTGCCCTTGTTGCCGTATGGGTAATCTGTATTTTTTTGATACTTGCCAGTGTCAGATCCTATGTCAATGATACACCAGAAAAAGCAAGCGAGTTAGCCGAGACAGTTATTGTAAGCGATGGCACCTTAGATCCAGCAAATGAAGGAAAGCTTGTTATGGTTACTGGAACTCCAGTAATTGCAAATGAAGGAAAGCTCTCTGACCCTGAAACCGGTCTTGAGGTTAGTGGTGCCTATAATTATTCAAGAATACCTCTCCAGAAAATATACGAGGTGAAGGAAAAGGAGGTAATAATAAATAAGCATGACATAAACGACCCTTATGACGATGAAAAGACCACGGAAAGATACGTGGTTACCACCTGGGTTACCTGCTATTCTGACAGAAAGGCAAGCTTCAGAGTAAACGGGAAGAACTATACAAATCCTGAAAAGGTAGATTTGGCCGGCTATTCTGCTGGAAACAGCCTGCTTATTGGTGAATATAAGATTAAAGTCTCCGATGTACTTGATTATATCACTACCTCCAGTCACAATTTTACTCTCTCAGATTTGGAAAATCACTGTACTCCATACATCAAAAAGACAGAGCTTGGCTTAAAGGTTACAACCACCTCAAAGGAAGTTCCAATTCTGTCAACTGGCGATGAGGTTGGAGATATCCATATCTACCTAAGCTATGACACCTTAGACAGCGCGAAGGAAATAACAAGAGTCGGTCTTCAGGAGGACGGAGCACTTGTCGAGTATAAAGACGGAGCCATCGAATTATCTATGGTTGCTGAGGGAAAGCTGACCAAGGAGGATTACATTAAATCTCTGGTTGGAGCAACCAAAAAGAACCGTAAGTCACTGCTTATAGGCATAATTGTATGTTCATTAATCCTTGCAGCGACGATTGTTCCATTTGTTGTTACAGCATTATCAGACAAGAAGAAGAAGTCTGCATTGTATCTTCCAAAGTAATCACCGTAGCCAGAAGCAATGGAATATTACATCTTAACTTCTTTTGCCTTCGTCAGTGTTTGACATAAAAACCCATATTATTGTATACTGATTAACACATTAACATTTAAGGAGTAAAAAATGAGCGACGTTTTAGTAAGAGTTGGTGATTACGAGCTTACCAACAGAGATCTTGATGATTTTATTGCAAGTCTTCCAAGGGAGCAGCAGATGTACAAGGACATCCCACAGTTCAGAGCACAGGTTCAGGACCGTTTAGAGGAGATCTGCCTTTTTGCAATGTATGGAAGCGAGGAGAAGCTTGAGGAATCTGAGGATTACAAGGCTGCTATGGCTGCTGCAAAGAGAGATATCTTAGGACAGCTTGCAGTTCACAATATGATTAAGAATATTGAGGTTTCAGATGAGGAAGCAAAGGACTTCTACGAGGCAAACAAGAAGAAGTTCGGCAAGGCCCCTTCCGCTTCTGCTAAGCATATCTTAGTAGATTCTGAGGAGAAGGCTAAGGATATTATGACTGAAATTGCCGAGGAAAAGAAAACCTTCGAGGAGGCTGCAAAGGAATACAGTTCTTGTCCTTCTTCTGCAAAGGGAGGAGATCTCGGAACCTTCGGTCCTGGTCAGATGGTAAAGGAATTTGATGAGGCAGTATTTACAGGCGAGGTTAACAAGGTTCTCGGACCAGTTAAGACACAGTTTGGTTACCACCTTATCTACATCACAGAGAGAACAGAGGGCGAAACACCTTCATTTGATGAGGTAAAGGATATGGCCAAGCGTGAGGCAAGTCGTGCCAAGGAGCAGGATACCTACGACGCTAAGGTCAAGGAGCTTCGTGCAAAATATATAGCCGAGTAAGCTGGCACCTTAAAATACCATCACCTGATGTCTGGTGATGTACCTTCGCCAAAATATCTCTTACAAGCTCTTCGAGTTTGCATGGGACACTGGCTCAAGGTATTCGCAAAAAACGCAGCGACCATTTTTCGGTCGCTGCGTTTTTTATACGAAATGCCTCGTCTAAACCTGTTCTTTAGCATTCAAATACTTTCGCACTTTTTCTAATATCTTATATAATATCCTATATAAGATTCATGCTTCTTGCCTTCTGTACTGCATCGGTTTTTCCCTTTGCTCCAAGTTTTTTGTAATTCTCAGAGGCATGATACTTTACAGTTCTCTCAGAAAGCTCAAGCTTCTCCGCTATTTCCTTAATACTAAGTCCCGAAGCCTGGAGTCTTAATATCTCCATAGATGTTTCTCCAAAATCAGATGGCTGAACGCTGTCACAGTTAAGCTGTGATGGATATCTCTCAGCAATCATAGCCGTCTCCTTAAGAAGCCTTCCGAACCAGGTCACATCTGCCTTTCTGTTCTCAAGATATTCCTTCTTAATCTCCTTAAGAAGTGGAAGCACACCTGCTCCCTTTTCAGAGATTATTCTCACAAATTTATATTCACTTATCTCGATAAGGAGCTTTATAAACTCTTCCTTCCACTCCCTTTTCTCCCTCTTATTTGCAATTGCAAGAAGGATTCCACTCTCAAGATGAATATAGGTTCTCTTATTGACCTCAGAGTAATAAAGAAGCCTTTCGATAAGGTTGATCGCCTCAAGGTTCCTTCCCTGGTCAAGATAGCAAAGTACCTTTGTCACATACAGGTATCTGTCTAATACCCAGAATTCTTCAACCTCATTAGGAGCTTCCTCCATCCATTTTTCAGCGAAGCCTGAATTGCCCATCATAAGCATTACTCTGCACCTTAAGGCCTTTAGATTTCTAAGCATTGCAGTTTTATTTTCATTTATTAGTCGTTTTTCAAAGGTATCTAAAAGCTGGCTTGCATTTCTCGTATTTCCAGTAATCATGCTGAGTCTTACCTGCACTCCTACTGCCGCAAATAAAAGCTCAACCTTTCCACCGCCTTCAACCTCTAAGTGTGCAAGCATGGCATGGTGTGATACATCCGCATCATGCTCGCCCTTCTCATAAAGGCTTTCAGCAAGGGCTGCATGAACAAGTCCTCTTCCAAATGACCCAAGAAATCGCTCGAGTGGCTTACCAATTGTATCTGCAAGAAACTGGTCCATCTTGCTCCAGTTGCAGAAATCCTTGCCGCCGTTCATCGTACTTGGCTGATTGTTGGTGACTGAGAACTCCGGAAGCTTAAAGCCACCGCTCTTTTTTAAGGATACCGCTCTTTTGATAAGATCAATAAGATTTATAGAGCCCCTATGTGGAAGTGCAATATCAAGATATAACAGCATCTCATAGGCCTCTCTTCTGGCTCCGCCCTCCACTCTGTTTGAGTAATCTCTAAGCTTTCCATACCAGTACTCACTCAAATCAGGATTCATCATTACTGAGTAAAGCATACAGAGTGCGGACATAAGCACTGTATTATTCTCAGCCTCCTCCTCACTGAGCTGAAGGTAATACTTCTTAAGCTCATAGAAATGTCCATCTCCAAAATGTCTTCTTCCATTTTTTATGAGAAGTGAGCTTATTCGTCCCGTATTTCCGCTCTTCTCATACATCTTCAGAGCTTCCGGCACCATATCCCTGGTTTCATAATATAGTCCTGCATTGTCAACATAATAGTTGTACTTTTGTTGTCCAAATATCTTTAGTGCCCTGTTGTTCAGTGCTTCTATAAGATATGGTCTTAGTCTGTACACGCCATCCTCAAGGGATAAGAAGTTTCCTACCTTAACAGTCTCGTCAAGAATACTTGCTGCCCTGTCATCTCCAGTAATTACTATGGCCATTGGCAAGGTGAATTCATCCACCACGCTTATCTCCATGAGAAACTCCTGTAAGGCGGTGCTCCACTGTGGAATAATATCATCCTCTAAGTGCTTCACAAATGCCGATTTAATTCTATCTGCAAGCTTTGTACCATCGAACCTTTCGCCTGACTTGATGAGCTGAATTGTAGCAGCCGCAATATAGGCATTACCCTCTCCACCAAACGTAATTCTCTCAGCATCTGCATCAGAAAGAATCACGTCCTCACCTTCAGCAATCCTCTTAACGTCATTCACTGAGAGATGAAGATTTTCCTCGGAGATAACCATAAGCTCGCCATTCGCGATGAAATTAAGCATCCATTGTGGCGTGGGCATTCTTCCTATCAGAACCACCCAGATATCTCCCCTTTTTATTATCTTCTCCACGAACTCTCTTCTGTCAGAGTCCTGCATCTGCTGCAGGTCATCTATGACCACATATTTCACATTACTGATACTTTCCTCGATAAGTGAGTAATTCCACTCTGGATCATTTGCAGAAAACCAGAATGCCTCCTTGCCATCAAGGTATTCTTTTGCAAGTCTGGTTTTTCCATAGCCAGTAGCTCCGTAGATATACACTGACGTTTTGAGTCCATATGCTAGCTCCAGCTTCCTCAGAGCCTCCTCAGCTGCTACATACTTTCTATCCAATACCTCATCCTCCGCTAATATTTATACAATAACTATGATATTGATGCTCCCACTTCAATATCATACACTTTAACATTTCTATTAATTATTGTTAATTATACTTTCACTCTGCCCTAAATGTAAACTGTCCAAAGGTGCAATTTTACGAATCCAGCAAAGAAAAAATGGAAGGAATTAGTTAATTCCTTCCATTTTTCGTGTACCTTGCCAGTTATTTATTATAGAACCAGCTTTGATACTCTTCTTTTTCACTTAGGTTTTCCACCTTGTACTCATCAGCCAGAATTGCGCCAAGATACGAGGATACCTTCTTAGAACCCGTTATATTAAGATGATCTCCACCATCCTTCGTGTCAACGCTCCAGTCGATTCCTACACCAGAATCAAGGTTAAAATCATAGTATTTAACCCCATTCTCCTCAGCCCACTGTGAAACCTTGTTATGTCTCTTATAATTCCAGTTCGATGGTGACGGACTGCTGACAAGGACAAAGGCTATCCCCTTCTCCTTACACAGCTCACAAAGCTTTCCAAGATACTCCTCATTCGTTCCTGGAAATGCTTCCATTCCTTCCTCGTACACCATATAATCACCGCCATTATACGGGTTGATGGTATTTCTCTCGACAAAGCCTCTGTTATAGTCCTCCTTTGGCTTTGCCATACCGCTAGCACGCCTGTCAATAAAATATTTCCAGTCAGAGTGATTCTGAACAATGCTTGTCTTATCATTGATGTATTTAAGAACAATATCTGTATCATCAATTTCAGTCTTTGGCTTCCTGTAAAGGCAGGTTGCCTCTAAAACAACTACTGCAGGCTTCTGAGTATTAAGGGTTTCATTTAGCATAGTGTAGGTATCACACAGTCTCTGAGCCGATGTACCGAGAATAAACGATGTTATACCATATTCCTCCCAAAGAACCTTAGGCGAAAAGCTGGAATAACAAACACTATCTCCAAAGAAAAGCACCTCTATACTTTCATCTCTTTCTTTTTTTATAGCAGCAAGAGTCTTATCAACTGATATTTTGTCATATATAGTTTTTTCTTTTTTATCTGTAAAGAGCACATTTAGTGAAACTAAAATTATCGCTAGTCCCACAAAAAAACATAGACTCTTAATTAAATTTTTCAAGTTTTCTTACCGTTACCTTTTCGTAAATTTTAATCAAATAATAAAAGTGTTATATACTTCTGCCCTACAAAAGGTGCCGTATCAATAAGCTGCATAAATCATGTCAACCATGGTATAGCCCTTGCCGTATGCTCCAAAAATCACAATAAGAATTATCATTGCATACCATATTATCCATCTTACCGGCAGCTTAAAGCCTGTGATCTTCTCCCTTATATCTATTCCCTTCTCCTTGATTATATCAACAATAAATACAACTATTGTAAATATTATGGCACATGCAAGGTCATAGCTATCAACTGAAAAGTTTGTCTCACGAAGCATAGTAATATGAAAACTAGTCATGATTTTTCCAAACATCCTAAAGCCTGCTCCTACAGAGTCTGCTCTAAAGAACATCTCACCCATTATCACAATAAAAAGCAGCTTTATTATCTGGAGTGCCTTAAAATAAGCCTTCTCTCTATTAATCTTAAGTCTTTCTGTAAGCTTCTTCGATGGCTCCTCTAATATATTCTCGAGGAAAATGATTACAAAATAGTACATTCCGTAAAACAGATAATTAGTTCTTGGGCCATGCCAGACACCATTTCCAAGCCACACGAAGAAAAGAGCTATGGTTGGGCCTGTGAACTTGCTCACATTTATCTGTCCATTGTTCTTAAATTTCTTTGTGAGATTTTTAACTGGCTTAGAGAGCGATACTGGGAAGAATATATAATCCTTGAGCCAGGTACCCAGAGTGATATGCCATCTTCTCCAAAAATCGGAGGCATCCTTTGCAAAAAATGGCTGTCTGAAGTTTTCCGGAAGCTTAATTCCAAATATCTGTCCGGTACCTAGAACGATATCCATACAGCCTGAAAATTCCATATAAAGCTGAATTGTAAATGCAACAGCTCCAAGAAATATTGCCGAGCCATCCATTCCCTCATAGCTTCTGAATACTCTGCTTACCATAGGAGCAAATCTGTCCGCAATAAGCATCTTCTTGAATAGTCCCCAGACAATTCTCTGGTAACCGAGAGTCAGATTCTCATAGGTAATCCTCTTTCCCTCATAGAGTCCGTCTGCCACCTCGCTGTATCTTGATATCGGTCCCTCCATAATCTGTGGAAAATAGCTGAGATACAGTGCAAGCTTCGCCGGATTCTTCTCGAAGGTGAGAGTCCCTCTCTGTATATCTGTCATATACGAGATTGCCTGCAGGGTATAGTACGAAATTCCTATAGGCACAAGCCAGGTGGTTCCAATTCCAAACACACGAAGATACTTGAGCATTGCAAGTGCAATGAGGTTTATCATCACGCCAACAAACTCAATCTTCTTTTTATACTTTGTTAATTCTTTTCCCTTCAGTCCTGTTTTTTCCTTCGCTCCTGCAATCCTTTGGCCAATCAGATAGCTGATTACAGTTGTCGCAAGCAAATACACAATAAGCCATCCGCTTATCATAAAAAAGAAGGTATAATTTACAAATAGTGTAAATATCCATCTATATTTCTGCGGAATTATCTGATAAATAAGTATTACAGCTGGCAAAAACAAAAGACTGTAGGTCAGTAAATGATAAGACATCTTAACCTACCTCATTTACTCGTTCTGTAATCTTTCTACCATTGCATGTAATGCCTTTGCTGAGTTGAAGTTTGCTGGTATAAGCTCTGCTGGTGATATCTCGATGTCAAATTCCTCCTCAAGCTCTGATACAAGTGAAAGAATTCCAAATGAATCTAAGATATGATCATCAATAAGAGTCTCACAGTTCTCAAAATCCTCCTCTGGTATAATTCCCTCTAAAATTTCTAAAATCTTTTCCATTTTTTCATTCCCTTTCTATAATTTTTATTTTTTCCCTTAAATTTCCTGATTGTCTATATTGTCTATATTTTATATCTGGACAGTCCTAATGCTTCGTACCAGATTTCTTTCATTTTGATTTACTTTTTTGATTTACTTTTTTGATTTACTTTTTTGATTTACTTTTTTGATTTACTTCATCTCTGAGTTAAAAATATTGGTCTCAGTGATTCGCCTTAACAGCTTCTTTTCTCCATCCACAGTTATAAGTGTCACCGCTGGCAGCTCCCTGCTTAGGAAAAGTGCCATACCCTCTGTCACTGAGTAGGCTCCACAGCGCTCGAAGATAAGATAATCTCCATACTTTACATCCGTAAGGCTTAAATCTCTTACAATTACGTCGTTAAGTGAGCAGAGCGAACCACAGACAGTGTAGCTCTTTTCTCCCACGTCACCCTTTATATCATCACCCAGCGAGTAGTGTCTTATAAATGGCTTCTTCATTCCCACCATCTGACCATAATAATTCAGCTGGTGGATTCCGCCGTCCACAATAAGGAAGTTTGAGTCCTCGTTGTGCTTAATATCTATAACCTTAGTTACAAAATAACCACACATTGAGGCTATGAAACGTCCCATCTCAACTGTCACCTTACTGTAGCCATTAAGAGTTTTAAGAAGCTCCTCGAAGCAAGTAAGCTCAGATAACTGGTCCATGTTATTATCTGTCTCAAAATAATTAACACATAGTCCCGGACCATACTCAAGCTCTGGATTTTCAATTCCAAATTTCTCTTTAAGCTCTGTTGCAAACTCAGTCAGCATTATGAGCTCTTTTTCTATCTTTTTAAGCTTTTTCTGGGTTCCCGAGAAGTAATGCACTCCTATAAACTCGAGATTATCACTCTCTGTCACCTTCTTAAGTATATCAAAATATTCCTGCTTTGACACGCCAAACTGACTGCCATTTGTAAGTCTTATTAATACCTTAAGCTTAAGGTTTTTCCCTGCGGCAAGCTCCTCTAATATCTCATAGTGAAGAGTGGATTCTATTGTATAAATTCCCTTTCCCTTACTGTAATCGAGAATTCTGTCAATAGAGGCTACTGTTTTATTCACACCTGACACAATAATCTTTTCAAGCTCTACGCCTTCTCTGACGCAGATTTCATACTCTCCCGGCGAACATACCTCTATACGTTTCGCAAACTCTGAAGCGTACTTTACAATAAATGGATTTGCCTTCATTGCATAGCAGTAGTCCGCTGATGGAGCAGCCTTTTTGCAAAGCTCAAGTATCTCCATTATACTTCTCATATCAAAAACGTAAGAGGGGGTTCCGCTCTCTCTTGATATGTCTATAAGCTCATTTGTTTTAAGTTTTGTTTCCAGTTTAGTTTCCAATTTTTTCCCTCAAATCATACACTTTATCAGTTACCTGTTATCGTACAGCTCGCGAATCCTCTTCCTGTCTATCTTGCCATTCTTATTAAGCGGCATCTCCTCAAGCTGAAAGAATAGATTAGGAACCATATAATCAGGAACCTTAACCTTCATATCTGTCATAATCTGCTTCTTGCTGTCACCGCCAACATAGTAGGCAACAATTTTCTTCTTCTCATCATCAAAGAAGCACACACCTGTGTCAACTGAAGCCACATTATTAAGCACAGCCTCAATCTCCTCAAGCTCGATTCTGTGTCCCATATGCTTAATCTGGAAATCCTTTCTTCCTGCAAAATAGAGCATTCCATCCTCGCCCCACTCTGCCAGATCGCCCGTTCTATATATTGGCTCATTCCAGTATTTATTGAGCGGATTATTGGTAAATGCCTTTTTTGTTGTCTCCGGTGAATTGTAATATCCAAGAGCAAGAGCAGTACCAGCAACACAGATCTCTGCTGGAACGTGACAGTTCTCACTTGTTACTAATCTGTCCTCGCCGTCAAGAAGAAATACCTTTTCATTTGGAAATACATTGCCAAGAGGAATCTTATATTCTATGTCTATTTCATCCGGAATTACATAGTAGGTACAGTTACAGGTTATCTCTGTCGGTCCGTAAAGATTCACAAACATCGCATCCGGGAAGTATTCCTTCCAGGAGATAAGCTGTTTAACTGGCATAGCCTCACCGCTAAACATAACTCTTTTTATAGTCTGAGGTGCCTTGTACTTTAGTCCGTGAAGTCTGTTTAGCATTACCAGTGCAGATACTGCCCAGGTAAGGTTTGTGACTCCATTTTCCTCAATCATATCCATAACGTTGTTCGGGAACATAAAATATGCCTTTGGAATCAGCACCATAGTCGCTGCGACCTTCAATGCGCTGTAGATATCCTTGACCGAAACATCAAAATCAAAGGGTGCCTGATTACCTATTACATCCTTATCTGTTATTCCAAATATCTCTGTGAAATTATCAATAAAATCAATAGTTGATCTGTGAGATACGAGTACTCCCTTTGGCACTCCCGTAGAGCCTGATGTGAAATTGCAGTAAAGCGGGCTGGTATCTGTCACTCTCTTTCTGATTGAATTAAGCTTTCCCTCGTCTACCTTATCCGCCTTCTCGATTAGGTCCTCAACCTCGAGAACATTTTTAATATCAAAATCTACCGATTTAAGTCTTTCTAGGCTTTCCTTTGTTCCAATTAAAACCTCCGCCTCAAGCACCGAAAATGACTTCCTCAGTCTTTCATCTGGAAAAGACGGATCTATGAGTGTGTAAAAGCAGCCCGCGTTTAATGCGCCCATGAAGCACATCATGGTCTTTACACTCTTATCCATAAAGATAACCACAGGTCTCTCTATCTCAGTAAGCCCAGCAAGGTAAGTACCAATCCTTCTTCCTGCCTCCTTAAGCTTACTAAAGCTTATCTCTTCCTTCTCATCCTTAACCGCAATTTTATCCGGAAAACGCTCTGCACTTTCCTCTAAGTATTCTAAAACGTTAATCATATTATTCTCCAATTCGTGGCTTATAGCCTTCAATTGCAAAAGTCCTTGAAAATTATACTCGTAAACAGTACATTTCTCAACAAGAATCATCTTAACATATAAAATACAATAAAAAAAGTGACATTTCTGCCACTTTTATTACTTTCTTGATTATATTTCTTTAAGATTTCTTTAATTATTCTCCTGTTTTAAGATAGCATTCCCCTCGGACTGCTTTCTTAGATATATCACAAATCGCAAAAAGGCAACTGTTGCAATTAATATCCAGGTGAAAATGTTAGTGTACCAGACTCCCCAAAAGCCTATTCCAGGTATATTCATGAGTATAAGAGCGAATATTACTCTTCCTCCAACCTCCATGCAGCCATTTAACATTGAGTAGAACACATCGCCCATTCCGCTTAATGAGCCTCTGAAGATGTAAATTGAGCCAAGAGCAAAGTACATAGAACTCGCAATCACAAGTCCCTTTGAGCCAAGGCTTATTACCTCTTTATCCTCAACAAAAATTCCAATTATATCTGCTCTGAACAGGAGTACTGCCAGTAAAATCAGCATACTTAATATGAAGGTCATAATTTCTGCCCTGTATACTGCCTTCTTTATTCTGTCATAATTCTTTGCTCCCAGGTTCTGGCCGGAGAAGGTTGATATTGCAGTACCAAGAGAGGCAAAGGGCTGAAATACAATATTCTCTATCTTTCCAGTAGCTGTGTAGGCGGCCATAACATTCGAACCGTAGCCATTTATAAGAGCCTGAAGAATTGCACAGCTTATAGAGATAAGTGCGGTCTGAAAAGCCATAGGCACACCTATTCTCACATCCTCCTTTATTATTGCCGGGTTAATCTTGAAATAGCTTTTATCAAGCTTGAAATATGGATTCTTTGTTATTGCGAAGGCAAGTGAACCCATAGCTGCAACAAACTGACTAACCACGGTAGCATAGGCTGCTCCAGCCACTCCCATACCTAGCTCCATCACAAACAGGACATCCAAAACTACATTTAATACTGATGAAACTATAAGAAAATACAGCGGGGTTTTGGAGTCTCCGAGAGCTCTGAGTATAGCTGAAATTCCATTGTAAAAGGCCATTACTATTGTTAATCCGCAGGTGATTCTCATGTAGGTGAAGGCATAGTCAAAGTTCTCTGCCGGAGTATTCATTATTTTGAGCACTGGTCCTGCAAAGAAAAATCCAAGCAAGCTCATAATTATTCCAGATACCAGAATAACATACAGGGAATTGGCTATTGCACTCTTTAAGGTTTCCTCTTTTTTCGCACCAAATAGTTTAGCGGCTATCACTCCGATTCCATTTGCAAGTCCAAAGCAAAGTGAGAAAAAGAGAAAGCTTATCATTCCTACCGAACCTACTCCTCCAAGGGCCTCTTTTCCAAGGTGTCTTCCCACAACTATTGAGTCTACAATATTATAAACCTGCTGAAACAGATTGCCTATCAGAAGAGGTACGGCAAACTTAATAAGCTTCCTTGTGATAGCACCCTCGGTCATATCTAAAATGTATTTTTCGTTCATATTCTTCTCCATCATGCAGCCAAATTATAGTAAATCTTAAAAGGCATCGTACTTTTTGTATTATAGTACAATGCCTTTTTTATTTATATTACGTTTTTGATTTTTATATCATGATTTTATTATAATCTGTCAAATATTCATCTCATCAAGAATCTTCTCAAAGCTTTCCTGGTTCTTTGGAGGGGAGAAGAAATATCCCTGAATCATATCGCAGCCGGCAGCTTTTAAGAATTCAACCTGTTCCTTCTTCTCTACGCCCTCAGCTACTACCCTCATTCCAAGCTCCTGAGCTATATTGATGGTATGCTTAAGTACAATATCACCTCTCTGGCTTCCAATCTGATCCACTAAGCTCTTGTCAATCTTAAGCACATCAAATGGAATTGTACCAAGACTTGAAAGTGATGAATAACCTGCGCCAAAATCATCCATATGGAGGAAGAAACCGAGCTTCAAAAGCTCAAGGGCAAGCTTCATAATTCTCTGGCCCTCTGTTGCAGCAGATTCAGTAAGCTCAAGCGGAACTAATTCCTGAGAAATACCTGCTTCCTTAACCATCTTTACATATCTGTCCAGAGTATCCTTGTGGTACACACTGCTTCTGGAAAGATTTACCGAGATTGGAATTATCTTCTTATTCGCCTTAAGTCTTCCCTTCTGGAATTCGCAAACTCTGTTAAATACATATTCGTCAAGTCTGTGAATAAGTCCATCCTGCTCAAAAAGGGTGATGAATTCACCAGGTGAAACCATATTTCCATCCTTGTCAACCCATCTCACAAGCGCTTCTGCACCAACCATCTTTTCTGTTTCGATATCAATCTTTGGCTGAAACCATACAACGAACTCATTGTTATTTAAGGCATCATCAAATTCAGCCTCCATCTTCTGGTTTCTTAGTCTCCTGTTACTGAGCTCCTCGTCATAGTAGCCCAGGTCCTCCATAAGCTTGTGCTTAACTCTTGAAATTGCCATAAGTACTCTGTCACAGAGTATTGATACTGGCTGAGTTTTGTCAATATTCTTATAGATTCCATACTTTACTGTAAGATTCTGGACAGGTGCCTTCTTGGCAACATACTTTACAAACTTCTTGAATTCCTCAATACTTACTCTCTTTTCAGATGGATACAGGCAGAAAAACTTGTCTCCCTGTCTCGCTATTATTCCGTCAGGAACGCAGCTTCTAAGATAATTGCCCAGGAAGAATAAAACCTTATCTCCTGATTTTTCACCATAGATACTGTTAACAAGCTTGAACTCCTGAATATCCGACACGAACATATCGTAGTCATCATAAACTCCGGATTTCAAAATTTCTTCCGCATGATGATAAAATGCCGGCATTGTGTAGTGACCAGTAATCTCATCAAACTCTACAACTGAAAGAGTTGCAACTGACTCCCTGAGGTTAATAATATTATGTACCCTGCTGAGTACGACCTTTGGATTATATGGCTTTGTAATAAAGTCCGCCGCGCCCAAATCAAGACATCTTGATTCATCATCTGAGTTTGTGCTTCCAGTTGTCACAATTATTGGCACTGTTTTTAATAATGCGTCTCCTCTCACCCTTTCGAGGAATTCAAACCCATCGCAGACTGGCATTCTGATATCAAGCAGAACCATAGCAAGCTCTCTATAGTTCTCTGCAAGTACCTTAAGTCCAATCTCACCGTTTATGGCAGAAAGAATTTCGAATTCTTCTTCAAGAAGCATTGAAAGGATTTCCATATTTAGTTCATTATCCTCAACTATAAGGATTTTTTTCTTAGGTGTGCATATGTCCTTAAGCGCTGATTCATTCGACTCCTCGTTGGACATCTCTCCTGCTTTAATACCTAGTATTTCATCCATATATCTTCCACCACCATTCAAAAGTAAAACGTTTCCATTCACATCTGCAATAATTTGCTAAAAACGATACCATACACATTGATTATAACAAATTTAAATACAATGTTCAATATATCGAAAGTTGATTTTATTCCGTTTTCGGTCGAATGTTTTATCTATCTTGCTGCTTTCTTTCGCTTCTTTTCCTCATACATCTTCTTATCTGCAGAGGCAATCAGCTTCTCAAGCTCCTTCATTATCTGTGGATAGCCAAATTCAAAGCCTGCACTTGCCTTGACTGGTTCCTTTATGGCTTCACTCAGCCTGTTCATCTTTTCCCTTGCACGGGAAATATTCGCAGCAGGTGAGATGACAAGAAACTCATCTCCGCCGTAGCGAACCACAATGTCATCCTCCTCGCCAGCCCCCTGAAGCATCTCGGCCATTGACTTAATGTAGCTGTCTCCTGCCTTGTGTCCCTCTATATCATTTATCCTCTTTAATCCATCGAGGTCGAAGAAGGTCACACTGATTCCTGAGTTTCTCTCCCTTGCAAGCTCAATAAGCGCCTCGGACATAACACGCATTCCCGAACGGTTATAAATGCCTGTAAGGTCATCATACTGCCATTTCTGGTTAATCTTTGCAAGCATTGTATTCTTTAAATCCTGGTTATAAATGGTTGCGATTGCGCTGTCTATCTTAAGTATAAGATGCTGAATCGCTCTTCCTGAGAGATCATCTCTGAAGTTTCCAATAATACTGTAACCAATACATCTTTTGCCATCATGAACGGGCATCACTATGTAGTAGCTATTATCCTTTTTGTAGTTTGAACCTGGTGGAAATAGCATCCTTGTATCAAAGCTTGTGTAGCTCTTCCACTCACCATTCTCGTAAGCAATTGGGCACCAGGCAGTTTCATCGTAGGTTGTAATGTCCCTGTCTACCGGTATGCCACTTGCTATCTGATCAAGCTCTCTATAGTAAGACTCTCTGCTTCCGCACTGACAAAAATAGAAGAATTCCATACCGAATTTCTCGATATACTGCTCCATGGCGCGCTCAAAATCAGACAGCTTTGTAGTGTTCAGGAATTCTATTGAAAGTCCCTTAAGTACATCCAGGCTCATATCCATATTTATCTTCATCTCGATACACTCTTCATCATTGTAGGTGTAGGAATCTGGATTTTCACAGCCACAGGTACTTCCCGCAGTCATCTTGCTTTCGATTACTATACTCTGCACTTCTTTTCTGCCTTCAATCTTCTCAAAAAGCTTCTCAAAGGCAATAACTCCCGCCTCGTATTCCTTCCTGTCAACAGTGGTAAGCCTTGGCGATGTGAGCTGTGCCACCTCACTATTATCATAGCCTGTCACTCTGACCTTTCCTGGCACATCAATGCCGTATTTTTTCAGCTGACTTATTATTCCAATGGCCATGAAATCATTTGCGGCAACAAACACCTCAGGGAGTTCTTTTTTCTTGACCATATATTCTCTAACTAACTCTCTGCCACTTCCAAAATTGAAGTCTCCGAAATGTATTCTGTCTTTTGGCACCTCTATTCCATGACTGGCTGTGACATTCTTGAATATCTCCAATCTCTGCTTTGAATCTCTGTTTCCCCATGGTCCGGACATATATGAAAAGCTTTTTAGCCCGTGGTCCTCGATAAGGTGTAGTAGCAGTTCCTCAAAACCTGCTTTGTTATCAAAGGTTATTACATCCGCACCCTCTGATGGCATATTAAATGATACACAAGGAACTTTTGATGCAACAATTCTTTTTTCAAGCTCACTAACCACATCCTCATCCTGAATGCTTGTGTAATCCACAATCACTCCATCATAATTGTCAAATGATGGCAGGTTAAAGATGTTGTACTCCCCATGAATATAATCCTCCAAATGCTCAAACAAAAAACCTTCGCAAGTAAACAGCATGACATTTGCATTATGCTTCTTTGCTGCTGCCCTTATTCCGTCAATTATAATATATCGGCTTATAAACCCAATTTCACCGAATACAACCGCAATATTCATGCTCTTACCTCCTTTCATATTTAGGTCTAGGCCATCTCTAGCTTCACGGGGTCCTCACGAGTCAATTCTTATCCCTAAAGCTTTTTCTTTTGCTGCCTTCCTGTCATCCTTAATACAAACCTGCCTGGAGCAAATTTTTGCGCTGAGGTAGCAAGCTTCATAAGAAGTGTCGGAACTATAACCGTCCTTCCACACCTCATACCCCTCAGTGCATCGTCGACACACTTTTCTACAGTAATACCCTTTAATCCAAACTGAACGTCTGCATTTTCATTAAACTCTGTGTCAACAGGTCCCGGGCAGAGCACGCTAACCTTAACTCTGCTCTTAGCATTTTTAAGCTCTGTTGCAACTGCTCTTGTAAGGCTCACAACATACGCCTTTGATGCGTAATATGTAGCCATGTATGGTCCTCCCGGAAGTAGTCCTGCAGAGGAACCAACATTTAATATTCTTCCATGGTTTACAAGCATCATCTTCTTAAGTATTCCCTTAAAGAGAATGTGCATCGAAAGGTCGTTAACCATTATCATCGAAATCTCTTTGTCCATATCTGTCTCAGAGAACATTCCACAGGTTCCAAAGCCTGCATTGTTGATGAATATATCAATTCTCTCATCCTTAACCTCATGAAGAAGCTCTCTTGCACCCTCCTCCTTGGAAAGGTCGCATACTATTATTCTGCAGGGAACCTTAAGCTTTTCTGAAAGCTTCTCTAGTCTGTCCTCTCTTCTTCCAGTTAAGATTAATCTGTATCCCTTTCTCGCAAATCTTTTAGCGAACTCCTCACCAATACCCGAGGTAGCCCCTGTAATAAATGCCGTTTTCATTCTATCACCCTCTTATATTTCAGGAGTCTAAGTTTAATAATTCCTATCTCCTATCTCTTATCCTTATCTATTCTCTTTAATGCAAGCACCGTGATAAGTGCAAATAAAAGTGCAAATAGTAAAAGAGCCATCCAGCAGTTAACAATATTTCCTGTTGTTGTAGCATAGTCTGCAATCTGGCTCTGCTCTGCAGTCTTCATACAAAAGGTCTCTTTGTCAATAGTCTCGCTCATTATCTTAATCGGCTTTAAACCTTCATATTCCATGTTGCTCCACTTTTGAAGCTGGTTCCACATAGTAACCATTGGAAGGGAGTTGTAGTTTGACTGTGATGCAATACATTTTACGCCCCATCTTGCGATGGAAAAATCTGTCATCCACTTAATTCTCTCAGGGAGCTGGAACACTGAGTTAGAGAAAACCAGCTCAAATATAAGCATAAATGGCATAACCGTCATAGCTGCTGTGGTCGACTTTGCAATTCCCGAGATTGCAAGGGACATCATATCGGACGAAAATGTAATAAGAAACATGGTTATTCCTATCTCGAGATAGAAATTGTTTAATATAAAGCCCTGGTTTAAGAAATTCATTCCACTATATTTACATACCACTATTGTTACAATCGTCTGAGCCAGACAGATAAATGCCTGGTATATCATATGTGCGAATACATACGAGGTTATATGCATACCATTTCTATGCTCACGCTTTACAACGTCTCTCTCTCGGCAGATTGACTGGATTGAGTTGAAGAATCCGTTCCAGATACAAATGCATGAGAGCGCAAGAGCACCCTTGATTGTGCCCTCCATATTGAGGAACATATTCTCCGCAACTACGATGGAAACTATACCTGCAACAAGGGCAGACATAGGAATAACCTTCCAGTCATTCATATAAACAAACATTCTGAAGAATTTCTTTAAAAAAATAGGCACCTGAGCGACTCTGCCTCTGTGGCGCATGTCTATATCCTTATTCTGTTCCATTGCATGCACCTCCTTCCTCATTTGCAGCTTCATAAGCTTTACCATTAAACTTTGCAATAAGCTCGTCAGCTCTTCCATCGCCGCCCTCTTCCTCACGGTTGATGGTCTTAACGATATCCTCCATAGTATCCCTGTCGAAGAATTCCTTCGCCTTGTCAACTGGTCCATAGTAAACAAGTCTTCCTGTATGATCCTCATCCTTTGCAAGAACGATTACATCATCGAAGCAATCAAGAACTCGGTCTGGTGAATGCGTGATTACAATTACTATCTTTCCCTCTCTTGAAATGTCATGGAGTCTCTTCATAAGCTCCTTGGCAAGTATTCCATCAAGTCCTGAATCTGGCTCATCGAGAACGTAGAATTTAGGATCTGAGATAAACTCAGAGGCGATTGAAATTCTCTTTTTCTGACCTCCTGACTGCTTTCCTACTATGTTATCCTTTACGGGCATGAGGCCAAATATTTCCATTACCTCATTTACCCTCTTCTGTCTTTCCTCGTGTGAAGCACTCACTGGGAGTCTCAAGGCAGCAGCATCCATAAGTGTATGCTCAACTGTGTCATTGTATCTCATAAGATCCATCTGAGGTACGAAGCCTATCTCGTACTTCATCTTGTCAAACTCCTTGTAAACATCTCTTCCATCGAGAATAACGCTTGCGTCTGCCTTCTCATAGCCAGTAAGTGCGTTGATAAAGGTTGTCTTTCCAGCACCGGATCCACCTAAAAGAAGAACCATCCTTCCTGACTTAATATTCATATGAATATCTCTAAGAAGTGTCTTCTTGTTGAATATATTTCCTGCCTCTCTCTTTCTGATGTTGATGGTAAGTCCATCTCCTATAGACTCAACATCAGCACCCGCCTCGAATACCTTTTGCTTCTTTTCTCCAGCCTTATATTCTGGCTGAAATTTCTTTGAGATGCCCCATATAAGCATTGTAATTCCATCATCAAGAAGCCACAGGAACATCCACTTTCTGCTACGTCCAAACATTTTACACAATCCACCATAAATCTTTATGGCATACAGAACAGCTATTACCTGGAAAATGATTGCAAGAAGCCCGTTCATATACACAATGCTGTTCTCAACAAGCCCGGGCACTTGATTATATACCTCATCTAATACCGCAAAACAAAAGTAAAGCAGATTCGTGACAAGAAGCACCTTTCCCTCATCAGCCATATCTGCACACACTGCGAACTTATAGTTCCTAAAGCCTGGCACTAATGCCCACCATCTTTTAACTCCACACTTTGGAAAAAAGATGAACATTCCCAAAAATCCAATAATCCACAGAATAACACTTAACTCTGTCAGACCAAGTAGTTGTAACATTTTATCCCTCCTATACTTTACAAAAAAGGAGGATACAAAAGACATCTCTATGTATCCTCCGTCTATCCTAATTTTACCTTTTTTGCTTAGGATTGTCTATGTTAATTTGAAAAACTGTTCAGGTCTTCTTCAAGTGATTTGACTGCATTTGCACCGTCAGAAGCCGCTGTGATTAGCTGCCGCAGCGCCTTGGTTCTCACATCTCCAATAGCATAAATTCCCCTTACACTTGTCCTGGTATCCTCACCCGAAATGATATAGCCTGTCTCATCGAGCTTTACTAAATCCTTCACAAGATTTGTATTAGGCTTCATGCCTATTGCAATGAAGATTCCTGATATTTCAAGTGTCTTTATATCACCAGTATTTTTATCTCTGATATTTACTGCATTTACAACATCCTCACCTAGGATTTCATCAACCACATAGTTTGGCAGGAACTCTATCTTTTCATTCTCAAGCACCTTTTTCTGAAGAATTTTCTCTCCACGAAGGCCTTCTCTTCTATGAATCAGGTAAACCTTCTCACATATATTTGCAAGATACAGGGCATCCTGAAGTGCAATATTTCCACCACCTACAACTGCTGCAGTCCTATTTCTGAAAAATGCACCGTCACAGGTTGCACAATATGACACACCTCTTCCCGCAAATTCCTTCTCACCCTTGCAGCCAATAAGCTTGTGGTCTGCACCGGTTGAGATAAAAACAGCTTTTGAATAAATGGTATCTCCACCACTAAGATAAATCTCCTTAACTTCTCCATCCTTAATTGAATCTACCTCGCCCTCTAGTATCGGTATCTCAAGTGCCGCTGCATGCTCCTTGAATTTCATAGCAAGCTCAAAACCATTTATACCGTAAAGTCCAAGGTAATTATCCACCCTGTCGGTAACCGCTATCTGTCCACCGCCGTAGATGTTTTTCTCAATTATTACAACATCAAGAAGTGCTCTTTTTGCATAAATTCCTGCCGAAAGTCCTGCAGGACCACCTCCAATTATAACCAGGTCTCTTATATTTTCGCTCATAACACTCACCCCTTCTAGCTCCTTAAGCTATTATTATTAATCATTCTATTATAGCTGTCACTCTCCGTCAATGTTCACAGGATATTTCATTTTCACAATTATAAAATATATCTAAATATCATTGTAAAAATGTACTAATAATTTTTTCTTTATTTATATTTCTATTGGGGTTATAATGATGAAAATTACTTATTGTGGGAGATTTTGGTGATGACATTAGTAAAAATGTATGTGGTTATTATGTCAACAGAAATATTCTGTTTTCTGTTTTTAGCCATTATAATGTACGGACTTCTTTTTGAAACTAAATACAGTAACAACATGAAAAGATCCTTTATGCACCTTAACCTCTGTGTTATGCTCTCACTCGTCTTTGATATTATTTCTTATCTTCCTGTTGACTGGAGCAACCATCAAAGCTTCAACTATTATTCAACTCTTCTTACCTATATTACACCAATTATGGTAAGTGGTTTTTTCCTGAAATACATATTCGAATTCATAAGCTACAGAACTAAGGTGTCCAAAAGGCTTTTCTTTATCGGAATTACATTTTCTTTTTTACAGCTTGTTTTTGCAACTGTTGCCGGCATTTCAAAAAAGCTTTTCACAATTACTGACGGAGTGTACGAACGCGGACCACTTTTTAACGTTTATATGCTCTCTTACATCGTGCTTCTTGCATATACAGTGGTTGCTGTACTGGTTAATTTTAAGAAGCTTGGCTTACACGATTCAATCGCCGCAATAATGTTCGTATTAATACCAGTATCTTTTATCCTGGTCAATATGATACTTCCTGACCATGCCTTTGCAATCGCATCCCAGGCACTCTCTATCGAGCTCATCAACTATATGCTCATGGGCAGTCATATGGATGAGCTTATTGCAGACAGCGCTATGAATTCCGAGCTTGCGCATAAGGACAGGCTTACTGGCCTTTTCAACAGGCTTGCCTATACGAAGGCCTTCGAGAGTATGAATGGTGATGGTCCAATCGGCGTTATCTACAGTGATTTAAACGGATTAAAGCATACAAATGATACCCTTGGCCACAAGGCTGGAGATGCACCTACGCCGAGCTTTTACTTGGCTGCTTCAGACCTTCGGATGTTTTTAGAGTGAGTGGCGATGAATTTATCGTCCTTCTTAAGGGTATGCCACTTGAAACCTTCGAGAGAAAAAAGAAGGTTCTTAACGAAAGACTTATAATCGAAGGAAAACCTATAGCTGCTGCCGGTTTCAGATATGGCAGGGAGTCCGAGCTTCCTACACTTCTTGAATCAGCAGAGCTAGAGATGTACGAAGTAAAAAAGCAGTTTCATGAGACTTTCCCGGACTTGTCCAGAAAGTAAATTCTATCAATTTAATTTCTTGTATATAAAATATCACCGACTGAAAACTCATTTTCATTTTCGAACTTAACTGAAACTGAATAATAATAATCCCCTTCAGAGCAGTTGATATCATATTCATTCTCGTCGCCAAAGTTATCGAACTGCTTTACATACTCTGTGTTTTCTACCCACTCATTGGTGTCAGAATCCAGAGTTCTAAGTATAAGCTTAACGTTATCCTTGTCGTCCTTTACGATTTCCATGGTTGAATTACCGTTCTTGCTTACCCAAAGGCCCTTAAATTTTTCGTAACCCTCATTGAAGCTCTTTTTCTCCTCTTCTTCCTTATCCTTCATATCAGCCTTTTCCTCATCGGTATAATAATTCTCGGTATCACCGAAAAACTCATACCCAAGATCAAGTATCAGTATTCTGTATATCTCAACGTAATTTTCAGACTGAAGTTTTCTGATGTAATAGGCATCGCCATGGTTACCCATAATCTTCACGCCATGCACATCCTTTGGAGAGCTGATATTTACAGTAATTGTGGCGCCAGCAACAAGGCAGTCCTTTATCTCCCCTATTTCCTTATAATCCTTATCCTCACAGATAACATTCACCTTTGTCTGCTTTGATTTCTCGTTAAAATTCGAGTAAATCACAAGCTTGTCATCCTCGTAAACTGTTTTAGTGACTGTAATTCCATCAGCTTCATCCTGAGCTTTGTACTTGAATTCTTCCTTTGTGCTTCCCTTTGTGCTTCCCTTTGCACAGCCAAATACAGCAAGTGCTGTAACTCCTATCAATGCTCCTATTAAATATTTTACCATCTTCATTTTTTGCTCCTTCCCCATAATAATTCCTTCTAGTTACTATTCTGTAGTTACTATTCTGCATACTGTTTTTAAGGCATCGCCTGTTTGAACTATACTGCTTGCATATTACCTCGCTCTTTTCGTTTTTTATGTAAAGTCCGGGTAGAAAGCAGTAAAAAAAACTTAACTCATATTCTAACTGACTATTCTATATATGTCCATCCGCCTTAATGATTATATTACGTAAGTATCAGGTTTATTTATGGTAAATCAGTCACCAAATCCATTATATATAAATAGATCTGGTGACTGTGTATTATTATTTATGCAGCTAAATGGAACATATCAAGCTTGGCCTTAAGCTCCTCGCCCGTTACCTGGCGCTTCTTTAAGAGAAATCTGCCCTCTGTCTCGATAAACCTTCTGTACCTTGTGAGAAGCTTTGTTGACTCTCTGTCTGCTTCCTTGATAAAGTCCATGGCAGTTGTAACTCCAAGCTCACCCATGGCATATTCTGAGACCATGGCCTCTGCCACATCCCTTGCCTGCTTAAAGTCTGAGCTGCAGCCTGTGCTTGAATTGCCAAGAAGAAGCTTCTCTGCATTTCTTCCGGAAATGCATATTACCAAATAGCTTCTCAGCTGCTCTTCTGTCATATTTCCCTTTACCACGTCAAGAGTGACGTGACCAAGAGAACCAATCTGGTCCTTGATTGTGATGCACTCAGGAACTCTTCCACTATGAATGGATGCAATGGCGTGTCCTAGCTCGTGGTAGGCTGTTCTGAGTCTTTCTTCATCAGTAATCTCATCAGGATTATGCATATGCTCACAGCCTGCAATCACCTCGATTAGCTCACTGACTTTAGGGATATCGTCCTGATTTATTCTGGTTACATTTGTAAGACTTCTCTTTGCTCTCTTGATAAGAGTCTGCTGGAATACCTGGTCACAGAAGCGTCCATTTCCAAAGTTATCCATAACGCTAAAGTAGTCGCAAACGTCACTGAATCTGTCGAGGGCCTTCCTGCTAATCTTAAAGCCTGACTTAGTGCAAAGCCTCTTGAATATCTCTGTAAGCTCAGAAAGCTTATAATCAGGGAACATAAGCTTGTAATCAAAGCGTGATGCAAAACCTGAGTTAGACTCGATTAAAGCCTTCATCTCTCGCGGATAGCCTGCAAGGACAAATGCTGTGTCACCCTTATGCTCCATCATTGCTGTGAGGAGTACATTTACTGCCTGACTGCCAAAATCATTATCAGAGCCGCCAAAGAGCGAGTAGGCCTCATCGATAAATATAACTCCGCCGTAGCCCTCGCTAAGAGCATCCTTAGTCTTTTCCTCAGTCTCACCAATATGCGCCCCAACAAGGTCCTTTCTCTCAAGAACTGTAACCTTATTTGTCTTAAGCACCTTCATGGCAAAGAGTCTGTCCGCAAGAAGACGGGCAACTGTAGTCTTTCCAGTGCCATTATCCTCAATCAGCTCTACCGGAAATACCTTAGTGCCATTTGTCATTATATTGGTCTCACTGATAGTAATAATACCATTTCTTCCGCAGAGCTTGGCAATCTGCGTCGCAAGTACCTGACCATCCGCAGGGCACTCTGCTTTTATAAGCATGTTGCAGACCATTGGGTTTTTCTCGTCCTTAAGCTTGGTTAGGTTTAAACGCTGATAGTGAAGGTTGAAGATAGACTCCACCTCTTTTAAGGACTCGCTGTCAAGGTTATTTCTTCTCATTAAGCTCATCGCACCACTTACCTGGATATCAATAAGCTTCTCCTTCTGCTTAATCTCATCCATTCTCGCTAAAGAAACGGTCTTGATTGCAGTATTTACGTCTATAGCTACATTTGTTTTTTCTGGATTATTTGGTGTATTGGCGTTATTCATAATTAATACCTCGCTTTATTATTCTTATGCCTAAGCTACTGGGTAGCCCTAATTAAACATAAGAGTGCAGGGTTTAAAAAAGAAAAAAGTGGCGTCAACCTTTTTAAGGTTAACGCCACCAAAGAATCAATTAATTAGACCATATCTGCGTCTATATCTTCTCCATAATTTGGAATGAACTTCTGGAAGGCCTTCTTCTGGAATTTTGGCTCAATAATCATAATTACGATAAGAGCAACAACAAAATCAAGAATAAGTCCTACTGGAAATGACTTAGCAAACTGTCTTCCAAAGGTTGGGCCGCCGTCAGCTTCCATTCCCTTAATCTGACCTGTGAGCTCGCCCTGTGAAGCCTTAAGCTCACCAATCTTTGCTCCGTCTGTTTCATGCTCAAGCTGTGCCTCAACTCCAGCAAGTGCCTGCTTCTTACCCTCTAACTCCTGCTCAAAGCCCTTCCTTGAATTTGGAAGTGCAAATAAGCTGATTGAAACGATTGTCATAACGAGACAGATGAGTGGAGTGTAGATTAAGTCTGATACTAAGCTCTCAATGAGAAGTGTCTTAAACTCACCCTTCTTAAGGTTGTGCTTTGCCTCAAGGTTATCATTGATCTTCTTCATTGGTACAATAAATCCAATTGCAATAGCGATAATAGTTGCAATTACAAAGGATACCAAAAATGATGAAATAAAGCCTGGTACAGTAAAGTGTCCGCTGGCAATGTTGCCGTGTAATGAACCAACGAGTGACATTGTGAAACTCATTGCGATTCCCATTCTGATTCCCATATATTTTGAGATTTTCTTTTCTATCATAATAA
>DCHE01000027.1:25157-31695 GCA_002314775.1 Lachnospiraceae bacterium UBA1760
TTTCTTCTAGAAATACCCATCAATCAGTTATTTTTTCTTAAAAAGTCCGAAGCCCTTCTTCTTATTCTCAGCCTCTCCACCATTACCTGTGGCAGGTGCATCAAGCTTGGTCCTTGTTCCACGCTTTGTAAGCTTAGGTGGTCCATCAAGTGCTGAAAGCATCTCCTCGAAGGCGATAAGTCTCATCTTGCAGGACATTCTGCCCTCCTCAAGATTTGAAATCGGTTTGGTCTGAGTAATGATCTGTGGAAGTTCATAATAGCCTCTTCCCTTAAAATACTCATAATCCTTTGGTGTCATCCTCTGCAATCTATAAGCAAGATTTGCGAACTGAAGATTAAGACCGTAATAGTAAGTATTTCTCTGAGGATAGAGCTGATTTGAACATGCATAGGTTGATTCAGCTATCATCTTGTCGAACTCTTCTTCTCTGTAGATATCTACCATACAGTTTGACTCCAGCGAATCCACTGTGAGCGTATGCTGGTTAAGCTCTGCCATATCCGAATCGGAAATGTCCCCTGCCACAAGGTATGCCTTATAAAACTCATAATTGTGGCTATATCTACCGAACTTTACGTGTCTGTCTAAGAAGTATTTGTAGTTCTTACTAAACTGATTATAATTGCTGTCAGTTATGATTACTATCATATCTGCATCCTTATAAAGCTCCTCAGTAAGCTTGTCAAAATCATCCTTGATGACACAGACATTGTTGGTGTAACAGCCAAAGCAGGCTATACAGCCCTTGATTGTTTTTTCTCTGAGATTATAAAAATCAACTGTAGCCCCAAGACCCTTATATCTCTCGACTGCCTGTTTTGCAAGCTTCTCGGTTTTCTCTGCATCGTCTCCGGCATCAATTACCTTGACTACCATTCCTTCTAGTGACTTTTCATCGGGCTTCTTCTCATTTACAACATCCTTTACGTAGAGGAACCATCTGTACAATTCCTCTCTTCCTTTTTCCTTGAGGATGTCCTCGTCGAGAAGACTTAAGCTCCTTATCCATTTTAGACCGTTGGTCCTCGCGAAGGATCTTAAAAAGTTGTGTGCAGGAATATCCATATTTCCACCCGATGTTGAAATATAGGTTATCGGTTTTCCCTGCACAAGCTTAATGTTCTTCAGGTATGCAATCAGCTGACCATGAACATTGAAATGATAAAGTGATGATAACACCAGAATCAAATCTGCATCCTTGGCCTTCTCCTCAAAATCTGCGCAGTTATTGACGTCCTTGATAAAGCTGATATCAAATTCGTCCTCCTTGCACATCTTTTGAAGTGCCCTGACTGTCTGAAGAGTTAAGCTAAGCTGTTGCTTCGGTGAAGCGCTAAGCACTGCTACCTTCATCCATATGCCCCTTTCTTCCAAAATATATTGTTTTTTCCCCACAAATTTCATTATATTATTTTTTGTTAATATTTCAACTATTATATCAAATTTATGCGCTTTATTTGCGCTTTAAATGAGAGGTCCGGGTTGGTGATCTCTTAGTAGGCTGCACCCCTACTCTTATATGTGTACCTCCTACTCGATATCCCTTTGGTATCACTTCGATTTCGCTTTGCTTCATCTCAGTGATTACCATTCGCCAAATAAATGCTTTCATACAAGCATTAGCATTTACTTGGCTCATCGGGATAACAAAAAAGTCGCACAGCGTACGCTGTGCGACTTGATAATTCATATTATGTTGTTGATCGGATTACTCCCATGTCATTGACACTGCACCAGCCTGCGAAACTGAAACCTTGATAACCTTATCTGTGTAAGCAGTTGTAGCTGAATAGTCTGTATACTTCTGACCACCGTCAACTGTTGTACCCTTGCCATATCCTGCAGATGGCTTATCACTTACAAGAACACCATTATCAGCATCATAGTAAGCAACTGCTGCTGCTGTCTGCTGAGAACCAAAAGTAACACCATCAACTGTGTCATCACCAAGGAATGCTGCAACTGCTGCTGCCTTAGCTGCTCTCATGTTTGCGATATCTGTAGCCTCTCTAGACTTCTCAAGCTTGCTTGTGAAGATTGGAATTGATACTGCAACTAATACTGCAATAATTGCTACAACAATAAGTAACTCGGCTAATGTAAAGCCCTCTTCTCTCTTTAATTTCTTCATAACCTTTTCTCCTTTCATCCAAAATATTTTTACGGTTATGTACAAGAACCCTCCCAACTAGGTGTTCTTGTTTTGTATAGCATTATTATAACGAATAACCTTGAAAAAATCAACATTTAATTCGTTACACAATACACAAGATTTTGTGAGTGTTGACTAAATAGAATTGTGCAGATTGCACAATTTTGCTCATTTTGGAATCGTTTCTAAGCGATGTAAAACGTTTTCAGCCGTGGCGTATAAATACTTTTTTACACATTTAGTTACACATTTCAAGAAACTTTACTCGTCATCCTCCGACAGCTTTTCCTTGATATCTGCATCCTTTGGAAGGGCAGAATCAACTCTTCCTCCGACTAAGGTCTCATAGAAGGTCGCTGACACTGTCATGCTGATATAGCTGTCATACAGATGCTGATCTCCGTAGCTTTTAGCATCAACCTTAGTACAGCTTATGTCACCAATCATACACCTTACATCTCCGTTACTTAAGGTCTCTATTATCTTAGAAGCCTCCTCGTACTTTTGTACCGCAAAGGTTATGTTGAACTTTCTTCTAATCTGGTTAGAATTTCTGGTAACCTCAGAGAAGTTGATTGAATAGCTGTCTGCATTTGAGAGAACATTATTCAAAAATGCAACCTCTTCCTTATTGGCATTATAGCTAGGCATATATGTAACAATATCAAGTCCCTTGATTACATCGAGATTACTCTGCATATTGCTGTAGTACATTACTTTCGTCTGGATTATATCCTTCTCATCAGTGATATCTGAAATCTCGGTATTGAGCGTCTCTATCTGAGCCTTCATAGGCTGGTCAACAAACTTATAATATAGTAAGCCAAGAAGAATTACCGTAAGTCCTATTACAACAAGCTTTTCCTTGAGGGATAATTCATGATTTAATCTATTCATATGTCCACCCCCTACTCATCTTCATCCTGAGTGGTAACTTCTCCGCTGCCAGCTGCAGCACCCAGATCATTTACAAGTGTACCATCTCTGAAGCTAATGCTAAGTGTACCTGACACATAATTATAGCCATTTACACCATTTCCAGTTCCTGTCTGATTATCATTATTCTGATAGCCTGTTATAGCTGTATTTACTGTACAGTAGTCAACAATGTATTCCTTGTTAATCTCACTTGCAATTGCATTGATCTCAGTAAGGTTGTTACAGATAATGCTAACTGTAAGAATATTGCCGCTTACAGTCCAGCTTCTTACATCTGCTTTAGGAAGGATAAATGTATTGATAAGATTGATTATCTCAACTCTGTCAGCACTCCTAAGCTCGTCAGAGGTAAAGCTCTGATATGTATAATGTGCATACTCATCTGTAATATCACCATACTTATCCACCATACCGTAGTACATATCAAGCTCTTCCTTCAAATCATCATACTCTGACTCAAGTGAGTTAATCTCTGACAGTCGGTCTACTACAAACACCTTACTGAAAAGTGATGCGAGTATAATAATTATGATTATTCCTGGAATAGCAAGTCCATATCTCTTCTTTTTAATACCAGTTCTGGCAATGTTAATTGTGCCATTCTTGACTGCTATCTTCTTTTTCTTATTTGAAGCTACATCCTCTGGTCCATCCATTGCAACTGCTGCCGCAAGAAATGTAGTGTTAGGGCTGACTGTATCCTGTGGATATCTGTAAAGCTCTGCGGCATGGTGAACTCTCAAATCTGAGAGGGTTTCACAGATTGCAGAAACAAGCTCAGGTATCTCTGCACCTCCACCACAAACCCATATATCTGCAAGCTCACTGTCACGGTTTGAGAACTTATAGAAATTCAGTACTCGAAGAAGCTCTAAAGACAGTCCGTCATAAACTGTCACCATCTCCTCAGCCTTCCTGCAATTATCATAATCTGTCTGAAGATAGGTTCCTGCCAAGTGAACATCCACACCGTATTTATCCGCAATTGCAAGCTCTATTGAGCCTGTACCCTTCTGCACATACTTAGAAGCTGTAAGCTTTCCTCCCTTGAAAATGTACATACGGATTGCATTATATCCAAGATCAACAATACAGTACTCCGCATTCTCATTATAGTTTTGCTGGAGCTTTATAAGTGTATTGTAAGAAGCTATCTCATGAGTAGCCTTCTCAAGCTTTAAGCCTGATTTTTTGATAAGCTCTCTGTAATTTTCAAGCTGTGCCTTCTTTATTGCTACTGCTGAAACGTCGTAGTTTTTATTTTCCTTATCCTCCCCTACTATTGTATAGTCGAAAAAGTATGTTGACGTCTCGTCGGAAATATAATCCTTAAACTCAAATGGAAGATTATACTCGAACTGCTGCTGTGACATTATAGGCATTGTAGTATTCTTGGTAAGAATATTTTCCTCTGGAATAACAAGGGCCGCATCTCTTACGCTAATCTTATTATCCTTAAGGGCCTTCTTTAATATCTCACTGCAGGCATCGACGGATACGATTCTTCCGTCCTTCACAAGACTGTCAGGCATAGGAACAATAGCCGTTTTCTTCACAACATTTCCAGAAACGTATGCAATTTTAAGCTGGCTATGACCTATGTCTATACCTACATATGATTTCATATATCTATCCTTTCCCCACCTAAACCATCTACTATGATACTTTATGCGGAATGCTTTTATATTTTAAGAATCGTGAGAGCGAACCTTATGAATTCGCTACTAATTCATAATATCAATTTTATTATGCCTTACCTGATATTAACTCCAATCATACCAAGGTATGCATTTCTTAGAAAATCACCGCAATAAAGCATTATATAAAATGCCACCGCAATTGCAGGTCCAAATGGAAAACTCTTTTTGGTTATCTTCGGGTCCTTTTCTTTTTCTTCATTTTTGCTGTTCAGCTTATTAAATATTATACCAAACACAAGCCCAAGTATGCAGGCTGCAAATACTGCAAATAGAGACTTCAGCGCACCGAGGTAAAGTCCCATAACGGCAAAAAGCTTTATATCTCCTCCGCCCATGGTATTCACTCCAAGAATGTGATCCATAATAAGAGAGATTCCAAGGATTGCGGCACCAACCAGAAGTCCTGTCAAAAGGTAAAGAAGAATCTCCTTCACACTTCCCTCGTCAGTTATCTTAATTTTAAGAGCCTCCCATCTTCCGCTTCCACCGCATACTGGTGTAAAGGCTAGCCAGATAACACTTGCTGCTATAATGCAGGAATCCGGAATGATGTAGGAATCATAATCCACAAGTGTAATTACAAATAAACAGCAGATAAGCAAATCATTTCTAAGTGCCAGATAGGTAATATCACAGGCAAAAAGATTAATATAAAGAAGTCCCATAAATACAAGCTCTGAGATGAGATATCTTGGAGAAATCTTTTTCTTGCAATATCTGCATTTGCCTCTCAGGAAAATGTAGCTAAATATTGGTATCAAATCAAAGAATTTAAGCTCATGATCACAGTGAGGACATCTGCTGCTTCCCTTCACAAAGCCTTCCTTTCTGGCTACTCTGAAGGCAACACAGTTTAAGAAGGAGCCAAGTCCCATGGCTGCTAAGAATGTGTAGAATATAAAGAATTCCATTGTTACACTGTTATCATAAATCGACATTTTATTTCCTCATTTCAATTTTATTAAGCAATTTCAAGCATTATGCTTCCTTTCAGAATTCCTCTTCTCCTACTTAAAGGCATCCCCTGTCCATCCATCCTTCTTGGTATAGTTCGCACAGTGGTCCTTATCCACGTAGGTAAAGTAGGTAACCTCTCCGTCCTCTACCATATAGTAGGCCTTAGCCTTTTTGTCCCTGTCACCAGTTCTGTAGCCCTTGTTCTCCATAGTTTTATGAGCTACAAAGCTGCTGCCGTTCATAGTTATCACTATCTCCTCCGGGACATTTTCATTTTTCTTCTTGACCGTATCAAGCTTATCCTCAATCTGGCTTAGTGCGTAGCTGGCATTAAGCTGGGTTTTCTCCTTTGTATCTCCGTGAATTCCGCAGATTAATCTGTAGCTTGAATCGGTGGTTGAGCCACTTTTTATTATGTAAATGGTTCCGTCCGTCGGACATAAATCATTGCCATCAGACATTACATAGCTGATAAACTTCGACGCATCCTTTGATGTGCTTAAGCTTTTACCAGTCATCCCTTCTATTGCAAGCTGCCTTTTTGCTGTTGTGATTGCATTCTTACATCCAACCGAATCCCTGTCTCTGTTGAACTGAATCAGGGATGGAACAGCAATTATAATTATCATAATTAATACTGCAATAAGAAGTATCAGAGTGATTCTGGCAATTCCGGAATTATTATGAAATTTATCTTTCTTATTTGCCATAATTTCACCCCTTATTAATGCATCGCCACCCAAAATCAAGTCCCGCCGATGGCATTCCTATATAAGCCATCGCCACC
>DCHE01000027.1:31762-71271 GCA_002314775.1 Lachnospiraceae bacterium UBA1760
CCACCCAAAATGGGTCCCGCCGATGGCATTACATTACACCATACATCTCGAACATTGCAAGGTAAACTGCAATTACTATAAAGCCCGCAATACCTGCCACAACAAGAAGAAGTGTAGGCTCAAGCTTATTAATGGCATCCTTTATTGCAGTGTCAAGCTCCTTCTGGTAATAGTATGAGATTACATCCAAGGTCTCCTCAAGATGACCTGTCTCCTCTCCAACTGCAACCATATCATTTAACATATCAGGCATAACCTGCATCTCCTTCATGGAGTCGCCCAGGGTACGGCCCTGCTCTATGCTGGCATTTAATTTTCCAACCTCTTTACTTATATAGTAATTCTCGATAACCTTGGAGGTTATTGGAAGCGCATCAAGAATTGTGATACCAGCCTTAAGTAGTGTTCCAAAGTTTGTTGAAAACTGGCAGGCAGCATTCATCTTCTGAATGTTTCCAAGCGCCGGAAGCTTAAGTGAAAGCTTGGCAAGATTGGTTTTGCCGTTCTCCGTCATTCCGTAAACCTTAACACCGATAATTATTGCAATAAGCGCAGCAATTACAATAATCCAGCTCTTCTGGAAGAAATTCGATACTGCGATAAGAATCTTGGTTATTGTTGGAAGGTCGGAGCCATAGCTGTCAAATATACTTGAAAATGTAGGAACAACCTTTACCATAAGTACTATTACAACTACAACTGCAACAACAAGAACGAAGATCGGGTAAATCATCGCACTCTTAACCTTACTCTTGCTGTCAGCCTGCCTGTCAAAATACTTGTACATACTGTCAAAGGCAACATCAAGGTTACCTGACTCCTCACCAGCTCTGATTGTTTCGATGAAGAGTACCGGCATCATCTTTCCGCCTCTTTCCTCAAAGCTTGTGGCAAGACTTCTTCCTGCCGCAACATCCTTTTGAATCTCTGTTAATATCTTCTTCAGCTTCTCATCCTTTGTCTGAGTAGCTACAAGCTCTGTGGTTCTTACTATACTTAATCCTGATTTAATCAGAATACTGAACTGGGAGCACACGATGGTAAACTGCTTCATATCGAGATTATTTCCGCCAATTTCCATGGCAAGGAGGCCGCTAACGCCCTCTTTTTCTTCCTTAACCTCTGTAAGCTTTATTACTATATCGCATTTTTCCTTTATCTTGTCGACAGCATCAAATTCATTGAAGCCCTCAACAACGCCTGAAACCTTTGCTCCGTCCTTTGATATGGCCTGATATTTGTAGGTTTTCAAAGCTTATCCCTCCTTGAATATATGTAAGTACTAAGCAAGTCCCTCGCTTTTGGGTCTGTTTAGTACATATAACAGTCAGCTTCCCTCACGGATAACTAACTATTACCAGTCTTCCTCGATAATTACTCTCGAGATTTCTTCGATAGTTGTTGTACCTTCTCTCACAAGTCGAATCGCATTGTCCCTGATTGAAACATAATCAGAGCCCTCCTTGTGAAGGACCTCCTTAATTGCACTATCACCCGCGTTATATGCTATACATTTTCTAATTTCGCTTGTAATCGGAAGAATCTCAAAAACTCCAATTCTTCCCTTGTAGCCTGTGTTATTACAGTTCTGACAGCCTGCTCCCTTGTAGCAAAGGATACCATTTGGCTCTCCTATCGCTGCAAGCTCCTCGTCTGTTGGAGTGTATTCCTTTCTGCAGTGGTCACAGATTTTTCTTACAAGTCGCTGAGAGATAACTCCCTTAAGCGCAGAGTCAAGAACGTAATTCTCGATTCCCATATCAAGAAGTCTGTCGATTGTTGAAACCGCATCATTTGTATGGAGGGTTGAGAGAACAACATGTCCTGTGATAGCCGCTCTCATGGCAATATCAGCTGTCTCGCCGTCTCGAATCTCTCCTACTGCAATAATATCAGGGTCCTGTCTAAGAATACTTCTAAGACCATTTGCAAATGTCATTCCGACCTTTTCATTTATCTGAACCTGACTTACTCCGTCAATGTTGTACTCAATTGGGTCCTCAAGTGTAATCAGGTTAACATCATCTGTGTTAAGCTCCTGTACAATTGAGTTCATAGTTGAAGACTTACCACTTCCTGTTGGTCCAACTATGAGAATAACTCCGTTGTGGCAGTGGATAAGCTTGTTATATTTTTCAAGATCAAGACCTCCAAGTCCGATGTCCTCCTTCGAGAGAAGTCCGATTGACTTATCAAGAAGTCGAAGAACTATCTTCTCACCGTAGGCAGTAGGGAGAGTTGATACTCTGACATCGAGGTCCTTCTTTTTTACTCTGATGTTAAATCTACCATCCTGAGGAATTCTGTGCTCCGAAATATCAAGGCCCGAGATAACCTTGACACGAGAGATAACCGAATTCTGTAAGTCCTTTGGAATACTCATTATGGTTCGCATAACGCCATCAATTCTCATTCTGACTGTAAGCTCTGACTCACGTGGTCCGATATGGACATCCGATGCTCTCTCTGTTACAGCTCTCTCGAGGATTGAGTTTACAAGTCTTATTGTTGGAGCATTTGCTCCACCATCCTCACCAAGCTGATTAGCCTGGAAGGTCTGGTTCACAGCTGGCTGTGCTGGAAGCCTTGTATTTGCAGCCTCCCTCTTCATATCCTCAATGGCCTTTGCAACACCTTCATTTCCATAAAGAATTGCAATCGCCTGCTCTACTGCAATGTGAGTCGAAATCATAGGTACGATTCTCTTTCCTACGACCTTTCTGACGTCCTCAACAGCATAGAAGTTCATAGGGTCCTCCATGGCAAGATAAAGCTCTTCCTTCTCTACCTTGACCGGAACTACATGATACTGCTTTGCTAATGACTGCGGAACGATTCTCGCCATAGCTGTAGGAATCTGTATCTTTGTGAGGTCAATATATTCAATACCAAGCTGAAGCTGGAGCGCCTCTATCATCTCCATCTCAGAAATGATACCATTGTCGATAAGCACCTTTCCAAGTCTGTCCGAGCTGTTTTTCTGAAGGTTTAGACCTATCATGAGCTCTTCTTCAGTTATCGCGCCTGCTGATACGAGCAGGTCTCCTAATCTTTGTATCTTTGCCATCTATTATTCCCCTTTTTCTGTCTAGAATTTTATGTAAATCTATTCAGTCCACTCGACCAAAACTCCAAATTCAGCGCTTAAGTCTGGGCTCTTCAATACTCTGTAGATTCCGTTATCTATATCCTCATAGCCACCAATACTACAGGTGATTTCTTTTTCTTCTCCGGGCTTTAGCTCATAGGCTATATCAATCCATACGATAGGCTCCTTAGGTTCAAATGCTACAAACTCGTCATTTACCTTTTTTTCAAGCCTAAAGTCCTCTCCATAATAAATAGCCTCGCTTGAGTTGTTGTGAAGTACGAGAACAAGCTCGTATTTATTCACTTCCTTAACCTCAATTGTGACTTTTCCTTCTTCTGGGGTATACTCATAGTCTCTGCTTAAGCCTACAATTTTTGAAGGAGTCATCTCGTACTCGGTAGTATTCTCCACTTCACTGTCAGTTACACCTTCCGTATTATCCGGAATATATACCATTGAATTACGTGTTTTACAGCTTACTGTCACATCATGCTCTGGCATTGTAAAGCTTATCTTATATCCGCCCTTTTCATCATCCCAGTAAGCATTATAGGACTCATCATCTATATAGAAGCTGTAATCTGTATCGGTGGCAATAAGTGTATAATATAACTCCACCTTGTCGCCTGGCTTATAGCTATTCTTTGCTCCCTCAAAGCCCTGGCAGTTTACCTTGTAATGTCCGGAATCATCTGATTCTCCGCTCTTCTTTTTCAAAATTACGATTAAAATGACAAGCACAATAATCACTAAAACAGCCAGTGTCGCCGCAATAATGATTCCTTTTCCCTGTTGCTTTTCTAATATTTTCATACTAATCTTTCACCATCTGTATATTCTGTCTATAGGTTCTATCTGAATTTATTTTCTATAATTATTTTCTATATTTATTATCTATTCTTATTTTCATCAATTCCCGGTAGTAAGCTGTGCATCAATCTCATTTACATTCTTTACCTGAAACCTTGTTGACAAGTATTCCTCGCCCTTATACCCAAGTGCAAGCTCTACCGTAAATATATGAGTAGCATTGTCGTAGGTTAAGCTCTTTACCTTGGCAAGCAGTCCGTAGGTGTAGGCTGACTTACCAAGAATTGCCATGCTCTCATCCACATCCTCTGGATTTCCTATTATGATATGTCCATAATCACCCTTACGTTTTGCATCTGTCATAATCATTCCCGGGCTATCCTCCATTGCAAAGGATGGACTCTGGAACTTCTTGACATTGCCTGATTGGTCCGTGTAAATAGTCATAGTGTAGGCAAGCTCATGATTAATAACGGTTGTTATCGTTGAACAGAGCACCTTGGATTCAGACTCACGCATAGACTTATCGTATTCCCTGTAGGCAAACCCAATTCCCATGACCATAATTCCACTAACTAAAAGCAAGATCAGAGTTGCACACAGTAATTCCACCATGGAAAGACCCTTGTTATTCAGTTTTCCTCTAAGTCTCGCCTTTATTTTATCCATACTCACTAATCCTCGTACACTATGTAATAATACGCTGTGTCTCCGACTGTCTGATAAACCTCAGCGTCTTCAATATCCTTTTTTATTCCACCGCCAAAGTCGATGGTCACTTTTGCATTACTTATCTTGTTACTGCCATCATATATTACCGCTGTGTCCTGATTTTTTACTCTTGCGTTTATCCTTGACGCAGCCATAACGGAGCCCGACAACGCTAGAACACCCAGTACGATAACCATCATCGCAAACAGTGTTTCCGCTATCGTCTCTCCAGAAGGGCTATGTAATTTTTGCTTTATCTTTTCTTGCATATTACTTATCTCCCTTCATATCTATTATTCCCTCGTTCCACTCATAGGTTGTAACTGTTGTTATCACTGTAATCTGCTTATTACCATTTTTCTTGACAGTTTTTGAAGTCGGACCAGATACCGTAGTCTTTGTTGTCATAGTAAGATAAACTGTGTCTGAACCTGACTCAGTGGAAAATGTACATATTATCCTGTATCCGTCTAAGGTATCATTCTTTTTGAACACCAGGTGACAATTTACCGGAGTCATAATATCCTTGTCCGCTTCCTTAACACTGATTGTAATATCCTTCGTATAGTCGAAGCCTGTGCTTTTGATTGAAGCGATTGCCTCTGACAAATAATCTCCAAAGCTGCCATTTCTAACGTCTGTAACTTTCTCTGTCTGTTTTGAACCATCGATTTCAATTTCTTCAGTATAAGAGATAGAGGATGCCATCATCTCCCCCTTCACAAGCTCTGCTGCAGAATTAAGTGTAATTCTGCTTTGCTGAAGTTTCTTATCGTCCTCTGCTCTCTTTACACTTGTCAGTGCTGATGAAACTATCAGCACTGCAACAAGTGCGCAAACCATAAATGCAAGAAGTGCAAAGATCATAGATACACCGGACCTGTTATTCAGTTTTTCTACAATCCTCTTTCTATTCATTGTTATTTGCCTCCGAAATCAATCTCCGTCACTCTAATCTGTTTATAGAAGATAAACTCTATCACTCCGCCAGAATTCTTTGGATCCTCAGGGTCGATACCCTCCGGGTCAGTGCCCTCAGAAGGATTCTCTGGTGTCTCTGTTCCAGTCTCCTCGCCCTCAGAAGGATTCTCTGGTGTCTCTTGTGGCGTAGTACTCTCTGGTGTACTCACTGATGTATTAAGCCTTGCTATAAAGTCCTCTTCGTCAAATGCATACTCGCCAATGCTCAGCAAGCCCTCTTGAACAGTCCATATAAATGAGGTGTTACTGCAGCTCTTTATTATGTCTGCAACAATCTTTACAGGACCTTGTTCTTCTGTATCGATATAATATCCTGCATAGGAATCATCCTGCTCGCTTATCTCAGCATTCATATCTGTAAGGCCGTTACTGTATCCAAGAAGCAGCTTTTCATCATCCTTGACCGCAACTACGAGATAGCTTGCAGTCTCGTCAAACACTCCATTTGCTGCATCCTCGTCTTGTACATAAACAGTGGTCTCTCTTGTCCACTTTGCGTAGAGATTAGTATTATCCTTAAGAGCAAAGCCTTCACTGCTTGTAAATCCATCAACACTAAGCACTAAGGTTCCATCTGGCTCAATAAGCTTAACTCCGTCCTCATCCTTTGATGTGTACCATCCAAGGAAGGTGTAGCCAGTTCTGTTTGGTGTATTGTAGCCTGAAAGCTCTGTTGTTTCATTTCTTACAAGTATTTGTTTACGATTGCTTCCATTTACCAGGTTAAGTATGTATGACTGGGTTACTGTAATCGGTATTGAAACCGTAATATCCGAGTCATGGTTATCATCGTCCCTGCCATGTCCATAGTGATAGGTGTACTTAACTGTCACCACCGCCTCGCCAATTCCATCTCTGGTGATTGTCCACTTGAATGGGTAGGTCGGACTAGCTGTACAGATTAGATTACCCTCCTCACTTGTAAGCCTCCACTCACCGTGAGCATTTGCCTCGTATCTTACGATTGACTCTGGCCAGCTATCAATATCTGCAACATCTAAGCCTTCTGTTTTTGTGAATTCCTGTTCCTTGTCTGTAATTGCATAAAGGTTAAGCTCGTCCTCGTTATCAACCGCAATCTCAAGAGTCTTCGGATCAGTAATAAGTGCAATATCTCCAGTAACCTCTAAGGTTGTTGAGATATCTGGATTATCCTTAATAGATATGTGTGCTGTTCCTCGCTTTAATGCCTTTATTGTTACTGCATACTGTCCTGCATACTCTCCCTCTGTAACAAGCCTTGCGCCAACAATCTCTGCAATATCCTCATTGTCGGACACATAATTGCTAACATCAAGGAAGTCAATGCCTATATCCACATTGTTAGTATTGATATAGAATTCCTTTGTGGCATAGTCTGCATACTCGCCATCAAAATTCATATCCTTAAATATGTCGATAAATGAACGTCCCTCCAGCCAGTATGGCTGAAGAATAGGCCATGAACCATAGTGAACATGTACCACCTTATTGAAGGTAGGGTCCATCTGTTTGATGATAACAGGGAACGGATAATTCTTTCCCTCTAACGCAGCTGCTCCTGCAGGGAATGAGAACTTACCATCAATTGCAATATTGTTCTTACCCTCCTTGACGGTTACATTGGTATAGATTCCCTCTGTTATCTCATTTAATCCATCATTCAGGTAATCTGAAATGCTTCCTGTTGAGCCATTTAGCTTATACAGAAGACCATTTTCAGTTTCCATATCAGCCATCTCTGAGTAGGTCATCGACTGGCCAAGCACAGGTACTAAAGAGCCCTCTATTACATTTGAAGCCTGTGGCATGTCATTATACTCAAGGTAATAGGTATTAGTTATCTTTGTAGTATCAAGTATATTACAAGCAATATAATAATATCCATTATAGTAATGCTTTGTGGCATCATAGGCTGTATGTTTCTTGTCATTGCCGTTAAATGTAGGTCTAGTCTCGCAGGATGCAACATCATTGTAGCTCTTTGCAACCTTACAGTATGTATAGCAGTTTGTGATGTAGGTCTCAGTGTTTGCTCTTGGTCTTACAGTGGATTTCTCCATAACCTCAAGACAGTCATATCTGTTACATGCTGATCCATTACCTGCAATACCACCACTGAGAACCGACTTAGCCCCCTCAAGAGGGGTTATGCTTCCACCGGTGTAGCAATTTGTAATGGTTGAGTTATGGCCCTCCCAGTCAGGAGATTCACCGATTGAACCAACAAGTCCACCCAGCTGCTCTCTATAGTGTCTTGTATTATCTACTCGGGCATTTCCTGCATCATCTTTATTCTTGGTTACGTCCGTTGTTACCTTAATATTATTGGCTGCCGAACAATTCTCTATTACGGAACCATATACCGAGCCACACAGACCGCCAATACTTATGTACCTATAGTACATCTCTGCAATATGTGCCTCATTATTCCAGATATTTCCATTGAACACTACATCGTAGCCTGAGGCTGTACAGTTCCTGATGGTTGCCGGATCCGTACTACCACTCGCACCAGCACTCGAACCACTGTATACCATTCCTACCAGAGCTCCCGTTGTCGGCTCTCTGTAGGAGGTTTTATTATTCTCATAGGTTGAATAGACCGTAAAGTTATTCTCGATGATACCCTTTCCTTCTTCAGCGTACATTATGATGTTCTCAAGCACTGTTCCTTTACCAATCTGACCAAAGAGTCCAACGTAGGTATTGAGCTTGCTGGCATGAATCTTCAGATTCTTTAGTACATATGAATGTCCGTCATAGGTATGCTTAAAGGATCTGCCACCTCGACCAAGTGGTGCGAAGTTTCTATCGTCACTCTCAATATCATGAGTCTGTGAATAATACATACGCGTGTTGCCGCATTCATATATATAGTTTGCATTTGGTGTAGTTCCCTCTGAGTCTGAATCTAAGGCTGTACGGGTATCTGTTCTCCAGTTAATGTACTGAATCTGGTCTAATGAACGGATTTCAAAATGATTAGTTTCCTTTGTTCCTGCGTCTGTTGAGTAATCAGTTATGAGTCCTGCGCCATTTTCCATAGTCATATCAGCAGTAGAAAAAGGCTTATTCATCTTGATTGCATTTGCAAAGAATGGTGTTATGAAAAATGTATAACTTCTGTTTCCACCTGTATTATTAGTCTTTACCTTAAACTGCCACTTAGCATTAGTGTGACGCTTGTAGCCTACAGTGGTTGTAACAGTTCCATCCGTATTAACCTTTTCTGTATATACTGTTTCCTGAATAGTACAGAAATAATCATCTGTTCCAACATTCACATCTACCGATGGTCTTGTTGTATATGCATGGAAGGTGTACTCACTCATCTGAGCATGAAGAGCTGCATTGACCTCCTCATTCTCTATATCTTCAGAATACTCGCACTGAGTGAAGGTCTTCTCGATGATTGTACCTGGTGTTTTCTCAAAATAACCATAACCGTAGGAGGTTATAACTCCTCCATCATCATGTGCATAGCAGAGAGAGCTTCCCTTGTAAAATGTTTTATTTTTAACTGGCTCGGTGCCCAAGTAGGTAAGATGAACTCCGGCATTCGAACCGCCTTCCTCCTTCTCCCAGTAGAATACGCCTACTGCACCAAGCTCCTCATCGTCTATCCAGTCACCGTAATGTACAAACTCTCCCTTAGAATTTCTTACTACCGCTCTAAAAGGATAGCTTGTTCCACCTGTAGTACTGTTAGTGTTCATATGACAGAAGCTGTTTTCTGCTGTGGCTGTATCTGTGCCGGCCATCTCAACAAGCTGAGACTTGGTAACTCCGCTTCCTACGCCTTCGTCATTGTTGAATGAATAGAATTTATTAATGTATGAGTATGAGCCCTTGTCTAAGTAGTAGCAGTTCTCTACTGTACCTCCAGATGGTGCGAATCCATAGCAGCCAGTTGTATTACCACTAGTCTCAAAGGCTGTTGTTGAATAGCAGTCGATAATCTTTCCAGTATTTACTGCCGCAAAGCCTCCTTCCTCTACTCTTCCTCCCTTTATTATTGCGACCTCAAAGGCACCAAGTGTGTAAGAGTTTCGAATAGTGCCCTGGTTACTTCCTGCAAAGCCTGCAAGATATACATAGGCATAGTTTGTTGAAAGTCTGATGAGTGGAACGTCCGCACTTGAATTCACAATAGTACCGGCATTGCTTCCTGTAAGTCCTCCAAGGTAACAGTGGCTGTTTTCGTAGGCATGTATTGTTCCATCAGAGCCTGCAAGATAGTAGCCTGCCACTGCACAGTTCTCAATTCTTGCATTGGCATTGTTCCTTCCGGTAAGCACGCCCATATAAACGAACTTACCACGGATATCTCCTTCACGCTGAACTCTGTAGTTCTTATCACCACCCTTTACATAGTCTGTCTTTAATACAACATTTCTGATGGTGTTATTATTCTTGGCAATAAATCCAATGTAGAAGCCCTTCTCTGAGGTAAAGCTGATATCAGAAATTGTGTAGCACTGTCCATCATATATTGCCTGGAACTCTGTACAGTTTCCATCCTCATCAAGTCCAATTGGTCTTTGTGCCTGTCTTCTCTCTGTAAGCAGAGTGAAGATATCCCACTCGTAATCTGTGTAATTGATATTTCTCTCCTGAAGGAATACTGCCTTGCAGGTTGATGAAACGTAGAGTGGATAGTATAAGCTTAAGTTGTACAGGTGACGTCCTGTTCTTATAGATACGTTGCTTCCCTCTGTAAGCATTGGTATCTTAGTACTCTTCTTTGTCTGGTAAATAATATTCTTTGCACTTCTTGTAGTTGCAAAGTGTGGATTAAAGGCATAGTAATCAATGTCCTTATTTGCGTAGGACTTTATCTCAGCCTTAATATAATAATTTGCAGAAACATGCTCTGTATTTACAATATTCTTAGGCAGCGGATAAATCTTATAGGCATTGCTCTTTGAAGCCACCTCATAATACTCAGCATTTTCCACATCGATAGTACCCGTTACAGTCCATGAAGAATCTGAGTAATCAGAAAGCTTAATCTCAACCTTTGCTGGAAGGCTGGCACTCTCAAGGAGGTAAACTACTCCGTAGCCATCTCCAACAACATTTCCATCGTCATTTAATGTAGTCTCAACATTTGCTCCGTAGAAGCCATAGCTTCCATCGTCGTACTTCTCATAGTAGACAAGTGCGCCAACCTGGAACTCTGCCTTCCAGTCACCATAATGCTTAACATCCTTTAAAACCGGATAGGTGTAGGTGAGAAGTCCCTGCTCCATAAGATTGTAAGGAGTTGAATCGGTTGCATCACTCTCAAAGGCACCTCCAAGGTTATTTGTCATCTTATCAAGTGTAAATGAACCATTTCCCGAAGAGAACTCTGAAATCTGCATAACCTTTCCAGTTTCCTTCATCGAGTAGGCTCCTGTATTTAAATAGTTTGGTGCCGAGTAGTAGGTATGACCACTTAAGGTACCCTTTACTGCTGTAGCATAGTAATCAATATCGTCCTCCATATTAAGACGTGACAGGATTGTATAGCAGTTCTTTGCATTCATCGCACCAACGCCAAAGCCTGCAGCACACTTGGTTGCTGTGACAAAGCCTGCTGAGTATGAGGAATTAACACTAATCTTAGTGTCTAACTGCTCAGATGTCTGTCCAATGAATCCACCAGCTATCTCTCCAACCATATAGCTGTCAGCGTATGACTTTTCAATTCTGACTACTGCATTGTCATATACGTAGCCGACAAGTCCTCCAACAACCTTGCTCTCCGGAGTGACAATTGTCTTTTCATCCTTTGTCTTTGAGGTATAGGCTCCAATTACTGTTGAGGAACCACTTGTCAAAATATCAAGGGTTGAATTCTGGTACACCTTTCCTACAAGACCTCCTGCGTATGCAGCCTTAACCCAGATGTAGGTCTGGTTTTTGTTATTAATGTCATTCTCTGTTAAGTATACCTGGCAGTTCTCAATCTGAACCTTGCCCTTAACCTCAGCTGCAAGTGGTGCAGCCACGCTATCAGCACCCTTTGCGTATATCTTTGTTCCAGCTAATACTAAATCTCTGATTATCTGTGTCTCACCGTCGTAGTTTTCTCCAAGAACTTCAAAAAGTCCGCCCTTTGTCACTCCGGACTCTGTGAGCCCACTGATTACATATCTAAGCTCCTCACCCTCCTGGGTGTATCCTCCATCGTAGGTGCGAAGTGCTCTGTTAACTATTGGCTTAAAGTTTGCATAACCGGAATTTACTCCGTCTGTAATTACTCCGTTGAAGAATTCAGACTTATAAGTCTCATACCAGTCCCAGACTCCTGTGAGCTTATCATCATCTGCAAAGGAAATGTCACTTGTCTGAACTGCATAGTAAATCTCAGATTTATGAACTGCTCCGTTGTCAACTATGTCTTCATTAACCCCTGAGCTCTCATCAAGATTCTGAAGATGTCTTGAGTTAGCTATAAATGCAGTGTTTGGATAGGTTGTGCCGTTCTTTTCAGCACTATAATCAAACAGGCTGTTTGTTGTTGCAAATACAGACTGATTCTGAGTGATTTTATAGTTGCTTGGGCATGATACGGTGACAGTTATTGTTATGTCAGATCCAGCAACCAGCTCCTCGTCAATATTTTTGCCATAGGTATCCCTGTTGTGTCCACTTCCAGCACCGTAGAGATTGTAGAATCTCTTCTCTGACTTGGACAGGTCATCCAGCACAATATTCAGCGAATAATTTCTTCCGTTTTTCTCAATACCTCGTACCACTTCATACTTTGCAGTATTATCTTTTATTGTTTCACTGCCATAGGTGTAGTACTTTGTGTAGGCATTGCCATATACATCCTTAATCTCAACCTTAAATACAGGTGTTGCAGTTACACCAGCTGGCATAGCACAGGTAATGTCTGCATAAAGCTTTTCAGCATTTGTAATCTTAATCTGCGGTTCAAGAGTCTTTACAGAGCTTACTGTTGCAGAACCACCACCATAATATCCAACTCTCGCATTGTCCGATAATCTGTTAGACTTATATCTGAGGGACAAGTCGTAGAGATTGTAATTGCTCACATATTCCTCAGCGCAGTTCGCCCTGTCCTCACTGTAAAATACAGAATAGACAATTGCGCTCTCAGGATTGTACTCAATTACCCAGTGCTCATTAAGTAAATCATCATCCATGATATCGCTGGTCATAACTCTGGCTGCTGCTGAGCTACTTGATGCAAGATCAGCTGATGTGAAGTAGCAAATTGAGCCCTGCTCGATATTATCCTCCGCCTCTGCATCTCCCGGAATATCATTTATTCTTCCAACACGGTTTCCCGATACTGAGTACTTTAGAAATGAAATGTCTCCAGATGCTTTCATCTTTGTAATCTTATTCTGAACGGCAACATAGATAGACTCTGCCTTCGCATCTAACTCCTTCTGTCTCAGGTTCTTTTGCACCCTGATAGCAGATGGAATTCCGATTGCAAGAAGAATTGCAAGAATAGCCACAACAATAAGAAGCTCCTGCAAGGTAAAGCCCTTATGGTTTATCTTTCTCTTTATGAAATTCGAATGATGCATATTCGAATTATCAGTTTTTTCTAAAATACAATTATTGATACTATTATTAATATTATCTCTCATATCCATCATACGATTCCTCCTTTTTGTCAGTTTTGAGTCATTTGTTATGCCACTATAGTTTCAGTTTTTCCTGAAAAAGGGCGCACTAACCCACTTTTATATCATAGTATTTTATCATAGGTTGATAACGTTTTCAAGATAATCGCACAAATTGTTTGACATAAATTACAAATTATTCCCCTTATTTGACAATTCCGCACATAAAAACAAGGGTTGTGAAGCAACCTGCGCTGCTTTACAACCCCTACCTTCTATTGCTAGTACATTAACTGTTATTGTTCTTCAGTTTTTGGATCTCCAAGCTTTCTTACCTCTCCCGAATCTGCGTACTCAAGAATGACATCGAAGATAGCATTCTGCAGCTCATATGGCTCGAAATCAGGAAGGATTTCATTGTTTTTATTCATCTCCTTCATCTTTTCGCAGGTAATAGTCGGATTATTTCTCACATCCGCTATGGCAAATGGAGATACCGCAAAGCCACAGTAGCCCTTCTTTCCGCTCATTCCAAAGTAGAAGAAATAGTAGGTTCCCTGCTCATTTGGACCAAAGATAAGTGAGTTTCTAGTCATGGTTTTTAGCCTTGCAAGATAACAGGTACCAAAAGGTGTTACTACGTCCTTTAAGGCTTCATAAAACTCCTCGATAGTCCTTCTCTTTTTTGTCTTAAGCATCTTGAAGCTTGTCTCTCCTGCAAGATACTCCCATGCATTTTTTCCTTTGTTACTTTGCATCCTTTTTACCTCCAAACACTATTCCTAAAAAGCCAAACAAAAGGCCTCCTATTATTCCTAGAATCAAAAATACATAGCTGTCTCCAACCAAAAAATCCTCCAGGTACTTTTTCGCCGCATCGATTCCACCTGTTATGAAAACAGGGTCATGCATCTCGTACATCTTCTTCAGTTCAAGCTTGCCATTTCCTATGGTCGCGAGCACAGTAAACTCTGTACCTTCATCCACACATTTATAGGCGTACCTTATATCCCCAGATACAACATTCTCAATTCCTCTAGGATATCCGTAGGCTGTAACTGGCAGACCGAAAATCATGGATTTCTCGATTTTTATGTCCTCACCAAGATTTGTGTGGACACCTTCACCCATAACCTCGAAATTATACTTGCTGTCAATTCCCCAGCAGGCATTGTTTTCGGGACTGTTATCTCTTTCTTCATTTCCATCATCATCGTACCTTGGACTGTAGAACTGAGACTCTGCAATTATCATATAATACTCGCCCTCAATGTACTTTTTAGGGTCGCTTATCTTCTCGCCCTCTAACTTCACTCCTGTGATAAACACCGTGTTTTCCTCAGAAATGGACTTGTACTCAGCAACATCCTTTGCAGTTATCACCCTGTGTTCAAGCAAATCCCTGGCCTCCTTTTTCGTGAGGCTCAAATCATAAATAGTGCCTGCTATTCCAAACAGAAGAAGTGCTCCAGCAATTATATAAAAAATATTAATCTTCATATTAATCTTCATATTATCACTTCCCTCTATCATTTACATAGATTCGTTATTGATTATGGAGTAGCCCATACAGATAGAACCCGTACTGGTTGTTCCATTTTGCAAAAGCTCAGTCAGAATCTCGGCAGCCTTCACTCCACTATCCTCATAATGATAATGTATGGTTGTAAGCGTTGGCTCCACAACCCTTGACATAACTGAATCACCATGCCCAGTCACTGCAATTTCCTCTGGAATTCGTTTTTTTATCTGCTTTAAGTACTTCAGGGCACCCACTGCCACTCTGTCTGTGACGCAGATGATTCCATCTATTGTGTCATCCTTTTCCATAAGCTTTTTCGCCATCTCATATCCGGACTCCATAGACAGACTGGAAATGACATAATTTTCACCGAGCTTCTCCAAATCGTTTTCCTTAACTGCATCCTGAAAGCCTCTTAATCTTTCCTTTCCAAGGGCCACGTCCTCAGGAAGACCTCCAATGTACGCAATGTTCTTCCTGCCAGTATCCAGCATCCTGTTAGTTAAATCGTATATCGCATGATAATCATCATGATAAACACAGTTTATCCCTGACAAATGCTGACCGATGACAACCACAGGAACCCTGCTGTTCTTTAAAAGCTCCTTATGCTTTGCAGATATTATGGTTGCCAAAAAGAGAATTCCATCAACCCTGGTCTCATCCAAGGCCTCCAGATACTCTAACTCCTTGTCCGGATTATTCTGAGTCGTAGCAAGAAGCATCTGATACCCTGCCTCCTCGATAACCGACTGAATTCCTGTGACTACCCTTCCAATAGATGATGAATCTATCTTGGGGAGAATAACTCCTATAATATTAGTTTTTTTGTTTCGTAAATTCTGTGCCTGAGCAGAAGGCTTATACCCCGTCTCATCAATAACCTTTTTTATTATTGCCCTCTTCTCCTCCGAGAGATAACCATTATTAAGGTATCTCGAAACAGCTGCAGAGGATACCCCTGCAAGCTTTGCTATCTCACTTATTGTCATATGCATCACCTGTAAAATAATAATAAGCAGTGAAACCCGCTCACTGCTCATTATATCATACTGAAATCGATTACGCACTATTAATTATGCTTATCATTCATATTCTGTTTATGCTTCCCTGACTCTCTTTGCTCCATAATAGATGAGAGAAATCATATCTGGTCCTGTATGTGCTCCGATAATAGGACTAAGCGAAGTAATCTTAACCTCTGCCTCAGGCTTAACCTCAAGTACCATATTTTTCAGTACCTCAGCATCCTCAGGACAGTCTGCACAGCTTATATATACACTCTTTCCAATCGATAAATCACAATTTGCTGCAAAGCTGTCAAGCATCCACTTCATAGCAAGCTTCGAGCCTCTCTTCTTTGCCACTGTGTCGAGCTTTCCTTCTGGATTGATTGTGAGAACCGGCTTGATATTTAAAGCAGTTCCAATAACAGCTGTTGCAGCCGATACTCTTCCGCCTCTCTTCAGGTACATAAGGTCCTCAACCTTAAACCAGTAATTAATATTTGCCGCATGCTCTCTAAGCCAGTCTGCATTTTCCTTTAAGGACATGCCCTTTTCTCTGTTTTCACAGGCTGACTCAGTAAGAATTCCCATTCCTCCTGTTGCACCCAGGCTGTCAACAACCTCGATATTAACATTCTCATAGTCCTCCTCAAGCATCTTCACTGCCATCTGAGCTGACTGATAGGTGTCTGAAAGTCCGCTTGACAGGGAAATGTAAAGGATAGACTTGCCCTCCTTAACGTATGGTTCAAAATTCTCCTTGTACTGAAAAGGTGTAACCTGGCTTGTTCTTGTTGGCACAGTATTCCTGAGCCTGTCATAATAGGTGTGCATAAATTCAAGAGTCTCAGGAGCTGTGCAATGTCTCTCCTCGTCACCTATCATGTAATCCATTGCAACATACCTTACACCCTTACTCTCAGCGTATTCCACATCCACATCTAATGATACATCTACTAATATTTCGTACATAATTCTCCTTATTTCTAATGTCATAGTATCGTTAATCATACTGTAATTTGCATATTCTTCATACTAATATTCATACTAATTATCAAACATAATTATCATACACTAGAAATGGTAGCTTTAGCAATAATGAATATTAACTATTGTTTATAGTTCTAAAATATCCCTGCCTTACAATATATCCACACACGAATACTGCTCCGTACTTTTTCTGATTCCCACTCCCTTTTTGGGTAGAAACGCCAAAAAAACACCTGCAGCCACAGGCCGCAAGTGTTTCATCATTATCCATATATAAATGATGCATCCAATTATATTCTGCTTAGTCCGTCTATTCTCTTGAATATACTTACTCTCTTAAGTACTTCTTTATCATTTTCTGCTCACGTCTTCTCTCAATATCACTTGCGTCAATCATTGGGATATAGATATAGTCAGCATTTTTATCAAAATCCGCTTCCTTAAGTTCATCAATTGAAAATACTCTGGATTTTGCTCTCAGAACATAGTAAACCATATTATACATTCTTTCCGCAGCGTTCTTATCATTTGAAATAATCTGAAGCTTTACCTTCTTATCGTGCCAGCAGTCTCTGGCCAGGTTATAGAATAACCATCTATCCGCCTCTGTAAACTGGTACTCTTCGAGCGCTGTCTCTAGCTTCTTTGCACTGTCTGAAATGGAAAGCGCATCATAGTAGGTCATGATTTTACCGCTTCTCTCGTCATCCCTGTAAAATATTTTCATCAGCTCCTTTGCACTCTTCCGGTAGGTACTTGTGGGAAACACAATCTTTGAATTAAAAAGACGGTTGAGAGGATCTGCTTCATGTTTACTTTTCATAGGATATCTGTATCTGAAGGCGCAAAGCATTTCCTTCTTAAGCATTTCTATATCGGCCTCAAAGCCCACATCCTCTGGCGAAAGCTTTGTGTTATATAGTGCATAAAAAAGAGGCTTGTCATAGATGTGACAGCCAATAAAATCATATTCCTCACCTACATCTATCACAGTATCAAAAGTGTAGAACGGGGTGATTGTGTAAACCGGGCCTGCAGAAATGAGATGACTGCATATATTTTTAACTCTTTCTCTGGACTGAATCGTGACATCCGAGTAGCCGAAGCTTCTTAGCTTTTTGGCTATCTCAGAGGTCTTTTCAGCAAGGCAGCTGTATAGATAAATCGAGTCAAAGCTCTGGGCGGCAAGATATTTTTCATCAATTTGTTTCATTTCTATTCACACTCCTTTTCGGGCTCGCAAATACTTTGCACCTTGCGAGCCTTTTATAAACCGACTTAAGGTTATCCTGCAGCCTTTTCTGTGTTGTCAATTTCTTCTACTCTTTTCGCACCTTCACCTAAGGTGCTGTATGGTATAACCTTGTCTATAAGCTTTGCTCTCTCGCCAAAGCTAATTAAGTAGGCCTTCTCCTTAGGCATTGTCTTGATTCTCTCGATGGTTTTTCCAGCCGCACTTGCAACATACGCCTGTGTGGTCTCGTTCATGCTTCCAAGGTAGAGAATATGCGCACAGTTGTCGATAATAGTTGCCGCCTCAGAGACATTGTACATGCTGTCAAGCTGTTTCATACTCTGAAGGATAATACTTACGGAAATGTCTCTTGAACGAATTACTGAGATGATTTTGTCAAAGTCAGGAATCTTGGCCGAAGATGCAAAATCATCAAGAATAATTCTGACAGGAACATTAAGGCGCCCCTCCTTGCTTCTGTCTGCATCAAGACAGAGCACCTGGAAGGCCTGAGCGTAAAGGAGGTTGATCATGCATTCAAAGGTTGACTCTGTGTCACTCTGATTTATGAATAAAACCGTCTTCTCCATACCAAGTAAGCTGATGTCAAGGACCTCTGTGTCAACTGCTCTTTCTCCCTTTTCAGGAGTCTCAGAGAAGATAAACTGTGCCTCTTGAAATGAAAATCTTGAAAGGTCATCATTTACCATTCCAATAACCGAGCCAAACATCTTGTCTGCCTTGCTGTAGGAATTTATCTCCTTATACTTCTTCGCTGAAAATGTATCCTGATGGTCCACTATCCAGTCAAGGAAGAAATCCTCCTTCTCAATATCCTTAAAGTTTCTGGCAATGTCGGCAACAGTTACCAGATTCCTCTCCTTTTCTGGCTTTGTCTCAAGACAGTAGCCAATGCAAAATGCAATAAAATTCTGAGTGAGATTGTCCCAGAGAGGATCTCCGGCACTAATTCCCGCTGGATGAATTGTTGTTGCTATGGTGAGAATGTCCTGCTCTCTGAAGCCGCCCCATTTTGTTCTTCTCACAAAGAGAAGCGGGTTATAAACCACTGAATTCTCCGGATTGATGAAGTCGAGAAGAAGAACGTTAAAACCTCTCTCAGTAAGCTCATCCTTAAACATTCTGTGGAGCTGATTCTTGGTGTCAGATACAATAAGACTGTTCTCATTCATCTGAATGTTTGGTACCACGTAGCCTCCGGTCTTTCCAAGTCCGGTTGATGCAATGATAAGGTCGTTGTTGTTGAGACCTGTCTCTCTTGTGTCATTTGAAATAATAACATTTTTACCTAGTATTCTTGTTCCGTATTTTCTCATAAAATTTTCCTCTCCGGCATTAAATACCTGCTACATAACCTCTTTGATACTCTTTACAATATTTGATGCAAGACCAAACTCAATGGCCTCCTCAGCACTGAAAAATGTGTCGTACCTTGTTATCGCCATAACCTCATCAAGAGTCTTTCCGGTTCTCTCAGAGATTATAGACGCAAGCTTCTCGCCACACTTTCTAAGATTTTCGAGCTCTGGCTCCACATCAAAATACTTTCTGTGACCTATGTCATGTCCACCTGAGAAGGATGGGTCATGAACCATAATTTTAGAATTTGGCAGAATATACCTTTTATCCTTATCACCCGCAAGATATATGATTGCTGCAATTGAACCTGCAAGTCCTGTACAAACCACCCTGATTGGGCTTTCCATCATGCGAAGTGTGTCGTAAACTGCAAGTCCCGCTGACACTGAGCCACCGGGACTGTTAATAAATAATGTTACTGGTGATGATGCATCATCTGTCTCTAAGTAAATAAGCTCCTTAATAAGCTCATTTGCGGAGTCGTCATTTATCTCTCCACATACAAAGACTCTTCTTGATCCGAGGAATTCATCCTCAATCGCAATCTTCTCAATACCTCTTGCTGATTCGTGTAAAATATTTGCCATACTCTGTCCTCCTTATTTTAATTTTATTATTAAATGGCAAGGCAGCCTCTATGCTGCCTCATTTGACTCTTCATGCCACACGAGAATTCTGTTTCTCTTCCACTTGACTGCCTTTTCCTCGTGCTTCTTAGGTGCTTCAGTCTTCTGCCAGGTCTTGCCAGCATCAAGAGTGTATCTTGCCTGGATAAATGGCTTTCTGCTTCTGTATGTGCTCTCTAAAACGAGACCCATCTTTCCGCTACCAAAGCAAAGCTTAAAGCTAGGCTTTTCTGCTGTATTGCTTCTGACGATTCTTACAGTTACCTCCTCGTTCCACATCTCGCTTGGAACGAAGCCAGGCTTATTCTCGTCACCGATTAAAACCTTCTCCACATAGCTGATGCATGCGTTCTCCATACGGCACTGCTTCTCGTCGCCGAGTTCCTTATAGTTAATGTACATGTTGTCAATAATGAAGCGTGACTTACCGCTTAAGGTTGCCTTCTTGAAATAGCTTCCTGCCATCATATAAAGTGCATAATCAAATGCTGCCTGCATGTTTACTGAGCTTTTTACGTTATTATTCATCATATGAATTACCTCTTAAATCTTTCTGCTGGTAAACCCAGCTGCTAAATTAATCTTATTTTTGCGGTGACCAAAAAGAGTCACGTGAACGAGTAACTAATTTGCAAGTAACTATTTACAGAAGCTTTCTCCTCTTGGTGCGCTCATGTCATGGCGACACTTCCCCGAGGGGGCGATACAAATATTCAGTTTTTGATTAACCTCCTTATTACTTTGTGAGTCGCAGTCATGACAACTCATGCGCATAGTTATAGTGTGCTGCGCTCAAATAATCTCTCGGTTATTCAATTGGGATTTTAATGACTACTTTTTTGAAATGTGTTAGCCTGTCAATCTGACAACCTCTCATTTTGAATTTTGAAAATCTTTTGTAGAATTGTTTCGATGAACTTATAATAAGCCCATTTTGACTTATAAGATAGTAAACCTGTGGTTTAAAATAGACTTTTTTTGAGATTTTTTCAAAATATATCAAATTTTCACTCCGGGGTAGCCCTATTTATACATAAAAAACGTCACACCATAGGCCTTGAAATAAGTCCTAAGGTGTGACGTTTTATATGTGTCTGTAAACAGAACTATTTTAAATTTTTCTTTTCTCCGAAGTAGGTGATTCCCTCCTGAACCATTACAAATGCAACAGTATCCTTATCACCCTCAAGGGCATTTATACCTTCCTTCGTTATCTCAAAGGTATACGATTCACCTGCCTCTACAGTCGTACCAGTCTGCAAATATCCTCTAAGCGTCGTATCATGATCATCAATAAATACTGCAAGCTTAACGTAGTTTTTGCTCTCCCAGCAATCACTGCTTGTATTCTTGACAGTGACATAGACATTTTCATCATCCTCTTTGATATCTGTAATCTGTGCCTGATAATCACTTAGGTATCTGAAGGTAAAGCTTGAGTTCTTGCCTGGTAATACATAGGTATATCTCTCACCCATCTCATAAATTACTAAATCTGGCTGTAAATAATCAATAACATTCTCTAAGATGTCATAATTCCAGATATATGTGAACTCTGAAAATGATTCCGCGAAAAGATATGGCATATTCCAGTATCCGTAAAGTGAGTCTCCAAACATTACTACCTTTGGACCATCAGAGCTTTCATTTACAAAATGCATAAATATTCCGTTAAAGCCATCTCCCTGAAGGATGCCCTTAAGCTGGTTATATCTGTCACTCGTTTCATCCTCAGTAGCCTTTTGATCAGTTATCACGCTTCGCATGTACTTTTCCATTCCAAGGCTTCCTCTTACACCGATAAGCTTACTGAGATCACTCGAATACTCATCCTCCACGTAGGTAACCTCAGCCTTCTTTAATGAGTAGCCCGTACTATTAAGCTGATCGATACATGCGCAATATGCAATATATGCACCCTCATGATTCCAGTGAGAGTCTGTCTTATAGTAATAGTCGCCCTGCTCCTTCGCAGCCATCATAGTTTGCCTTAGTGCAAGTGCAGGTACTTCTGTTTTTTCGTTTATTGCATTTGCGAGCTTCTCTGACGGTGTGATATCTAAGCTGTCAACTCCGAGTCCGGTATATTCTGGGTAAATTGATGCCTTGCTAGGTGGAAGAAACACCTGAAAATCTATACCCTTCTCCTCAAACTTCTCATTGATTGCATCCATACTCTCAGCAATAGAAGCAATTCCATTTTCATTAAGAGGATACTTGCCCCTTACAATGTCAAGGTTGAAGTCCATTGTATAGAAATAGTAACCATTTGTTCCTTTTCTAACCATATTTGATGGCATCAGATTAAATGCATTTAGCATTGTCATAGTTCTCAGCTTCATAAACTCTTCTCTGAAGCCAATGTTGTCATTTAAATAATCCTTAAGCTCTGTCTTATAATCCTCTGAAAGCTTCTTCGCTGTAGGACGACTCGCAAGAGTTCTCTGCTCAGTCTCTGACGTCCTGCCTCCGACTCTGTCAATCTTCACAAGGGGAAGTAAAAGAATTAATGCTGCCAGGATAATAAATATAATATTTCTTATCTTCATAATATTCTCTCCTTCCTTCTGTTAAAACTGGAAATAAATAAATGCGTTGTAGGTGTTACCTGCTGTAAATGCCATTGCAAGTACAAGTACTAAAAGAAGTGCGACCTTCTTAACAATGTCAAATGTAACAGGTGCCTTCTCACTAAACTTCTTAGTGAGTGGCTTGAACCAAGGAATTGAAAGTACAATTCCAAGTATAAGTACAATCACATAATTCATAATCCAGTATAAATCTTCTACATTTGTAAATGTATTGCCTGAAAGTCCAAGCATAGCCTTATAGTAGTCAAAGGCTGCTGCAACACTGTCAGCTCTGAAGACTGTCTGAAGAATCACAATTCCAATAAAGAAGTAAATGTGAGGACCGATGTGCTCCATAAAGAAATTAGTCTTAATCTCCTTACCCTGCTTTTTAAGCTCCTTCTGCTTCTTCTTCTTTTTCTCGTCTCTTATTCTCTCAGTCAGAATTAAAATACAGTTTAATATACCATGAAGAAGATACTTAAGCTCTGCACCATGCCAGCTACCAATGATTATCCAGGAGATAATAAGAGCTGTGTAATCGCAGGTGCTCATCTTGTACTTCTTCTTGCCTGTCTTAGGGTTCTTCTTCTTAGACATAGATCTGAGAATTGGTGTATATACATAGTGATTAAGCCAGGTACCCAGTGTGATATGCCATTTTTTCCAATACTTTGTGAAGGTCTTTGAGGCATATGGATAGTCAAAGTTTTCATTTAACTCAAAGCCAAATAATTTACCAAGACCCACTGCCATATCAGAGTAACCTGAGAAGTCAAAGTAAAGCTGAATCAGATATCCGAGTATTCCAAACCATGCAAATGATACCGAGAGATTGTTCATCTCAGTAAAGCCAAAGGCTCTGTCAACTGCAAGACCGATTGTATCGGAGATAATTACCTTCTTGCCAAAGCCTATGATAAATCTCTCAACACCCTCAGTAATCTGATTCAAATTAGGCTTTCTGTTATCAAGCTGAGCCTTGAACTCCTCCCAGCTCATAATAGGTCCCGAAATCATTTTAGGGAAGAAGGTGATGAAAAGTGCAACGTTAAATATATTCTTCTCTGCCTTCGATGCGCCAAAGTAAACATCAAGTACGTAGGAAATAGCCGAGAAGGTAAAGAATGAAATTCCAAGAGGTAATATAAAATCCGGAAGATCAAAGCTTATTCCAGGTATTATCTTAAATACCGTTTCCATGACACTTGTAAGATATTTGAAGGTAAACAGTAATCCTACATTGAATATTAACATGATAATGATAATAAACTTTGCAAGCTTCTTCTTCTCCTCGTACTTCTCCACAAGAAGTGCAAAAAGGTAGTTTAAGACTATACTACCGAGAAGTATCGGCATGGCCTTTGTGTCACCCCAGGCATAGAAGAAGAGTGATGCTAAAAGTAAAAAGAAATTACCAAGCTTCTCCTTTATAAGATAGTATCCAAAAAGAGTGGCTGGCAAAAATAACAGTAAAAACATAAATGATGAAAAAACCATATTGTACTCCGTTATATTTACATTAATCTTATACGCAAATTGATTACGACCACAGTAAATCCATAGTCGTAATCAAATTACTTTCTTTATCCAACTTGTTCTAAGTGGCTATTATCTAGCCGCAAAATATACGTTTTTAGATTAGCCAACTCTCTTAAGAATTGCGTCTGCAAGATCTCCAACATTCTTGAAATTGTTAATCTCACCAAGCTTGAACTCAATGTCAAACTCGTCCTCAATTGTTGAAATAAGTGTAAGGTGAGCTAATGAATCCCATCCATCAACATCCTCTGCTGTTGTAGAATCAGAAAGCGAAACCTCCTCATCAAATACGTCAGCGAATACTTCCTCAAGCTTTGCGAATACTTCTTCTCTTGTCATTTTTCATTCTCCTTAAATATATATTTTGAAAAAATAATTATGTACTAGTTTTTATTGATAAAGCACTTGTTATACTCGAAGCTCTCTACATCAGCCTCAAACATATTCTCACCAGTTCTTGTGAAGCCCATCTTCTCGTAAATGTCCTTAACCATACTGTTCTTTGGTGTTGGAATGTACTCACCGATAACCTTCTTAAAGCCATTTGCCTTTGCTGTCTCGATAATGTTGTTAACGATGAACTCCTCAGAGGTTCTCTTTAATACTCGGCAGCTCATAAGCCAGGTGTTAACAAAGAGTGTATCCTCCGGACGCTTCTCTAAGATAACAACTGCGATAAGTCCGTGATCACCAAACTTATCCTTAAGATTAAAGTAAAGTGTGAGGTAGTCATCTGACTCCGCTACCTTAGTAACCTCGTCCTCTGTATATCTTATAGTTCTAAGATTGAACTGATTAGATCTCTGAGTAAGCTGTGAAATTCTTGGAATGTTGAATGGGTCAAATGGCTTTGCCTCACCAATCATCTCAAGGCTTATCAAATAGTCGTCAATCGACTCGAAGCTCTGCTGAAGCTGAACTCTGCTTGCCTCAGCCTGGTACTGCTTGGTTCTTCCTGCATCCTCGCTTGAGTAGCTTGTTGTCTCAAACAAATTCTCATTCTTAAGGAAGCTTAAGTAGTTTGAAGGATCCTCTGGAATCTCTGGAACAGTGATTTCTGGAATCATCTGTCTTACAAGATTTCTCTCAAATGGATTATCATCGATAAATACAAGCGAATCCATACCGATATTGAGTGTTTTCTGAATAAACTTTATATTAGAAGCCTTGTCCTGCCAGTTTGCTACGAAAATTGCAAAATCGTCAAGTCTGAGTACCATCTCTGGATGATTTAAAAATGGCTCCTTTGCAGTATCCTCATTATTCTTACTACATACTGCAAGTAATATTCCTCTATTCTTTAATTCCTTTAACCATCTCTGGAAGTCTGTGAAGGCACGTCCTGTTCCGAGCTCTCCAACCTGAATATTGTTAATTCCATCATCACCGATAACTCCGCCCCAGAGAGTGTTGTCAAGATCAAGAACAACACACTTCTTGAACTTACCCTTAAGTGAAAGGATGATATCAACGATTTCATTTACAACGTAAGGAACTATATCAAGGCTTATAGCCATTCTTGCTGAGTAATAATACTTATCCTGGAAGGAAGTATTTCTTCCATATACATTCTGAATAGTTGCATAGTCAAGAAGATAAACATTCTTGTTTGCACTTGCCTCGCACATCATAATATAGTTAAGCTTTCTAAGCTGGAAGATGTATGAAACAGGAAGCTTAGCTCCATAATTTCCAAATATCATATCGTTGTTCTCGGCAAAGTTAAACTGAATTACTCTCGCCTTACTGTTTTCACCAACCATCTTCCACTGGCTGATAATCTTTCCAGCCATAGTATCCGCAAAGTTCTCTCTCTCTGCTACTGGGAACTTACAATACTCATCATAAAGCTTCTCAGCTGACATATAAATCACAACGTATGCAGGGTCAAATGCGTAGAGTTCTGAGTTCTTGTCGATAATCTCAGAGAAAATCTGATTGTACTCTGCCTCATAAACATCAACATTGAGTCCCTTCTTATAAGCCATTCCAGTAAGACCTGTCACAAAAAGCTGAGTGGCAGTATCACCAAGTACTGCAACCTTTGTATCCTTAACTGTGTCTGCTGGAATTTTCTTAGCAATCTGTCTAAGTTTGTTAAATGATTCCATGATATTCTCCTCTATTTTTTCGATATTATGCATTTTTGAATTCAGTCCCATATAGAATAACTATTTTTATCAGTCACGTCAAGACAATTTGAGGATGTAACGGATTATACGCCCCTATTTCATCAAAATTGACTACCCGTTTTGACAGATTTTACCAAATAACCTTCTAATCAAAAGCTTGGGCTTTGTCATGATTTTATTTTCATAAAAAAGACGCCCTCAAGCTTTCGCTCAAGGGCATCCTTCTATATCTTCAAATATTTAGCTTTTTATAGCTTTAATTATGAAATCATTGCGCCTGCTGGCATTGGCTTCTCTGCTGTTAATAGTGCAAGATTTCCCTCGAAGTCCTCTGCACAAAGAAGCATTCCCTCTGAAAGAATTCCTGCAAGCTTAGCTGGCTTAAGGTTTGTGATTACAACAACCTTCTTGCCTACCATATCCTCTGGCTTGTAGAAGTTCTTAATTCCTGATACAATCTGAAGCTTTCTTCCGCCTGAGATGAGTACCTGCGAGCAGATGAGCTTCTTTGAATTAGGAACCTCCTCACACTCAACAACCTCACCAATCTGAAGCTGCATCTTGTCAAATTCCTCGATTGAAATCTGAGTCTTAACTGCATCCTCAACAGTTGGAATTTCAACTGGTGCTGTTTCCTTCTTCTGCTTCTTAGGCTTTGGCTCTTCCTTAACCTCTTCCTTTGAAGGGAACTTAACTGCTATATCATCAAGCATCTTCTTAACATCGATTCTTGCGAAAAGCATCTCTGGAGACTCAGCAACCTTGCTCTCACGTGGATACATTCCAAATCTTGAAAGCTCTGTAACCTTTCTCTTTTCTGAACCAAGCTGCTTAAGAATCTTTGCAGATGTACTTGGCATAAATGGCTCAAGAAGAGTAGCTCCAACAATGATACTCTCAACTAAGTTGTAAAGAACTGTTGAAAGTCTTACTGCATTTTCCTCATCCTTTGCAAGTGCCCAAGGCATTGTCTCATCGATGTACTTGTTACATCTCTTGAATACGTTGAAGATCTCTGTGATTGCATCTGCAACACGAAGCTTGTCCATCGCATCATTAACCTTAAGTCTTGCCTCAGTAACAACCTTCTTTAAGTCCTCGTCAAGCTCCTCCTCCTCTGGGATTTCGCTTTCACTTGGACCAAATACTGTTCCACCGAAATATTTGTTAATCATGGAAATTGTTCTGTTAACAAGATTTCCAAGAGTATTTGCTAAATCTGAATTGAATCTCTCAATCATGAGCTCCCATGAGATAACACCGTCATTTTCAAATGGCATCTCGTGGAGAACGAAATATCTAACTGCGTCAACTCCAAATAAATCTACTAAGTCGTCAGCGTAGAGAACATTACCCTTTGACTTACTCATCTTTCCATCACTCTGGATTAACCATGGGTGTCCAAAAATCTGCTTTGGAAGTGGAAGGTCAAGAGCCATAAGCATACATGGCCAGTAAATTGTGTGGAATCTTAAGATGTCCTTACCGATAAGATGAAGGTCTGCTGGCCAATACTTCTCAAAGTTTGGATCAGAGTTTCCATCTAAGTCATAGCCAAGTCCTGTGATGTAGTTTGAAAGAGCATCAATCCAAACATAGATAACATGCTTTGGATCAAAATCAACTGGAATTCCCCACTTAAATGATGTTCTTGAAACGCAAAGATCCTGAAGTCCTGGAAGAAGGAAGTTGTTCATCATCTCATTCTTTCTTGACTCTGGCTGAATAAAGCTTGGATTCTCATTGATGTACTTAATAAGTCTGTCAGCATAGTTGCTAAGCTTGAAGAAGTATGCCTCCTCTGAAGCTGGCTGACATGGTCTGCCACAGTCTGGACAGCAGCCATCCTGAAGCTGTGACGAGGTGAAGAAGGACTCACATGGAGTACAGTACATTCCCTCGTACTTTCCTTTATAGATATCGCCCTTATCATAGAGCTTCTTAAAAATCTTCTGTACCTGTGCCTCATGATACTTGTCTGTAGTTCTGATGAACTTGTCATAGCTTGTATCCATGAGATCCCAGATTCTCTTAATCTCTCCTGACACCTCATCAACAAATTCCTGAGGAGTTGAAAGACTTTCAAATGCCTTTGTCTCGATCTTCTGGCCATGCTCATCTGTTCCTGTCTGGAATCTTACATCATAGCCAACAAATCTCTTGTATCTTGCAATACTGTCTGCAAGCACGATCTCGTAAGTATTACCAATGTGTGGCTTACCAGATGTGTATGCAATTGCTGTAGTAATATAATATGGTTTCTTTGCCATTTTCTACCCCACCCTTTCAATAATAAATGTATGAAATAATTGTCATAAACCCTTTAATCCATATTGGCTTTGACAATATAATAAGCTATTTGTATTCTTCTATTTATAGTCTTCTATTTATAGTCTTTTATTTATAGTCTTCTTTGAATTTTTTAACCTCTTCATCTGATGTCACAAGCTGCATGATTCCGCCAAGATTTCTGACCTTATCATCAAAATCCTCATAGCCACGCTTTATATACTTGATATCATCGATAAAGCTTACCCCATCTGCAGCAAGTGCTGCAATTACAAGTGCTGCACCAGCTCTTAAGTCTGATGCCTCAAGATGAGCTCCTGTATATCTCTTAACGCCCTTAATAATAGCTGAGTTTCCTTCAACCTTAATGTTGGCGCCCATACGAATCAGCTCGTACACATATCTGAATCTGTTCTCGAAGATACTCTCTGTAACAATACTTGTTCCATCAGCAAGGGCAAGTGCCGCTGCCATCTGAGCCTGCATATCTGTAGGAAATCCCGGATATGGAAGAGTCTTAATCTGAGTTGCCTTAAGCTTTCCATCAGCCATAACTCTCACTTCATCATCATACTCAAGAACCTTGGCTCCCATCTCAATAAGCTTTGACGAGATTGCCTCAAGATGCTTAGGAATAACATTCTTAATAAGGATGTTTCCTCTTGTTGCAACAGCCATAGCCATAAATGTACCTGCCTCAATCTGGTCAGGAATGATTGAGTAAAATGCTCCGTGAAGCTTCTCAACACCTCTTACTCTTATGACATCTGTTCCTGCACCCTTGATATTTGCTCCCATCGAGTTAAGGAAGTTTGCAACATCAACGATGTGTGGCTCCTTCGCTGCATTCTCGATAGTAGTCTTGCCATCTGCAAGTGCCGCTGCAAGCATGATATTGATTGTCGCACCAACTGATACTGTATCAAGGTAGATGTGGCTTCCAACAAGCTCCTCTGCCCTCGCAACAATCTTTCCACCTGCGATAATCTCAACATTTGCACCGAGTGTCTCAAAGCCCTTAATGTGAAGGTCAATTGGTCTTGCACCAATATCACAGCCTCCTGGAAGAGCTACATTTGCATATTTATATTTTCCGAGAAGAGCACCAATTAAATAGTAGGATGCTCTAATCTTTCTGATGTATTCATCATCAACGCAAAGTGTATCATCATGGGCAATACCCTTGCCACATATTGATACTGTATGCCTGTCAATATATCTGACTGTCGCACCAATTCCTTCTATCGCCTTAAGGAGAGTTCTTGTGTCACTAACATAAGGTACGTTCTCAATTACTACCTCATCATCTGTCATTACTGCCGCAGCAAGAATACCAAGCGCAGCATTCTTTGCACCAGCGATTGTGACTTCTCCTTCCAGGCGGGTGCCGCCTTTAATTGCATACTGTTCCATAATCTATTTTACACCTCTGAACCTACGGGGCTTGGTTTAGCGCAAAAAAGGGCGCAAAAATCCAATCCTACGTTTACATAGTCCTAACAATTATAACATAAGAAAACGAAATGTAAACATCAAATTTTTTTCGGAATACTAACTTTTACTTGTCAGCCTCGCAGTAAATACACCTGTAAACTCTGTTTACCTCATCAGTCAGCTTGAAAATCTGTCTTATTCCCTGCTCGGTAGTAGTGATGCATCTTGGGTTTTTACATTTCTTAATATCATAGAGTTTCTTAGGAAGGGCAACCTTCTTTTTCTCAATTGTTGTGCCATCCTTAATGATACTTACCGATACATCCGGGTCGATATATCCGATTACGTCAAGATTGATATCGTACTCCTTATCAATCTTAAGGATATCCTTTCTTCCCATCTTATTACTCTTAACATTCTGGATAAGGGCAACGCTGCAGTCAAGCTTGTCAAGTCCAAGGTCATAGTAAAGCTGCATACCCTTGCCTGCTGTAATGTGGTCAAGTACTATTCCATTTGTAATTGAATCAATCTTCATTTATACAGTCACCCCCATAAGTGTCATCATAAGAGCCATTCTTACATATTTTCCATTAAGAGCCTGTCTGAAATATGCTGCTCTCTTATCCTCGTCAACCTTAATGTCGATTTCATTTACACGTGGAAGCGGATGAAGAACTATCATATCGTCCTTTGCCTGCTTCATCTTCTTCGTATCTAAGATATATGAATCCTTGAGTCTTATGTAATCAGCCTCGTTGAAGAATCTCTCCTTCTGAACTCTTGTCATATATAAAATGTCAAGCTCGCCCATAACCTCTTCCATGGTACGAACCTCTCTGTATGGGATGTTATTCTTCTCAAAAACATCTGTGATGATATAATCTGGAACCTTTAATTCATCTGGTGAAATGAGTATAAAGTTGATGCCTTCATATCTTGAAAGTGCCTTGATAAGTGAGTGAACAGTACGTCCAAACTTAAGGTCTCCGCAAAGACCAATGGTGAAATTCGAAAGTGAACCCTTCTCCCTCTTTATTGTGAGAAGGTCGGTGAGCGTCTGTGTTGGATGATTATGTCCACCATCTCCGGCATTAATGATTGGAACCGGCGAATATATTGAGCCAAGCATTGGAGCACCCTCCTTTGGATGTCTCATAGCAATGATGTCTGCGTAGCAGCCAACTACTCTTACTGTATCAGCAACGCTTTCACCCTTTGTTGCTGAGGATGAGTCTGCAGAAGAAAATCCGAGTACATTTCCTCCAAGCTCCATCATTGCAGCCTCGAAGCTAAGTCTTGTTCTTGTACTAGGCTCGAAGAACAGTGTTGCAAGCTTCTTTCCCCTACATACCTCACTGTATTTTGCGGGATTCTCTATTATCTTTAACGCAAGCTCGATGATATCATCGATTTCCTCAACGCTTAAGTCCATTGGGTCTATTAAGTGTTTCATTTTTCTACCTGCCTTTTTCATAAAATTTCTTCGTATATTATATATTCAATAGGTGCCTTTTGCAAGGCTAACGAGGGTTAATTAAAGCTGTCTTTAATCAAATCATAATCCTCTTTTGTACATGACAAATCACTATAATTCATAATATAGTACAAGTATATTATTCCATTATATTCACATTCTTCAATTTTAAACCTGTCGTTATATCTTGAAATATCTAATTCCCTGAAATCAATATAAGGATTGCTATCATAATCCGTACTTGAGGCAACCACCATCAGAATATCATTGTCTGTATTGAGATTATAGCTGTATATTGTTTCAAAATAAACGCACGTTTCTATAAAAACATTATCGCCCTTGCTAGTTACACTACGGAAGTCGTCAGATAAAATATTGTAGGTTTCATTGTACTTGTTGTGAATAATTACTCCATTTTCCACTTCCTCAATATTTTCCGGGTATTTTCTAAGTTCAACACCTGACACTTCACATATTTCTTCAATGGTATCATGCTTTCTTATAAGGGTATACTCTAATGGCAGATAGCACTCATATCCATTATTTATTCCCTGCCCATGTGTATATAGACAAAATACCTCAGCATTACTATTCATTTCCTCTAATGCCTTTGCAAATTCATCACTGCTGACACTTGTTCCATCTAATACAAATTCATAAAAACCACCTACACCATCTAGATCATAGCCCTTCCTCTCATAGCAGTGAACCTGCTGCATTGTGCCATCAACGTACCTATAGCTGCAGAAATACTCACTTGCTGCTGGTGAATAGCCATTATCAGGTATCTCTGGAATCTCTGGAGTAAGCTCATCATAAGCCTTAAGATAATATATCTCTCCATTATCCTGCTTTGCGAGCACAATATTACCATTATATCCAGCAAAAACATGAACGAAATCACTACTTGCGACATCCTTGTAAGTATTAACAGCCTGACCATCCCTTAATTCATAGATTTCAATTGTATAATCTGAGTTATAATCCTGATTTTTACCGCAGCCAACAACAAGCTCACTTGTTCCATCATTGTTAAAATCAACCAAATCTGCATAAATCAATCCTGTTCCACCGCTAATTCCACCATTTACCATAGGCTTAGACTCCATGTAGGTTGAAAGTACGCCTGCATAAGCCGTATAGCTTTCGACTCTAGGATCAACTGCCTCAGTCGTAATCTCCTCAGTGGTTATCTCCTCTGTAGCAGCTGTGGTATCTGTGCTGCCTGTATTCGCCTCAGTCGTAGTTTCTGCTGTTATCTCTGATTTTATCTGCTGCTCCGTTGTGGTCTCATTTTTCTCAGTTCCCTTATTTCCCGCAAAATGAACTGTTGCCACAGTACCTCCTGCAACCACTGCAGCACCGGCTACTGCTATTGCAATTTTAGCGCCAAGGCTCATTCCTGCTGCCGCTGCCTTTCCGGTTCCTGCCACTCCGCCTGCTGCTCCCGCTCCGTAGGATGCTCCGGTTCCTGCCACTCCGCCTGCTGCTCCTGCTCCGTAGGATGCCCCGGTTCCTGCTGCCCCATTTGCCGCATTTGCGCCGTAGGACATTCCGACTCCATATGGCTGATTACCCATATTATAACCTGCGTTCATAGGTGAACTCATCTGATTTGGCACACCTGTCTGGTTTGGCATGCCCATCTGATTTGGCATGCCCGTCTGGTTTGGTGTACCCATCTGGCCCATATTGTTTGTATTCATGTTTCTCATCTGATTAGCCATATTCAGCTCTTCATACACATTGTTCTGTGTATTAGTTGTAGTCTGGTAATACATTCCCTGATTATAATTCTGATTATAGTTCTGGTTAGTATTCTGATTATAATTCTGGTTAATATTCTGGTTAGTATTCTGATAATAATTCTGATTAGTATCTCCTACTATTGCCCCGCATTCCGGGCATTTTTCAACACCATTCATAAGCAGAATGCCACATGCTTTACACCTCATATATCTGTCCTCCCTCGATAATATGTATCGCCCTCTACTTTACAGTCGGAGACAGGTCGGTCGGAACCATCATGACTTTGTCACGACGGATTCTTCTCGTTTTTTTTATAAGCATTATACGTTAATTATATAAGATTTGCAAAAAAAGAAGGTATAACCAATTGGCTATACCTTCGTATAAACTACTTTGTAAGTAATGTAACCATTACCGCCTTTTCCGCATGTCTTCTGTTCTCAGCCTGGTCAAGAATATGCTCAAGGTTCTTGTCAACAACGCCCTGAGAAATCTCAAAGCCAACATGCATTGGCATATCGTGAAGAACGATTGCCTTAGAATCCTTAACAAACTCCTCGTTAATCTGGTAAGGCATCATCTTGGCAAGAGTCTCCTCCTTCTGCTGCTGATATGCTGGATTATTGAAGAACTCCATGTCTACCCATGTATCTGTGTAAAGAACATCCATCTTATTTGCATATTCCTTAGCCTCTTCCATTGTCATAGTTGGGTCAAGTTCTACATAGTAACCTGTCTTCTTAGCTTCCTCATAGAAATCATCTCCGCATGCAGTTGCATTTGTAAGAGGTGTAAGTCCGTAAAGAGTACCCTTACCCATCTTTGCGAAGAACTCAACCAGAGAGTTGAATACGTTATTCTTAGCACCGATGTACATAAAGTTTACATTTAAATCACCAAACTTCTCTACAACTGTTACAGCATCTGCGAGAATCTGGCATGGATGGTATGAGCTGTCACAACCATTGATAAATGGTACTGTAACATTGTTTCCAAAAAGCTCAACAGTCTCATTCTTAACGAGACGAGCCATGATAATATCTACATTTCTGCAAACATACTTGATTTCTGAAACTGGCTCACCAAGTACAAAGTTTGAATCCTTCCAAAGCTGGTTAAAGTATGAACCACCAAGCTCTGTAATACCTGTTGTAAATGACAAGAAGGTTCTTGTAGAAGTCTTCTCGAAAAGTGTATAAAGCTTCTTGCCCTCAAGTGCCTTAGAGTACTTGGCAGGGTCCTTCTTCATATCGATTGCAAGATCGATAATATCCTGTAACTCCTCCTTTGAGAAGTTCTTAAAATTAAGCATGTTCTTCATTATTATTCCTCCGAAAATGTAGCCTGGCTACCCATTCATCCCAAATATATATTTATATTATAAATATGCCTTAAGCACATCAACCTTGTCAAGCTTCTCCCATGGAACCTCGATATCTGTTCTTCCAAAGTGACCATATGCAGCAGTCTGCTTGTAGATTGGTCTTCTGAGATCGAGCATCTTAATAATTCCTGCTGGACGAAGGTCAAAGTTCTCTCTTACTATCTCTGTAAGCTTCTCATCTGAAAGCTTACCTGTTCCAAAGGTATCAATCATTACTGATGTAGGCTGTGCAACACCGATTGCGTATGAAAGCTGAATCTCACACTTCTCAGCGAGGCCTGCTGCTACGATATTCTTAGCAACATATCTTGCAGCGTATGCAGCTGAACGGTCAACCTTTGTACAGTCCTTTCCAGAGAAGGCTCCGCCGCCGTGACGAGCGTATCCACCGTAAGTATCCACAATAATCTTACGTCCTGTAAGTCCTGAATCTCCGTGAGGTCCACCGATTACAAATCTTCCTGTTGGATTGATGAAATACTTTGTGTTCTCATCTACCATATCAGCAGGGATTACTGTGTCGAAGATATACTTCTTAACATCTGCATGAATCTGCTCCTGAGTAACCTCCTCGCCATGCTGGGTTGAAAGTACTACTGCATCGATTCTTGCTGGCTTTCCATTCTCATCGTACTCTACTGTAACCTGAGTCTTTCCATCTGGTCTTAAGTATGGAAGAGTTCCGTTCTTTCTAACCTCTGTAAGCTTGAGTGAAAGCTTATGAGCCATAGCGATTGGGTAAGGCATTAATTCTGGTGTTTCATTTGTAGCATAACCAAACATCATACCCTGGTCACCAGCTCCGATTGCCTCAATCTCCTCATCTGTCATCTTGTTTTCCTTAGCCTCGAGTGCCTTGTCAACACCCATAGCAATATCTGCTGACTGCTCGTCGATTGCTGTGATTACACCACAGGTGTCACAGTCAAAGCCGTACTTTGCTCTGTCGTAGCCAATCTCTCTTATAGTCTCACGAACGATTTTCTGAATATCTACATATCCCTGTGTTGTGATCTCGCCCATTACAAGAACGAGTCCAGTTGTTACTGATGTCTCGCAGGCAACACGGCTATTAGGGTCCTGTGCCATAAGTGCGTCGAGTACTGCGTCTGAAATCTGATCGCAGATTTTGTCTGGATGTCCTTCTGTTACTGACTCAGAAGTAAAAAATCTCTTATCCATTCTGTCCTCCTAAAAAATACTACTATATTAATAATTCCTCATATCAGAAATATATGGATAGTTCTCTCTTTGCTTGATATTGCCAAAATAAAAATCCGATTCAAAGGGAACCGGATTTGAAAAGTCTAATGTCAAATCCTCTTATTGCTCGGTCAAATGCTTTTTGCAAATTCCCGCTCAGGTCGGCACCTTCCACTCTGGGGGTTGCCGTGGCTTCAATGTCCCTTATGACTCCACCACTCTGAATAAGAGAGTTATCTTATATATCAGATATAGAAAGAACATACACTATAAAACATTTTGTGTCAATAGCGTATGTTCTTACTAATTATAATTTATGAATATCCTACAAAAATACTAGCATTTTATCCGTAAATTTGCTTAACGTGGCAATATACTTTGCGTTACGCTACGTATTATTTGCTGATTCTCTCATTAAGACTTGCTGCAAGCTTCTCCTGCTCAGCAGGCTCTGTAGTAAGCTGCTTCCAGGTAATTGTTGCTGTATCATCCTTATATCTTGGAATAATATGTGTATGGAAATGGAATACAGTCTGACCTGCTGCCTCTCCATTGTTCTGAAGAATGTTTACACCGTCACAGTTAAACTCCTCCTTGATTGCTGTAGCAACCTTCTTGGCAAGTGGAAATACCTTAGAAGCTGTCTCATCATCCATTGAAAAGCAGTTATCAAAATGCTGCTTTGGAAGGATAAGTGCATGACCCTTATTTGCTGGGGCAAGGTCTAAGATTACCTTAAAGCTGTCATCCTCATAAACTGGTGCTGATGGAATTACTCCATTTGCAATCTTGCAGAAAATACAATCGTCCTTTATCATATTCCACCCCTTATTAGTTAAGTACTGAGTTGATTGCTGCATTTGCCTTATCACTGTCGCAGGAAATTACAAGAATCATATAATTTCCGCTCTTTGTGATGAGTGCGTTGTCAAGCTTTGTGATCTCATCTGGAAGATAATCCTCACAAGCCTCCTTCTGGTCAGCTACTCTCTGCTGGAATGCAGCCTTTACCTTGTCTGCATCAGCATCGTCCTTAAGTCTTACTACTGCGATTTCCTCTGCAGTAGAGTTTGTGTTTGTGTAGAAGAAGGAATCATCTACAGAAACATCCTCAAGCTCGTAAATCTTTGAGAGTGCCATATCTGAATCAAGCTCCTCGAGAGAATCCTTAAACTCTCCGCCATTCTTGATTGCATTTGCTACGTCAGCGGCATTGTTTGCTGTATTTGCAGCAGCTGCTGTAGTAGTCTCTGTCTTTTTTGCCTCTGTCTTCTTATCATCGCTTCCACCGCAGGCTGTCATTGCAAGTGCTGCGATAATTGCTGTTCCTAAAATAATACTCTTTGTCTTTCTCATTTTAATAATCTCCTCTTTATTATAATTAAGTGATATTATTCTCTAATCTTACTAACTACGTGTTCCTTTATATATTCTCTTATGATTGCATAACCGCTTCTGTTGTAGTGTATACCATCTGAAACCATATCTACATTTGCGGCTCCCTCTTCGTCGTAGCATACAGACGCAACATCTAAGTAAATCAGCCTTCCGTCCTCTCTGCAAAGCTCCTTAAGCGCCTGGTTAAACTGCTGAGCCTTTGCATTTGAAAAGCCCGGATTCTTCGCTTCGTATTTCTGACTTACTGGAAGGATGCTCTCAACATAAACAATTGCATCCGGATGGCACTCATATATCTTGTCCATAATCTTCTTGTAGTACTTAAGATATGAATCGACATCGCCATACATGTCATTTACACCAAAGCCAAGATAAAACACACTGTCATCACAAAGCTCAATAGCCTTAAGGACATTGTAATATCCATCCTTTCCTCTTACCGTAAATGCCTTCTCCTCGCAGGCTCTCTTAGCTGTAAAGCCCTCCTCGTAGAAGCCGTGGTAGCTAGGAAGGTCAGAAAATACGAGTAAACCCTTTGTTCTTGAGTCTCCGATGAAGCATACTCCTGCAAAATATACATCATCCTTCTTCTCTTCATCAGTGTATAGCTCTGCATTGTACCAGAAATCTGAGTTTAAATCCTTGATACCATTATATGCATCATCGACATAGTCCTTCTCAGTGGTTGCAGCAGTACTAGCATTACCCTCTGCTCCCGAGCTGCTCTCCGTATGGGTAAGCTCTGGATTTTCTGACAGATTTCTATCTGTTCCTGCATAGATTTGACTTCCTCCAGTGTCCTCTACAGGTGACAATTTCTTTATCAGATAAGCTCCACCAACGGCTGTAAGAAAAATCATCGTAAATGCAATCAGATATACGGTTAAAAGCTGTCTTCTTCTCTTTTTCTTTTTTCTTTTTTCTCTTTCGCGCTGAGCCTTTACAGCGTTAGCCGCCGCCATTGCTCTTTCCCTCGGAGTACTATTAGCGCGATATACTCCTTTATTTTTATTTCTTTCAGAAGTATCTCTGACAGGTCTATTTCCTTGAATTGTGATTTCTGGCTCCTCAGTTCTATCTCTGCCTGACTTCTCATCGTAAGCTTTATCAAAATCATCTTCGGAAGCTTTATCAAAATCATCTTCAAAATATTCTCTGTCGTCTAATTCTTCATCGTCGTCAAAGCCTCTTCTCATAGCTATAACTTCTACCTCCAGAAAATTTGTCCTAATCTTCTCATCTGAATACAATACGCAGATTTATCTATAAATGTCAAGTTAATATTTCTTAATTTCTTCAGTAATATGTATCATTTTTCATCACAAATTCTCTATTTTTTTGGTAAGTCTATTAATGGACAATCTGCATATGCTGTGATAGAATCTCTCCAATAGGTAAATAGGTTAATACGTAGTTAGATGATAATTATATTATCGAGGAGGGTTCTATGAGTATTTCAGCAGAAAAGATTAAGTATAAGGACAGTACAGCAGTTTCACTTAAGGCTGGACGTTATGAGGCAGTGATTGCACCATTTATGGGAAGTAATATTATCTCATTAAAGGATATTGAGAACAAGATTGACTTCTTCAGATTTGATGACACACTCTCAATCGAGGAGCTTCAGAAGGCAGCAGAGGTTTATGGTTTCCCAACACTTTATCTTCCAAACAGATTAAGCAAGGGAGTTCTTAAGGCATCTGATTATACATACCAGTTTCCAATAAATGATCCACTTGGCAATTATATCCACGGCTGGATGCACCAGAGAGTTCACACAGTAACCTACTGTGGTGTCAATGGCAGCTCAGCTGTATGTAAGACAAGCTACACCTTTGATGAGAAGGATGAGATGTTCGCATACTATCCTGTAAAGTTCAGGGCAGATTTCACATTTTCTCTCTCTGATGAGGGTATGAGCTACGAGCTTACAATGACAAACCTTTCTAACAGAATGCTTCCATTTGGAATCTGTTCTCACAACTGTATGAAGGGACCTTTCACTGAGGGTGGTGACGGTATGGATGTTCGTCTTTATGTTCCAATCGGTGACAAGGTTAAGCTTGGCAAGGACTGTATTCCTACTCTTGAGCTTATGCCACTCGACGGACACGACAAGCAGTACTTAACAGGCTCATGTATTCCAGTTCATCAGGATCTCGACAACGATATGTACGAGGCAATTCCTGGTTCGCTTGATGACAAGCCTTTCCACGGAATCACTGCTACAGATATCAAGACTGGCAAGAGTCTTGTTCTTGAGGTTTGCAAGGATTTCATCTACTGGATTGTATGGAATGACAGGGGCGAGAAGGGCTACTTCTGTCCAGAGCCAATCACCTGGATTATCGATGCACCTAATCTTCCAATCCCAGCTGAGGAGTCTGGTTACCAGGAGATTAAGC
>DCHE01000027.1:71342-122486 GCA_002314775.1 Lachnospiraceae bacterium UBA1760
CTAATCTAAATATGAATAATGCTATCTGCATATTAAATCATGTAGACAGCCATTAAAAATGAACCCCGTTCAGAATAGGTTCGAAGACTTTTCTTCTAAAGACCATTTTGGACGGGGTTCATTTTTATAATTGCTTATTTTTTATATCTTAGGATTAACTATCTGCACTATCTGTCTTGTGATAAAGGTTAGTGCAAGAATTACGAAGAATACTATTCCGGCGATTACGCAGGTGACCCAGTGCTTTAGCCAGTAGAGACCTGGCATATAGCCTGTTCCCGCAAATGAGTCAAATACCTCCGCCATAACAAGGCTTGCCACTCCCATAACAAGCTCAAATATCATAAGAAATCTGTATTTCTTTCGTTTTGTTTCCTTCTTTTTATTATTCTGTATAATTCTCACAAGCCATATAACCTGACCTAAAAAGGCAAGCACAAGAACTGCAATGAGAATCACGTAGCTTATCAGTTCATTTTTTGACATCTTTCCAACCTCTTTTTCAAGCGACCTGCACCGGGGTCCGATTCCCGTTAGGTTGCCTATTTTTTCAATCAGCATAATTATCTGATTATTAATTAAAGATGTCAAGTATCTATCCCACCTGGTTTTGTTTATGCCATTGTATTTCGCACAACCCAAAAATTAAGAATTCCATCCACAATAATATTTATAGCTACAAGTCTCATTATCAGCTTTATGCTCTCAACCGGTGCAATAATGAGTACTGCTCCAGCAATAGTTGTGATAATCGCTATTACAAGTATTGCCTTCCAGACTTTCAGGCCAAATCTTCTCGAATCAATTGCAGTCTGAATCTTAAGTCCTCCATCCATAAGTATAAGAAAACCTACTACTATGGGAAGTACCTCGATTATCTTCTCATATCTTACTATGAGTATAATTCCAATAATTATCGCAAATATACCCATTGCAAGATCAAATTGAAATGCCAGCTGATACTTGTCCTTCGTGACGTATCCAACCAGCTTGATTACTCCGTATAGGAGAAACAGCCCACCAATAATTTTAACCATCACCTCTGTTGTAGCGAGTGGATTAATCAGTACAAAAACTCCAAATGCGATAAGCATAAGAGAAAACACAATATGCGTGTTTTTTGTAAGTTTTGCATTTGTTACCATTATTATCATCATCCTTTCCATATATAAACTAATCTGTTTTTCGCTTAATAAATATGGGCAAAAAAAGAAGCGTGCCCATATTTATGACACGCTTCGCATTCTGTCTAATAATTAACTTAGGTTTATTCGTATTTTTTATTCTTCAAATTATTAACATCCATAGTCGGTACTACCTTTATCAGGTTGTCCACCGTCGCATCAAACATCGTAGCCATAGCCTCGATGAAGTTTTCCTGGTTTTTAGGCATTCCTGCCTCAATCCATGTAAATGTATAGCCAGTGAGTGAGAATTTGTAGAAATCAACAATCAGCTGCAGCTCAAGCTTATCGAGCTTATCTCCGCCCTCTCTGGCAAGGACGAACCTTTTGAAGAATATATCTGTTGCCTTATCAATATACTTCTCAAGAATTTCCTTTCCCCTTCCTTTATACATTGCAATAACGGTAGGTCTAAATTCCATAATAATCTTGAAGATACGCCTGTACTCCTCAGCCATATCATCATACTTTTCAAATGCCTCCTGTACGAGATTACATTCAATTCTGAATACATAATCAAGAAGATCGTAAATATCCTGATAGTAATAATAAAAGGTATTCCTGTTAATATCACATCCATCCACTATGTCCTTGACTGTTATCTTTTCAAACGGCTTTTCATGAAGCAGCTCTAAAAATGTTTCAACTATTGCGTTTTGAGTTATCTTTGACATCTTGTTCCCCTGTTATCTAATCATTTTAACCCTTTAATATTTTAAAATAATCACATATTATGCTGATTTTTTCAATAGTCTTACGCGATTAATTGCACTTATCGTACCTCAGATTATAATGTAAACGTTTTGATATTTCAAGTTGCCTGACTGACTCTTAAGATTTGCACAACTTTTTGGTTTCCTCGCTTATTTTTCATTGTTTTTTTTGTCATTTTATTATATAATTGAACCCATAAATATGCTCGAACATTGCCCTTGGTTTTGTTCGAATTTCAGTTGGGCTCCATAAGCCTAAACTGAAGGGGATTTCAATTTATTTCCTAATTACCAAATAGAAAGGAAGGTATTTTATTTATGAAGTTTGGTTACTTTGATGACGCGAACAAAGAATATGTCATCACTTCACCTAAGACTCCTTATCCATGGATCAACTACCTTGGAACACAGGATTTCTTCTCACTTATTTCGAATACAGCAGGAGGTTATCACTTCTACAAGGACGCTCGTCTTAGAAGAATCACACGTTATCGTTACAACAACGTTCCTGTAGATATGGGTGGACGTTATTTCTACATCAATGATGAGGGTAATGTTTGGAATCCAGGATGGTCTCCAGTTAAGAAGACTCTTGACTTCTATCAGTGCCGTCATGGTATGGGTTACACAGTTATCACTGGTAAGTCAGAGGACTTAAAGGCTGAGGTTACTTTCTTTGTTCCTCAGGATTACAAGGGAGAGGTTCAGAAGGTTGTTCTTAAGAATGAAGGAACAAGACCTAAGGAATTCACTCTTTTCTCATTCCTTGAGTGGTGTTTATATAATGCAGAGGATGATCAGTCTAACTTCCAGAGAAACTTCAACACTGGTGAGGTTGAGGTAGAGGGATCTACATTATTCCACAAGACAGAGTACAAGGAGCGTCGTGATCATTTCGCATTCTACTCTGTAAATGCACCAATCGATGGTTATGATTGTGACCGTGAGTCATTCATGGGACTTTACAATGGCTTTGGCAATCCAGATGCAGTTCTTGAGGGCAAGTCTAAGAACTCTAAGGCTGACGGATGGTCTCCAATCGCTTCTCACTCACTTAACATCAAGCTTGCTCCAGGCGAGACTAAGGAGCTTGTATTTATCCTTGGTTATGTTGAGAATGGCGAGGACAAGTGGAACGCTGATGGTTCTATGAAGAAGGACAAGGCTTATGAGATGATCGCTAAGTTCGATACAGCAGAGAAGGTTGATGCTGCTCTTGCTGAGAACAAGGCTATGTGGGAGGCACTCCTCTCTAAGTATACAGTTAACACACCTGATGAGAAGATGAACCGTATGGTTAACATCTGGAATCAGTATCAGTGTATGGTAACATTTAACATGTCTCGTTCAGCTTCTTACTTCGAGTCAGGAATTGGCCGTGGTATGGGCTTCAGAGATTCAAACCAGGATTTACTTGGATTCGTTCATCAGATTCCAGATCGTGCAAGAGAGAGAATCTTAGACCTCGCTGCTACACAGTTCGAGGATGGTGGATGCTTCCATCAGTATCAGCCACTTACTAAGAAGGGTAACGATGCTGTTGGTGGTGACTTCTCAGACGATCCATTATGGATGATCCTTTCAACTGCTGCATACATTAAGGAGACTGGAGATTACTCAATCCTTGATGAGATGGTTCCATACAGAAATGATGAGTCACTTGCTCAGCCAATGATGCACCATTTACAGCAGTCATTCTACAGAGTTGTTAATAACGTAGGTCCTCACGGACTTCCACTTTCAATGAGAGCTGACTGGAACGATTGTCTTAACCTTTCATGCTACTCAAATGTTCCTGGAGAGAGCTTCCAGACATATACATCACCTATGTTCAAGGCAGAGGGTGGTTATTCAAAGACAGCTGAGTCTATGTTCGTTGCTACACTCTTCACATATACAGCTCCTCTCTATGTAGAGCTTTGCAAGTATAAGGGTGATGAGGAAGGCGCTGCTAAGGCACAGGCTGCTATCGACACAATGAGAGCTAACATCCTTGAGTCAGGATGGGATGGAGACTGGTTCATCCGTGCATACGACAACGAGGGACTTCCAGTTGGTTCTAACACATGTGACGAAGGTAAGATCTTCATCGAGCCACTCGGATTTGCTGTTATGTCTGAGCTCGGTAAGGACAAGGGTTACGATATCAAGACTCTTGATTCTATCGACAAGTACCTTAACTGCAAGTACGGTCTCGTATTAAATAACCCAGCATTCACAAAGTACGTTATCAAGTACGGTGAGATTTCTACATATCCAGCTGGATACAAGGAGAACGCTGGTGTATTCTGTCATAACAATGCTTGGATTATCGCAGCAGAGGCTTATGCAGGACGTGGAGATAAGGCATTTGAGTACTACTCAAAGATTGCTCCAGCTTACCTTGAGGAGATTTCAGATCTTCACAGAACTGAGCCATACGTATATGCACAGATGATCGCTGGTAAGGACGCTGGACGTTCAGGTGAGGCTAAAAACTCTTGGCTTACAGGAACAGCTGCTTGGAACTTCGTAGCAGTTTCTCAGTACATCCTTGGTATCGCTCCAGACTTCAATGGTCTTAAGGTTGATCCTTCAATTCCATCTGAGTGGGACGGCTTCACAGCTTCTCGTACATTCCGTGGCGATGTTTACGAAATTACAGTTAAGAACCCAGATCACGTATGCAAGGGCGTTAAGTCTATGACTGTTGACGGCGCTGCTGTTACAGGAAACGTAATCCCTGTTGCAGGTGATGGCAAGACTCACGTAGTTGAGGTTGTTCTTGGCTAATTAATTCAAATTCTTAATAGCCAGGTGGGCCATTAGATAATTAAAGTCTACTAATAAGACCGCAAGTAATTGATGATTACTTGCGGTCTTTGCTATTTGTAATATGTGTCAGGAAAGATATCTCAAACCTTTCCCTTCGTTTATGATACTTTACCTCTCTGAACCCATAATGGCATCATACAGGCTTTGTGCACTATCCACTGAAAGATCTCCGATTGAATCCTCGAGGCCAAGTACCTTCATAACTCGTTTTGAAACAAGCTTTTCACGTATTGTTCCCCTGAAATGATCACTTGCTGAGAATAAGGTTGCCTGGGCCATATTCATACCAATGATTTCTGAGAGCTCAGTCAGGTTTTCGTATCCACTAATCTCGCAGAAGGCACTGATTTTGGTCTTAAGCAGGCTGTCCCAAGGAACCTCTGTAATTCCATTTTCAGCCAGTACCTGTCTGTAATTTTCAAGGCATTCTTCTATATTGAAGAACTTGTAAATGTTAAGCAGGTCCTTACAATATGAACGAATAAAGTTAATTGTATGTACTGCCTCTTTTACGATAATTCCACCAAAGGCTTCCGAGATTTTTTCCTCAGCTGGTCCGGACAAAAGCTCTGCAGAGGCATTGAAGATTTCATCCATCTTTCTTGAAATTGCCATACTGCTTGACATGGCCACACTCTTACTGTTCTGGTCGAGCGACTGCTGAAGGAATTCTGCCACCTCTGGTGAAAGCTTGCTCTTTTCTTCCTCTATTCGCTCTTTGTCCTCCTCATCCGTTGTGCTGGCAAGGTATTTTGTGTAATTAAGCTGAATGATGTTTATGCCATTTTCTAGAATTACCTTTCCATTTTTGATGTAGGAATTCCAGTCACTGACATTACCGACTGTTTCCAGGAAGTCATCTGTTTTTTCCTTGCCCCAGCCAGCCTTTCCGATTGCTTTTGTAACTCGTTTTAATATAAGGTCCTCAGACAGATAGCCAGTTCCTTTTTCAACAAGGTCTGTACCATTTTCAAACAGCGATTCGAGTGACCAAGAGAACTCGCTATCATCCTCCTCCTCAAATGGCTTTAAATCGTTCACCTTATTTGAAAACTTGGTGGTAAATAGCATTCTCACACCGAGCTGGAGGTAGTCTGGTACAAAATCCTTGATTTCATCCACTACACGGGTTCCAAGGAATCTGGTAAATCTTGTTCCTGAATTATGGATGTTCCTACGAAGCAGGCTTGTATCCTGCTCCATCGTGCCAGTTTCCTGAATCTTAGTAAAATACTTATTTATCATGCTCTGGCCATCGCGAATCTGCTTTTCATTCTTGGTTCTCTGAATGAGCTGGAGAGCTCTCTGGAATAATTTCCAGTCGATGGCAGTATCTCTCGCGCTGTCCATATATTGTGCCTTCTCCTCAAGTCTGAAATATACAGACTCAGAGAAATCAAAGGAATCCTTAATCTGGGTTGACAGTAAGCCGTAGAATACCTGCTTAGCATCAACCGTATCAACCTTATCCTCTAAATACTGGTCGATTAATTCATTTCGTCCAACAGCATTCACGAAATCTCTATCCTTTAAGCCAAATCTGTTCCACCAGATGTCCTCCTTTGAAATATCCAGGAAGTCTCTTCTTGCGATTGCAGCAAAGAATAGCTTCTTATCCTTTTCACTTAAGGACAGATATCCTGCTAAAAGTCCCTGCTTTCCATCTTTTTTCGCCTGCTCTCTGATAAAGGTCTCCATATATTCTGCAAGCTCTTCAGGCCTTGTTGCTGCCTCGCCCTCCTCGGCGATTGTTGATGCAAAGCGTTCTGTTTTATCTACATAACCCTGCTCCTCAGCATAATTAAGGGCATCAATGGCTGCCTGGTTGCCGCTCTTTTTAATCATCATAGGAGTAGCTGCTGTTTTAACGACCTCTTTACGCTTCTCAAGCTCAACAAGCTCGTCCACGAAATCAAGAGCACGTTCTAGCATATCTATATCAAGCTTTGTCTTTCTTGCCTCAGAAGGCATGAACTCTATAGCCCCCTCCTTCCACTTATAGCTGAAGGCCTGAGCCATGGCTGTTGAGAGCAGCTCTGAATTGACTGAAATATTCTCTTTAATACCATTTCCCATCATTGCCATCAGAGTATCGCGGTCCTCCTCGTCAATAAACGGAGTTTTTGCTCCCTTGGCACGCTTATATCTTGATACCTCAGAGGTGTAATCTACCATGGAACGATTTTGGAGCACCATGACAAGGAGTAGCTGCAAATAACTCTTCTCACGGACATTCTCCAAACGTTCTACAAGCTTTGGACTCGCATCTATCCTTGCATAATGCATCAATTTGACTACTAAATCCTCTGTGCTCTCAGGTGTTTCAACCTGGAAATCCTTTCCGTGCATCTTTATGACAGAGGTCATAGGGTCACAGCCACCATTCTTGGTCATCTTGACCTGCTCCTCTATTCTCATGTCATTGCAGAGATCAATAAACCCATTTGCACACTTAAATATCTCCTCATTTATCTCACATTCCTGAAGCAATGCGGTTCCTGTCAGCTTGAGTAAGGCCTTCTCATAGTCAGGCTCTGCATCGACAGTTCTGTTTTCCCTGTACCTGGCAACAATTCTCTGTAATTCATTGAGCTCACTCTGAGTCTTCTCTTCACCGTATACAAGGTCCATGCCGGCTCTGGACATATTTTCGCTAAGTAAGCCTGGATTTGCTACAAGCAATGCAAAGAGCTTAAGGTCATCCACAGTGTAATCCCTGATTACCTTCCTCTGCTTTTCGGTAGCATTTTCCCATATTCTCTTCGAGAAGGTTTCACGGTTCATACTGCCTGAGATTTTTCTCTCAGAGTTTTGCATTGACTTATTGCCACCTGCACCAAATACATTGGAAGAATCAATAAGATAATCCTTTATCCACTCATCGCTGGTGAGCTCCTCCGCAGTATGAGAAATTGCCTCAACATTTACCTCTGACTCGCCATATATCTGCTCTGCAAAATAATCCATAAGTCCGACTAAGAGTCCCTGATTGTCTCCTGCTATCTTCGAAAGTGCTTCTGCTGCCTTTAGTGAATTCTCAAGATATCTAAGCTCTGCATTAACCTTCTTCTCATAATCAGACAGACTATCTCCGTAGAAATTGTAAGATAATGCTACCATAGTCCTCTCAAATCTCTCGCTTAGGATTGGATATTTTCTGATTTTCACTTCCACCTGCTTAAGCTTTCCTTCAAGGCCCATTTTTCCCTGGAATTCAACAAATGCTGAAGCTACAAGCTTAGAAATCTGTTCTCCGTTCATCTTATCGGCATTCATAGCCAGATCAGGAATAGCAAGACCCAGAAGTCTTGTAATAATCTTCTGCTTTCCCTCCTCTGATACCTTCTTTCCCTTCAGCAGCTCGTCGATAAAAACTCTTGCTACACTCTCTGTAGCATCGAGTGCTCTCTTAAATAAATCCGGCTTAGTAGTGAGGTCAGCATCAAAGAACACAGACATTTTACCGATTTGCTTTTGATATGCCTCTGAGGATATGTATAACTGCTTAAGTAAGCCTCTCTTCTCTTCACTCTCATTACCATAAAGAGTATCGATTATTCCTGCGTCCTTGTATAAATCTTCATCGACCTCCTCCACTGGTAACTGCATGCCAGGTTCCTTTGTATCAGCAACCTTGCTTGCCTTCTTATACAAAACACCGTAAATGATTGGAGGCACGCCCTTTGACTGCAGCTCTCTCTTTCTTACAGCTTCCTCTTCACTCTTTTTAGCTTTTTCTTTTCCGTTAATCTTGTGAGCAACTACATTTCCAAGCTTTTTACGTCTCTCTTCAACGATTTGCTCTGCTTCCTTTATCTTGGCAACCGTGGTATCCTCATTAGTCATGGCATAATCCCAGGCTTCAAACATCATGTCATCAGTTATTTCCCCAGCTAAGAAATGCTCCTTTACGCCGAGGAAGCAGGTAGTCTTTATTGCATTTCTTCTGCCTTCAGAACGGATTGCGGCATAGGTCACTTCCTTTTCTCTTTCCTCAATGAACTTCTGGTATTTCTCCTCATTCTGGGTAATAATCGCAACATATTTATTCATTACCTCATCGAATTTAGTTTTATCCGCAAATACACTGAAATCCGTAGCTGAAATGACAAGATCACTATATCTTGAAAGAAGGGCATATTTATCCTTCTCACTCTTCGGCTTTATAATAAGATTAAGTCTTTCTATCGCATCGCCTGTAACTCCATTCGTTGCTAAATCAGAGAATACCGTCCTATATACCTGACGCCAGTCCTTAGCTGTTCTTCCCTCTTCCAGGCTAAATATGTCCTTCTGACAAGCATTTAAAACCTGATAGTAATATTCCGGTATGCTCGAATAATTTCTCTTTAATTCATCCATGGCAGGAATAACTGTACTCTCTACCTTGCTGAAAAACTCCTCGAAATCACCCTGCTCACCAGCAGTAAGAATAAGGTTATAATTCTGATTAGAAATAAGATATGGAAGGATTTCATCGATGACAGGTCCCATCTCGCTCCTCATTCTCTTAATTCTTGTATCTCTGGTAGCGAGCATTTCCTTAGCGTGGCTCGTATCAAGAGCCTTATCCTTTAAGGCTTCGCCATTTTGCTCTGGCAGGAATTGTTTCATAGCTTCATCCTGACGAAGCAGTACGAAAACCGTATTAAGTACAATGTTCCACTCTTCATCAGTATCTCTTGAAATATGATGTAAAATATTCTCATAATACCTGAATACAACTGGCGGTATAGTTTTCATATTTCGAAATTCCATGATTATATTATTCCAGAAGGATTCTTCTCTAGTTGCAATTCTCTTTACATCGTCCGCTACATTTTTCTTATACTCTTTATGTTCAAGGGACTGAAAGGCCTGTGCACGTTCTGTAGCTAAGAATTCCTCCTGCTCGCAAAGAACGAATTCATAATTAAGCTCCTTTAATTCAGCCTCAGTATAAGGAACAAATCCCTCCTCGTCCTTCATCTCATTGTTCAGCTTCTCTATAACCGGAGCGAGTATCTTATCTGCACTTTTATCGTTTTTTCCATACCTAATTGTAAATACATACTTAAGCAGGGTATCCCTATCCGAGCTGTGCAGTATATAGTCCTTAAGATATTTTGCTCTTTCCAACCTGGCGGTTCTTCGTTTTGTTCTGGTTTCGTGACGTCCCTTTGCAGTACTTATCTTCTCATATTTAAAACTGTATACTGTTCTTTTCTGATACCTCTCACCAAGAAGCTCCATATATAACTCATTATCATAGTAGGCCTTAATCTTGTCCGCGGTCATCTTCTTCTTTCTGACTGAGTCAAAATACTCTTCCTTATCAAGACTCATCATATCTTCTAAATGATCCGCATTCTGCTCCTTCATCCATTCGCTGAGGTTAAGCGCGATAGTCTCCGCCACACCGTCAACCAATACTCTTAATTTGGAAGGAGTAAGAGCCTCGATATCTGCCCTTTTGGAACCAGCCTTGACACCGTATTTTTCGAATGCACCCTTTTCAGCCAGTCCATAGAACGCCTTCATAAACTCATTTTTACACTCATCAAAGCATCCACCGAAAATGACTGCTCCCGCAAGTAATTCACCTGATAAACGCTCATGTGTTGATGTATTCGATGCATTCTGACTGCTTGCAAATGCCTTTGCAGTATCCTTTGACATACGAAAATGCTGCGAATCTAAGTTCTGATCCATTACATTCAGATTACCCTCTAATCTACTCAGCATGGTCTCTATCATCTGAAAACTACTTGTATAGAGCATATGTCCATAATTCTTCATGAAAAGGTCATGGAAGCCCTGCTGGATATCAGTAGCATTTCTAAGAATCCACTCGTTAGTTCTTTGATAATTCTCCTCAAAGTTTTCCCTGTATTCCCTGATTAGTACTTCCTTCTCCGCCTCAGTTTTTCCAACTAATGCTTCGATTATCTGCTTATTTTCCTTTGCATAATCGATTGGAAGTACATTTCCATTAAACATAATAGCAATCTTTTTAAGGTCAGCCTCGATGATTCCTGTAACTGAATCCTCTTTTCCAAGTATTTCCTTAACCCTTTCAACAAAGCCTGGCTCGATAAATCGCTCAAGCATCTTAGTCTTGTCAATTCTTTGCTCAACAAACTTAACCTGGGCAAAGTCTTCTCTTAGCATATCCTTCTTTAAAATATCATAAAGCTCCTGAGTCGCCCTTTCTCTTACTGCCTCACTCTCTAATACAGAAAATCCTTCTAGCTTACTGAGTTCAAACACAGTGATTTCTACAGCCTTTTTATTGCCAGCTAATCTGTCCTCGTAATCTCTTAGAAGCTTACTGAACTGTTCATCCGAAGTATCAACAATCTGATTACCCAAAAGAACAATCAAATCCTCCGCATATTCTGCCAGATTCCATGACTCAGTAACCTCTATGGATGAGTCCTTGCTGCCTGTCCTTATGGTGTGCTTCCTAATCTCAATCAGTTCTTTTTTATCCTTAAGCTCCTGAAGCTCGCTAAGCTCCTTCGATGCCAAGGAATCGTCGATTTTCTTATTTAACTTCTCACGGTAATCGTCTGACAAAAGCATGGATGTGCTGATAAGCTCTAGCTGGTAAGTAAGAGCATGAATGTCACTTACGCTCAGGTTTTGGAGAAAATCCTCCGCTGTCTGATTAATCAGAGCAGATAACCTGTTTACCATGGCTGACAAAATCAGCGTTGCAGCACCTTCATTGATATATGCTGCACCCTTAGAGAGCTGTTCCTCACATATTCCACCCTTTAATGCAGGATTAATCTCATATTTTCTCAAAAGCAAAAAGTAATCCTCCCCCATCTTATCCTTGTCTGCTGTGAGATAATTATTGATGTCAGTTGCAAGCTCATTCATCTTTTTATGAACCGGATCCTGTGACCCTTCTGTTTTATTTATTATTTCCTGGAAACAGATTCCATTTAACTGAACTGCATCTAATGCAAGCTCATGGTAATTTGACACTGTTTCCTCATTTTTTTCCTTTAAACGTCTTAAATCTGCCTTTGTTTTTTCGCGACAGTTTATGTATTCTGCAGTAAACTCGTACTGCTTCATTCTTGCCTCATCGAGATTTCCTACCAGCCCTTGCAGATGTGCTGTCTGCGCTCTTAGCTTCATAATCCTCTCACGGATTCCATCCGCCCATGCAGTACGCTCGGATTTTTTCTTTCCAGCCTTTTTGTAGCCACCTGCTAATTCCTGCTCCAGCTTCGCTATCTCTCCTTCAGTATCAGGAAGCATCATAAGTCTTCGCTTATAAATACCCTCTGTGAGCTCAATCTGATTTAATTCCTCTTCCCCCGTTTTCTGATTTGCCCTTGCCTTAGCTTGGTACTGATTTTCCAAAGCAGCATTTCTAGCCTGCTCAGCCAAGCCTTCTAGAAGAGTTTCCTTGGTTTTTATTTCCTGGTTTATTCTCTCTTCTGCTTCATTCATATTATCTCCCAATATACTCATCTCCTTCCACTATTCACGTCACAATTTATACTGCTTTCATTTCAATACATCTAGAATACGGCTGTCAAATGTTGCCTCATGGAACCAGACAATCTCCTCAGGGGGTATATCAAATACATGCTGCACAAAGCTTCCTCTGTCCTTACCCTGCGTCTGAAAGGTTAGTACAGTGTCGGCAGACAGATTTTTATTCTTAACCTCTGCTCTTACATTTTTCGCAAACCTGCCAATCATCCCTGTCATGATAACTGGTGTGTTCGCTCCCTTACAATGCACAAAGCTTATCTCATAATGCTTTTCATTTTTTCTTTTAACCATGAAAATGCCTTTAATCTTCTTCTTGGAATCTATGCATACCACGCTCTGCTCCTTATAGTAATCCACAAGGAACCACTTCATGATTTCGCTGTTTCTTATCATATTCGCAGGAACCTCACCAAGTGTTACGAATTCATAGTTTGGATTCGGCTTTGAATCAAGTGCCTTCTTAAATAGCGGTACCTTCACCATCTGCCCATATGTAGTCCTGTAATTCTCCGATTTAACCGCAGATATTATGTAGTCATTTTCATACAGAATTTTGTCCATGTAGCCACCGTACAGATTGCTTTCATATACGGAGACTACTCTCGTAATATCTAAATCAATAAGGTCCTCCATCATTGCCTTTACCAGGGCTTTTCCTATCCCCCTGTTTCGATAATCAGGACTTACATATAACCACTTAAGCTGTGCCATTCCCTCATCAATGCCGACTATTATAATGCCACAGGCCACGCCATCACAGATAGCTCCAAGTCTATGCACCACAGGCTGCAAAAGCTTCTCCTTTTTACTCTCTTTAGGTATCATCCCCTGAAAGAATCTGATATTCTCTTTTCCAATAAGTGTTATCTGCATCGAGCAATACCTCCTTATTAAATCACCTGACTTAATTCTACCAAAAAATCGCCGTAAACTCTATGTCTACGGCGATTTTCTTATAGGAAATTTTTCTGTTTTATTGAATTTTAGCAATCAAAATCCGAATTATGCATCATGCCATCGTCCATCGGTCCTCCCATAGGGCCTCCGTCCATCATCTCACCAACACGGATATTCTTCTTCTCCTTCATCTCCTCGACTACCTTGTGAAGAATCTCCTTAACCTCTCTTGGCTTTTTGATGTTCTTTAAGTCAAGAACTGGGAGTGTCTTGTCAGATGATACTACAGTTACGCATCCAACACCAACCATCTTCTGTCCAAGTGTTATCTTAAGAGAGATGTCTCTGATTCTGTAGAGGAGAATCTCATCAATCTTTGTTGTGAAAAATCCCGACTCTACGAATAATCTGTCATCATATATATAATACTTTGTAAAGCTAAGTGGTAATCCTAAATGTCTTTTTCTATCATACCAGATACAATCTTCCTTCTTCATTTCTTTTCCTCCTAGAATTATATGTAAGTCACAGTCATCTTCCCTGACTTTACTAATATTTTAATCAATTAGCAGAATGTCACTTATCACAGTATAACACTAATTAATCTATTTCTCAATATTCTTTACTCAGAATACATAATAATGATGATATCACTTAGGATTTCCTTACACTGCATTTGTCTCTGTATCTATAAACTCACAGGCAAATCTCATAAATCCTGTCTGGTCCCAAAGTCCGACAAATACCCTGTTTTTCTCCTCATTAATCTTCGGAGTCAGGGCATCACCCAGTCTCGACTGGCCCTTATAAACTGCATTTATCTTAGCTGGTTTAAAGCCCTCAGGAAGATAGTTCATAGCAATTGCTATATACTGCCCATTATTTACATGGTTGTTGGTATCAATGTTTGCTCTTGTTACTGTGAACTCTTCTCTTTCTGACAAATCCTTTGGTACTTCCACTCTCGTTTTCTTTATCTCGATATCAAGAGGCTCCTTATAGCCGTAGGCTTCATACTCCTTCTCGGGAATAGTTGCCGGCTTCTCAGTCTGAGTATCAATATATGCCCACTCCGAATAAGCGTAGGCAAGTAACTCACCATCTCTATACCTTAGCTCAAAGCATCTCTGACCAATAAAATGTCTGAAGCCGCAGGCCCAGGTTATTGCGTCAATCTCTTCTCCCAGATTTGGGCGACGAAGCACTGTTATCTGCCAGCCGGTAAGCATCCAGACTGTATGATTCGTAAGCAGCCAGTCCAGTCCAACTCCCTTTTCTTCAGACTCAAAGTTACTTACATCCTGAAAATAGTCAATGAGAGCTGGAACACTTAGCAGCCTGTCCTTATCTAGTTCACTGTATCTAATCTTGCTTGAAAATGTCTGCATATTCCGTCCAGTCTGATTACTCTTCTACATCAAGTTCCTTGAGAATTCTAATCAGATCCTCCACTGTCTCAATCTCACTTAGTCTGTCCTCTGATATCTCTATATCAAACTCCTGCTCAAAGGCCTCTGAAAGCTCATAAAGATTTAATGAGTCTGCTCCGAAATCATCCTTAAAGCTTGCCTCACTTGTCACGTCATCAGCTGGAATTCCAAGCTGCTCTGAGATTATGTTAACTACCTTATCATATACCATGGTTTACTCCTTAACATTGATTATTCTGATAATTTCCGTTTGATTTGCTTTAATTAGTATTTTAACTATATTTGCAACTAAAAATACAATACAACGTATATTTTTCTATGTCAACATAGTAAATATCCGGGGCATTAACTGTCCCGGACATTTGGTTATCTGATATTTACGAATACATAGCAGGTTCTGTCAATTACTAATTTAGCGTTTGATTTACTTAGCCTTTTATTTCAACCTCCTCAGTCTCATACGAACCAGCCATATCCTTTTTCCCACAGGAACAGCTCTGGTAATTTAAATATCTTTTTGTTACTATAGTTCTTCCCGTTGGCTTATCATAATATACCCAGTGACCTCCCTCACATTCAGAGTCGTTGTGTTCCTCTCTGTCTACCCTGCAAACAGCACAACGCCTTCTTGTTTCGGTCTCTTTTTTCGTGCTTCCACCTATGTACTCCCTCGTCCAGATATATGTATGCTCATGCTCCTTTTTCTCGGTTGTGGTTTGGTTTTCTGCCTGGCTTTTTGCCTCGGTGGTTGCTTCTGTAGTTACTTTGGTTGCAACTTCCGTGGTAGCATTGGTGGTTGCTTCCGTAGTTACCTTGGTAGTAGCTACTTCTGTAGTCACCTTGGTAGTAGCTGCTTCTGTAGTCACCTTGGTTGTAGCCTCCGTTGTGGCTTTGGTGGCTAATTCCGTAGTCACTTTGGATGCTGTCTCCGTGGTGGCTGCTTCCGTAGTTGCTTTGGTAGCCGCTTCAATGGTGGCTTTCGTAGCTGCTTCTGCATATGTCTTAGTTGTCACTTCGGCAATTGCCTGAGTTGATACTACCGTCGATTCTTCGACGGTTATCTCTGCTGGTTCTTCTGTGACTATTTTTTTATCGTCCTTCACAGATATCTCGCTCCTTGATTCGCCCTCATTTTTTCTAATCAGTTCAAAATACTCCATGAAACTCATCCCATCACTTATAACCTTCTTCGAGTAAGCTTCAGGAACCTCCTGTCTGATGAGGGCTGTATCGCCATCTTCCTTAGTATCATAAAATCTAATGATTGCAAATGCTGAAACCAGGGAAAATGCTGCCACGGCCACGCCTAGTATTAGCCTCTTACCTTTACCTGGCCCCATTGTCTCTCCTCCTTAGAAATGCAATTAGAGTAATTGCTACACCTGCAACTGCCATGGCTCCTGCTGCAAATGGAATTTGTGTATCATCTCCAGTCCTAACAAGCTTATCCTTTGTCTTTTCAGTGGTTGTCTCAGAAGTAGTCTCTGTGGTATCAGTTGTCTTCTCTGTGGTTTCTGTTGTATCAGTGGTTTCCTCAGTTGTTGTCTCTGTGGTTTCTGTGGTTTCCTCAGTTGTTGTCTCTGTGGTTTCAGTGGTTTCCTCAGTTGTTGTCTCTGTGGTTTCTGTGGTCTCCTCAGTGGTAATCTCTGTGGTTTCTGTGGTCTCCTCAGTGGTTGTCTCTGTGGTTTTCTCCTCGACATAGCTTTTTATGGTCTGCTCACGCGACTCGATGTCCTCGTGCTTACATAAAAGCTCTCCATTTTCGTCAAAGATATACTCATAGATGATAATATCCGAAAATATATACGAAGAGTTAATATCAAATTCTACATAGATATTTCCGTTCTCATCAGCAATCTCAACATCCTTCTTAGAAACAAGCTCATTTCCCTTGTCATCGAAAAGCTGCTCGCCTGTCTCCTTGTTCATGAGTCTTCCTTCAATTTTGACCATTGTGCCCTCGTCCATATATGAATACTTCACATTGTCAACGATCTGAATGTCCTCGTCCCTTCCTCTATAGACAGTCTTGTCATCGGTAACTGACGCAACAGTTCCAATCTCAGGGATTCTTTTATTTCCAATATTTTCCTGAATTAGCTCCTCCGACTCATTAGTAACATCTATGATGAGCGGCTCAATCTCGTAATACCTGTCGGTCTTTTTCTCGACAAGCTTGTAGGAATATCCTGACAAAAGTCTGCCCCTTCCAGGCTCAAAGCCATATCCTAGGCTAAACCAGAAATCCTCACCCTGGCGTCTGCTGTCAAACACTCCGTTCTCATCCGTACAAATATCCCTTGACATAATGATTTTGCCGTCTTTATCAAGCATGAAGAGAGTGAACTCAACCCCCTCAATTCCTTCTTTAGTTGACTCATCATACTTGAACAGTCTCAGATCCTTTCTATCGGTAGTCTCCGAAAGTGAGATTACTGAGTTATCGATTGGCATATTGCCCGCATAGAGCGTTCCCATCGAGCTGTCATTTTCAATCAGCTTGAAGATATACACTGGCGCCTTGCCATCCTTTGCAGTAGCCCTCCAGCCATTTTTATCGTAGTACTCTCCATTTAAAGTGAAACCGCTTGGTGCCTTAACCTCCTCAATAGAAATAACTCCGTACGGAAATGACACCGAGCCTGCCTCGTACATAAGTCCTTCCTTGTTCTCATAATAGCTGTCCTCTGAAAAATCAATCATTCCATTTTCGTCGGTTATAAGCTTATAGGTGTACCTTGGCGCAAGCTTTGCCAAGTCCTCCTCCGTATAATCATAGTTAGTGTTTAAAGGGTAGTATTTTAAGACAAATTCTGCCCCCTGAAGAGCGCTCTTATCCTCATCCTCCTTAGCCATTGACTCGCTGCTTGTTTTCTCCAGCTTTACAACGGTTGGATCTCCGTGCGCAGTGTCGTAAACTATTACCTCCTCATAGGGATTAAGCTGAGACAGAACAAGGCTTACCACCTCATCATTTCTCGAAAAGCCTCTCGGAGCGATAGTCTCCTTCACATAGTAGGTTCCCTCTGGAAGGCCCGTAAGCCTTGTGTTTCCTGTAGTTACATCCTCAGGTGAATAAAGATTCTTTGTAACATGTCCTGTTCCCTCAGAGTCGGTTGTAAATTCCGCAATTTCACTTCTAAGCATTCCAGTTTCTTCATCATAGTCCTCGTACACTGAATAAACTGCACTCTCAAGGCTGTAATTAGGATTGTCACTTATATCTATTCCTCCCGACTCAGCCTTCTTCTTAAGCGAAAATGATGTCTTTACACTCTCATACTCGATGCTTTTACTGTCTGAAATACTTTTCTTATTTCCAGTTGCCACCATAAGCTGAAGGCTTGCATCCTTAAGTGTACCATCCCTAAGCTTTGCAGCAGCGCTTCCTGCCTGAGGCAGGGTGCCATTTCCGTAGGCTGACATAAACTTTACAGTTGTGTCCATCTTTGTGGCACTTGCTGTCACAAAGCTAAGTACTACCTTGTCCTTACAGAATTTTGGTATTACCACCTCGGCAGTCTGAGTCCACCTGACTATTCCCCTGTCCTCACCTATTGTGTTTGCACCGGTAAAATAGCCTGTGTCGCTTAAGTATTCATTTGTGATATTAGAAAACCATACCGTACTTCCCTCTGGAAGACTGTCGCAGTTTATCTTAAGTGCAGTATATGCTCCCTCGTAGGCTACTCTTGCACCGGAAATACTTGTCTCAAAGGAAGAAATCGCCTTAACATTCGGGTTTACATAATATGCCTCGTATCTGGCAGTGTACTTTATCTTATCTCCAATTTCCTCCATATCTACATTGACATTTACAGTTGGCGAGTAGCTAACCTGCTCGTTATTCTTATTTCGTCCTGTGTAAACCTTGATGTCAAAGGCCTTTAATCCAATGCTAAGAAGCGCCTTATATGCCTCGCCAACAGGGTCCTTGGCTGTCAGACTGTATTCAAGGGTCTGTGTTCCGCAGTCATTTACATTCTTATTCTTGCACAGAAAATGTATTGCAGCCTGGGTTATCGCCCTTGCCTCATTCTTTGTCATTGGGAAAAATGCTCCCTGAATAAGTAGTCCCGTCTGAAGCTTCCCGTCAATATAGTATTCCCCGAAGGATCCATCAACAGCATATCTGCCCATCTCCGCAAAGGCCATATTTAAGCAGGCCATAAGTGTCCTTACGAACTCTTCTCCTGTGGCTGTATATAAGCCCTTGGTTCCATAGGACCAGCCAATGATGTACTTTTCAAGCTCGGATTTAGGTCCTGACTTCATAATCTGTGTACAGTATGCATTACTCACTCTAGTACCATTATCAAAGAGTCCGTAGAAGGCATGGCTATTATCAAGGTAGGTTCCCTTTAGGCCATGTCCCTTTAGTATGCTCGAAACCGGATAGTCAGCTCCTCCAGAGCTTTCTCTCTTTATCTGGTATATCTTATCCTTCTCTGCAAGATAAAAATGATATGTATCTGAGGCTGTTGCATCTGACGCAAGAACACTCTCCTCCTCCTCAGAAAATTCCTCTGTTAAAATTTCCTCCTCAAAAGTCTCCGCCTCAGTAATCTCTGTCTCTGAAGTCTCCGCCTCAGTAATTTCTGTCTCTGAAGTCTCCGCCTCAGTAATTTCTGTCTCTGAAGTCTCCTCTGCTTCTTCCTGAATTTCCATCTCTCCTGCCTCAGTGATTTCTTCCTCTGACTTCTCTGGATTTTCCACATCGGTTTTCTCTAAATTTTCAGCCTCAGCCGGCTCCGCCTGGTTTTCACTATTTTCACTATTTTCACTATTTTCACTAAAATACTCTATATCCAGTTCCGGTTCATACGCTTCACCCGACTCATATACCTCACTGTAGGCTGCGTTTTTATTCCCGCCATAAAACGTATTTGTCAGCGAAGCAAGCGGTAATGCTGCAGCCAAAACCATAGCTATAAGCTTTCTAAAAATTAGTTCTTTCATACATTTTTCCTTTCATTTATTTCACTCTGCCTCATTTTTCGTCAAAAAAAACTCTTCTGTCCCAAGCCTTATAAGGCAGCCACAAAAGATGTTCGTCCAAACTCCAGTATTAATTCGTTTGTTATTTATAAAGGTTCCATTTGTAGAACCCTCATCCCTAATCATAAGCTCACCACCTGTCAGATTTAACACTGCATGAGCCCTGCTAATTCCCTCCGAGGGTATAGAATAATCCATATCCCTGCTTCTTCCGATATGATTTAGCCCCTCCTTCAGCATATACGGCTGATATTTTGCCAGAGTACTGATAACAAGGAAGCTATTCTTTTCCTCCCTTATGGCTACCTCCTTTTCACTGACTCCAGCACGAATTTCAGTACGAATTTCCGCACCAGTTTCAGCATCGGTCTCAGTACCCCGAGGAACCAAAGCTCCTCCTTCGCCCTCGCCTGCTGCCTCAAAATATTCCCTCATACTGCTGTCTATCTCATCATCATCCCGATTATTTTTAAGTATAAGGAATATGTAAACTGAAAATAGAATTCCTATTACAATGCAAAACTTGACCGCAGCAAATCCAAATATGATAAGGAGAGTAACTGTAGCAAGAAGTACCACAGCTACTGGCACTGCTATGTCCAGAATCTCACTATTAAGTCTTTTCTCCTCTTTGTCCGTACCGGAAAATGTATCATTTAAAAAATTATTATTTACAAAATTATTATTTCCGGCATTAAAGTTATCACCCTCCACATAACCGCCATCATCAGGACCTCTTACAAATCGTCCATCCTCTAAGATAAATGCCTCATTTTCCGCATCTCTCTTCTCTAGACAGCCTGCAAACAGTCTCGGGGTGAAATTGTCCTGCAGAAGCTTTGAGTAAATACGGTAAAGATAAATCACATCCTTACTGTCTGTGTGATCGTATATGAGCATCATCTCCTCAAAAAGTTTCTTTAGCTTTACTGAAAAGCTTTCCCTTTCCCCTGGCACATACATGAACATAAACTCATCCAAAGCCCTGCTATAATATATCCCGCTCATGGATATCACAAGCTCGTCAGGATATAGAAGATATCTTGTCATTCCACTTACAAGCTCCACCAGCTTTCTTAGGAAGTGCTCAAGCACCCTTCCCGTAAATGCCTCCCGCCTTAGATAATCGTTTAAGCTTGTCAGTCCATCCACCCGAAAGCTGAGCTTGAGGCTGTTGTCGAGCCGCATAAGTGATGGGGCAAGTAACCCAGTTATGGCATTATTTCTTATCATTTTTATCCTGTAATCATCCTTTATTTTGGCTGACTCAATCTCGACAAAGCTGCCATCTCCATAATTTTTACTTGTGATTTTCAATTATTATCACTCCTTTATGTCCGAGATTACCTGAAATCTTCTTAGTCTTTTTGTCAGGGCATCGTCACTATCCCTTAAGGCACTGACCTCGTATCTGCTATCATAACCAAGAAATGACATATCAAGGCTTCCCTCTCCACGAATCGTTCCGTCCTCCTCGGATGCCTTAAAGCAAGCGGTTCCCAAATTCATACTGTAGTCTTCATTTATCTCCTGGTTTGAGTATTCGGAAACCGCCACACACATATTGCTTCTAAGCTTCTCTCTGTTTATTATCGCCAGAAATGCATAGACTATAAGCATTATGGCAATTATTATGATTGGAAATAGAATGCTAAGCTCCACCGAGTACATTCCTCTGTTATTTTTCATTCGCATACTGAACATTTGGGTATACCTCCCACTTCACTTAGTTTTTTTCTCTCAACTGTTCTGTAAAGCCTTGAACAGCTGGTGTTTGTATGGTATCTCTCACCACTTTCACTGATAAATACAGTTGTCGCATTATACTTTCCGCAGTACTCACAGGGGCTCTTCCCCCTATTTTTCGCCTCCTCAAGACTGACATCAGTAACCGCTGTAAAAAGATATCTGCAGGTTCTTTTTGTGTGATACACCACACCTCTTTTAGCGACGTACACATACTGGCAGTCCTCCTCCTCGCTACCTTCAGTCTCATCCTTAAAGCCCTTGTAGGCCTTTTGCTTTATCTCCTCCTTCAGATACCTCTCACGCTTTCCAAAAAAGGGTATGTCCATTCTGATTTTATACATAAAACATATGTCAGTATTTCCATCCTCATCGATATACCTGCTGCCAGCGAAGCTGACTCCGTCAATGCCCTTTCGTATATACCTAGATGATACCTGACTATCGTCGGCGTAGTTTTTAATTATACCTTTGACCAAAATTGGAGATAAGAAAGAGGGATCTGTTTCGTCAATCAGATATGCATATTCAGCCATATACTCCGTTGCCTGGGCTGCTGCATAATAAAGATTTGCTCTGTGAACCATAATGTTGCAAATACTGATAAATGCCAGCATCGCGAAAAGAAATACTGGAATAACTATAACCGCCTCAACAGTGGCAACTCCCTGTTTGGAACGCACATACCCTTGAAACGAGGCATTAGCTTTGGCTCTTTTCCTGCTATAATTTGTGACGTCGGAGAGGATTTCCGTATCTACTACAAGGCTAATGTCCCCTTTCAATTGCATGCTAATATGTCACCTGCCTTCCCACCTTAAAGCTTGTGTCCTTATAATCTACTGTTATATTTACATAAAACCCAGTAATCAGATTTTCCAAATCCACACCCGAGTTGATTGAAATAAGGTCCAGCATTCGGTAGTAGCTTCTTTTTCCCTTTATGGCAATAAGGATTTCAAGGTAATTCTCATAGTCCATCCCTTTGTCGTCCTTTTTTGGCGAAAGCTTATCAAGCTTAGTCAGGCTGTCAAAATCTGTGAGCCAGTTTTCACTATCCTTTACATAGGGCAGCTTATATCCCCTTATAAGATAGTAGGTCTCAGCAATTCCCTCGATATATGCCCAGCAGCCCGTAAGCAAATACTTTATTACCGAGTAGGGTACTGGTGTTGATGCTGCAAGTCCTGCAGCGATTCCATTTATTACCTGAAGCCTTTTTTCATCCGTCAGAAGATATGCAAAATTGACTCCGAGCCTTAGGGTAATTATCTCATTTACAGTTTTTTTATAATTTTCCTCATCCGTCATCTTCCCGGCAATAATATACTCCATCTCAAGATTAAGCTTTGACGTCTCATTCTTCTTAGTAAGCGCATTGTTAAAATAATTCTTCGCAAAATACACTCCTGCCGCTTCATTTTTCACCCCTGACAGGAAGCCATTTCCCTTTTTGACATCGCTTTTTAAAGAGCCGTATTTCACAAATTCGCTGTCCGTATCCAGGTTCTTTTCAGCTTCCTTGATAAGACTCTCGGAGGTTTTGCTCTTATCAACCTTGTAGTCGGAAAACTTAATACTGGCTGGCTTGATTGAGAATGCAATACCAAGCTTTTTCTGTTTTTTAAGTTCCTCCCTTGGATCTTCAACATCCACTTGGCTCTCCTGACCCTCACCGGTATTATTCTCCTCCTCTCGAGCCTCTGAATTTTCACTCTCCTTTTTTTCTTCTTCCGATACCTCTTCATCCATCCTTTTTATAGTTTTTTCCGAAACCGGCTCGTCACTCCCTCCGGTTTTACTTAGTATCTCCTCTGAAATATCCTCGCAGGCCGCATACTTCATATCATCTTCAACCTGCTTCTTAAACCCTGAAATATCATCTGAGAGAACGCCAAATACCTCGCAAAGCTCAGTTGATACTGAGTAGTCCTCTCCGAGGTTCTCATTCATACAGCTATCAATGATTTCCTCTATGTAGCCCTCTCCCATTTTTCCAAACTGCTTATCTATAAGGAGAATATGATACTTCTCGAAAATATACGTATTGTAGCTTGCTCTTACCGAGCCAACTCCATTTGTCACCGCCGCAGCAGTTCTTATCCTTGCACAATAGATATCAACTATCTGAAATGCAGCCACAACAAGTGAAAGCATGACCATAAGTACAAGACTCATAAATACTGTTATTTTTCCCTGATTATCCATACTCTCCTTCACCTTTTATATTCTTTTATATTCCTCTATAATCTTCTAAAATCCTTTATAACAATTGATTTGCATCATCGTTTATCTTGTCCCAAACATTATTTACTAAATCTGTTATCTGATCCTGAAATATAACCACTATCGCAATAAGGACCACCAGAATTAATATGACTTCAACAGCAGCAACACCCTTGTTTGAGCCATTTCCAACTAATATTTCTTTCACTCTATTTCTCATATGCGTCTCCTTATTCTCAAACCCCGCTTATCGCAGGGTAAATCACGATTCCTATTACAATCAAGAGAAGAAGAAACATCGGAATAAGAAGCTTACCAGACGCCTCTTCCCCTCTCTTTTTTACCTTTTCTCTCCAGACACGCGAAGCATTATCCTCCTCCTGCTTCATCATGATAAGGAGATTACTGTTTCCATGTCTTACATTCTGGCAAATCAGAGACATAAGTCTTATATACTCAAGAAGTCCGATACTTTTACCGAGTCTAAGATAGGAATCCTCCTCGTTTGCACCAGCCTCAATCTCATTCATACATATTATGAGCTCTCCAGTCAGCTCACCGCCTCCTTCGCCCTTGTCCTTTATGTAGCTTTTTATCGCGCCTCTTATGCTCTTTCCTGCTCCTATATACAGTGTCAGCTTGCTCACAAACATAAAGTACAAAGCTGCAAGCTCCTCGTTTCTCTTTTTTGTTTTTTCCTTCAGCCTGGAGTACCTTAAATAAAGCACTGCCGCAAGTGATAAAATCCCAAGTAAAGCTACCTTGCAAATCGTTCCAATACCAGTTTCCTTTACCACTTCAACGCTATATCCATGTACTGAATCAGGAATGCCAAATTCCGAGTCACAACGAGATCCCTGCTCGAGCATAGTAAGCTCATCAAAAACGCTTTTTATTTCATTTATTTCCGGTATTACCGTGCAGCAAAAAATTACAGTTTTTTCGTAGTTGTTGTCACTTATAACTGCCTTAAGCGTAACAGTCTCCGGCTCAGTTATCTCATCACTTTTCACCCTTCCGTCGGTTCCTATTACAGAACTATTACTGCTCTTCCATTTGATGCTTAAGGTTCCCTCTTCGTTTTTAGCTGGCAAAGTAAGGCTCTTATTAATGTATGTTAAGGTCTCATTGTCAGATAATATCACTCTGTTCAGATACTCCTCACACCGCTTAGCTGCAGAGTCGAATTCCTCCCTTGTATATTCTCTTGCACCGACTTTTATTTTTTCTATAGCTTCTTCACTGCCATCACTTATCCTTAGCTTTACCGTTTTTTCGCCCTTACCAAAGGTGTTCCTCGTAATGTTCTCACTTTCCCTGGCTGGAAATAGCAGCATTAGCCCAGTCAGTATAAGTATTGCAACAACTCCCAGTAGTGCTGTATTAAGCTGGCCAATTATAAACTCATCAACCATCTCCTCTAGCACTCTTCCTCTTTTCTTCTCAGTCTTCATAAGCTCCTGTCTTATCTTTCTTCGAAGCCCCTTCGGGTAAAGTCTTAAAATAGACCTCAAAAAGGAGTTTTTTCTCTCATCCTTATATTTACTGAAGTTTTTCCTGCTAATAAGAAAAAACAGCAAAATGATGATAATAACAAATACACTCATTATCTTCATAAAAGCCTCCCAATTATCTTTTTTGATATGAATAAGGCTACTCCAATCAGTCCCAGTGCAGCCGTCATAAATATTCGTCCAAAGACTCCTTCATAAAGAGCATCCATATACCCCTTATTTACCACCCTCAGATAGATGATTATCAGAAATGGCATTGCAAGCATAATATAGGTTTCCAGCTTTTTTCCTGTTATCATCACATCGATCTCATCCTCAATCTGTATTCTCTTTGAGATGTTCTCCGCTGTACCCTCAATAACCTCAGAGGTATTTCCACCTGATTTTGACATGATGTCAATCACAGAACCAAAGTCAGATATCTCCTCAAGCTTAAGCTCATTTCCAATCCTCACAAGCTCTTCCCCCAGCTTTCTTCCAACTCCAAGGGAATTCTCTATCTCATGGAGCTTTTTTATCAGTAGTCCCTTGTCCCCGTACATCTCACTCACATGACCTGTTGCATAAATCATGCTGTTTGGCAGGGAGTAGCCCGCTCTTACTGATATATCCATTGCGCCAAGAAAGGTCTCGAACTGAAGCCTGTAGGTTCGTCTGTCCTTCTCTATTAGCCTTCTCCTCTCAAGGATAAATGCAAAAACTCCGACCCCTGAAGCCGGAATCATGCCAAGTAAATTGTTGTAAAAGCAATAGGAAATAAGCAGCACGACTCCCACACTCACGCATATTAAATAAATTATCCTACGTACGTTTTGTGCCAAATTCCTGTTCCTCCATACATATCTCAAACATTCCCGCCTGCTTAAGCTTTGTCACATTAATAAGATCTCCAACCTTTGCAAGCTCACCGCTAATTGTGCCATCCTCCAAAACACCTTTTTCTCTAAACTCATATATAGGATTAACCTGTATCTCTCCATTCAAAACCCCTGTCACCTCGCTGATTTGGAGGACTCTTCTTGTCTTATCTCTAAGCCTTCCCAAATGTATTACTATATCTATTGCTGAAGCTATCTGAGACTGGATAGCCGCAAATGGCAGATTCTCAGCCATTAGTGCCATGGTTTCTAGTCTCTTCAGCATATCTCTTGCTGAGTTTGCATGACCCGTTGAGAGTGAGCCATCATGCCCCGTGTTCATGGCCTGAAGCATATCCAGCGCTTCCGCGCCTCTTACTTCTCCGACGATAATCCTCTCAGGCCTCATTCTAAGACTCGCCTTTATCAGTTCTCTGATGGTTATCTGGTTATTTCCCTCACAATTTGAATTCCTGGCCTCCAGTCTTACCAGATTTTTAATTCCCTGAATCTTAAGCTCAGCCGTATCCTCTATTGTTATCACCCTCTCGGTTTTGGGTATGAAATTCGAAAGGGCTGATAAAAATGTGGTTTTTCCTGCGCCTGTTCCTCCAGAGATGAAAATATTGTATCCAGAAATCACTAGTGCCCTTAGAAACTCTGCCACCTTCGTATCGATTGACCCAAGTCTTATTAAATCCTCCATGGTGGTATTTCTCTTTGGGAACTTACGAATTGTCACTGCCGTTCCGTTAAGTGAGATATTGTCAAGGATAACATTTACACGTTCTCCTCCCTTAAGTATTGTGTCGGCAATTGGATTTGACTCATTTATCACCCTGTTTGATTCAGACACAATCTTTCTTACCACCGAAAGAAGCCTCTCACCATCTGTGAAATGCCTCTCGTACTCCTCAATTCTTCCGTTTTTCTCAACAAATATACTCTCGGTTCCATTTATCATAATCTCGGAGATTGTCTCATCACTCAAAAGCTCTGACAAAATATCGAGACCTCTTACCTGATTAAATACATCCCTCTCTATCCTGAGCAGCTCTCTCAGTGGCACATACTCCTTACCCGCCTCAGTAAGCAGAGTGTTTCTTATCTCCTGTCTTACCTCCTCGTCATCTATCTCCTTTGAAACATCAACCGTTTCAAGAACCTTCCTTTTAATTTTCTCTGATAAATTTTCGTCCATTCATTTCCTCTATCACCCTTGTTGCAACTGAGATTACTGGTGGGCTGTCAAACTCACCAATCGGAACATTTAGCCTTCTAATTCTCTTTATCAATTCTCCATTTCCGGTTTTCTCAATGTAATTGAAGAAGCTCTCCAGCTTTCTTTCTGATACCTCATCGGATAGTACCGGCATCAGCACATAGTCAAATTCACAAAGTAACTTGAAATCTGCTACCGCGCAGCTTCCAAAGTCAAAGCATATTGTCGAAAATCTGCCAGATTTGAGAAGCTGATCCATCATATACCTGAGTGAGTCCGAATTAACACCCATTGCATCAAAATGAATTCCCACCGGTTCTACCACATTGACGCCTCGAACTGTCCTGATATTTCTAGTAATCAGCTTCTCTATATCTGGTGCTTTGTTTAAAATCTGATACATCAAAAGAGACTCACAGGACACCTCATGCTCTGCATAATTCTCCATACTGATAAGCAGACCGCCCCGCACCTCGTCAATAAATGCTACTGCCCTTGCAAGAGTTGTCTTTCCACATCTCCCGAGGGGCGAAAATACCGCTATCCTCTGGGTAACCGTCTCCCTTTTATCATCAGTAAAAAGCCTTCGGTTTATGCTTTGACAAAGACCCTCTGCCGTCTGGTATTTATAAATACCAGCCTCAGCCTGATTAGTATTCTCGCATAGAAGTGTGAGTGCTGTAGCCTGGCACAAAATATCTCTACTAGCCTTAAGCTTTTCATAATACTCCAAGCCACAAAGCACCATATCCAGTCTTTCCTTTGCAATAAATTCCTCCAGAAATGAAATGTCAGAAAAGCCAAGCACCTCGATAGAAGAATTAATGTTACTGCTAAAGTACCCTTGAACTGCATATATGTACTCTGAATCACTATCTATGATTCCCACTCTGTACACCCTGCTATTCCTCCTTGAATTATCGATTTATGGGCTTAGAATAGCACCGAGGATTTTTATCGTAAACTTATATATTGCTTCAGTTTGTTGCGCAACAAAATGTTGCATTTTCACTATATTTTCCCTGCGAATGTGCCTCTGATTTTCCTTTATTTAAGCCATTTTTAGCCATTTGAATCTTATATCAGCCAAAAAATGCTGCAACATTTTTTTGCCTCAAATAAGCACAAAAAAAGAAGACCCGAACCGGGTCTTCCTTATTCTTCTTGTGCACAACTGCCAATCAATTTCGGCAGAATGCATATCATATTTAATTAGTCAAATTAATCATTCTTGCTGATGTACTTATTCAAAGTCTCAACTACTGTATTTAAGTTGTATGGCTTTGCGATGTAATCATCAAGCTTATTCTCAAGGATTCTCTCCTTATCGCCAAACATTGCTCTTGCAGTTACGGCAATAATAGGAAGTCTCTTTCTTCTCTCTCTCTGCTCAATCTCTCTGATTGCCTGAGTAGCAGCGATACCATCCATAACTGGCATCTGAACATCGAATAAGGCTGCGTCATACTTCTTCTGCTTGAAGAGATCAACTGCCTTCTCACCATTCTCAGCAATATCATATGAGAAGCCTGCCATACCGAGGAGCTTTCCGATAACCTGCTGGTTAACTGGCTCATCCTCTGCAACAAGAATTCTTGCATTCTTGCCATTTGCAGAATTGATAGAGAATACTGCTGCCTCCTCCTTAACCTCATCCTTATGCTCAACCTCTGCGGCTTTAACAACCTTAAGAGGAATCTCTGCGATGAAGGTAGAACCGATGTCTTCCTTACTCTGTACTGAAATAGTACCGTTCATAAGCTCGACAATCTGCTTTGTGATTACAAGACCAAGTCCTGTTCCACCATATTTTCTTGTATCAGAACCATCAACCTGTGAGAATCTGATAAAGAGCTTACTCATATTAGCTTCTGAAATACCAATACCTGAATCTGCAACTGCGATACGAATCTTAATCTGCTCATTGCCGTTATCCATAGCAGCAATCTTAACTCTTACGCTACCCTCTGAGGTAAACTTGATAGCATTTGAAAGGAGACAGTTGAGTACCTGCTGGATACGCTGTCCATCACCCTTTACAAGCTTTGGAATATTATTGCCAAAGGACATATCAAGATTTAATCCCTTGTTAGTAGCTGTTGGAACCTGAGCTGCAACTGTTTCCTCGATAGCTGCTCTTACATCGAAGATTTCTTCCTTAATTCTGTACTTACCAGCCTCAAGCTTACTGATATCAAGGATATCATTGATAAGTCTGAGAAGGTTATCAGCACAGTTCTTAGCTGTTACAAGGTTATCTCTGTAATCAGCCTGGAGATCATCAGCCATAAGTGTAAGCTGGAGCATACCAAGAATTCCGTTGATTGGAGTTCTAATCTCGTGTGACATATTTGCAAGGAACTCGGCCTGAGTCTTGTAGGCTGCATTAGCATCCTCAATAGCCTTTGAGAGCTTAGTCTCTGTATCCTTCTGATCTGTGATATCGATAACTACCATATTGATGTAGTCTGACTCTGACTTGTACATTACAGTGTTGAAGGTTCTTCCGAGCTTCTCCATTGTAATCTCAACGTCCATCAGGTCGCCTTCCTTTGTGCCTGATGTGTTGTATGCACTAAACCATGCATTGATGTCCTGAAGAACCTCAATCTTTGAATCTCCAAGAACTTTATCCTTATAATCTGTTGAATCAAGGTTAAAATAAGCACCAAAGGTCTCGTTGGCATCAACGATGTTGTAGCCTGATACTCGACCAGAGCTGTCAGTCATAATCTTTGCCTGAGCAAAGCCTATAGGAAGGTTCATAAACAGCTTTCTGTACTTATCATTCTTTCCAGAAACCTGGCTCTTTCCCTGGCCCTCACCAGCTCTAATAAATATAACCCCTGCAACTACTGCAACCTGAAGAACAAGCATAATATATCCTACCGGTTGTCCAGCTACTGTTCCGATAATTCCCAGAACAAGAACAATGCCAGCTGTAATTAACATCAGAGGCTTCCATGCCATCTCCTTAATCTTTTCCATAAAAACTAACACCCCTATCACTATTTTTTACAGGCTATTCATAACTTAATTGCCTGTTTGATAACTTTTGAAAGCACATTAATTTGTGGTTTGTGCTTTTCCTACATCTATTAATTGTACTATATTAATTTTTCGTGGTCAATTGATTTATTGTGATTCTTCACTATTTTCATAGGATATTTCGACATTTTCGTTATCGCAGGATGCTTCCTCTTCTTCAGCCGGGGTATCATCCTTCTTTTTCTTCCCTGTACTTCCGATTACAACAAAGAATATAACCCATGACACGAGGCTAACTATAAGTCCTATCTTAAGTCCGCTTGGGAAGTACTTCATCTCTATCTCATGACTTCCAGGTGAAAGCTTAATTGCCATGAAGGCGCCTCCGACAAGCTCAGTTTCAACCTTCTTTCCATCCACATAAACTGACCAGCCCTCATCATATGGAACTGAGGTAAATAAAAGCTTACCTTCTGATATATCAATATCTCCCTTTATATAGCCATCTGAAGAATCCGTAACATTTAGAACCTCCTTAGAAGCCTCATCATAGAATGCCTCTAAAGCCTCACAGTCGAAGGTAAATAAATCAATTGTTATGCTTCCGCTCTTTGAGTATCCATTTCCAAACTGAACCTCGATGGTTATATCATCGCCAGCCTCAAGCTTTCCGAGAACTGCAAGCTGAGACTGATATCTGTCATAGGCAATCTCCTCGTCGTCCTTGAAGACCTTGATTTTCTCAATGTAATTTCCTCTTGTGTTGTAGAAATACTCTCCATCATATGGAACAGTAAAGCTTGCGCTAATCTGAATCTTGTCGCTTGTATCAGAGTCGTAAAGAATTGCTCCAGTGGCTGATGTGGACACATCACATTTGTGCCCCGAAATATCATACTCGATAGGCACTCTTCTAAACACATCCCCAGTTCCGGTTGCATACTCCACAAAATAATTCTGACAAAAGCCCGCTGTCCCTGCTGACTCGTCCCAGTCAAGAATATCCTCATTTAATGCATATCCAAAAGGAAGAGTGTATTTGTTCTCGTATATCTTAACATTGTCTAATTCCTTCACAAGCTCAGTCGAGTCTGTCTCAGGATAGAAGTCGTCATCTCTTGCATAGATATATCTTACTCCAAGCATTGTGTTGGTGAGCGGTGTTGCACCATCGTAGAGGTATTCATTTGCTCCTGTGTAAAATCCCATCTCACCCATGGTATTAACCACATTGCCTCTTACAGTTGAACAGAAGGTTCCTATCGACTTCATCTGATTCATGGTTGCCTCATCGAGCATGATAGGGTTGACCTGGTCTGAACGGTAGAGCATATCGTAGCCCTGCTCCTTGCTATACTCCTCAGCGTATTCCACAGCCTCCTTCATACTATCCACGTACTGCATGTAATAGCCTCTGTCACAGAAGCCATTTGTAATGTAGCCTAAGGTAGCATTTGTAATAATCTCTCCTGCAAAGAAGAAGGCAATTATTCCGCTTAAAAGCTTTGGCGATACTACATCCTTTTGTCTCAGAATGACTAGTATCATATATCCAACAACAAGTACTATATTGATTGTTATCAGTGTTTTCTCTGGCACATTTCCAGCAATTTCACCCTTGTATTTACACATAAATATGAATGAAAGAGTGAAGAAAAGTGCCGCAATTGAAAATACAAAATCCGTGCCCTTTATTCTGCTTAAGGTCTCATATCCAATCAGAAGAAGAACAAAGATATAGACAAATGAAAATCTGTTTGGTATTCCGTACTGGTCATGGAAGCCATGCCATACGAAATTCAGTGTAGTGGCATTGAAGCTCACAACAAGTAAAGCAAGAAGGGCAAGCTTTCTCGCCTTCTCAATAAACCTAATTCTCTGATTAAGCACATATAAAAACAGCAAAAATACTGTAAATATACCACAATAAAGGTTTGCGCCACCGTCAAACTGCTGGCTTCTCATTGGATTTGTAAGGAAAAGATGTCTCTCAAGTATCTTGAAGATATTTCCATACCATTCCCATTTTGGAATTTTACTTCCGGCCGTTGCGGTTTGCATTATGGCAAAGTATGCGGTGAGTAGTGAAAATGCCGCCATACCAGCAGCAAGAATTGATGCACCAGCAAACTTAAATCCGTCGATAAAGAATTTCCTTATGTTCTTATGTCCTGTAGCAAAGAAGTAAAGTGCACAGAAGATACATACTATAAATGCTATATAGTAATTACAGTACAGACAATAGAACAAAGAAATGATATAAAGCTTTGGACTCTCGCCCTCAATCATCCTCTCAAAGCCAAGAATAATAAGTGGAAGCACCATAATACAGTCAAGCCACATAATATTCCAGTAGTAGCCTGTCATATAGCTATTCAGAGCATAGGCTATACCAAAGGCTGAGATAAGGAAGTTATTCTGCCTTTTTCCCCTTCTCCTTGAAAGAAGGAACGAAAATGCACCCGCTGATATCATTATCTTTACAGATATTAGCATTGACATAACAGAAGGTATTGCATTTCTTGAGAAAAGCATAACCACAAGGTTAAGCGGGCTTGCCATGTAATATAGAAGAAGTGACATGAAATTTACACCAAGACCAATATCCCAGGTGTAGAATATACTTCCCTCGTTGACAAGCTTATCCTGATAATCCGCCATAAATGGCACATACTGGTGAATGCTGTCCACAACTGTGAAGCTGTACTGTCCAAACGGAGCCACTCCGCTCACAATCATAACGATAAGCATAAATACAAAGGTTACTGCCATTGCAAGAACTACTGACCAGTTATTCCTAACCTTGGTTAGCAGTCCTTCCTGCCTCTCCTTAAACACAAAGAGCTTACTGAATACATAATTGGCAACTACAACTATGAACTGCACAATTATTTTAGAGGCAAGTTCACTCATTCTAAAGCTGTCACAGAGAAGGCTAAATCCAAGAACCTCTATCACCATTGAGAGCAGTCTGACTCCCACAAAAGACAGCATCTCCGTTATTAACTTGGAGATGCTGTCTGTGTGACTCCTGAACACAAACAGCTTATTCAGGAAATATGCTGCAATGATTGCACAGATAATTGCAATTACATTACAGATATTTCTGTCGATAGCTGTGAATGTTCTCAGGAGAAAGAACATTACCAGGTTGGTTAGCGTGGTAAGTCCTCCTCCTATTAAATATCTAATTTTATCATTTTCAAGTAATTTTTTAATTAACTGAACCATTTTACTTCCTATTTGAGTGCAGCAAGTAACGCGATAAGTGCTGAGTTCCAATAAATTGTAACCTCATTACATGAGTATGTCTGCTCATTATCAGCATAGCACATTGCTGGAGCTGCCTCTCTTAATACTTCCTTTGCGTATGGGTCTTCAAGATTACTGTTAGGTCCTCCTACGAGCATACCCTTCATAGTTTTTCCAAGAGCCTGCGATGGTCTGTGGTGTGTATGATCTGGAGATACTGAACCATAACCTGTTACGAAGCAGTAGCCAACACTGTTGCAGCCAAGAAGATAATCAAGTTGCTGCTTTGCTGCAGTTAAATACTTATTGTCTCCAGAAATCTTTGCGGCCATAACAAGAAGGCTTCCTGTATCTGCAACTGTCTGGTTACTTCCCCATGAATAAGTACCACCCTGAGCCATATGGTAACCATCGTACTCAATCTTTTTCAGAAGTGAATCTGCATTTTCAATAAATGCGGTCTTAACTCTGTCGTAGATTTCTCCTGCCTGCTCCTTAGTAGAATATGAAAGCAAATCATAGCTTGCATAGCCCGCAATATCGGCCCAGCCAAGTGCAACCTTCATATTATCAAAATAGATATCTGTGAAGGCCTTCTTATATGTCTCGTCTCCTGTCGCAAGGAAAAGCTCTATTCCTGCCCAATAGGTTTCATCCATTGTGTTATAGTCTGGATACTCACCAGTTACGATTTCCTTTGTGTTCTTGAAACCGTTGTAATCTCTTCCAACGCCCTCAACATAGGTCCATGCCTTCTTAGCAACCTCTAAGCATTTAGCTGCATACTCTGCATCGTAGTCCTTGTAAAGAACTGAAGCCTCAGCCATTACTGCTGCAAAATCTGCTGTTGCTGCAGTAGAAATTGCTGAGAGGTACATCTGCTGTGTCTCCTCAACTGCAACTACTGTCTCTGGGAATACAAGTCCTGTAACCTTGTGGTAAACACCACCTGAGGTCTCATCCTGCATCTTCATCATCCAGTCAAGCTCAAACTTTGCTTCGTCAAGCACATCTGGAATGTTATTTCCACTCTCTGGAATTCCAATATCGTCTGCAGTTACATTGTAATACTTATATGCGTTAAATAAATCCTGAACTGTTGTTGCACCTGGTACTACGTATCTTCCGTAGTCACCTGCATCATGCCAGCCACCATTTACGTCCTTCTTCACATCAGTACCATAAACGATTGCCTCACCTGTATGACAGGCCTCATGTGCGAAGTCTCCACTTATAGATTCCTCAAGCTTAACACCACATCTCTGGTTGTAAAGCATGAGAACTGCATCCTTGAAAAGATCGTCATAAAGATTCTCGCCAATCTCGAACTCGTAGGATCTGTAAGGTGATCCATCAACAACTGAGTATAAGAAATATACACCCGGCTGCTTATAATCTGTGAAGTCACCCTGCTTAATCTTAGCTCTTACACCAATATCATTCTTTTCCTTTCCAAGCTTTGTCTCATAAACTACCTGATTGTTAGTTGCATCAACAAGCATTACTGTCTCAGCATTCTCTGTCATAAGAGTAGTAATCTTTGTATCCTGAGGATTGTAACCAATCTGGCTGACTGCGATTATTGGTGATGGAGCAACTGTCTGAATTGCCTCAGCATTTCCGGCATCCTTAACAGTAAGCTTTATATTATCAATATAAATCTTGTGTGCACCCGGGTCATCGCTCATATCTGCGAACTTACCACAGTTGAAGCAAAGTCTTGGAGCTGGATCTGAATCCTCCTCCATTGTGAAATCGAAGGAATAGCTTGTCTTCTCTTTTCCAATCTTTATATCATCGCCCATATATGCATGGTAATCACCACCATTTATCTGGAGTCTGTACTGAATAGATCTGTCAATATCAGACCACATATCAAAGGAATAGGTGTATACACAGCCGTTGCTGAGTGCAAATCCATCATAGTAGGTCTGACAGCCGTAATCTACGCCACCAACTCTCTCGATGTCCATTACAAGTGCTCCGTCCTCAACGTTAAGCTTGTACTGGCCGCCATTTGTGTATGAATGGAAGCCATCTGTATCATTGTCATCGAAGTTTACATCTATTATAACATCTCCGTTCTGAACCACTCCAGAGCCATCATCCTCGCCCTGAGCAAAATATGGTGTGTCCGGATCAACTGTTTTGCCAAGATTTTCAGTGATCTCGTTTTCATTTGTTGCAGCATTCTCTGTTGTTGCCTCAGTTGATGCATCCTGCTCTGTTGAAGCTACCGAAGCTGTTGTCTCAGTTGCCTCAGTTGCTGCAGCTGTTGTCTGCTCCTCCTTGGCACCACAGGCAGAAACTGAAAATGCCATAGATGCAGCAACAATAACTGCTGCTATCTTTTTTGTCTTGAATTTTCTCATGATCTTCTCCTTTTAGTCGAAAATATAATTCATATTAGTTTTAATAGTTTGTTTTTTATCAATCAGCAGCTTTCGCCACTGTAATTAACCTATATATTCCGGCAGTAATCAACCACCTGGTTAAAATCCATACTGCCTCCAAAAAGTGAAAGCGCACTTCCTATCGTGACATCAAGCTTTCCCTCCGTCACTTTCTTCAGAAGCTCTAAATCCTCGAAGGAACCAACTCCGCCTGCATAGGTTATAGGTAGCTTTCCCCAATTGGCAAGGAGCCTTGCCAGCTCGGTTTCAATTCCGCTTGCCTTACCCTCCACGTCAACTGCATGGACTAGGTACTCAGAGGAATACTCCATCAGAGTATCCAGGACTTCCTCAGTTATCACCGTATCAGTAAATTTCTGCCACCTGTCTGTTACAATATAGTACCTTCCATCCTTTTTTCTTGCTGAAAGGTCCAGAACTAAATTCTCTCTTCCCACAGCCTCTTTAAGTCTGTCAAGTCTTTCAAAATTGATTACTCCGTCCTTAAACACGTAGGAGGTAACAATAACATGACTCGCTCCCATATCAATAAAGCGCTTCGCATTATCGGCTGTTATTCCGCCTCCAATCATAAGGCCACCTGGGTACGCTCTGATTGCTGCCTCAGCCTCCCTCACGTCAGCCTCATAATACTCACTGCCTGCCGGATTAAGCAGGATAATGTGGCCGCCCGGAAGGTCCATCCTTCTATACAAATCGCCGTAGAAGCCACCGTCCATATCAGAGACAAAGTTTTCCTCTGCCACATTGCCGATATCCTTAAGACTGCCTCCGACTATCTGCTTTACCTTTCCATTATGTATATCAATACATGGTCTAAACTTCAATTTGGCTACCTCTATTATTTTTCCTTTGGAAGCTCGTAACCTTCCTCCCTTACGTCTGCAATTGTAAATGTCTTGATTGCCTTATCATCAGGGTCCTTCAGCTCGACAATTCTTGTCGCCTGTCTCTGGATACATCTCTCGATGTAATTTCTGACCTCTCTTGCATTTGCGAAGTTCTCATCATGCTCCTCAGCACGGTACTTCAGGTATCCTGTAACATACTTCTTAGCCTGTGCATTTGGGATATATTCCTGCTTGTCACACATACCAGTGAAGATGTTGAAGAGCTCTGCTCCAGTGTAATCTCTGAAGAAGATGTATTTGTTGAAACGAGATTTAAGACCTGGATTAGAATTTACGAACTCATCCATAAGATCAGTGTAACCTGCAACGATTACTACTAAATCGTCTCTGTGATCCTCCATAGCCTTAAGGATTGTATCAACTGCCTCCTGGCCAAAGTCCTTCTCACCCTTGTTTGCTGTGAGTGTGTATGCCTCATCAATAAAGAGAACACCGCCAAGGGCACTCTCGATTACCTCAGTTGTCTTAATTGCTGTCTGTCCAATATATCCCTCAACGAGATTTGAACGGTCAACCTCGATTAGCTGTCCTGTTTTAAGTACTCCAAGCTTCTTGTAAATTCTGGCAAGAAGTCTTGCTACGGTTGTTTTACCAGTTCCTGGATTTCCTGAGAATACAAGATGAAGTGAAATGCTTGGCTGCTTCATTCCTCTCTTCTCACGAAGCTTTTTAACCTTGAGAAGATTAGTAAGATTGGTGATATCCTGCTTAACCGCATCAAGTCCGGTGAGTGAGTTAAGCTCCTCCATGATTTCCTCTAAGGTTTCTGTATCCTCCTCTGCAGCCTTGATTGCTGCCTCCTTCTTCTCCGAGATCTTATCAGAGCTTGTTCCTTCAGAGCCACTCTTTGCTCCAGTCGCCTTATTAATCTTAGCCTTTCTAATCGTAGCAGCTGAGATGTTGAGCTTGTTTGGATCAATTAGTTCATTTGGCTCTCCGGAATTATAGAGCGAAAACTCCTTAATATAATTGTCAAGCATGAGTGAGTAATTGCTGAGATTACTAATCTCATCAACTGTGATTGAATTGATTGCTATAAACTCCTGACCAAGCTCATTGAAGATTGTACAGATGTATCTTGATTTTGAGTATCCTTCTCTTGTTCTCTTAGAACCACCTGAAAGGTCAGTCTTTACAAAATATGTAAGTGAACGTGGAACTGTATTGACAAAGTCCTTACCCATACAACGGTCATATCTGAACTTGATAAACTGCTCTACAGTAAGGTAGGTTCCAAGGTAGTCCCTGATAAATGCTACCTCCTCACGTCCACTGCTTCCATCAGAATTATAAACAAAGCCCAAAAACTGCATGAAGTCAAATTTGAGCATATCGCGAAGCGACATTCCTCCCTCTGGTCCAAACCCCTGGTTAGTGAGAAGATCTGCGTAAGCCAAGGCTTCATTTACCCTATTTTTTAAAGTGTAATTAATCATTGCTTCCCCTTTTCTAAATGTATATTAAACCTTTTTACTTCTAATAACTCTGCCATCCTGGCTGAGCCCATAAAAAACTACACTAAGTATATCCAAAAATCCTCGAAGTTACAACATAAAAAAGTTAATCGTTGATTAAATCAGGATTAATAATTACAAAATGCAGCAGAAATCTGGTCTATTTCAGATTTCTGCTGCATTATTGTCGCAAAGCTTTTCGCGCTTTTTAGTATTTAGGTATTTACGAATCCATAACAGATTTCGTCGATGATGTTACCATCCTTATCATAGATTCTGAAAAGTGTCCAGAAGTATCCATACTCAGGATCCCATACCGTCCACATTCCATTGTCTGCAAATCCGCAGTATTCTGTCTCGTATACCCAGGCTGGTAATCCAGCTGCAAGAAGGGAACAGTTGAGTACAAGCATCTTACAACAGACTGCCTCATCTGTATCTGCATACTTCGTAAGACCAATCAAGAATCCCGAACCGTTCGGATTTGGCATCTGGCAGGTTCCGCTCAGGTACGGATGTACCTCAACCTCCTTCACTGAGGAAGAGACACTGTCCTTATTATCTGAGAGACGAACCTTTCCGATTAAGGTTATATTGCCATATACATTTGGATGCCACTTTATGGTATTTGTACCCTTGGTCCAATCCTGAATCATCTGGGTCTTTCCGTCCTTCTCGACATACCAGCTATATTCTATCTCACTGTTTCCGCCAGTTGCATAGGCTGAGTGACCTGCCTCGAGATACTTGCCATTTCCAGTGATATATAAGCCTGTTGATACTGCATTGTACTTAACAGTTGTGTCAACTACATATACTGTTACATACTTCACTACACCTGAGCCGTCGGCTGCCTTTACAGTTATAACCGTTGAACCCACTGACTTGGCTGTGACATTTCCACTTGCATCCACTGTAGCTACACCTGTTTTTTCTGATGAGTAGCTGACAGCCTTGTTGGTTGCATTTGCTGGGAGAACACTTGTCACCTCAACCTTTCCGGTCTTTGTTCCGTTTAAATCAAGGTTTATTGAATCTGTCTTAACTTCGATTGAGGTAACCTTAATTGCGCTCTTTGTTACATATACAGTAACCGTCGCCGTAACACCTGAGCCGTCAGTTGCTGCTACTGTTATCGTAGTGTTTCCAACTGCCTTAGCTGTTACATTACCACTTGCATCTACTGATGCAATGCTCGTGTTTGCTGATGTATAGGAAACTGTCTTGTTTCCTGCGTAGCTTGGAAGAACTGAGGTAACCTCAATCGTTCCAGTCTTTGTTCCGTTTAAATCAAGGTTGAGTGTAGTCTCCTTGACTGTGATTGATGTAACCAGTGCAGGATTTACTGTGACTGCACAGTCTGCATAAACTCCCGAACCGTCAGTTGCAGTCGCTCTTACTGTTGCAGTTCCCTGGCCCTTTGCTGTGACAAGGCCTGAGGTACTGTTAACAGTCACAACGCTTGTGCCACCACCTACTACCGAGTAGGTTACACCCTTTGTGGTTGCATTACTTGGCTCGTAAGCTTTCACCGATGCCGTAAATGTATCTCCAACTCTTATAGTCTTTGAAGACTCATTGAGAGTAATCTTAGTAACCTTGACTGCATTTTTTACAACCTTGACATTTACTGTTGCAGTCACTCCTGAACCGTCAGCTGCTGCAATTGTAATGTATGTCTCACCGACTGCCTTACCAGTAACATATCCGCTTATATCTACAGTTGCAATGCTTGTATCTGCCGATGTGTAGCTAAGAGATTTGTCGGCTGCATTTGAAGGAAGAACTGAGGTTACCTGGGCCCATCCAGTGTTTACTGAATTCAAGTCTAAGGTAATTTCTGTCTCCTTAACATTAATTTTCTGAACCAATACTGGCTTAACTGTAATTACACAGTCTGCATAAACCTTTGAACCGTCAATTGCTGTCGCTCTTACAGTAGCTGTTCCAACTGCAAGTGCAGTAACCAATCCCTTTTCGGTATCGACTGTGATAATGCCCTTATCCTCTCCGACTAATGAGTAGGTTACACCCTTTGTGGTTGCATTAGAAGGTTCAAATGAATTAACTGCTACAGTGTAGGTCTGACCAACTGTAATTGTCTTCTCCGAATCGACAAGGTTAACCTTTGTCACCGCAATCGGATTTCTTACAACATTAATAGTAACTGAGGTTTTTGTGTTAGAACCATCAGTAGCCGCAACTGTAATAGTTGTGTTTCCAACTGACTTACCGGTTACATTTCCACTTTCATCAACAGTTGCTACACTCTGATTAAGTGAGGTGTAGCTTAAATTCTTGTTTCCTGCGTTGGCAGGACTTATATCTGTAACCTCAATCTTACCGGTGTAGGTTCCGTTAAGGTCTAAGGTCATTGATGTATTCTTAACTGTAATACTGCTTACAAGGGCAGCGTAAACTGTAATCTCACAGTCCGCATACACTCCTGAACCGTCTGTCGCAGTCGCTCTTACTGTGGCAGTTCCTGTGCCCTTAGCGATAACTGCTCCATTTGTCTCTCCGACTGTAACAACGCTTGTGCCACCACCTACAACTGAGTAGGTTACACCCTTTGTTGTTGCAGTGCTTGGCTCATAGGATTTTGCTAATACATAGAAAACATCTCCAACTCTCAGCTCCTTTGAGGTCGAGTTGAGGGTAATCTTTGTCACCAGGATAGGCTTTCTCTCAACTGTTACGGTAACTGTTTTACTATATCCTCCGTCGTCCTTTGCCTTTACAGTAATTGTTGTTGTACCAACTGAAACACCGGTTACATTTCCATAATCATCTACAGTGGCAACAGCAGTGTTAGCTGATTGATATGATACAGCCTTGAAGGTCGCATCCGAAGGGGTAATATTGGTTGCCGCAACACTTCCGATGTATGTGCTATTTAAATCAAGAGAAATCGATGCAGGAATATCAAAGCCAGTTACATAGATATTCTCAACCTTGTTGACAGCCACGCTGACTGTCTTAAATATACTTGGATTACTCTTAAGCGCAACCTTTATTGTAGCATCACCCTTTCCAACAGCCTGGATAGTTGCGGAGGTACCGCTTCCTGAAACTGTCGCAACCGAGGTGTCAGAGCTTTCGAAGGTAAATTCCCTGTCAGTCGCATCCTGTGGTGTGAAGCCTGTCACGTTAATAGTCTTTGTACTATCTGTATCAAGGTCAAGCAAGGCCTCAGTGGTATCAAGAGTGAAATCAGTAGTTGGTACGACAATCTGAAGCTCATAGCTCTGAGATACGCCTGATTTGGTATTAGTTGCTATAACTGTCGCAGTTCCACTTCCAAGCGCTATAACGTCTGCATAAAGTCCGTATTGACTTATTGAAACTAATCCGCTTGACGAGGACCACACAATATTTCTGTCAGTTGCATCCGAAGGAGTGACAGTAGCTGTTATCCTTACGGATTCGTTCTTTATGATTGGATTTTCCTTATTCGCAGTAAGGCTGATCGCTGTAACTGGCTTGTCAACAGCTGCCTTACCCTCGTAGTCTGTGTATTCAATGTTAAATGAATCATAATTGCTGTTACCGACTGGATAAACACCCTTTCCAAGGCTCTCATTATAATAGTCAGCCGGAGTGAAGGTTAAGGTTTTTGTCGAGGTGTTATAGTTTGTATCGGTAATGTAGTCCAGAGTCTGGGTGGAACTTCCATTACCCGTCATTGCACCAAGACTAACTGTACCAGTTGTCTTATTCGTCAGAACAAAGGTAACATTCTTAAGTGATGAACAGCCATAAAATGCCGCAATGCTCTGCTTTGCCAGATAATTCATCTTAAGCTCTGTAATCGTAGAACAGCCTGCGCAGTTTACCGTTGTGAGTGTTGTTATGTGAGTTACATCAAGCTTTGGTAGCTTATTACTTCCACCGCATTTAAGTGTTGTAAGCTTGGTATTTTTAGACAAATCAAGCTCTGTAAGATCGTTGTATTCGCAGTCTAAGGTAATCAGGGCCGGATAACCAGTAACATCTATAGAAGAGAGCGCATTTCTGCTAATGTTCATAGTTGTTATTGCATTACTGCCTGTAATGTCAAGGGTGGTGAGATTGCCATTGTTAAATACATTCAACACCTTAAGAGCTGTACAGTTCTTCATAGAAACCGATTGCAGCGAACCATTCTTGTAAATACCCAGCGTGGTTGATGTTGCAGCAGGTCCGGTATAGGCTGTGCAATTGTCCAGATTAACAGACTGAAGCTTAGTATTGTCGTTTATTGACAAGGTTCTGAGTTTTGTAAGTCCTGATAAGTCAAGATTCTTAAGATATACATTCGAACACTGCTCCATGTAAAAGGTTACAAGATTTTCTGGAAGATCCGAGCGGCTTATACTTTTTAATGTAGTGGATTTTGTTATTGTTATCTTATTAACTGAAGTAAAATACTGCAAACCAGTAAAATTCGTTATATTGTTAAGATAATATGTAGTGCCACCACTTGTATATTTGACACTGCTAGAAAATGTCATATAGGTCACACTTGATATCTCAGTCTCACTTAAGGTATCTCCAAATCTCGACTGAATATATCCTCTGAAAACAGAATCCGGGAAGTTAGTTGCGTTTACTGCAATCTCTGCCTCAACCTTCTCCTCAGCCTCCTCGACTATCTCAGGGCCCTCTGTACTATCCTGCGATATCAAGTCACTGTCTACTTCATCTATATTCCGATCAACACTAGTATTTATATTCTGATTAACAACTGTGTCTACACTCTGGGCGCTGACACCAGTATTTGCAGAGCCGATAATAAGCAGGCCTGCAAGAATTTTTGCTAATAATCTACGTTTCATAATTTATCCTCTTAAATACCCATACTCACAAATTGCTTTGCAAGCTATTTTTATATACTATACAAGGCTTCATAAAAATGAAGCCTTGATTTTTGATAATAACAAATCCAATTTAGGTATTAACAAATCCATAACACTTCTCATCAATGATATTATTGTTTTCATCATAAATTCTAAAAAGTGTCCAGAAATAACCGTATTCAGGTGCCCAAATGGTCCACATTCCATTATTCGAAAAGCCACAGTATTCTGTCTGATATACCCATGGATCAAGGCCCGCTGCAAGATATGTACAGTTTAATACAAGCATCTTACACTTTACAGCCTTAGGAGTATTTGGATATTTCTCAAGTCCAATCAAAAAGCCTCCACCACTGTACGGCATCTGACAGGTGCCCTTGAGATATGGATGAATCTCAACGTTAACACTTGACTCAGCAACGCTTGAGGTGTTGTTTGAAACTCTTACCTTTCCGATAAGCTTAACCTCTCCGTAGATTCCCATGTCAGCATTTATGGAAACACTTGAATCTCCAGTTGTCCAGTTCTTAATCTGGCTTGTCACTCCATCCTTCTCAATAAACCATGCGTAGTCAAGACTGCTCTTTCCGTCAGAAGCACTTGCTGAGTGATATGCAGTAAACTCAAATGCATTTGATGAACTGTTGAATCCATTCTTAGTTACTGAAACACTGCTTGACTTGGCTGTTGCAAGAGCAGCTCCACCATCGTAGGAAGAGTAAGCAATCTTGTAGCTTGCTCCGTTATTTGTTCCAACAGTGTAAACATAGCCGAGTGAAGCATTGTAAGTATTTGCAGCCGGGTTAAATGTAAGCACCTTTGTGCTTGAATTATATCCGGAATCCGAAATCGCACCAAGAATTGGCTCAACCGAGGTTCCAGAGCTAAATGCACTAAGGCTCAAGGTTCCTGTAGCCTTTGTAGTAAGTCTGAGTGTCAAATCTTTGATTGCTGTTGCGCCAATCACCGAACACTTTGTCGATGTAGAATAATTCATATCAAGCTTTGTAAGGTTCGACTGGCTTGTGATATCTAGTGAGGTTAAACTTGTGTTTTTACTAAGGTCAAGGGAGGTAAACTTATTGGTACTTCCTCCACAGATGAGAGTCTTTAATGATGTATTTTTAGATACATCGAGACTTGTAAGTCCTGCTGAATTACACTCATAGTAGAGAAGTCCTGTTATTGGTGCAAGATTTACTGAGGCAAGCCTTACATTTCCCTTATTATTTAAATACTTTATGCTGCTGCAGCCAGTGTAATCAATGCTTGTAAGGTAGTTATTGGTATAAATATCAACCTTCTTTGACGATGTACTAGTCGAACCAAGGCTTGTGCATCCGCTAAGATTAATCGTCTTAAGCGCAGCACAATTGTCAATAGTTAATACCTTTAAGGAGGTTCTTCCAGAAAGATTAATTGTAGTTATCTTGTTACACTTTTCAATTTTGAGTGTAACTATACTGCTAGGAAGCTTTGTCAGATCAACGTTATTAGTAAGGCTATAGAAGTTTGCTGTATTAAGACTTGTCAGGTACTGTATACCATCTATCTTGGTAACACCAGTAAGTCCTGAGCCAGAGTTAAATGTAATCGCTGTTACAGCTTCTATCTCGCTCGATTCAAGCACGCCATTCTTTGAGGTGTCATAATTATTCGATACATAATTTCTAAATGTATCATCCGGAAAGTTTGTGCTGTTAATTGTAACGCTTCCCGCACTTACCTTTTCTTCCACTTCATAAATATCAACCTCTTTATCCAGAATCGCCTCTTCGGCTTCAGAAACCTCCTCAATTATTTCCTGATTATCATTAATCTCAGCTGCCTTAACCCCTGCTCCAGCCGAGGTAACTGCAAGTATTGCGGCAAGAACCGCTGATAAAATTCTTCTTCTCATATTTGCCTCCATATTCGTACAGAACACTCTGTATTATAAGTCCATCATTATGGTCTAGATACCCAAAATTATGGTAGCATACTGACTGGCATCTTTCAATTGACAAAATTCGAGAAATTTGCATAGATTTTTCTACCTTTTGCGTATTTTTTTCTACTTCTTTCGTAATTTTTTCAACCCGACCGATTTCGTAGTCGTAAAGTGAATTTTGAAATTCAATACCCTTATGAGTAAAAATATTAAAGGTAACGGTCCGAAAAAAGTAGCGAGCATTTTGATCGCTGCTATCAGCTTACAAAACGCTCGCTCTTTTTGATATTTTTATTCTTGCTTATTAGCTATAATAGTTTTATTATTCGCCTACTTTTTTAAGCTCTGCTCCATGTTTTTTCATGTAGCCAGGTCCAAGTCTTGTGGCTGTAACAAAAATATTACTGCTAATCTGTCTTGACATAATGGAAATAAAATCATCGAGACTTCCATTAATACTAGCAACTGAGTCCTGAATCTTACTTGCATCTTCCTTAAGATCATTAATCTTACGGAGTGAAATGTTCAGTATAAGCTCTGGGATGATTTCATTCTGAAGTTTAGTCATACGCTCTTCTTCATTTTCATCCATCTCCTGTATATCATTCACTAACTTTTTCTTCTTCTCGTTAAGCTCAAAGAACTCTCTCGCTGCATTCTTTAACTCTGCACCGTAAATAGGATCTGTGTAATAATCAGCCATATTCTCATTAAAATCATCAAGGCTGACAAGAGGAAGCTTTTTGCTTATCTCATAATATCTGTCATTAAGTCTATCCTCCCTCATTGCACATACAGTCTGTGATGCAACCTCCGCCTTGATATCAGCAGCCTTTTCTTCAAATTTATAATCTTCTGCTCCTTTATCCTTCATTTCCCAATACTCGATTATCCTGTCCTTTGTTGATTTCTCTCCATACAGCTTCTTACAGAGTCCAAGGATGTAATCGAATAGCAACTTAGTTCTTTTGATTTGTTCACTAGGACTAATCGTTATTGTTTTATTGCCCCTAAACTCTTTAGCTGAGTACAAATCTCCATTGTTCTTATTACTCTGAAGGCTCAATGCGGCACCGACTAAATTTTCAAGATATGGTACTGTTTTCTTTTCATCTGCTGTAAGATTATTACCTGCCAGCAAATGATCATATTCATTTTTATACTTTGTCGAATAATCCTGATATATCGAATTTACCACTGACGGATAAGCATCTACCATCTCATAATATCTTTTAGCATCTTCCTTCAGAGCACCTATGTTACCCTTAGCATCTAAGATACGTCTTTTTAATGCATAGAACTCTGTAAGGAAGTTATACTTTCTAAACTCAAATCCGCTTGTCTCAAACTTCTTAAGAAATTCTTCTCTCTTGTCCTTGTTTTCTGCAGCCTCATTTAACTCATCAATAAATTTATCACGCTGATTTACTGCAGCTTCATTTTCGGCCTGTTTTCTCTTTGGTTGTTTCTCAAAGTAAACATCTCTTAGCAACAGTTTCTTCTGAATGTTTCTTGATTCCTCAGCCTTTCCTTTACTTCTCTGATATCCCTTTGACATCATATATCGTCTGCAGCATTTAACAAGATTAAAGTCAATCTCTCTATCCGGTTTAGTAGTATCCATCTCTCCTTCTGAAATAATACCAAGCTGATTTGAAAACTCTTTTAACTCCTTAATCTTATCGTTCATACTATCTATAGTATTGTTGATTCTCATCTGGCACATAGAGAAATTATGGATGGATGCTGGAAGTTCAAAACCAAGCTCCTGCGCCTTAAGAAGAACAGCTGCGATTCTTTCGCCTGTTTCGGTAGGCCCACCAAGTGTGAATACGCCTTCAATAATCTTCTTCAGTTCTTCACCCTTTTCCTGCTTAAGCTGCTCCATCTTTTCACTCTTTACCATGAGTGAGTAAAATCCATTCATAAACTCATCCACACAGCTTTTACCAAGGCATGCCGAGGTCATCATAGCGGTGATTGTTTCAATCTCCTTTGGAGACAGCTTTGTACAGTTACCAAAATCAATAACCGTAGCCTTTTCGTCGCTTACCATTATATTACCTGCATGAAGATCTCCGTGATAGAAGCCGCCTCCGTAAAGGCCCTCCTTAACCCACTTTTCTCCAAGCTCAATAATGTATCCCTGACGTTTCTTCACATCTGCGATTATGCTGTTAAGCTTAAGTACAGTGCCCATGTATTTTGACTGATTCTTCCTGTTAAGCTTAAGTGAAAGCTTCTTGTCTTCATCTAATACCAGCGACTTACCATCCTCAGTAACCTTTGCAAATGTTCTTAGTACCTCAACCACTTCTTCGTCAACAGATTTGAGATAGCTGTCAACAGTCTCACCATCTGCCTTTTCACAAGCCATATAATCTTCAGTTGGCTTTATAAAGCCAAAGAGCTTCATTGATTCTACATGGTTTCCACTCTTTGCCGATAATGCCTTATTGTAAACCTCACCTTCAATAACATTATTAGCCTCGAGCTTAAGGTTAAGCTCCTTGAAAATACTATTTAGCTGACCCTCGAAGGTTGCCTTCATACCCTCATTAGTCTTTTCTGCACAGTCAAGCATAAGCTTCATCTCAGTCTTCATTCTGTTTTGTGCGTCAGGTCTCAGGATCTTAATAACTACCTCTCGTCCCTCAGGGATTGAGTTTCCGTAAATCTTACATAAAAATGCCTGTCCTACCGATGCAGCACCCAGCGACTTTACAACATCAATCTTATGTACTGCGCCATTTGATTTATTAATCATGTCCAAAAGCTGAGCCTCAACCACATCCTGTGGAATTGGAAGCAGCTTTGATTTTACATCATCTAAGGCTTCAGCCAAAAATGGAGAGGTTTTCTTAGATACTGGAAGTCCCTGCAAGGTCTTCTGGAAAAGCGGGCCTGCACCCTTTATAAAGCCTGCCATAAAGCTTCCACCAAGCTTTTCAATGTAATCCTTCTCAATCTGGTCAGTTGCCTGGTCTTTATTGTTCAAGAGATTATTGCCCATTCTTGCGTTGAGCTTTGCCATGAGATACTCTTTCTCATTGATAAAACGCTTTGAGGTTTCATTAACCTTTTTGCCTAATGGACCTGTTTTTTTAATAACCGCGAGTATTCCACCTTCCTTATCAATTGCCTCAATCTCCTTATCGTATTTGGCAATATTCTCCTCGGCCACCTTCTGTTTAGCCTTGTAGTCATCGTCAAGTTCCTTGCCTTCCTTTATTGCCTTTAGTGAAAGAGGTAGTGGTCTTGAATTTCTAATAGCTGAACCAAACATTGCTCTCTGGCTCATTGCAGGGACATTCTCAAAGTAATTCTTCATTACAAGCTTTATAAATTTACCCTGGCCTTTATTTCCTGAAAGACTTTCAGCACATATACGCTTTAAAATATCACCACCATAGGTTTTCTTCTGACCTTCATCAAGAAGAGAAATGAGTACATCAATAGATATTTTCTCCTCCTGCATCTCATCAAGAATATTATTGATTTTATAGCTATTTCCTTCAATATTATTATTAATAATTTCCTGAACCTTTTTCTGATCATTTACGAACTTAAGCTTAACTTCTTCTTCGGTCTTTATATCGGCTTCTTCAGCTTCCGTTCCAATTACGTCAGAAACCATATCCTGAACTATCTTTGAGGCTTTTGTTATCTCAGCATTTATCATATCGTCAACTTTAGCAAGCTCAGCTAACATATCTCCATCAATCTTAGAAAGTTCTTCCTTTAACTTATTCTTAACTGTGTCAAGCTCCTGAACGGCTCCAAGCAATGTGGCACCACCAACCATCTTATTGAGGGCTCCGGTTAGTGCTTCCTTAATCTCTTCCTTTCCAGCAGGAATTGGCAGTCTGTCGATAAAGCCGGCCATATACCCTTTATTCTTCGCAAGAAGAGCTACAGCATCGATATTATCAAGAAGAACCTTCTTAACTCTTAAGCCCTTTCTTTGCTCCGCGCTTAACTTGCTATTAATATCAACCATATCCATTGATACAGTGTCTTTTGAGAAGATAAGGTCTGCCACTAAATTCTTTATGCTTTCCTCCTCCTTAGACCATTTGGTCTGCTCCTCAAAAGCCTTTCTTCTTTGATCTTCAGCTTCCCTGAGTTTCTTTTCTTCCTCCTCACGGAGCTTTAATAACTCTTCGCGCTTCTTTGCAAATTCCTCTTCAAGCTCATCCTTATCCTCAAGATTCTCCTTCTTCTTTGCAATCTTCTCCTTTACCTCATTCATCTTGATGGAAACCTTCTTACCAAGATTTCCAGCTTCACTCTCCTTATTTCTAGCCTTAACCTTCTCTAGGATTTCAACTGTATTAACAAGCTTTTCCTGATTTGTACTTTTCTCAAGGTTTGTGAAGTCATTTATTCCGAGCATATCCCTAAGGATTTCCTCTGACAAGGCAAGTCCCTGTCTATCAGCATTAAGCACCGTTGCAGCCACATATCTGCACAAATCTGCTGGAACATTCTTAAGCTCCTTATAATACTTTTCAAGAACAACTCCGGTTCTTTTTTCGATGAAGCTGATGAAGTATTCTTTATTAAGAAGAATCTCCTCCTCTGGTATATCCTCTACATTTAATTCTTCAATACGCCTATTAGTAAAATACTTACCGAAGAGATTCTCGTTCTTCATAATACCATTCTCGATATTCCTTCTCAGACCATCAATATCAGTATTAAGCTTTATCCACTTAAATTGGCTTCCAACGAGAACCTTGAGAGTAAGTGTTCCATCCTTCTCCTGCATAAGTCCCATCATTGTATGCGAAACCTTTGTCTTATTATTTGAAAACTTACGGCTTAATCCCCTTTTTCTATCAAGGCCGAAGGTTGCAGTATTGAAATATTCGCAATGCTCAGTATTTGCTGGAAAACTCATTGTAAGCTTATGAAGCTTGCAAATGATATCATAACCGTCACTTCCAAGTGTTCTATAGAGATCCTCTACAGGCATACCCATAATGAACTTGGCAATTCCATTTGGAACCTTATCGAGCGAACTGAGAGAATCATTCACCCTGGCTGTCATTGCATCATCATCTATCTTTTGTTTTCTCTTCTCCTCTGGAACAAGCTTTCCAGCATAGTATTTGCCCCTCTCTGGCACCTTATTAGCTGGATTAACTGAGCCAAATTCGATTAACTTGCCATACTCGATAATTGTCTTTGCATCCGTAACATTTTCAGACTCTAATTTCGAAAATGATGCCTGAGCAAGCATAAATGAGGAAATTAAACCAAGCTCCTCCATAAGAGAATCCATTGTATTAATAACCAACTTGTATCTAGTATCGCTAAAAATATGTGTCTTTTTATTCAAGTAATACTGACACCACTCAATTGCGGCAGAATACTTGTTCTCGAGATTCTTAGTGTAATCATAGAGACTCTCACCAGACTTTCTTGGTTTATCCACAGCATTATTTACAGCAATCAGACTCCCCTTTAGTTTTTTCATAGTATCGCTGTCATCATGATGCTTTCTTCTATGTGATATCATTGCATCTCTTGTTTGTCGTGCAGAATTAATGAATTTCATCTCTGCTAAAAGCTTTTCATGCTTATCCTCAATTTTTCTGAGGTTTAATTTCTTTTCTCTCTCCTTCGCTTTGCTATCCTTCCTTTCATTCTTTGATTTCTGATATTTTTCAAGTGCCTTTTTTCCAAAAATAGGATCGTCCATTTCAAAAAACACTGCACCAGGAGTTTTTGCTAACTGCCTTTTCTTTAGCATTTCAACATATTCATAGTTTAACTCATTACCCTCCTTTATATTCTTCTGCAGCTTTCTTATATCAAGGTGGTAAAGCAAGCGTTTTTCCCTGGCCTCAAGAGCTTCTTCAAGCCTCATATGTGTTTCTTCATCATTTAATTCTTTTTCTTTTATTTCTTCATCAGTTAGTATATATTTTAAAATTTCAGACTGCGCTTTATTATCAAATAAATCGCCATTGTCAAGGGAATCGTCCTTCTCAATAACGGAAATATTGTCTATGTCTTCTAATTCTGCAGCTAACTTTTCTTCGGACTTAATCTCAGTATTAATCTCAGTATTAATCTCAGTATTAATCTCAGTCTTAATCTCAGTCTTATCCTCAGTCTTTTTCATATTCCATGCTTCATTCTTAGCAGCAGTCTTTATCTTCTGCATTGCTTCAGAATTATCCTTAGCCTTTATCTCGCTGCTTACTTCACTTTTTTCAGCATTCTTCATCTCCTCAGCAAGCTTTGACTT